>NZ_JBWKEY010000001.1:0-1026619 GCF_056435225.1 Streptomyces sp. NPDC043996 | reverse complement strand
AAGCCTGGTAACGGGTGGAGTTGACTGGTACTAATAGGCCGAGGGCTTGTCCTCAGTTGCTCGCGTTCACTGTGTTGGTTCTGAAACCACGAACAACCCCACACTCTCTGGGTGTGGTGCGGTAGTTCACAGTTTCATAGTGTTTCGGTGGTCATAGCGTGAGGGAAACGCCCGGTTACATTCCGAACCCGGAAGCTAAGCCTCACAGCGCCGATGGTACTGCAGGGGGGACCCTGTGGGAGAGTAGGACGCCGCCGAACTCCTTTTGAGAGAAAGCCCCCGTGCCGTACGGCACGGGGGCTTTCTGCGTTTAGGGTCACGTTATGCGATATGACCTTGTCATCTTCGACAACGACGGCGTCCTGGTGGACAGCGAACCGATCTCCAACAGGATCCTCGCCGCTTATCTGACCGAGCTCGGGCACCCCACCACATACGAGGAATCCCTGCGGGACTACATGGGAGGTGCCCTTCACCGCGTACACGACCTTGTTCTGGAGCGGTCGGGGAAACGACTGCCCGAGGACTTCGACGAGGTGTTCCACGGTCAGGTCTTCGCCGCGTTCGAGCGGGAGCTTCAGCCCATGGCGGGGGCCTTTGAGATGCTGGAGAAGCTGACCGTGGACGGGGCCGCCTACTGCCTGGCCTCCTCCGGCAGCCATGAACGGATTCGGGTGGGACACCGGAAGACCGGGCTCGACCGGTGGTTCGGCGAAGGCCGCGTCTTCAGCTCCCAGGACGTGGGGCGGGGAAAGCCGGCGCCTGACCTTTTCCTGTACGCCGCTGAGCGGATGGGCGTGGCGCCGGAGCGATGCGTCGTCATCGAGGACAGCCCGCTCGGAGTGCGGGCCGCCGTCGCGGCCGGAATGGACGTCTACGGTTTCACGGCCATGACTCCCGCCGAGCGGCTGCGGGATGCCACCCGGCTCTTCGGGGACCTGCGGGAGCTCGTGGGCCTGCTGGGAGAGGAAGGCGAGTAACGCAAGTAAAGAAGGTCTCTACCCTGCGGTAGATCAGGGGCTTACGCTTCGCCGTCATGACGGAGACGCCCCGGTGGGGCAGGGCCTCGCTCGCGTTCGGCTTCCTGGTGCAAGGCGTGGCGTTCGCCCTGCTCGTGACGCGAATACCCGCGCTGCAGGAGCAGTACGGGATATCCGACGGACTGCTGCCCGTCTTCCTGGCCGCCGTGCCGGTGCTGGCCGGAATCGGCAGCGTCTGCACCGAGGGGCTTGTGAAGCGGGTGCGGCCGAGCCGGGTGCTGCGGTGGTCGCAGCCCGTGGTGCTGCTGGCGCTGCTCGGGGCCGGAGCGGGCGACGCGATAGGGGAGATCGCGGTTGCGCTCGGGGTGTTCGGCGTCGCGGTGGGGGCGCTCGACGCGTCCATGAACATGCTCGGGGTGAGCCTGCAGCGGGCGTATGGGCGCAGCATCATGCTCGGCTTCCACGCGGCGTACAGCCTGGGCGGCATCGTGGGGGCCTCGCTGGCGTGGGCGGGGGCGCACTGGGACCTGTCGCTGGTCGTGACGTATCTGCCCGTGGTCGTGGTGCTGCTGCCCGCGGCCCTCGTGGGGAGCCGTTGGTACGTCGACGGGGTCGGCGGCAGGGGAGCGGGCGCGGCGGGTGCTGGCGGGGCCACTGAGGGCCAGGAGACGGCCGGTGCCGGTGGGAGTGTGGAGTTCCGGGTGCTGTTGCCGCTGTGCCTGGTGATGACGTTCGCGTACATCGGGGACTCGACGGTGTCCAACTGGGGTGCGAAGTACCTCGAGGACGTGCTGGGGAGTTCGGAGCAGCTGTCGACGGTGCCGTACAACGTGTACATGGTGATGACCCTGGTGGGGCGGGGAGTTGGGGACCTGGGGGTGCGGCGGTTCGGGGCGGTGGCCGTGGTGCGGGCGGGCGCGGTGCTCGCGGCGGCCGGGTTCGGAGTGGTGGCCCTGGCGCCGGGGGCGTGGGTGGGGATCGGCGGATTCACGCTGCTGGGACTGGGGTTGTGCGTGATCGTGCCGCAGACGTTCGCGGCCGCTGGGCGGCTGTTCCCGGACGCCTCGGACGTGGCCGTCGCGCGGCTGAACGTCTTCAACTACGTGGGATTCCTGATCGGTTCGCCGCTGGTGGGAGCGCTGGGTGAGGCCTGGAACCATCGTGGGGCCATGGTCGTTCCTCTGGTGTTGGTGCTCATGACGTTGTGGTACGCCCGGTCGTTCGCCCCCGGACCGGACCGATACGGTGACGGTCATGAGCGGGCGCGCGCAGCTGATGTGGGACGAAGCGGTCACGGGCTATGACTTCGGCCCGGAGCACCCCATGGCTCCGGTCCGGCTTGCCCTGACCAGGAGTCTGATCGGCGCCTTCGGGCTTGACCGCGAGGTGGCCGTGGTCGCGGCGAAGCGCGCCGGCGAGTCCACGCTCGGGCTCGTCCACGACGAGGAGTATGTGGACGCCGTGAAGGCGGCGTCCGCGAACCCGGCCTCCGCGCGCGGGGAGTACGGGCTCGGTACGGAGGACGTCCCGGCCTTCGCCGGGATTCACGACGTGTCGGCGCTGATCGCCGGGCAGTCGGTCGGTGCCGCCGAAGCGGTGTGGCAGGGCGAGGCGCTGCACGCGGTGAACTTCGCGGGCGGGCTGCACCACGCGATGCCCGCGGCGGCGTCCGGCTTCTGCGTGTACAACGACGCGGCGCTGGCGATAGCGCGGCTCCTTGAGCTGGGGGCCGAGCGGGTCGCCTATGTGGACGTGGACGTGCACCACGGGGACGGGGTGCAGGCCGCGTTCTGGGACGACCCCCGGGTGCTGACGATCTCCGTGCACGAGCATCCCCGGACGCTGTTCCCGGGGACCGGGTGGCCCGAGGAGACCGGCGGTCCGGGGGCGCCGGGGAGCGCGGTGAACGTGGCGCTGCCCGCGGGGACCGGGGACGCGGGGTGGGTGCGGGCGTTTCACGCCGTTGTGCCGGAGCTGCTCGCGGAGTTCCGGCCGCAGGTCCTGGTGACGCAGCACGGCGCCGACACCCACTTCGAGGACCCGCTGGCGCATCTCGCCGTGTCGCTCGACGCACAGCGGGCGGTGCAGATCGCGTGCCATGAGCTGGCGCATGAGTACGCGGAAGGGCGCTGGGTGGCCCTCGGTGGGGGTGGGTACGCGGTGGTGGATGTGGTGCCGCGGTCCTGGACGCATCTGGTGGGCGTCGCCGCGGGGCGGGAGATCTCGCCTTCCGTGGCGGTGCCTGAGGGGTGGCGGCGGGAGGTGTTCGCGCGGACGCGGGGGGTTGCGCCTGGGCGGATGACGGATGGGCGGTGGCCGGTGGGGTGGCGGGGGTGGGAGTCGGGGTACGACCCCTCGGATCGGGTGGATCAGGCTGTGGTGGCTGTTCGGCGGGCCGTTTTTCCGTTGCGGGGGTTGTTGGCCTAGGGGGGCACGTGTGTCCTCGCGGTGCGCCCCAGGCCCGCCCCTTCCCGAAACCGGGGCTGCCGCCCCGGGCCCCGCCCACAAGCGTTGGCGCTTCGCGCCTCGTCCTCAAACGCCGGACGGGCTGAATCTCGCCCTCGAGCGCCGGACGGGCTGGTGTGCCTCGTCGTGCTGGGGGTGTTAGCCCGACTGTGCGGTGTTTCTTGGGAATTGGGGGTTTGGGGGGTGGGGGTGCGGCAGCATCGGGGCGTGTTGAGCACCGGAGCGTTGCGTGCGCATTTGCTGGCGGCCCGGCTCGCTGGGCCTGTGGCCACCTCGCGGGAGGAGAGTCTGCGGAGTTACCGGCTCTTCGCCGCCAGGGACCCGCGGATACTGCTCGGGCTCGATCCCGAATGGACCTGGGGCACAGGGGACTTGCTGAGGCTGATGGCCGACAAGTGCGGTGTGTCCGATGACCCCCGGCATACCACGGGGGCCGATGTCATCGACCCGGAACGGACGTTGGCGGCGCTCGACGCGTTCGCCGAACGGCTCCGGGAGGCCGCCCGGCGGCGGGTTCCCGTGCTCCTGGGCACCGGGCACCCCCACCGACTCCTTGGTTTCTACGCCGCGTTGGCCGATGCCCTGTCGGCGGCGGGATGCGCGGTCCTCACTCCGGCGCAGGGTCATCGTGTCGACATAACGACCCGGTTCGGCCTACGCACGTACAACCTTGACTACGTACAAGGTGTCGCGCTGGTGCGCGAACCCGGCGCGCGTCCCACCGGGAGTGAGACCGGCGCGCACAGCCACTCACCCCTGCCGATTCGGCGGGCCCTGATGGCTCAGGCCGACTCCGGAGGGGCCCTGCCCGAGCTGGTCATCGGGGACCACGGCTGGGTCTGCGGGGCAGGTCAGCTGGGGTTTGAGGCGATCGGTCTGGCGGATACGGACGATCCCGCGCTGTTCGTCGGAGAGGCCGAGGGGCGGGTGTCCGTGGTCGTTCCGCTTGATGACGCTGTGCGGTCTGATTACTACCGACCGCTTACTCGCTATGTACTCAATCGAGCGTGTCTGTCACAGTAAACGGCCGATGGTAGCTCCTCTTCCCCACTCGCATCACCCGCCCCTACTCTGGGGAGTGAGCGCACAGCGACGAGGAGTCACCGGAAGGGGAAGCCGGTGCGCGTCATGTGCGGAAGGTTCAGGTGTGTCATGGCTGCTGACCAGAGGCCTCTCAGCGAGGTTGTGTTCCTGACCGTGGCGGAGGTCGCCGCGGTGATGCGAGTCTCGAAGATGACCGTGTACCGGCTGGTACACAGCGGTCATCTGCCCGCAATCCGGGTCGGAAGGTCCTTCCGGGTCCCGGAGAACGCGGTTCACGAGTACCTTCGCGACTCATACGTGGGGGTGGAGACAGCCTGATCGACGTTCCTCGATTACAGGCTCGGCGAACGGGCGGGTAGGCTAGGCCGACGTAGGTCGTGTGGGCCCAGACGCCCCGCACCAATATCCCCGCTGGCGCGGGGATGATCCGAGAAGTGAGCGAGGGTAGTCGTGGGCTCTGTTATCAAGAAGCGGCGCAAGCGGATGGCGAAGAAGAAGCACCGCAAGCTGCTGAAGCGCACGCGCGTTCAGCGCCGCAACAAGAAGTAAGCGGCCGCTTAAGCGAGCGAGCTGGCGTACGTCGCTGAGGCCCTTCCGTCGAATGACGGGAGGGCTTCAGTGCGTTTATGGGGGCCTCCACGCGTTTGAAGTCCCCGGTGGTCGGGGGACCCGGGCCGGGCCGGATGGCGGGCCGGACTCATATGGGGTTCAACAGTTCAAAGACGGGCGAACGGCTTGATCTTTACGGAGTCGTGTGGCCGTCGTCACTTCGCGAAGCCCGCGGTCATCACAGCGCAACATCGACCCGCTAGCGTGGGCCACAGACGTCACGCGAGGCTGGAGTGGGCCGACGCGACGCGGGGCTGGGGAAAGGCGGCGCTGATCTTGGGCAAGGTCGTGCTCGTGACCGGGGTGGCCCGGCAGCTAGGCGGCAGGTTCGTCCGGCGCGTCCAGCGCGATCCCGAGGTCGACCGGGTGGTCGCCGTGGACGCGGTTCGCCCCGAGCACCATCTGGGCGGCGCCGACTTCGTCCAGGCCGACATCCGGCAGCCCACGATCACCAAGGTCCTTGCCGAGCACGCCGTGGACACGGTGGTGCACATGGACGTCACGGGCACCGCGCTCGCCGGGGGCAGCCGCGGCTCGGTCAAGGAGACCAACGTCATCGGCACCATGCAGCTGCTCGGCGCCTGCCAGAAGTCGCCGCGGGTGACACGCCTGGTGGTGAAGTCGAGTACCAATGTGTACGGCTCGGCGCCGCGCGATCCGGCGATCTTCACCGAGACGACGCCGCCCAAGTCGCTCCCGAGCGGCGGCTTCGCGAAGGACGCCGTCGAGGTCGAGGGCTATGTACGGGGCTTCGCGCGCCGTCGCCCTGACGTCGCGGTGTGCGTGCTGCGGTTCGCGAACATCCTCGGCCCGGCGGCGGACTCACCGCTCGCGGAGTACTTCGCGCTGCCGGTCCTGCCGACGGTCTTCGGCTATGACCCGCGCCTGCAGTTCGTCCACGAGGACGATGTGATCGAGGTGTTGCGGCTCGCCTCGCACGACCCGCGGCGCGGAACCCTCAACAGCGGCACCTTCAACATCGCCGGTGACGGCCAGCTGTTGCTCTCGCAGTGCGCGCGCCGCCTCGGCCGCCCGACGATGCCCGTGCTGCTGCCCGCCGTCACCTGGGTGGGCACGGCACTGCGTACGCTCGGCGTCACGGACTTCTCCCGCGAACAGATCCGGCTCCTCACCCACGGCCGCGTCGTCGCCACCCGGCAGATGCGCGAGACACTGGGGTTCAAGCCCAAGTACTCGACCGCGGAGACCTTCGCCGACTTCGTCCGCAGCCGGGGGCCTGGGCTGCTGCCGCCCGGAGCGCTCGCGGCGGCCGTCGACAGGATCGCGGCGCTGCCGTTCGCGGGCGGTGGTCCGGGGAGCGGCGCCGAGGACGGCGCCGGACGCGGAGCCGACGACAGTGCCCACCACAGCGCCAACTGAGGAGATCGTCAACGATGGCGGACGCCAAGGTCATTCCGTTCGACGACGACCGGTCGCGTGGGGCCGGACAGCGGCCGCCGCGCCGCAGGAACGCGCCGCGCCGCAAAGCCGACTCGGCGAAGGTGCGCGAGGTCACGGTGGTGCCGGGCCGCCGAAGCGGGGACGCGCCGGGCGCGGCGGAGACGGACGCGACGGTGACGGCGGGGGGCTCGGATACCGGTACGAGGACGGATGCGGAAGCCGCGCGCACGGACGCGGGGGACGCGGGGCGGTCGCGGCGTGAGGGGCGGGTCGCCCGTGACGCCCGGGACGCGGGTGGCCGCCAGGAGGAGCGTGCCGAGGGCGCGGCCGCGTCCGCGGAGGGCGGGCCCGCGCCGCGCGGCGGCGGGGGCGGCTGGGACCGGCGGATCGCCGGTGGCCTCGCGTTTCTGCGGCGGCGGCTGACGGGTGAGTACGAGGTCGACGAGTTCGGGTACGACGCGGAGCTCACCGACCAGGTCCTGATGTCGATGCTGCGGCCGATCTACGACAAATACTTCCGCGTCGAGGTCAAGGGCATCGAGAACGTGCCGAGCGACGGCGGGGCGCTGATCGTCGCCAACCACTCGGGGACGTTGCCGTGGGACGGCCTGATGATGCAGGTCGCCGTGCACGACCACCATCCGCGGCAGCGGCATCTGCGGCTGCTCGCGGCGGACTTGGTGTTCATGCTGCCGGTGGTCAACGAGCTGGCGCGGAAGGCCGGGCACACGTTGGCGTGCGCGGAGGACGCGGGGGCGCTGCTGCGGCGGGGGGAGCTCGTCGGGGTGATGCCCGAGGGGTTCAAGGGGATCGGGAAGCCCTTTGGGGAGCGGTACAAGCTGCAGCGGTTCGGGCGAGGTGGGTTCGTGTCCACGGCGCTGCGGACCGGGTCGCCGATCGTGCCGTGCTCCATCGTCGGGGCGGAGGAGATCTACCCGATGATCGGGAATGCGAAGACCGTGGCTCGGGTCCTTGGGATTCCGTACTTTCCGGTGACGCCCACGTTTCCTTGGCTGGGGCCTTTGGGGGTGGTGCCGTTGCCCACGAAGTGGACCATTCAGTTCGGGGAGCCGATCCCTACGGATGGGTATCCGCCCGAGGCGGCTGAGGATCCGATGCTGATGTTCAATTTGACGGATCAGGTGCGGGAGCAGATTCAGCACACGCTGTACAAGTTGTTGGTGCAGCGGCGGTCTGTGTTCTTCTGACGGTCGGTGTTCTGCTGGCGGTCGGTGGCCCTCGCGGGGCGCCCCAGGCCCGCCCCTTCCTGAACCGGGGGCCGCCGCCCCCGGGCCCCCGGCTCAACCGCATTGGCGCTTCGCGCCTCGTCCTCAAACGCCGGACGGGCTGAAATGCCTCGCCGCTGCGCGGCTTGTCCTCGTTTACGTCTGGTCTTCGCCTTCGATTCCCAGTTCTGGGAGGAGGCCTGGGATCAGGGGCGGCAGGGTTACCTCTGGGTTGGCGGGCTTGGGGTGGGGGTTGGGGTTTTCTGGGCTGGTGGGCTTGGGGGTGGGGGCGTCCGCCTTTGGTGGGTCGATCAGGCCGTCGGTGACGCCGGGCAGCAGGCCGTCGCTCTCCTTGTGGGAGGGGGAGGGCGGCTTCGGCTTGCCCGGGGTGCGGTGGGGCTGGGAGTCGTCCGAGGCGTGCGGGGAGGCGGGGCGGTCCCGGTGCGGGGCGTCGGGGGCGCTCTCGCGGGGGCGGTCGTCCGGTGCGCGGTGCTTGCCGCCGGGGGCGCGGGGGAGCAGGGAACGCAGCGGTTCGACTTCCTGCTCCATGGCGTCGAAGACGGAGGTGACCTCCGCGCCGACGTCGCCGAGCTGGACCGGGAGCTTGGCGCGCAGGTCGCGCCAGCTGGCGCCGTGGGCCTTGGCGAAGGAGGAGAGGGCCTGGATGGGGCCGAGGGAGCCGTCGCGCTGGTAGGCCTGGGTGAGGAGGCGGTGGCCTTCCGAGGCGTCGTGGCGCATGCCGGACAGGGCGCGGCGGATCTCGCCGAGCGACTCGTGGTCGAGGTCGCCGGAGCGGGCGCGCTCCATCAGGCGGCGGGCCTCGCTGAAGCGGGTCGAGGCCTGGTCGAGATAGATCTGGCCGCGGTCGGTGTCGTTGTCGGCCATGCCGAGCTTGAGGTCTTCCATGCCGCGTTTGAGGCCGTAGAGCGAGTCTCCCGGCAGCGCGTCGTTGCTGGCGGCGGCGATGCCGCCGAAGGCGCCGGCGGCGACGCCGACGGTGAGCCCGCCCGCGGCGATGCCTTTGGACAGGCGGGTGCGCGGCTTGAGCTTCCGCAGGGCGCGGTGCGCGCCTTTGCGGGAGCGCTGGCGTGGTACCGCTGCGCCGTCGCCCGTGGTGCCTGCCGCCAGCATGGCCTCCATGGCCGCTACCAGCTGGGCCCGCTGTACCACCTTGACCTCCGGGTCCAACTCCGGCTTCGGGAGTTGGGCCAGGCCGTCGGCGAGCGCCAGGAGGCGGTCGCCGACGGCCGGTCCGGGAGCGGCGGAATCATCGGTCTTGTCGGCCGCCGGGTCCTGGCCGGAGAGCTCCTCCAGGGCCTGGGCGAAGGCGTTCGCCCGCCGGTGGGCCGATACGTTCGCGATCACTGGCGGCACCTCCTCTCGTCATGACGTCGACTCCCCAGGGGGTCCTGAGGGTTGCACGTCCTGAACGCTTCCACACGATCGAGTGAGCGGAGGCAGTCAGGCCGCGACCACAGGGAGCCTGCATCCCGCACAACGAGCGTCGCGGCACTTGGGTTACGGACGGAGGATGATCGGACCGCGAAAGAATGAGGTGCCGCCGCGACGGCCATCTGGCCGCCACGGAGGGTGAGTTGGCCGTCGCCCGGTGTGCTGGACCGGGGGCGGCGGGCCGCTCGGTCGCCGGGTCCGGGCGGTCAGCGGGCCGTCAGCGGGCGTCGTCCGGGAGGAGCCGGGCGAGGGTGCGGACCGCTCGGTACTGAAGGGTTTTGATCGCACCTTCGTTCTTGCCCATGACGCGCGCGGTCTCGGCGACCGAGAGGCCCTGGAGGAAGCGCAGCGTCACGCACTCCTGCTGCTGCGGGTTGAGGCGGCGTACGGCGTCGAGGAGCGCGGCGTTCGACAGGGACTCGAGGACGGAGTCCTCGGGGCTGCGTTCGACCTCGTTGGCGTCGAGCATTTCGCCGGTGGTCACTTCGAGGCGGAACCGGCTCGATTTGAAGTGGTCGGCGACGAGGTTGCGGGCGATCGTGACCAGCCAGGCGCCGAAGTCGCGGCCCTGCCAGGTGAAGGTGCCGATCCTGCGCAGGGCGCGCAGAAAGGTCTCGCTGGTGAGGTCCTCGGCGGTGGCCTTGCCGCCGACGCGGTAGTAGATGTAGCGGTAGACGGTGTCGCTGTACTGGTCGTAGAGGCGGCCGAAGGCGTCGGCCTCGCCCGCCTGGGCGCGTTCGACGAGGTCCATCATGCGGGCGCTGTCGCTGTCCGCGGCGGGGCGGCGAACGGTGGCGGATGCGGCGGCGCCGGAGCGCGCGCGTCTGCTCACCGCGGCACCGCCGTCCGCCAGGGCGTAGCACGGCCCGGCGGGTGCCGGGACGGCGAAGGCGGGGACGGCGTACGCGGTGGGGACGAAGCCGCGCAGGCGGTCGAGGACCGTTGCGCGGAGCGTAGCCAGGCCCGAGGCGTCAACCCCGACGTGTGGGTACACGGGACTCCCAGAGGCAGAGCTTCCATCACGTTCAGTGCGGGACCGTTCACCCGTCGTAGCGACGTGCGAGGTCCGGTATGCGTCTGAGGAGAATAACGCTTCGTACAGGCAGCGCTACACCCAGTTGCTCAAATCATCGATTACGTCGCTTCTCTTACCGATCGGCGGTCGGTCAAGTACCGCTTATTGAACGTTTGTTGATCGGATTAGCGCGCATTCGGGCTGGGCGTGGAGCGTGTTGTGGCCGAGTCGCACGAACGGGACTGGCGGGAGGCCTGGCGGGTAAGAGACAACGATTGCCGTTGTGTTCGCGCACGTGACACTGCGTGGCGAAGGCCGCGCGCAGCCTGAGTGGCTCGGCGGTGGGTCAGTGGCGGGGCAGTGCCGGGTCAGTGGCGGCCGCGGTGCCGGGTCAGTGGCGGCGGCGGTGCAGGGCGACGGCCGCGGCGGCGCCGCCCGCGAGCGCGCCCACGCCGGCGGCGGCCGGGATGCCGACCTTGGCCGCCTTGAGCCCCGTGCGGTAGTCCCGCAGGCGCCAGTCGCGGGCGCGGGCGTGCTTGCGCAGCTTGGCGTCGGGGTTGATCGCGTACGGGTGGCCGACGAGCGACAGCATGGGGATGTCGTTGTGCGAGTCGCTGTACGCGGCGCAGCGGCCCAGGTCCAGGCCCTCGGCGGCGGCCAGGGCGCGCACGGCCTCGGCCTTCGCGGGGCCGTGCAGGGGCTCGCCGACCAGCTTGCCCGTATAGACGCCGTGCATGGACTCGGCGACCGTGCCGAGGGCGCCGGTCAGACCGAGGCGGCGGGCGATGATGGTGGCCATCTCCACGGGGGCCGCGGTGACCAGCCACACCTTCTGGCCCGCGTCGAGGTGGGCCTGGGCGAGGGCGCGGGTGCCGGACCAGATGCGCTCGGCCAGATAGTCGTCGTACACGGCCTCGCCGATGGAGATCAGCTCGGCGACGCGGTGGCCCTTGACGATGGACAGGGCGCTTTCGCGGGCGTCCTGGAGGTGTTCCGGATCCTCTCCCGCGAGCCGGAACCAGGCCTGCTGCCAGACGAAGCGGGACAGCTCGCGGCGCTGGAAGAACTTCCGCTTGTACAGACCCCGGCCGAAGTAGAAGATCGCCGCACCCTGGAGGACGGTGTTGTCGAGGTCGAAGAAGGCGGCGGCCTTGTCGTCGCCGACGACCGGGAACTCCGGGGCCGCGGCGTCATCGGGCGCCGGGGCGGGGGCGAGGTCCTCCAGCTCCCGTGAGGACTTGCGCGCGGCCTCCGCCGAGGCCTCGCCTGCCAGGACGCTGCGCGCGGTGGCGGAGCGCCTACGGGGGTGGAGCCAACGCAGAGTGGCCATGCCGTCGAGCATAGCCACTCTGTTCGGTTCCCCCATGAATGCAAGGATTCGAACCCGTCAACTCGCTGTGTCGCGCTGGTCACAGTGGGACGTCCACGACGTTCACGATGTTCACGACGTGCGCGGGGCGCGCGGAGCACTGAAGAGGAAGGTGGCGGCATGAGCCCGCTTTTTCGCAGGTCGGCCCGGTCGGACGCGACGAAGGGGACGCGGCCTGCCCCCGGTGATCGCCTCGTCACGCTGATCGGCAAGCCCGAGTGCCATCTGTGCGAGGACGCCGAGGCGGTCGTCGCGCGGGTGTGCGGGGAGCTCGGCGTGCCGTGGGAGAAGAAGGACATCACCGAGGACGAGGCGCTGCACCGGGAGTACTGGGAGCAGATCCCGGTGGTGCTTGTGGACGGGGAGCAGCACACGTTCTGGCGGGTGGACGCCGGGCGGCTGCGGCGGGCGCTGACCGGCTGAGCGCGGGTGCCGGGGCCCCGGCCGGGACCGATGGCCGGATCTGGCGTCCGGGGCTGTCCGGAAAGTCGTTTAGCATCGGGGGCGGTTTTCAAGGTCTCGGGGGCGTGGATCGTGAGGAGTGTGTGCGGTTTTGCCCCCGTCGGGTGAGTGTCGTTCCTGGCTGCGCGCCGGTTCCACACAAGTGCGCCAGGAGCGCGTGACGCCGGTCACGTTGGCCGGGCAAATCGGACACCATCTTTGTGCACGCGTTCACAAAGACATAGCCTGCATCCGACGGGGCGGTCCTGGGACACGACGAGTGGCGCACGCCCGCCCGCAGCCCCGCTCTACCCGCAGGAGCACCGTGGCAACTGGCCGAACTCACCGACCGGCGACCCGTAGCCGAGGGATTCCCGAGGCCACCGTCGCCAGGCTTCCGCTGTACCTGAGGGCGCTGACCGCACTGTCGGAGCGCTCGGTGCCCACGGTCTCCTCCGAGGAGCTCGCGGCGGCCGCGGGGGTCAACTCCGCGAAGCTGCGCAAGGATTTCTCGTACCTCGGTTCGTACGGCACGCGGGGTGTCGGCTACGACGTCGAGTACCTCGTCTACCAGATCTCCCGTGAGCTCGGACTGACGCAGGACTGGCCGGTCGTCATCGTCGGCATCGGCAACCTCGGCGCGGCGCTCGCCAACTACGGCGGGTTCGCCTCGCGCGGGTTCCGCGTGGCCGCCCTCATCGACGCCGACCCCGCGATGGCGGGCAAGCCCGTGGCCGGGATGCCGGTGCAGCACACCGACGACCTCGAGCGGATCATCAGCGACAACGGCGTCTCCATCGGTGTCATCGCCACCCCCGCCGGTGCCGCGCAGCAGGTGTGCGACCGGCTCGTCGCCGCGGGCGTCACCTCCATCCTGAACTTCGCGCCGACCGTCCTGACCGTCCCGGACGGCGTCGACGTGCGCAAGGTCGACCTCTCCATCGAGCTGCAGATCCTCGCCTTCCACGAGCAGCGCAAGGCCGGCGAGGAGGGCTCCGGCGACTCCGCCGCCGCGCCCGCCGCCTCCCAGGAGCAGCGCAAAGGGCCCGACGGGGACGTCCCCGCCGTGATGCCCGCATGAGCCTTCTCGTCGTCGGCCTCAGCCACCGCAGCGCTCCGGTGAGCGTGCTCGAGCGGGCCGCGCTCACCGCTGGCGCGCAGGCCAAGCTGCTCCAGGACACGCTCGCCGCCGAGCCCGCGGCGGAGGCCGCCGTGCTCGCCACCTGCAACCGCATCGAGCTGTACGCGGACGTGGACAAGTTCCACGCGGGCGTGGCCGAGCTGTCGACGCTGCTCGCGCTGCGCAGCGGCGTGAGCCTGGAGGAGCTCACTCCTTATCTGTACGTGCACTACGAGGACCGGGCCGTCCACCACCTGTTCTCGGTGGCGTGCGGGCTCGACTCGATGGTCGTGGGCGAGGGGCAGATCCTCGGCCAGATCAAGGACGCCCTCGCCCGCGCGCAGGACCTGCACACCGCGGGGCGGCTCCTGAACGACCTGTTCCAGCAGGCGCTGCGGGTCGGCAAGCGGGCGCACTCGGAGACCGGCATCGACCGGGCCGGGCAGTCCCTGGTGACCTTCGGCCTGGAGCAGCTCGCCGGGCGCGAGCCCGTGGACGTGTGGGCCAAGGGCAAGCGCGCCCTGGTGATCGGCGCGGGCTCCATGTCCTCGCTGGCCGCGGCGACCCTCGCCCGCTCCGGCGTCGACGAGGTCGTGATCGCCAACCGCACCTTCGAGCGGGCCGAGCGGCTCGCCCAGATCCTCGTCGAGGGCGGCACGGGCGTGACCGCCCGCGCCGTGCCGATGGCCGACGTGGCCACCGAGTTGACACGTGCCGACGTGGCCGTGTCCTGCACCGGCGCGACGGGCCTGGTCCTGACGGGCGCCGACGTCGCGGCGGCGGTGTCTGGCCGTACCGCAGTAGCCGACTCCCCGGCGGACGGCGGCGCGGGACACGTCTGCCCCGACGACGCCTGCGTCATCACGCCCGCCGACGCCCCCGACGCCCCCGAAGCCGCCGACGCCCCCGGTGCCGTACGGCCGGACACCGGCGCGGGCATCGGTGAGGCCACCGCGTACGAGCGGCACGGCGCCCTTGTCGACAACAGCCCCGCGGTCGGCGGCGCCTCCGTGCCCCGGGCCGCGACGGCCGTGGCCCGCGCTCACCGCCACCTCTCCCGTGGCGTCGCGCTCGCCCTCCTCGACCTGGCGATGCCCCGTGACATCGACGCGGCCGCGCACCGGATCGCGGGCGTCCGGCTCGTCGACATCGAGTCGCTCGCGGAGGCCTCCGCCGACGCGCCGATGGCGGCCGACGTGGACGCCGTGCGCACGATCGTGTCCGACGAGGTCGCCGCGTTCGGTGCCGCGCAGCGCGCCGCGCACGTCGCGCCGACCGTGGTGGCGCTGCGCACGATGGCCGCTGACGTCGTGACCAGTGAGATCGCCCGGCTCGACGGGCGGCTGCCGGAGCTCGGCGACAAGGAGCGCGCCGAGATCACGCAGACCGTGCGCCGCGTCGTCGACAAGCTGCTGCACGCGCCGACGGTACGGGTGAAGCAGCTGGCCAGCGAGCCCGGCGGCGCCGGGTACGCGGACGCCCTGCGCACCCTGTTCGACCTCGACCCGGAGACGGTCGCGGCCGTGTCCAGGGCCGACCACCTGAGCGCCAACGGCGCCAAGCACAACGAGAACGACAACCCCAAGCGAGGCCTGGCATGACCGAGAAGGCGTATCGACTCGGGACCAGGCGCAGCAGACTCGCCCTGGCCCAGTCCGGTCAGGTGGCCGAGAAGGTGCGGCAGCTGACGGGCCGCCCCGTCGAGCTCGTCGAGATCACCACGTACGGCGACACCTCGCGCGAGCACCTCGCGCAGATCGGCGGCACCGGTGTGTTCGCGACCGCGCTGCGGGACGCGCTGCGCGCCGGTGAGGTCGACTTCGCGGTGCACTCGCTGAAGGACCTGCCGACCGCGCTCCCCGATGACCTGGTGCTCGCGGCCCTGCCGCCGCGCGAGGACCCGCGGGACGCGCTCGTCGCGCGCGAAGGACTCACCTTCACGGAGCTGCCGAGCGGCGCGAAGGTGGGCACCGGATCGCCGCGGCGTGCCGCGCAGCTCAACGCCTATGCCCGCGCGCACGGCATGTCCATCGAGACCGTGCCGATCCGCGGCAACGTCGACACCCGGATCGGATTCGTGCGTGACGGCAAGCTCGACGCCGTCGTCCTGGCCGCCGCGGGCCTCAGCCGCGTGGGCCGGATCGGCGAGGTGACCGACTTCCTGTCGGTCGACATGGTTCTGCCCGCCCCCGGCCAGGGGGCACTGGCGATCGAGTGCGCCGCGTCCGACGCGGACCTGATCGCCGCGCTCGCCGAGCTCGACGACCCGTTCACTCGGGTCGCCGTGACCGCCGAGCGCGCCCTGCTCGCCGCCCTGGAGGCCGGTTGCAGCGCACCTGTCGGTGCGTTGGCCGACCTGTTGGCCGACGGGCAGATTGTCAAGGAAATGCGCCTGCGCGGCGTCGTCGGTGCCACCGACGGCTCGGCGCTGGTGCAGCTGTCCACCACCGGTCCCGTGCCCGAAACGGAAGACCAGGCGACGGCGCTCGGGCGGGAACTCGCCGCCGAGATGCTCGCCAAGGGCGCGGCCGGTCTGATGGGGGAGCGAGCACTTTGAGCCCCACCTCGAACTTTTCCGGCCTTCCCGCACACGGGCACGTCACCTTCCTCGGTGCCGGACCCGGAGATCCGGGACTGCTGACCCTCCGCGCCGTCGAGGCGCTGGCCCGAGCGGATGTGCTGATCGCCGAGCCGGATGTTCTCGATGTCGTGCGTGTGCATGCCCGAGGGGGTGTGGACACACCTCTCCCGGACGCGACTGACGGCACGTCAGAAAGCCTGCGGGGCCCGACGTCCCAAGCCGCCGCCAATCTTGTCATGGCGGCCGTGCGGGGCGGCAAGCGGGTCGTGCGCGCGGTGACCGGGGATCCCGGTCTGGACACGGACGCCGCCGACGAGATGCTGGCCTGCGCCGCCGCGGGCATCCCCTTCGAGGTGGTGCCGGGCATCGCGGCCGCGGTCGGCGTGCCCGCCTACGCGGGGGTGCCGCTGCGCGACCCGCAGGGCACCGACGTGCGGTTCGTCGACGCGCGCACGGCGTCCGACCGCTGCTGGAGCGAGGTCGGCGCCTCTGACGGGACCGTCGTGGTCTCCACGTCCCTGGACTCCGTCGCGGCGGCCGCCGGTGAGCTGGTGTCCGCGGGGCGCAAGCCCGACACGCCGATGACGGTGACCATCGCCGGTACGACGACGCGCCAGCGCACCTGGACCGCGACGCTTGGCACCGTCGCGCAGGTCCTCAAGCAGGCGAAGGTCCTCCCGTCCCCCGACGGGGGCCGGTCCGTCATAGCCGTGGTCGGCGAGCGTTCCGCCGCCGCCCAGCGCGACCAGCTGTCGTGGTTCGAGTCGAAGCCGCTCTTCGGGTGGCGGGTCCTCGTACCGCGTACGAAGGAGCAGGCGGCCTCGCTCTCCGACCAGCTGCGGTCGTACGGGGCCGTGCCGCACGAGGTGCCGACGATCGCCGTCGAGCCGCCGCGCACGCCCCAGCAGATGGAGCGCGCCGTCAAGGGCCTGGTGACCGGGCGCTACGAGTGGATCGCCTTCACGTCGGTCAACGCCGTCAAGGCGGTGCGGGAGAAGTTCGAGGAGTACGGGCTCGACGCCCGTGCGTTCGCGGGCATCAAGGTCGCGGCCGTGGGCGAGCAGACGGCCGCCGCGCTCATCGCCTTCGGCGTGAAGCCGGATCTGGTGCCGAGCGGCGAGCAGTCGGCGGCGGGCCTCCTTGAGGACTGGCCTCCTTATGACCCCGTCTTCGACCCGATCGACCGGGTGTTCCTGCCCCGGGCCGACATCGCCACCGAGACGCTCGTCGCCGGGCTCATCGACCTCGGGTGGGAGGTCGACGACGTCACCGCCTACCGGACGGTGCGCGCTTCGCCGCCGCCCGCCGAGACGCGTGAGGCGATCAAGGGCGGCGGGTTCGACGCGGTCCTGTTCACGTCGAGCAGCACCGTGCGGAACCTGGTCGGCATCGCGGGCAAGCCGCACAACGTGACCGTCATCGCCTGCATCGGGCCCGCCACCGCGAAGACCGCGGAGGAGCACGGCCTTCGGGTGGACGTGATGGCTCCGGAGCCGTCCGTGCACAAGCTGGCGGCGGCGCTCGCGGAGTTCGGGGCGCGGCGGCGGGTGGCCGCGCTCGAGGCGGGGGATCCGGTGACGCGGCCCTCCGAGCGGCGGCCGGGGGCGCGCAGGCGGCGGGCCGCCGCGCCGTAGCCTTGCCCTCGCGGGTGCGCCCCAGGCCCGCCCCTTCCCGAACCGGGGGCTGCCGCCCCCGGCCCCCCGCTTAACTGCATTGGCGCTTCGCGCCTCGTCCTCAAACTCCCCCAAGCTCTTAAGGAGCAGGGGGGACCCCCTCGACGGGCTGAACAACGAGGTGAACACATGAGCACGTACGGTTCGTTTCCCGGCTCGCGGCCCCGGCGGCTGCGGACGACCCCCGCGATGCGGCGCATGGTCGCCGAGACGCGGCTGCACCCGGCCGATCTGATCCTGCCCGCGTTCGTGCGGGAGGGCGTCAGCGCGCCGGTGGAGATCGCGTCCATGCCGGGCGTCGTGCAGCACACCCGGGACACCCTGAAGAAGGCGGCCGTTCAGGCGCTGGAGGCCGGGGTCTCCGGGATCATGCTGTTCGGGGTGCCGGAGGAGTCCAAGAAGGACGCCCTCGGCACGCCGGGTACCGACCCGGACGGGATTCTCCAGGTCGCCATCCGCGATGTGCGGGCCGAGGTCGGGGACGACCTGCTCGTCATGTCCGACCTGTGCTTGGACGAGACGACGGATCACGGGCACTGCGGGGTGCTCGACAGCGAGGGCCGCGTCGACAACGACGCCACCCTGGAGCGGTACGCCGAGATGGCGCAGGTGCAGGCCGACGCGGGCGCGCACGTGGTCGGGCCGAGCGGGATGATGGACGGTCAGATCGGCGTCGTCCGGGACGCCCTCGACCAGACGGGGCACGAGGACGTCGCCGTGCTCGCGTACACCGCCAAGTACTCCTCCGCGTTCTACGGCCCGTTCCGGGAGGCCGTCGGGTCCTCGCTGCGGGGCGACCGCAAGACGTACCAGCAGGATCCGGCCAACAGCCGCGAGTCGCTGCGGGAGCTGGCGCTCGACCTGGAGGAGGGCGCCGACATGGTGATGGTGAAGCCCGCCGGGCCCTACCTCGACATCCTCGCCAAGGTCGCCGAGCGCGTGGACGTGCCCGTCGCCGCGTACCAGATCTCCGGCGAGTACGCGATGGTCGAGGCCGCCGCCGAGCGCGGGTGGATCGACCGTGACAAGGCGATCATGGAGTCGCTCCTCGGGATCAAGCGGGCCGGGGCGAACATGATCCTCACCTACTGGGCCACCGAGGTGGCGCGGGGCCTCTGAGCGGGTCCTCCCGGACGGCGCTTGACCTCAACTTTGGTTGAGGGATCAAGGTGGTGTGCGTCAAGACGTACACGTCCCGTGTCCAGGAGGACTTCAGATGCACGCCGTCGTACTGCGCGAGTTCGGGCCCGCCGAGAACCTCCGCTACGAGACCCTTCCCGACCCCGAGCCCGGCCCCGGCCAGCTGCGGATCTCCGTACGGGCGGCGGGAGTCCACTTCATCGAGACCGTGATGCGGGCGGGGGCGGCCAGCGACCTCGCGCCGCCGCTGCCCGAGCTCCCCGCCGTCTTCGGCGGGGAGGTCGCGGGCGTCGTCGACGCGGTCGGCCCCGGCGTGGACGGCTCCTGGCTGGGGCGGTCCGTGGTGACCGCCTTCGGCACGCCTGGCGGCTACGCCGAACTGGCCGTCGCCGACGCCGGGCAGGTCTACCCGCTGCCCGACGGGCTCGGCTTCCAGGACGCCGTCGCCATGGTCGTCACCGGCGCCACCGCCGTGGGGCTGCTGGACATCGCCCGGCTCACCGCCGACGACGTGGTGCTCGTGACCTCCGCCGCCGGGGGCGTCGGGCGGCTCGTGGTGCAGCACGCGCTCGCCGTCGGCGCCACCGTGGTCGGCGCCGCGGGCGGCGGCGCCAAGACCGACGCCGTGCGCGCGCTCGGCGCCGCCGCCGTCGACTACCGGCGGGACGGCTGGGACGACGCCGTACGGGATGTGCTCGGCGGCGCGGCCCGGCCGGTCAGCGTCGTCCTGGACGGCGTCGGCGGGGCGCTGGCGGCCACCGCCGCCGAACTGCTGCGCGACGGCGGGCGGTTCGTGTCCATCGGGGCCGCTTCGCAGGTCGACTTCAAGCCCGCGGGGGACCGGGTCCGCTACGTCAACGCGCTGCACGACCTCCTGGCCCGCCCCGAGGACAGGGCCGGCTACATGCGCCGCGCCCTGGACGCGGGCGCGCGCGGCGAGCTCGTGCCCGCCGTGCAGTCCTTCCCGCTGGCCCACGCCGCCGAGGTGCACGCCGCCCTGGAGCGCCGGGAGACCACCGGCAAGGTCGTGCTCGTCCCCTGAGGGTTCGCGCCTTGAGGGGGGAACGCCTAGCCCCGCTTGAGGAGTTCGGCCAGGCGTGACAGGCCGTCCGCGCCGTGTCCCTGCTCGACCGCGCGGTCGAGGAGGGGCTGCATCCCCTGGAACAGCTCGTCGCTGACGCCCGCCTCCGCGAACGCGGCGAGCAGGTTCGGGAACGCCGCCTGGTTCACCTCCAGGCTGGACACGTCCGTCAGGTGCTGCCCGGACTCCAGGGCCGCCGCCGTGCCGGGCACGAGGCCCCGCGTCATCGCGACGACCCAGTCGGAGAGCAGCGGCGCGAACTCCCGCGGCGGCACTCCCGCTTCGCGGGTCAGCGCGAACGCCTGCGTCACGCCCTGGATCATGCCGTACATGCCGGTGAGCAGCGACAGGTCCCACAGCGCGGCGAGGCCCGCGTCCTCGCCGACCCACTTGGTGTCGGCCATCGCGGCCAGCGTCGCGCGGTGCTCCTGGAACGCCTTCTCGTCACCGCTGTAGAGGATGTACGCGCCCGGCGTCGCGATCATCGGCGGGATCGCCATGATCCCGGCGTCGACGTAGGCGATGTCGTGCTTCGCCGCCCAGGCCGCGAGCTCGCGGGCCTGCGCCGGGGTGCCGTTCGTGGTGTTCACCAGGGTCTTGCCGCGCAGCTCCGCGGTGAGCGGCTCGAAGAGGTCGCGGACGTGGTCGTTGAGGGTGAGGCAGGCGATCACCAGGGGGCTGGCGGTGACCGCGTCCAGGGGCGTCTCGGCGGGGGTCGCGCCCTGGGCCGCGAGGGGGCCCGTCTTGGCCGCCGTGCGGTTCCAGACCGTGGTGGGGTGGCCCGCCCTGAGCAGCGCGGCCGCCAGGGCGCTGCCCATGTTGCCGAGACCGAGGACGGAGACGGGCGGCTTGGGGGACGCGGAGGACATGGGGCTCCTTGAGGAAGGCGGGGGGTGGGTGGAGGGGTGTCTGGGTGGATCGAGGTGATGCCTCGATCCTCTGGCCCCGCGATCCTTTGAACAAGTACCGACTAAATAGTGGGGTACTTACCAAAACGTAAGTGAAGAGGCTGCGCCCGCGAACCAGGGGGAGGTTCGCGGGCGCGGGGCGTGGACTACCAGACGAGGGCGTCGGCCGCCGACGTCTGCCAGTAGGTGACGAAGGCCGAGCTGTCCACGTACACCCCGCCGGCCGGGAGCTTCGGGTGCGTCGTGGAGCCCGCGCCGCCGTTCGCCGCGCGGTTGGCGAACAGGACGCCGAGCTTCTTGGCCTGGTAGCCGTCCGCGCCCTCCGGCGACGACGTGCCGATGCCCGCGTACGCGGACTGGCCCGGCTTCAGCGTGACGACCGCCTGCGGCTGGCTGTCCTGGAGGATGTGCGTGGCGGACTGCGCCTGGTCGAAGCGCAGGTACGGGGCGTGGTAGGCGTAACAGGTCTTCGTGCCCGTGTTCTTGGCGGTCAGGAGCAGGTGATTGATCGGGCGGTCGACCTCCTTGACCGTGACCTTGGTGGTGGCGGAGGTGCAGGCGACGGGGGCCGCGGCGGCCTTGGCCGGGGCGGCGGTCGCCGACGTCCCGGCGAGGGCGGTGAGGGAGAGCGCCGCGGTGAGGGTGACGAGGGCGATCTTGCGCATGGTGAGCCTGTCTTTCTGGGTTTGAGTGGTGAGGTGGTCTGGTGGTCTGTTGGTTTGTCGGTCCGCTGGACTTGGTCAGTTGAGTGCGTCGGTCGAGCTGGTCAGCCAGTACGTGACGCGCAGGCTGTCGTCCACGTGGACGCCCTTCGCCTGGAGCGCGGCCGTGGCCAGCTGGTCGCTGCCCTCGAAGCCGATCTCGAGGCTCTGCGCGGTGCGGCCCTCTCCGCCGCTGCCGTCACCGGCGGAGAGGATCACTCCGGCGTAGCCCTTGGCGCCCGGCTTGAGCGAGGTGACCGCCTGCGGCTTGGTCTGCTCCATGACCGGCGGCACGGACTGCGCGCCCTCGAACTTGACCCGCGGATAGCCCTTCAGGTCGCACATCTTGGAGCCGGTGTTGGTGACCGTGAGGAGCATGTAGTTGAGGGGACGCTGGACCGGCGTCGCCGTGACCGAGGTGTTCGCGGCCGAGCAGGGCACGCGGTTCGCGGGGTCGTACGGGTCGGAGCCCTCGGAGCCCTTGGACCCCCCGGAAGCTTTGGCACCGGACGAGCCCTTGCCGGTGCTCCCCGAGGAGTCGGCGCCGCCGTCCCCGGACGTCCCCGAGGCCGCGCCGGAACCGCTGGCTCCGCCCGGCTCCGCGGACTTCCGCGGGTCCTTGTCTGCGGCCGACTGCCCGGGCTTCGCGGCGCCCTCGTCCCGGGTGCCGTCGCCATCGCCGCCGCACGCCGTCAGCGAGAGCGCGGCGACCGCGAGCGCCGCGGCGGCGAACAGACGGGTACGGGAACGGCGGTGGGGCGCACGCATGGCTGGTCTCTTCTCATGTGATGGGTTAGACGCACGCCGCTCTGCGGGCTTTTCGGGAGCGGCGTGCTTGTATGACCCACAGCTTGTGCGGCGCTTCGTCCCAGGAGCCAGCGTTGCTGGCGCCTTCGGGACGCTGGAACGTTCGCATGGGCCCTGACCTGGGGGAACAGGCGTTGCTTGGAATGGCGGCACGGGATGGAGGACGGCGTGGGGGCGGGCGATCTCGCGGAGTTGCTACGAGAACTGAAGGGAAGGTCCGGGCTCAGTTACGGGGTCCTCGCCAAGCGGCTGCACGTGAGCACGTCGACGCTCCACCGCTATGTGAACGGCACGGCGGTGCCGACGGAGTTCGCCCCGGTGGAGCGCCTTGCCCGGCTGTGCAAGGCCACGCCGGACGAGCTGATGGAGGTCCACCGGCGGTGGATCGTCGCCGACGCGACCCGGGGCCGCAAGGCGGAGCCGTCCGAGGCCGACGCGACGCCTCCGGCGGCGAACGGACCCTCGGCATCCGGGGCCGCCGACCCCGCCGGGACCACCACCCGGCCCGACGCCACCGCGTCCGAGGCCACCGCGTCCGAGGCCGCCGCTGCCTTGGACGAGGCACCGGCACCGGCGTCGGCACCGGCACCGACGTCGGCGGAAGCCTCGCCAGGACCGGAGCTCTCGACGGGTTCAGCGTCCCCGGCGGCGGAGCGCGGCCCCCGCACACCGGCGTCGGCCCTGGACGAGCCCGGACCGGCCCGCGCGGGCGGTGACGAGCGGCAGCCGCGCGCCCGCACGCCGCGTACCAGGCGACGGCAGCTCGCCGCGCTCGCCGCCGTCGGTGTCGTCCTCGCCCTCGGCGGCACGGCCCTCGCCCTGCACGGGCTGTCCGACGGCTCCGGCGGCTCCGACGGCGACCGCAAGAGCTCATCCGTGGGCCAGGGCCCCCGTGGGGCGACCGAGGGCGCGCCGTCCGGCAAGGACGAGAAGGACCCCTCGGGCAAGCCCTCCGCCACGTCCTCCGCGCACCCCTCCAAGAAGGGCGGGAAGGGCGAGGACAAGGGCGACGCGGACGGCGCCGGAGGTGTGAAGGGGAGCGGGACGGGCGGCGAAGGCAGCGAAGGCAACGCCCCGGGCTCCGGCGGCAAGGCCTCCGAAGGCTCCTCCGCCCGCGCCCCCGTCACCGTGTCCACCCAGTCCCAGCACTGGGACTCCCCCTGCGGGCGCCCGTACGTCATCCCGAGGACCCCGGGCCGGCTGCCCGCGCCGCCCAACGAGCAGGACGCCGCGGGCTGGGTGTCCGCGTTCGGCGCGGTCTCGGCCGAGCAGCAGGAGGTGAAGTTCACCGTCCAGGGCACCGGCAAAGAGACCGTCGTCCTTGAGTCCTTGAACCTGCGCGTCGTCGACAGGAGCACACCGCCCGGCTGGAACAAGTACCTCATGGGGTTCCTCGGGGTGGGCTGCGGCGGCAACGTGCCCAAGCACCTCTTCAACGTGGAGCTGGACAAGGGGCGGCCCGCCCTCGTCCCCGAGGGCGACGACTTCCCGTTCAAGGTGAGCGAGAGCGACCCCGAGGCCTTCTACGTCACCGCCTACGCCAAGTCCCGCGACGTGCGCTGGTACTTGGAGCTGGGGTGGTCCAGCGGCAACCGGCGCGGCACGCTCGTCATCGACGACGAGGGCAAGCCGTTCCGCACGACCGCCGCCTCGGACGACCGCCTGTACGGCTACACCATCGAGACCAGGAAATGGGTGAAGGCGTGGCGCAAGCCGGACGGGGGAGACGGGTACGAGTGGGAGAAGTAGGGCGCACGTCCGCATCGCGAAACGACTCCTGTAACGGCCACCCGGACGCTTAGGCTGCGTCACAACCGAAGGAGCCGCCGATGACCGCCCCCGCCCATGCGCCCAGCACCGCGCCCGTCCCCGCTCTCGCGGCCCGAGCCGCCGCCGTCGGCGGCTCGCCCGTACGGGACATCCTCGCGATCACCGCGCGCCCCGAGGTCATCAACTTCGCGGGCGGCCTGCCCGCCCCCGAGTTCTTCGACGGCGAGGGCGTCGCCGCCGCCTACCAGGCCGTCCTCGCCGCGCGGCCCGGGCAGGCGCTCCAGTACTCGACGACGGAGGGCGAGCCCGCGCTGCGCGGCCGCATAGCGGCGCGCCACACGGACCTCGGGCTGGCCACGGACGCCGACGACATCCTCGTCACCAGCGGCTCCCAGCAGGCCCTCTCGCTCCTCGCCACCGCGCTCGTCGAACCCGGCGACACGGTCCTCGTCGAGAACCCCTGCTACCTGGCGGCCCTCCAGGTGTTCGCGTTCGCCGGGGCCCGCGTGGTGGCCGTGCCGGGCGACGAGCACGGCATCGACCCGCAGGCCCTTGAACGGCTCGTCGCCGAGCACCGGCCGAAGCTCCTGTACCTGGTGCCGACGTTCCAGAACCCGACCGGGCGGACCCTGCCCGCCGAGCGGCGCGCGGCGGTCGCCGAGGTCGCCGCGCGGTGCGGCCTGTGGCTCGTCGAGGACGACCCGTACGGGGAGCTGCGGTTCGAGGGCGAGCGCGTGCCGTGGCTCGCCGCCCACCCCGGCGCCGAGGACCGCACCGCGCTGCTCGGCAGCTTCTCCAAGGTGATGGCGCCAGGGCTGCGGCTCGGCTGGCTGCGCGCCCCCGCCGGGCTGCTCCGCGCCTGCGCCATCGCCAAGCAGGCCGCCGACCTGCACACCCCCACCGTCAACCAGCTCGCCGCCGCCTGGTACCTGGAGCGGTACGACCTGGGCGCGCACGTCGCACGGGTGGCGTCCGCGTACGGCGAGCGCCGGGACGCGATGCTCGCGGGGCTCGCGGACGCCCTGCCCGAGGGCTCCACCTGGAACCGCCCGGAAGGCGGCATGTTCCTGTGGGTGCGCCTCCCTGACGGCTACGACGCCACGGCGCGCCTGCGCACCACCGTCACCCACGACGTCGCCTACGTCCCCGGCGCCCCCTTCTACGCGAACACCCCCGACCCGGCCACCCTGCGCCTGTGCTTCGTCACCCAGACCCCGGAGGAGATCGCGGAGGGGCTGCGGCGGCTGCGGGCGGGGCTCGCTGGCTAGGCCGAACAGACTGAGGCCCGGCCCCCGTGCGGGGGGCCGGGCCTCAGTCATGCGTACCTGAAGGTCTCCGCGTACGCGGAGATTCAGAGCCGCTCGGGCGTCCTGATGCCGAGGAGGGCCATGCCCTGGTGGAGGGTGCGGGCCGTCAGGTCGCAGAGGAACAGGCGGTTCTCGACCTCGGCCGGGGTGTCCGCCTTCAGGACCGGGCACTTGTCGTAGAACGTCGTGTACAGGGACGCGAGCTGGTAGAGGTACGCGGCCAGCTTGTGCGGGGCGTACTCCGCCGCCGCCTCGAAGACCGTGTCGCCGAACGCGTCCAGGTGCAGGCCGAGGGCGCGCTCCGCGGGGGACAGGGCCAGCTCCGGGTGCGCGATCGGCTTGGCGTCGCCCGCCTTGCGCAGGATCGACTGGATGCGGGCGTACGCGTACTGGAGGTAGACGGACGTGTCGCCGTTGAGCGAGACCATCTGGTCGAGGTCGAACTTGTAGTCCCGGTTCGGCGACGTGGACAGGTCCGCGTACTTCACCGCGCCGATGCCGACCTGCGCGGCCCGCTCCTGGATCTCGGCCTCGGTGAGGTCCCGCGCCTTCTCGCGCACGACCTCGGCGGCGCGCTGCGTCGCCTCGTCGAGGAGGTCCTCCAGGCGCACGGTTTCACCCGCACGGGTCTTGAACGGCTTGCCGTCCGCGCCGAGCACCGTGCCGTAGCCCATGTTGTGCGCGGTGACGTCGTCGTTCAGCCAGCCCATGCGCCGGGCCGTCTCGAAGACCATCTTGAAGTGCAGCGACTGCCGCACGTCCACCACGTACAGGAGCGTCGTCGCGTCGAGGCCGAAGACGCGGTCGCGGATCGAGGACAGGTCGGAGGCCGCGTAGCCGAAGCCGCCGTCCGCCTTCTGCACGATCAGCGGGACCGGCTTGTCGTCCTTGCCCTTGATGTCGTCGAAGAACACGACGAGCGCGCCCTCGGAGCGGACCGCGACACCGGACTCCTCCAGGAGGCGGGCGGTCTCCGGCATCAGGTCGTTGTACGCCGACTCGCCGACGATCTCCTCGTCGCGGACCTCCATGTCCAGCTTCTCGAAGACCGAGTAGAAGTAGACCTTCGACTCGTCGACGAACCGCTGCCACAGGTCGAGGGTCTCCTTGTCGCCGGACTGCAGGGCGACGACCCGCTTGCGGGCCCGCTCCTTGAACGCCTCGTCCGCGTCGAAGACCGCGCGCGAGGCCTTGTACACCCGGTTCAGGTTCGACATGGCCTGCTGGCCGTCCGTGTCGGTCTCCCCGGAGAGTTCCTCGGGGTTCTCGATCAGGTACTGGATGAGCATGCCGAACTGGGTGCCCCAGTCGCCGATGTGGTGGCGGCCGATCGTCCGCTCGCCCGTGAAGTCGAGCATCCCGCGCAGCGCGTCACCGATGACCGCCGACCGCAGATGGCCGACGTGCATCTCCTTCGCCACGTTCGGCTGGGCGTAGTCGATGACCGTGACGCCCGGCTTCGCCTTCAGCGGCACGCCGAGGCGGTCGCCGTCGGCGGCGCGGGCCGCCAGCGTGCTTGTGATCGCCTGGTCCGTGACCGTGATGTTCAGAAAGCCCGGACCGGAGACCTCGACGTCCTTCAGGAGCTCCGGGGCGTCGATCGCCTCGACGACCTGCACCGCCAGGTCGCGCGGGTTGGCCTGCTGCTTCTTGGCCAGGGCGAGGATGCCGTTGGCCTGGAAGTCGGCCCTGTCGCTGCGTCGCAGCAGCGGGTCGGCGGGGGGTGCCTCCGGCAGGGCTGCCGAGAGGGCGTCCGCGAGGCGCTGGTGGACGGTGGCGGTGAGGGACTGGACCGAGGCCATGGAGTGGGTGCCGTTCTCCTTGAGGGTGTGGATAGACACGGTCAGTATTCCACGGGGTGTCCAGCGGGTTTCGCGTCCGCGGGCCGGGGGCACGGGCCCTCGCGGGGCGCCCCAGGCCCGCCCCTTCCCGCTCCGGGGGCGGCTGCCCCCGTTCCCCCGCTTAACCGCATTGGCGCTTCGCGCCTCGTCCTCAAACGCCGGACGGGCTGAATCCGCGCTTGCCGCCAGCGAAACGCGTTTTCGTGGTTTCTGGAGGACCTGGGAGAATGGGGCGGTCCAGACAGGCAGTGAAGAAAGAAGGGCGTGCCGATCGTGGCTCAGAGCAGCGATACCACCGACTGGGTCTCCCGCTACGCGGATGAGGTCATCGCCGAGTCGGAGCGTCGTGCCCCGGCCGCGAAAGACTCCGGCGCCACCGGTCCCGCGGTCGTCGTCGCCTCGGGCCTCTCCCCGTCGGGCCCCATCCACCTGGGCAACCTGCGCGAGGTCATGACCCCGCACCTGGTCGCGGACGAGATCCGCCGCCGCGGGTACGAGGTCAGGCACCTGATCTCCTGGGACGACTACGACCGGTACCGCAAGGTCCCCGCGGGCGTCCCCGGCGTCGACGAGACCTGGGCCGAGCACATCGGCAAGCCCCTGACGTCCGTGCCCGCGCCCGCCGGGTCCGCGTACGCGAACTGGGCCGAGCACTTCAAGGCCGCGATGATCGCCGCGCTCGGCGATCTCGGCGTGGAGTTCGACGGGATCAGCCAGACCGAGCAGTACACCTCCGGCACCTACCGCGAGCAGATCCTGCACGCGATGCGGCACCGCGCCGACATCGACGCGATCCTCGACCAGTACCGCACCAAGGACAAGGCCACCGGCCAGCCGAAGGGCAAGGGCAAGCAGCAGCAGAAGCCCGTGGACGAGGCCGAGCTGGAGGCCGCCGAGGGCTCCGGCGCCGCCAGCGAGGACGACGGCAGCGGCGGCTCCGCCGGCTACTTCCCGTACAAGCCCTACTGCGGCCAGTGCGAGAAGGACCTGACCACCGTCACCTCGTACGACGACGAGACCACCGAGCTGGCCTACGTCTGCGCGGCGTGCGGCTTCGGCGAGACCGTGCGGCTGAGCGAGTTCAACCGCGGCAAGCTGGTCTGGAAGGTCGACTGGCCCATGCGCTGGGCCTACGAAGGCGTGATCTTCGAGCCCAGCGGAGTGGACCACTCCTCCCCGGGCTCGTCGTTCGTCGTCGGCGGCCAGATCGTGCGGCAGATCTTCGACGGCGTCCAGCCGATCGGCCCGATGTACGCCTTCGTCGGCATCAGCGGCATGGCCAAGATGTCGTCGTCGCGCGGCGGCGTGCCCACCCCGGCCGACGCGCTGAAGATCATGGAGGCGCCGCTCCTGCGCTGGCTGTACGCCCGCCGCAGGCCCAACCAGTCCTTCAAGATCGCCTTCGACCAGGAGATCCAGCGGCTCTACGACGAGTGGGACAAGCTGGTGGCCAAGGTCGCCGACGGCAGCGCCCTGCCCGCCGACGCCGCCGCCCACTCCCGCGCCGTGCGCACCGCCGCCGGAGAGCTCCCGAGCACCCCGCGCGTCATGCCGTACCGGACCCTCGCGTCCGTCGCGGACATCACCGCCGGTGCCGAGGACCAGACCCTGCGCATCCTCAGCGAGCTCGACCCGGCGAACCCGCTGGGCGGCCTCGACGAGGTGCGGCCGCGCCTGGACCGCGCCGAGAACTGGATCAGCACGTACGTGCCCGCCGACGCCCGCACCATCGTGCGCGCCGAACCGGACACGGAGCTCCTTTCGACCCTCGACGACCAGGGCCGCGAATCGCTGCGCCTGCTCCTGGAGGGCCTGGACACCCACTGGTCCCTCGACGGCCTCACCACGCTCGTCTACGGCGTTCCGAAGGTCATGGCGGGCCTCAGCCCCGACGCCAAGCCGACGCCGGAGCTCAAGGTCGCCCAGCGCTCGTTCTTCGCGCTCCTGTACCGGCTCCTGGTGACCCGCGAGACCGGCCCCCGCCTGCCCACGCTGCTGCTCGCCGTCGGCGCGGACCGCGTGCGCAAGCTCCTCGGCGCCTGACCCCGGCCCCACCGCCCCGGACCGCCCTCCCGCCCGCGCACCCCGCGGGCGGGAGGGCGGTCCGCGTTCCGCGTTTCGCGCGCACTGCATCGTTCGGGCTAGCCGGGGTTCCGACCCGGGGACGACGATCCGCCCCCGGGCGGGCGCGAACCTGGAGACATGAGAGAAATCGCCGCCATCGTCGGCTGGGTCGTCGGCATCCAAGGCGCCCTCGGCCTCGCCGGAAACCTCTTCGGCAACGGCTCCTGGGGCCTCATCCACAAGTGGTGGGACGTCCCCACGGCGGGCTACGCCGTGCTCCTCGCCCTCGGCGTCGCCCTCGCGGTCGTCGGCGAGCGCGGCAAGGCCAGGGTCCGCCGCTAGCGCCTCACGTGCTTGCGTAACGCGTTGACGGTGATGGACGGTCCGTCGGTAACGGAGTGTCACACGCTGATGCTGTCTGAGGTGTGACTCTCCGTGCGCGCCGTCCGAAGCCTGCTAGCAGGCCTTGATGTCGTCCTCGCATCCCTCGACAGCGTCTGGGGCGATGGTGTTCAGGCGCCAAAGGAACAGGCCGGTGCCGTCCTTCACCGGTTCAGCGCTGATCTTGAAGGGCTTCCCTGGAGGGATGGTGAACTGGTCGGCTTCGGGGTCTCCGCACCCGATGCCGTAGGGCTGTTCTTCGTCGCCGCGTGTCAGGGTGAGGGTGAGTTCGTCGACGCCGTCGGTGTCGCAGGTGATGTCGAGGCGGTAGGGCCTGTCGCCGGGCGCCTTGTAGGTCTTGGTCAGGCGGTCTGCGATGTACGAGGTGTCCGTGTCGACGAGCTTGGGGTTGGTGCCGTCGCCGTCGTAGGCGTCCAAGGCCCGCTCCGCCCGCTGCAGGGCATCGTCTGGTTCCCAGGCCCGGGCGTTTCCGCTTGACGTGTCTTGGCTGGAGTGGGATGCGGACGGCTGCGCTGCGGGCTTCTGCTCACGCCGTTCGTCGCGGCTGCCGTCTTCGTCCGCGCAGCCGACCAGGAGACCGGCCGTGGCGGCGGTCACGAGGCAGAGACGAAGGGTAGGCCGTATGTGCATGCATGCACCTTATGGGTTGCGCTGGATGACGCGGGCGTGGCCAGCGGGACCTTCTACGCGATGTGTTCTTCGGCGTCCAGGTCCTGCTGGTAGCGGTCGCGGAAGCTCTTCACGTAGGGCCTGAGGGTGCTCTCCGCGAGCGGGCCGCCCGTCTGGCCGGTGACGCCGTAGAGGTCCATCAGGTAGAGGCCCAGCTGGCGGGCGTTCGGGTAGTCGCCCATCTCGCTCACGTACTTGCGGAACGCGGTGAAGTACGCGTCCTCGCGGCTCATGTCGTCCGGCAGTCCGGGGCCGCTGTCGGCGGGCTCGGGCAGTGGCTCCGCCTCCTCGGCGGGGGACTGCGCCGGGGTGTGCTCCTCGCGGGGGTTCGGGATGAGGTGGCCGTTGGCCAGCGGGCGGGTACGGCCCGGGCCTGACGGGACGCGGAACTCGGGCCCCAGCTCCGAGGGGGCGTCGGCCTGCTGCGCGTACTGCTGTGCCTGTGCCTGCTCTTCGTAGGCCCGCTGCTGTTCGAAGGCCTCGTACGCCTGCTGGTCCGCGAAGGCCTCGTGGGCCTGCTGTTCCTCGTACCACTCGTCGTACGGCGCCTCCGGGGCGTACGACACCTGGTCCTGGCCCTGCTGCTGCGGGTGCGGCGCCTGCTGGCTCGCGAACCACGGGCTGGCGTGGTTGACGGGAGCGGGCTCCGGGGCGGGGGCCTCGGGCTCGGCCTTGCGCAGGGGCACGGGCGTGGGCGCGGGCGCGGCCTCGGCGGCGGGCTCCGGGGCCGGAGTGGCCTGGGCGGTGACGGGCTCCGGCGCGGGGGCCGCCGTCAGCTCCGGCTGCTCGGAGGGCGCCTGGACCGGCTGCTGGGCGACGGTCTGGGCCGGGGGAAGGACCGGCGGTTCGATGCCCGCGGCCGCCAGGCCCGCCGGGGCCGTTTCGGTGAGGGGCACGCCGTAGCGGGCCAGGCGCAGGGGCATCAGGGACTCCACGGGGGCCTTGCTGCGCCAGCGGCGGCCGAAGCGGGAGTGGAGGCGGGCCTGGTAGACGAGGCGCTCCTGCTCCAGCTTGATGACCTGGTCGTAGGAGCGCAGCTCCCACAGCTTCATGCGCCGCCACAGCAGGAACGTCGGCACGGGGGAGAGCAGCCAGCGCGTCATGCGCACGCCCTCCATGTGCTTGTCGGCCGTGATGTCCGCGATCCGGCCGATCGCGTGCCGCGCCGCCTCGACGGCGACGACGAACAGGACCGGGATCACGGCGTGCATGCCCACGCCCAGCGGATCGGGCCAGGCCGCCGCGCCGTTGAACGCGATCGTCGCCGCCGTGAGGAGCCACGCCGTCTGGCGAAGCAGCGGGAACGGGATGCGGATCCACGTCAGGAGCAGGTCGAGCGCCAGCAGGACGCAGATGCCCGCGTCGATGCCGATGGGGAACACCACCGAGAAGTCGCCGAAGCCCTTCTTCTCGGCGAGCTCGCGCACGGCCGCGTACGATCCGGCGAAGCCGATCCCGGCGATGATGAGCGCACCGAAGATGACGACGCCGACGAGTATCCGGTGCGTCCGTGTCAGCTGCATCGCGGCCACCCGCGAACCCCTCCCTAGGCCATGTGTTGCGAGCGACAGCCTGGCACATGTGTGCGTACGGGCGTGGGCCGGTACGGCAGGAGCCCGGCCGCGCGGGCGGCCGGGCTCCTCAAATCGCTGGTGGGAGGCGTGAGTTGGGGCTGGGAGCGGGTCGCTCGGGCGGGGTTAGCTCTTCGCCTTGGGCTTGTCGCCGTTCAGCGCGGAGCCCGTGCCCTCGTCGCCGGAGCCGCCCTTCGCGCCGCCGCCGGAGCCCTTGGAGCCGTCCTTGGAGCCGTCCTTGGAGCCGTCCTTGGCGTCGCCCTTCGTGCCGTCTCCGGAGCCGCCCTTCGACTTGTCCGAAGTCGGCGCGCCGCCCGCCTTGTTCGCCGCGGTGACCGCCGCGACGGCCTCCTTCGCGGCCTTCTGCGTGTCCTTGCCGAGGGCGGCGGCGTCCGGCTGCTCGTCGCCCGCGAGACCGGCGCCGTTGTAGTCGACGGTGACGACGGCGTTCTCCACGCGCGCCACCAGCGTCTGCTGCCGGAAGTTCTCCTTGTCCTTCTTCACGCCGTAGCTGACCAGCGTCGCCTGGTCGCCCGTGCCCGGCACCGGCGTGGTCTTGACGCCGTGCGCGCCCTTGACGGCCTGCGCGTCCGAGACCTGCTTGGCGAAGTTCGTCCGCGCCCGCTTCTCGCCGCTGCCCAGGGACGAGTCGGACTCGAAGCGGTTCAGGGAGACCCGCAGCCAGCGGAACTGGGAGCCGTCGACGCCGTTGTCGTCGAGGCTCTCCCAGGTGCAGTTGCCGCGCGTGGACACATCGTCCGACGTGCCCGTCTTGCCCGCCTTGTCCTTGGCGGCCGGGACCAGGTCGTCCAGCGTCTTCTTCGTGACCGTCTTGCACGGCTCGGGAAGCTTGGCGAACACGGCCTTCTCGACCGTCGCCGCCTCGCCGCCGGAGCCCGCCGACGCCGAGGCGGAGGGCTTGGAGCCCGCGTCCTTCTTGGCGTCGTCCGAGCCGGAGCCGGAGTCGTCCCCGCTGCAGGCGGAGGCGAAGAGGATCACCGGTGCGGCTGCCGCGCCCACAAGAACGCGGGTGAGTCGCTGTCGCTGTCGCTGTGCGGGTCGGTGCATGGTTCCTTCACTCGTGTTCGCTCGTGGCGTCCGTGCCGGGTGTGCGTGGACCACGGGGTCCGTTGGGCCACCGTACGCGGTGAGCGACGCGGGTGACCCGGCTTCCCGGGAGCCGGTACGGGCCTTCGGGAGCCGTCAGCCGTCGAAGCGGTCGGCGAGCTTTTCCGCCAGTTCGCGCGCGTTGTCCTGCATTTCCTTGGAGTCGGGGACCTCGGTGCGGCGGGCGGGCTGCTCGTCGTACTCGACGGTGACGATCACGTTCGACGTGCGGAACACCACAGTCACGGTGCGGTGCCTGCTGGCCGAGGCGGCGGTGGCGAGCGCGTCGTTGACGAAGGCCTCGTCGCCGAGGTCGTCCAGGGTGCGGGGTTCGAGGCCCGCGGGGGTCGCCTCGGCGTCGGCGGTGCCCGTGGCGTCATCGGAACCGGCGCTCTCCTCGGGCCCGACGGCGCTCTCCTCGGGCCCGGCGCCGTCCCCCTTCTTGGCCTTCCCCTGGCGCGCGGCCTGCGCGGAGGCGCCGCCCTGCGGCTTGGCGGCGGCCTCCGTGCCGTCGCTGTCGCCGTCGTCAGAGGCCTTGGGCGTGCCCTCCTCGGGCTTCCCGGACTTCCCGGGCTTGCCTGAGCCCCCCTCGTCCCCCTCGTCCCCGGACTCCCCAGACTCTCCCGACTCCTCGGGCTCCTCCGACTCCACAGGCTCCGGAATGCCCGCTTCCGTCAGCTTCGCCCGGTACACCTCCTGCGCGCGGGCGTCATCGCTGACCGTCCCGTCGTACGACACCACGCGCTCGAAGTCGACGAGCAGATGGTGCGTGGCGTCCGCCGACTCCACCTTCCAGCGGCAGCCCACACGCCGGTCGGTGTCGTACGTGACCGTGGCCGTGCCCTCGTACGCCTTCTCGCGCTGCCTCGCGTCGTCGATCTCCTGGAGGCCGGGCAGCATCGAGTCGAGCGTCGAGCTGTCGACCGCGCCGCAGGGCTCGGGCAGCGTCCGGTACTTGCCCGGCTCGGACACGGCGTTCGTACTGTCGGCGTCGCCCGACTTGCCGTCGCCGCCGTCGTCGACGCCCGAGCCGCCGGAGCAGCCGGCCAGCAGCGCCACGAGGAGCGCCGCGGCGCCCGGTACGTAGACCTTCCTCCGCTGCACCGTGCTGGCTCCTCTCGACGTGGACGGGGGGTTGCCCGGCCCGTCCGGCCTGGTTATTGGGTTGCCGCCGGCCTGGGGCCGGTGGACACAATGTGTATCGCACGCACTGCCGTGGACGCCGGTCCGTTATCCCATTCGTTGACCTTGGCTCCGGTATTTGCGCTACAGAACTTTTGTTTTCAGCCGGGGGAAAGAAGGCGTTATGTCATACGTGGAGATGCCGGGAGCGCAGGTCCCGATACGGATGTGGGCCGACCCGGCGACGGTCGAGGACGCCGCGATGCAGCAGCTGCGGAACGTCTCGACGCTGCCGTGGATCAAGGGCCTGGCCGTCATGCCGGACGTCCACTACGGCAAGGGCGCGACGGTCGGCTCCGTGATCGCCATGAAGGACGCGGTGTGCCCGGCGGCGGTCGGGGTCGACATCGGCTGCGGCATGTCGGCGGTGCGCACGTCCCTGACGGCGAACGACCTGCCGGGCGACCTGTCCCGCCTCCGCTCGAAGATCGAACAGGCGATTCCGGTGGGCCGGGGGATGCATGACACCCCCGTGGACCCGGGCACCTTCCATGGCTTCGCCACCGCGGGGTGGGACGGGTTCTGGGGGCGGTTCGACGGGGTCGCGGAGGCGGTGAAGTTCCGCGAGGAGCGGGCGGTCAAGCAGATGGGGACGCTCGGAGCCGGCAATCATCATCTTGAAGTGTCCGTTGATTCAGATGGTTCGGTCTGGCTCACGCTGCACTCCGGGTCCCGCAACATCGGCAAGGAACTCGCCGAGCACCACATCGGCGTCGCCCAGCGGCTCCCGCACAATCAGGGTCTGGTCGACCGCGACCTGGCGGTCTTCGTCTCGGACACCCCGCAGATGGCGGCGTACAGGAACGACCTCTACTGGGCGCAGGAGTACGCGAAGTACAACCGCTCGATCATGATGGCGCTCCTGAAGGACGTCGTCCGCAAAGAGTTCAAGAAGGCCAGGCCGACCTTCGAGCCGGAGATCTCCTGCCACCACAACTACGTGGCGGAGGAGCGGTACGACGGCATGGACCTGCTGGTCACGCGCAAGGGGGCCATCCGGGCGAGCTCCGGTGACCTCGGCATCATCCCAGGTTCCATGGGCACGGCGACGTACATCGTGAAGGGCCTCGGCAACGAGAAGGCCTTCAACTCCGCGTCGCACGGGGCGGGTCGGCGCATGAGCCGCAATGCCGCCAAGCGGCGCTTCTCGCTGCGGGATCTGGAGGAGCAGACGCGGGGCGTGGAGTGCCGCAAGGACTCGGGCGTCGTGGATGAGATCCCGGCCGCCTACAAGCCGATCGAGCAGGTGATGGAGAGCCAGCGTGACCTCGTCGAGGTCGTGGCGAAGCTGAAGCAGGTCGTCTGCGTGAAGGGTTAGCAGGGCCGGTGGGGCGGCCTGAGTGGCCGCCCCACCCGCCTCTGTCAGTCAGGCAGTGGAACCAGTCCGTTCCGGAGCCTCCAGCGGCGCGTCTGACAGGCGCTTTGTGAATAGCCCAGCTCGGCGGCGGCCTCGGCCAGCGTCGGTGCGGCCAGCAGGGTCTTGTCCTCCTCACTCGTCCAGCGGATGCGCGGCGGCTGAGGTCTACTGCCCGCCGGGCGCAGCCAGTTCAGGACCGACATGGCTGAGGCCTGCTTGCGTTCGAGAGCGAGGCAGGCGGGGTGGTAGAGGTCCGCTACCAGCGCCTGCGCCGTCTCTGTGACGTAGAGGATGTTGTAGACGCCGTCCCGTGCGTTGCGCTTGATGGTCCGCTCGGTGCCTGTGAGCTGGCGCGTGTGGTCGCAGAAGAACTCGGCGATCGCTGTACTCGCCGTGGTCAGCGAGACGAAGGGAATGCCTTGGCTGGTGAAGCCGACCGAGCCGTCCGCGTCGACGACACCTCGGACGTAGTCGCGCCGGGAGAAGGCCACGCTTGGTGGTGCGATCTGCGTGGACTTGCGGCCGTAGGGCAGGCCGAGTTCGTTGAGTGTGGTGCGTGCCTCTAGAGAGCACAGGCTCCAGATGGCCGATGTGTGCGTCTGGGCGAAGTTCGTCGAGCGCGTCCGCTGGCGGATGGAGCTCTTGTAGGGAGTCAAGCGCTGGAACGCCTGCAGGATCTCGATGTCCCGGGCGCTGACCTCCACCGTGAGGTGCCCTCTGTCCCGCGACCGAGAGGCCAGGTGCCCGTCCATCTGTAAGAACCCGAACATGTACGCGTACGCGGGGACTTCGAGGTCCATGAAGCGCTGCCCGCTAGGCTCGTGCGCAGCCATGAGGAAGTGCCTTTCCTGTTTGGTCAGGCCCTCGGTTCGGGATGCCGCCCGGCCGGGGGCCGTCTGGTGATGTTGACGGCCTGAGCCTAGGCAGGTCGAACGCCAAGCGGACATGGCGATAGAACGCGTTCACCTGGATAGGTGAACGCGTTCTGGGTGGGGTGGCCGGGCCGCTCGGGGCGGGCGCTTACTTCGCGTGGGAGACCGCGTAGATCATGACGAAGGCCACGATGTGGATGCCGAAGAGGAAGTACGCCAGGTACCACCAGACCATGCGTTCGTTCTTCTTCTCCTCGGCGAGGCGGCGGGACTCCTGTTCGTAGCGGAGGCGGTCGAGGGGGTCGGTGGAGTCGGGGGAGCCGTCGGGGGTGCCGGGGTCGTCGGCGGGGTAGGTCACCGCTGTTCCCGGTGGACCTTCGTGTTGGAGGCCTGGGCGCGGGGGCGGACGACCAGGAGGTCGACGTTGACGTGCGGGGGCCGGGTGACCGCCCAGGTGATCGTGTCCGCGACGTCCTCGGCGGTCAGCGGCTCGGCCACGCCCGCGTACACCTTGGCGGCCTTCTCCTCGTCGCCGCCGAAGCGGGTGCGGGCGAAGCCCTCCGTCTTCACCATGCCGGGGGCGATCTCGATCACCCGGACGGGGGTGCCGACGATCTCCAGGCGGAGCGTCTCGGCGAGGACGTGGGCCCCGTGCTTCGCCGCCACGTACCCGGCGCCGCCCTCGTACGTGGCGTGGCCCGCCGTCGAGGAGACCACGACCACCGTGCCGTCGCCGCTCGCGGTGAGGGCGGGGAGGAGGGCCTGCGTCAGGTTCAGGGTGCCGATGACGTTGGTCTCGTACATCTGGCGCCAGTCGGCGGGGTCGCCGGTGGCGACGGGGTCGGCGCCGAGCGCGCCGCCCGCGTTGTTGACCAGGACCGCGAGCCGGGGGAACGCCGTGGCGAAGGTGTCCACGGCGGCGCGGTCGGTGACGTCGAGGGCGTATGCCGTCGCGCTGTGGCCCGCGTCCGTCAGCTCCGCCGCCAGCGCCTCGACGCGGTCCTTGCGGCGTGCCGTCAGGACGACCCGGTACCCGGCGGCCGCGAGGCCGCGCGCGGTGGCGGCGCCGATGCCGCCGCTCGCGCCGGTGACGACGGCGATGCCGGGCTTGCGGGGTGCTTCGGCGTTCGGCATGGGGGCTGCTCCCTGGGGTGCGGGGCTCGTACGGGTGTGCTGGCTCCGGCAGCCAGGATAGGCGGACGGCGCGGGCCGCTCCGTGGCGCCGCCGGTCAGTGCGGGGCGTACGCGGTCGGGGGAACTCCCACGGTGGCGGTGAAGTCCCGTACGAGGTGGGCCTGGTCGGCGTAGCCGAGGTCGGCGGCGAGGGCGGCCCAGTCCACGGCGGCCTCGGTCTCGGCCCGCTCCAGGGCCTCGTGGATGCGGTAGCGGAGGATGACCCACTTGGGGCCCACGCCCACGTACGCCGAGAACAGGCGCTGCAGCGCGCGCACGGAGAGGCCTTCCGTGCGGGCGAGGGCGGAGACCCGGCGGACGGTGCGGTCGGTGCGGACGCGGTCGACGAGGGCCATGGCCTGGTCGGCGCCCGGGTCCGGCGCGGGACCGAGGCGCAGCAGCAGCGCGTCGAGCGCGCTCACGCGCGCGTGGTCGTCGGCGGGTCCTGTCACGTCCCGTGCGGGGTACGCGGGCAGGGTGGGTGGGGTGGTGAAGACGGCGCTGAGGGGGAGCTGCCTGCCGGTGAGTTCGATCACCGGGTGCTCGGGGGCGAAGGGCCGGAACCCGCCGGGCCGGAACTGTACGCCGCAGACGCGTCCGCGTCCTTCGAGCTTCTTGCTGAACAGGCCGAGGCCGACTCCGGCGACCTCCCCGAAGGGCTCGTCCTCGCCGAGCCGCTGGAAGACGACGTTGACGGAAGGGTGCGGTACGACGTGTGACACGTACGGCGCGGGCAGGTCCCAGTCGATCAGCCAGTAGTGCTCCAGGTAGGGGCGCAGCGGGGGCGCGGGCAGGTGGCGGCGGAACCGTACGTGCCGCAGGAGCGCGGCGGCGTCGACGATGCCCCGGGTGTCGCGGCGGGGCGCGGGGTTCGGCATGGCGGGATGGTATGCGCGGGGTGTGACAGGGCCGGGGAGCGACAGGGCCGGGGTGCGGTGGGCCGTTGCCTCTGGGGTGTCGTGTTTCTTCAAGGCAGGGTGCCCGCTGTCTTCGTACGGTCGGTTCATGGACACGAACACGAACACGAACACGAACCAGAAGCTCGGTGATCTGCTCGCCGTCGCGGCGGGGCGGGCCGTCCCGGTGGTCAGGGGCATCGGTGACGGTCGGCTCGCGGACCGTACGCCGTGTGCCGAGTACGACGTGAAGGACCTGGTGAACCACCTTTTCCACGTGGTGGTGCAGTTTCAGGCGCTGGCCGCGAAGGAGGGCGCCGACTTCGCGGTCACGCCCGACTACGTGGGCGGGGGCGCGGACTGGCGCGAGCGGTTCGCCGGGGAGGCGGACCGGCTCGTGGACGCGTGGTCGGCGCCGGGTGCCGACGAGGGCACGACGGGTGCGATGGACCTCCCGGCGGCCACGGTCGGCGCGATGGTGCTGCTCGACCTGACCGTGCACGCGTGGGATCTGGCGCGGGCGACGGGCCAGGAGTACGGGGACGGGGACGAGCGTGTCCTCGGCGTTCTGCGCGAGGCCGTCGCCGAGATGGCGCCGATGGCGCGCTCCATGGGCATGTTCGGCGATCCGGTGCCGGTGGGCGATGCCGCTTCCGGTCTTGAGCGGCTGCTCGCCTCGACGGGGCGGGACCCCGGCTGGGGGTGACACCGGTGGGCGCCCGGCGGCGCCGTGGCAAGTAACCGTATTCCACGCGGTGTTGGTGTGAGGGGATGACCAGCGTCAGTCTTCCGCTGGCGTGTCATGGCAGCCACCATGGAAGCGGATTCTGAGTCGCGGAACCGTCACGTCAGGGGGAACCACGGTATGGCGAAGTCTGGGAAGGACTTCTGTTCCGACTTGGTTGATCTGTCCGGGGTCTCCTTGATGTCCTTGGCGGAGCTGCACACCGGGGGCGACCCGGCGCTGCGGCGGGCCCTGAGCCGGGTGCGGAGCCAGGCGAGCGTGTCCGCCGCGACGCTGGACGAGCAGAACAGCGAGGAAATGGAGTTGCTGCGCGGCTCCCGGGCGAGGCCGCGGCGGTGATCGGGGCGCGGCTTGACCCGTATCGGCTCACCGAGGAGTCGTTGCGGTCCATCGCCGCGGGTGAGGCGCGGGTGCCGGAGCTGCTGCTGCTGCGCTCCGCCCAGCGCAGCAGGCTGCTGCTGGTGCTGAGGTCCCTGGTCGACCACGGTGGCGCCGGGGCGGCGGCCGACGCGGCCTGGCAGCTGCTGGCCACCGCGCACCGGCGCGACGCCGCGGCCGTCGACGGGGTGCTCGCGGATCCGGCCGTGATGGCCTGGGCGGTGCGGCTGCTGCGCCGGCTGAGCGGTGCGGTGCCGCCGGTCGCGCGCCCGGCGCCGCTGTGGGCGGACGTCGCCCAGTTCCAGGCCGTGGCCGCGGCGGCGGCGCTGCGCGCGGGCGTCCCCGCGACCGTACGGGTGCCCGCGCACCGGGGCATGGTGTGGGTGCCGGGGGCCGGGGTCGCGGGCCGGGTGTCGTCGCGCCGCTGGAGCGAGGCCGAGATCCGCGTGGCGGACGGCGCCACGGTCGTACGGGGCGAGAGCGCGCGGGTCCGGCTGCCACGCGCCCTGCGGGACCGGGCCCCGGGCTGGCATCCGCTGCCGGTGCTTTGGGAGGAGGGGCGGGGGGCGGCCGCCCCCCGCCTGGACGCGGCGGCGACCCCGGGCCCGCACCCGGAAGCGGCGGCGACCCCGCGCCCGGACGCGGCAGCCGCCCCGCACCCGAACCCGCCAGCCGCCCTCCGCCTGGACACCGTCACCCCCTACCGTGACTTCCAGGTCTCGCCGCGCGCCCCCGCGCGGATCAGCGGGCGCTGGGCGCGGCTGTGGCACCGCCGGGTCGCCGCCGCCTGTGTGCTGCTGGCCCGTGAGTGCCCGGTGGACGCCCTCGCCCTTTCGTCGCTGCTTCGGGTGCTCGTGCCGCGCGGCTTCGACGTGCCCGTGCGCGGCCCGGTGGCCAGCTCCTCGTCGGCGGACTCCTTCGGCGCGGTGACGCTGTCGCTGCCGTACGACGAGGTGCAGTTGGCGGCGGCGCTGGTGCACGAGACGCGGCACCAGCAGCTGAACGCCCTGCTCGTCCTCGTCCCCCTGGTGCGCGCCGTCGAGGGGGGCGCGCGGCGGCTCTACTTCGCGCCGTGGCGCAGCGATCCCCGTCCGGCGTACGGCACCTTGCACGGCGTGTTCGCGTTCTCGGGGGTGGCGCGGTTCTGGCGTACGCACCGGGGGTTCGTCGCGGGGGCGGAGGCTCGGCGTGCCGACTTCGAGTTCGCGGTGCTCCGGGAGCAGGTGCGGGAGGCCGTGGCGGCGCTGCTCGCGGGCGGTGAACTGACGCCGCCGGGGCGTTTGTTCGTCCAGGAGGTCGAGGCGGTCGCCGAGGGCTGGCGCGAGGACGAGGTCGCGCCCGGGGCCGCCCGGCTCGCCGCGCACTACGGGGCGTTGCGGCGGGTGGTGTGGCGGGCGCGGCACCGGGAGGCGGACGGCGCGCAGGTGCGGCGGTGCGCGGCGGCCTGGCTGGCGGGGCGGGGCGCTCCGGCGCTGCCGTCGTACCGGCTGCGGCCGCGCCCGGGCGCGTTGCGCACGCATGTGTTCGGGCACGTGGCCCGGTTGTATCTGGCGGCTCCGGAGGACTTCGCCGGGTGCCGGAGCGGGGCCGTGGCGGAGGGGGACGTGGCTCTCGCGGCGGAGTGCGCGGCGGTCGCGGGCGACGCGGAGGAGGCCGCGCGCCGTTACGCGGAGTGGGCCGCGGGGGACCCGGACGGCGTGGAGGCCTGGATCGGGGCCGCGCTGGCCGCGCCGGACCGCTCGGCGGCGGCCGAGCTGCTGCTCGACCGGCCGGAGGCGGTGGCGGCGGTGCGGCGGGCGGTGGCGGACGCCGGGGCCTGTCCGCCGCCCCCGCTGGAGCTGGCGGCCTGGCTCGGCGGGTCCGGCTGACGGCACCGCGTCCGGCCGGGCGGGCACCGCCTGGCCGGACCGGACGGCGCACACCGCGACCGGGACGTTCAGAACGAGATCAGAGCGAGACCAGCGCGAGGTCAGCGCAAGACCAGCGCGCGATCAGAGCGAGATCAGGTCGATGTCGGCGTTGGCCCGCAGGCCCTTCTCGGCGTCGCGGGTGGCCGGGTGGGAGGGGCCGAGGATGGTGCGGTAGGTGGCCAGGGCGTCATCGAGCAGGCGCCCGCTCTCCTCGGTGCGGCCGAGCGCCTTGAGGTCGTGGCTGAGGTTCAGCTGGACGGCGAGGTTCGCCGGGTGCCGTTCGCGCAGCCGTGCCGCCTCCTCGGCCACCGCGGCGTCGATCTCGTGGGCCCGGGTGGCGTCGCCGAGGGCGAAGTGGTCGCTGGCCAGGTTCATCCGGGCGAGGAGGGTGCGGGGGTGCTCCGCCGAGAGGGCCCGGGTCAGGCCGTCGACGATCTCCTGGTCCAGGGCCAGGGCGGCCTCGTTCTGGCCGAGCAGCCGCAGGGTCACGGCGAGGTTCATGGCCATGGCGTGACTGTGCGGGTGTTCGCGGCCGTACAGGCCGCGGTGGTGTTCCAGGGCCTGCTCGGTCAGCGCGCGCGACTCCTGGAGCTTGCCGACCTGGCGCAGGTCGTTGGCGTGGCTGATGGCCATCGTCAGGAACTGGCGGCTGCGCTCGCCGAAGCGGCCCCGGACCATGGAGATATAGGGCGTGGAGAGTTCGTAGGCGCCTTCGTGGTCGCCCTTCTTGCGGCGCGTCACGCAGAGGTTGCGGACCACCTGGGCGGTGAACCAGTGGTCGCCGCCGAGCTGTTCGCGCAGGTCCTCGACGAGCTGTTCGTAGCCTTCGAGGGCCTCCTCGTAGCGGCCGACCTCCTGGAGGTCGAGGAGGTAGGCGTTGTAGGTGGTCAGGGTGTACAGGTGGTCCTCGCCGAGGACCTCCACGCGGCGCTGCCAGGTGTCGTGGTCGAGGTCGCGTGCCTGTGCGGGGGCGCCGGCGAGGCGCAGGCTGACCGCGTAGTTGTGGGCGGTGAGCAGCGTCGCCGGGTCGTCGGGGCCGAACTCCGCGAGGCTGGTCTCGTAGACCCGCTGGTCGATCTCCCTGGCTTCGTAGAAGTTGCCGCGGATGCGGTGGTTGCCCGCCATGAAGCTCTGGGCCTGGAGGGTGTTCTCGTGGGTTTCGCCGAGGGCCCTGCGGTAGCGCTCGACGAGGTCGGCCTGCATGCGGAAGGCGCGGTCGAGGTCGAGGTTCTGCTCGCGTACGGTGCCCGCGATCTGCTGGTCTATGGCGAGGACTTCCTCGTGGTCCTGGCCCAGGCGCTCGCGCCAGATCTCCGAGGCGCGTTCGCCGAGGTTGAGCGCGGCCGCGTAGTCGCCGCGGGCGCGCAGGAACCACACCTCGTTCAGGACGAGGCGGCGGGTCCAGCCCTCCTCGCACTCGACGGCGTTGGAGGCGCGCAGATGGGTCAGGAGGGAGGAGTAGCGCGGCCAGAACGTGGCGCGCTGGGGGTTCCTGGGGTCGGCGTTGGACAGGAGCTGGTGCGCCGCGTGGCGCATCTGGGCGCGCTCCTGGGGGTTCATCTGCTCGACGAGGACGCGCTGGACCAGGCGGTGCAGCTGGACGGTGGACTGGCGGTGGTCGATGCGGGCCAGGGCGTAGCGGCCGATCTCGCGGACGGCGCGGCCGAGTTTGACGGGGTCGTCGAGCGCGGACTGGAGTTCTTGCGGTACGGAGATGCCGCGGACGGCGGAGAACAGGTCCCAGGAGATGGGCTCGGGCGCGAAGAACGCGCAGACCTGGAGGAGTTGGAGGGCGTCAGGGCGGTCCTCGCGGAGCCGTTCCAGGGAGACGTTCCAGGCGGCGGCGACCGGCATCTCGTAGTCGGGCGGCGGGTCGGACTGGAGGAGTTCGGCCCACTTGCGTTCGAAGAGTTCCAGGTACTGCTGGACGGGCATGCCCGTCTCGGCCAGCCAGACCGAGGCCTGTTCGACGGCGAGGGGCAGGTCGCCGAGGGAGGCCGCGAGGTGGTTGACGGCGTCGTCGGGGAGCTCGGGGCTGCGGCGGCGCAGCAGCGAGATGCTTTCCTCGCGGGCGAACACATCCACCTCTAGGGAGCTGGCGGTGTGGGACCACTGGACGTTGCGGGAGGTGACGAGGATGCGGCCGGGTCCGTCGCTGGGGAAGTACTTGCGTACCTCCTTCGGGTCCTCCGCGTTGTCGAACACGAGCAGCCAGTCGCTGTAGGGCTCGCCGCGGCGCAGGGCGTCGAGGACGGCGGGGACCGCCGTGATCTCGGAGCCCGCCTGGAGTCCCATCTGCTCGCCCAGTTCGATGAGTGACTGGACGATCTGGTTCTCCTGCTCGGAGGCCACCCACCAGATGAGGCGGTAGTCGCGGCTGTGCCGGTAGACGTATTCGACGGCGATCTGTGACTTCCCGACACCGCCCATCCCGTGGAGCGCCTCGGGGAGTACCGCGGTGACTCCGGTGCCGAGGCGGTCCTGCAGCTGTTCGAGCAGGACCTCGCGGCCGGTGAAGTTCCTGTTGCGCTGCGGTACGTTCCCCCAGATTCGGGGCGGGTCGTGCGGGCCGCGAGGGCCCGGGGCGACCGGCAGGCCGGCAGACACGGCGGGGCCTCCAGGGTGTGAACGGGGGGAAGGGGAGTTCGGCGGGGGCGACGACGCGGCGGCGGGGGTGGCGGGCGTCGTGCGGGGTGTCGTGGGCGGGGCGGCCTGGGATGGGGGCGATGCCGAAGAGCCCGTGCGGCTCGGGGCGTTCGCCTGGGCCTGCGGCCGGTACCGTATCGCAGTTTGATGGCTCTTTTTCAAGTTTGACCCGCTATCAGCCTGTGAGTACTGTAATGATGGCTTATGTCCTGATGTAAAGGAGCCGTCCTGAGTCAGGGCGCGCGGGCCTGCCGCATGGCGTTGCAAGAGCCTTCCGAGATGGTTGGCACGGGCGAGATAGGGCCCCGAGAGGGCGCACAGCGCGGTGTAGAGGTGGGTCACGAAAGGGCGGGTCTGGTCGGTGATCGGCGGGTCGGCGGGATCGCCGTCCGGCGCGACGAGGGCGCCGCCCCCCTCCCACAGCGCTTCGAGCCGCGGCCCGAGGAAGTCCTGGACCTGCCGCAGCGCCGCGATCGTGTCCGCGCGCCGCCCAAGGGCCAGGAGTTCGTCGCGCACGCCGTCGGCGAAGTCGAACGACACGCGGTGCGCGTCCTCGACGTCGGCCGCCGCGTCGCTGCGGCGGACCAGGCCGAGCAGCATGAGCTCCGCGAGGTTCCAGAACTGCGTGCCCTGCGCGGCCTGTTGGAGCAGCCGCATCACGGGCAGATTCAACGGGACCGCCGCCATCCGCTTCGCCAGGGCGAAGCTCGCGGGCGACGCGACCGCGCGGAAGCGGCGCACCATGGCGGCGGCCCGCGCCGCGCGTGCCTCCGCCGAAGGCGCCGCACGGACCCCACCGGCCGCACCGCCCGCGTCCCGTTCGGCGTCCGGCCCCAGGAGGACGTCCGCGAGCCTCCCCGGCACCCGCTCGGCCTCCTTGGCGCGCACATCGCCCTCCGGCGCGGTCAGAAGCGCGGCCAGGCGGTGCCACTCGCTGCCGTCGGCCGCGGCGACGAGCCGGGACCAGCGGGCGAGGGACTCCGGGCGCAGCTCGACCACGGGCACGGCGACGGCGTCGGCGGGGGCGGGGTCGGGGACCGCGTGCGGCCCGAGCGCGTCGGCGTCGGCGGGGCACGACTCGGCGTCGTAGCGGCGGTTGGGCTCGGCCGGGGACGCGGCCCGAAGCCGGGCCGTGGTGACCGTGGGGAGCGTGAGGTCCCACAGGTGCTGCGGCAGCACGTTCAGGACGGCGGTGGGCGACGAGCTGGCCAGGCGGTGCAGGAGCGCGGCCGCCCGGCCGTCGCGCCAGGCGTCGTGGCCGCCGTCCGTGACGATCAGGACCAGCTGCCGGGCCCCCGGCGCCGCGGCCCGCGCCGCCGCCTCGGCGGCCTCCTCCAGGCGCCAGGACACCCGCCGGACCGTGCGGAAGGCGGCGGTCTGCTCCATCAGCGCGCCGATCTGCCGGGCCGTCCTGCGCCACAGCGCCATGGACGGGCCCTCGTCGACGAGGAGCAGCAGGTCCTGGCGGCGCTCCGGCAGCGAGCGGCACACCGGCGTCCACAGGTCCTCCACCGCGGCCCGCTCGGCGGTCGCCTCCTCGTCCAGTTCCAGGTCGTGGGGCGAGGAGCGGAACAGGCGCAGGGGGCGCAGGGAGCGGCCGAGCGCGAGGGATTCGGCGAGCCGGGGCCGGTCGGGCACGGCGGTCTGGTCGGCCTCCGCGCTCCCGGCGCCCCGGCGCGCCCCGGCGAGCGGCCGGACCGGTGCCGCGGCCGCAAGCGGCGCCCGCTCGTGGGTCTCTGCCGACTCCTCCTGTGGACCCTGGGCGCCCCGGCCCGGACGGCGGCCGCCCGGCACCGGCGGCGGCGGGTCCTCGGTGCGCAGGGCGCGGTCCGTGCTCCGGGCCGTCGCCGTGCCGGGGAACGCGGTCGATGCGGCGTCCTGGAAGGCCGCCAGGTACAGGGCGTCCGCGAGCTCCGTCCACGTGGGGGCGGACTCCTCGCGGACGGCGGGGGCCCGCCCGCCCTGCCGGGCGGGCGGGGGCGGCGGCTCGGAGGCGGCGGCCGGCGCGCTCGTCATCCGTTCCTCGATTCCGCCCCCGCTCCGTCGAGCCGGTGCCACAGCGCGTCAACGAGCTCCGCCAGCGCCTCCTCGTCGGCGGGGAGGCGCCCTGAAGTCGCCAGGTACACGGAGTTGAGCAGTTGGTCGACGGCCAGGCCGCCGCGCTCCTGGCTGCGCCGCAGGAACCGCTCGATCAGATCGCCGTCCTCGGCGTACGCGGCAGCGGCGGCGGAGGCCGCGGGGGCCGCGTCCCGCGCCCCGTCCGGCGGGCGCGCCAGGTGCGCCCGCACCATCTCGACGAGCTGGGCCCGATCGGGATCGGGCATCCGCAGCCGCAAACAGCGGCGCAGGAAGGCGGGCGGGAACTCGCGCTCGCCGTTGGAGGTGATGACCACGATCGGGAAGGCCCGGCAGCGGACGACGCCGCCGGTGATCTCGGCGCTGCCCAACGGGTCGTCGGTCAGGACGGTCACGCGCGGGTGGCGCCGCCTGGCCCGCAGCAGCTCGGAGACCGGGAACTGGCCCTCTTCGAAGACGCTGAGCAGGTCGTTCGCGAGGTCCTGGTCGCTCTTGTCGAGCTCGTCGATCAGCAGCACGCGCGGGGTCTCGTACGGGAGCAGCGCCGTTCCCAGCGGGCCGAGCTGGACGTAGTCGCCGATGCCGGGAAGCTGCTCGTCGCCCGCGCCCGCCGCGCGGCCGTCCGCCGGGGGCGCGCCGTCGGCCGTACGCAGCGCGCGTAAGGCGGCCGAGTCCTGCACGCGGCCGATCGCGTCGTACTCGTACAGTCCCGAACGCAAAGTCGTCCGGCTGGTGATGTGCCAGCGCAGGACCCTGCCGAGGCGCAGTTCGCGGCTGATGCGGTAGGCGAGGCTGCTCTTGCCGGTGCCGGGCCTGCCGGTCACGAGGAGCGGGCGGCGCAGCAGCAGCGCGGCGTTGACCATGTCGGCCTCGCGGCGCAGCTGTTCGGACAGCGCGGGCGTTCCCGAGGGCCGCCCGAGCCTGCGCTCGGCCTCCTCGTCGTCGGCCGGGGGCGGCGCCACCACGGGGCCGCCGGTGAACCTGCGCCAGGGCGGCGGTTCGGGCAGCAGCTCGCGCAGGCTGGTGTCGTACAGGGGCTGGCCCGAGCCGCGGTAGATCCACCATCGGCTCTGGCTGGGGGAGACGGGTCCGGGTCCTTCGGCGCCGGGCGCGGACAGCGTGCCGGGGTCCTTCGCCTCCGGGGCCCCGGTCATGTCCTGTGACCGGACGTCCGTGGCATCCGTGGCGTCCGTGTCGTCCATGGTGTCCGTGTCGTCCGTCTCGTCGACCGGGCGGATCCCCTCGGCTTCGCCGTCCTCGGGAAGCATCGCGTCCTACCCTCCCCCCTGTGCGGAAGAATCCGCCATGGCCCCGCCCCCTCCGGGGAGGCGGTACGGATCGTCCCAGAGCAGTGCTGCATGGCGACCGAGCGTAGAGGAGTCGCCCTCAGCAGCATCCCCGCCTTTCGCCTCTATGCGCAACGATCGGACTGCATCTGGTAGTTGGTGGATTCCGGTGCGAGCGGCCAAGTCGGCCAGTTCGTCGCGGAACACCGGATCGACGCCGCCCCGCCTGTCCCACACCACGATCGGCACCCCCGCCCGCAGCGACTCCGCCAGCTCGTCGACGCCCGCGCCCTGTCCGCCGGGGCGGCCCGGCGCGTCACTGAGGACCACCATCACGCGCCGCGGGTCCGACAGGAGCCGGGAGCGGCCGTCGTCGGGGAACCAGTGCACGGGCCCCGCGCAGCCCGTCAGGAGCGCGTCCCAGCGGCGCGCCCAGCGTCCATGGGTGTCCGTGCGTTCCATCCTTTCGAGGCTCCTGAGCACCACCGGGTGGTCCTCCCCGAGGCTGCCGTCCGCGCCGTGGAAGCCCTTCTTCGCCCACTGCTCCACGGGCAGGCAGAGCAGTTCGCGGGGCAGCACGAATTCCAGCGTGAGGTCTTCCTTGCAGAAGTAGGCCCAGCCCGTCTCCGCGTCCTCCACCAGGGACTTCACCTGTTCGGGCAGCTCGGTGACGTCGATGCGCAGATCTCCGCCGCGCACGGGATAGGGCTCGGGTCCCTCGATCTGCCACCAGTAGGACAGGAGCCGCTCGCCGTCGTGGTCGGGGTCGGGCAGCGGGCGCAGGCGGATGAGCAGACAGGCGCCGGGCGCCCACACCGGCTCCTGGCCGAAGGACCGCACCGGCGGCGCGGGGGCGGGCGCCGCGGCCCGGACCGGGCGGCCAAGAAGGCCGGATTCCGCCCCCGCCGCCACGGCTAGGGCCGTATCGCGGGGCTTGGCCGGTACGTCCTGGTACGTCGGCGGGCGGGCCTGCTCGCCGTGGCGCGGCGCGGGCAGGGCGGGGCCGCCGCGGTAGGCCTCGGGGCGGGCGCGGTGCTCGGCCACCCAGTCCAGGAGGTCCTGTTGCTGCTGGCCCTTCGCGTAGCGCGCGAGGTGCTCCACGAGCAGGACGCAGGGCGGCAGTTCGCCGGGGCGGGCGTTGAGCGTGGCCGCGTGCACGACGGCCAGCCACGGCTCCGTGCAGTGCGGGGGCAGCGGGTCGGCGCTGTGCCGCATGACGTCCTGGTAGGCCCCGGCGACGTCGAGCACCTCCAGGCCGCCGAGCGGGACCATCAGGCGCGACCAGTCCTCCGGCGGGAACAGCGGCGCGTCCGCCACCGCGATCGCCGTGCGCACGCGTTCGGTGTAGCGGGTGTTGCCTTCCAGGAGTTCGACGACGCCGCCGAGCACCTGGAGACCGTCGGGGTACTCCAGGATCGCCATCAGGAGCGAGGAGAGGTACGTGCGCCGCCGGGGGCTGTCCGGCACGGTGACCGTCGCGCCGATGGCCCGGCCGACCATGCGGACGCACTCGCGCAGGGTGGTCGACTCGTCGAAGGCCGGTACCCCGTCGAGGGCGTCGAGCACGATCTTGGGCGGTCCCCAGGACTGGGTCACGGGGCATCGCCGCCCGGAGCCTTCGGCCACACCTCGTCGATCAGGGCGAGCGCCGCCCGCGCGGGCCGTGACGCGTCGTCGAGGAGCCGCAGGGCCGCCACGAGCGAGTCCCGGCCCTCGCGGTGCTCGACACACGCCTGGACGAGATAGAAGACCTGGAGCCGGGGCCTTGGGTGGTCGCGCACCCCGTGCCGCAGCGGCGCGGGCAGCAGCCGCCGCAGCGTCGCCCCGCCGTCGTCCTCGATCTGAGGAACCTTCAAAAGGGCGTCGGCGAGGGCGAATTGCTGCCCGTCGGTGGGCGTCGCAGGGGCTGGTACGGGGACTTCGCGCGCCGCCTCGGGCCCCCAAGCGCCCGGGGCCGGGGGGCGCCCGTCGCGCACCGACGGGGCGAGCGGTGGCCACAGGCGGGCCGCCGCCTCCATGGGGAGCATCCACGCGGCTTTGACGCCCTTGTCGCCGAGCGCGGCCGTGAGCATGCCCACCACCTTGCCGGTGGCGGGGTCCCAGACGCCCGCGCCGCTGAAGCCCGGCTCGATCCAGGCGGTGGCGGAGCCCAGCCCTTCGAGTTGCACCCAGTCCCTGTGCGGCCCCCCGCGGCCCACAAGGCCGGCCCTCGACCACAGCCCGTCGGGGGCGCGGGCGGGGTGGCCGTACACGCTCACTTCGCGCTGGTCGGGGTCCCCGCACGGCCCGAGCGGCGCGCACCCGATGTCGTCGGGCGGCCGCCAGCCGGTGGTGAGGACCGCGAGGTCGCCGCCCGGCACTCCGTCGAGCGGGCCGGGGAACCAGCCGCCGGGCACGACCGTGGCCTCGCCCCGCTCCGCGTCCGGGCGGCCGCCGACGTCCAGGCGGACCGCTCCGGCGGGGGGATCGAGGCCCGCCCGCACGCGCAGGGCGCCCGCGACCACGTGCGCGCAGGTCAGCACGAGCCCGGGCATCACCAGGATGCCGGCGCCCCGTAAGGCACCCGTCGGCGTGAGGACGCGCACGCGCCCCGCCGCGGGCGTGCTCTGCCCATCCCCCTCGGCCACTGCCCCGCCCCTTCCCCCGGCACGGATCCGACGGCGCGCACTTCCCCGCAGGAAACCAGCGTACGAAGGACGCACGCTCCGCGCACCGGCGCTGCGCGCACCGGGGTATGCCGGGCCTTCACCCGTCGGTCCCCCGGTGACTACCCGGGGAACCCGGTGCTTACGGCCAGACCAGGCAGTACGCCTGGTGGCCCGCGTCGTGCAGGCGGTGGCTGAAGTCCTGCCACTCGTGCAGGAGTTGATACACGTTGAACGCGTCCCGGGGGCCGCCGCGGTCGGGCACCGTGGACCAGATGAAGGCGGCGGCGCCGACCGACTCCTCGCCGATGCCGCGCAGCGGGTCGACGACCGTCATGGGGAGCTTCACGACCGCGTAGTCGGGGTGGAGGACGACCAGTTCGAGCGGGGGGACCTTGTGCAGGGGTATGCCCTCGATGCCGGTGAGGACCATCGCGGCCATCGTCTCCGGCTTGATCTTGGTGAACATGCCGCCCATGCCGAGTTCGTCACCGCCGAGTTCCTCGGGGCGCATGGAGATCGGCACGCGGGCCGCGGTCGCTCCGTCCGGGGCGCCGAAGTATTTGTACGTCACCCCCACCCCGCCACTCCTGCTTCCCGTGCGCTCACGCCTCGCTCTGTCCGGGGCCCGCTGCTCGGGGGCCGGGGCCGGCTCCGCATCTCGCCGGTGCTTTCCCCGCCGGGCACGCCGGGGGCCCAGGCCGTCGGTCCCCTCGCCCAGTCCACCACCGCGCTGCATATCTCCACCCGACTGCTTTTCTAAGGCGCGCGGACCTTGCCGCGCAACCCGATCATCGTGTCAGTGACCTCCCCCACGGTCACCCGCCGAAACGTGGGGTGAAACACCAGTCCACAGGATTTCCGCACCACTGCCCTGGGAGGAGGGCCGCGGTGGCGGAAAGCCGCCGTACAGGAGGCCCCGGCACGACGTCCGAACCCTCTGACACCATGGTTCATGTGAGCTTCCCGTATAGCGCCCCAGTTTCGCAGACTCTTTTCGACCGTGCGGCGGCCGTGACGCCCGGCGGTGTGAACTCGCCCGTGCGCGCGTTCCGCGCGGTGGGGGGTACGCCCCGCTTCATGGTGTCCGGTACCGGTCCGTACCTGACGGACGCCGACGGCCGTGATTACGTCGACCTCGTGTGCTCGTGGGGTCCCATGATCCTCGGGCACGCCCACCCGGAGGTCGTCGCCGCCGTCCAGGAGGCCGTCGCGCGCGGCACCTCCTTCGGCACGCCCGGCGAGGGCGAGGTGGCGCTCGCCGAGGAGATCGTGGCCCGCGTCGCGCCCGTCGAGCAGGTCCGGCTCGTGTCCAGCGGCACCGAGGCGACGATGTCCGCCATCCGGCTCGCCCGCGGGTTCACCGGGCGCGCCAAGGTGATCAAGTTCGCCGGGTGCTACCACGGGCACGTGGACGCCCTGCTCGCCGCGGCCGGGTCCGGCGTCGCGACGCTCGGCCTGCCGGACACGCCGGGCGTCACGGGCGCGCAGGCGGGCGACACCATCGTCCTGCCGTACAACGACCTTGAGGCCGTGCACGAGGCCTTCCACAACCACCCCGGCCAGATCGCCTGCGTGATCACGGAGGCGTCGCCGGGGAACATGGGCGTGGTGCCGCCGGGGCCCGGCTTCAACGCGGGCCTGAAGGCGGCCTGCGAGAAGAACGGCGCCCTGTACATCTCGGACGAGGTGATGACGGGCTTCCGCACCAGCAAGGCCGGCTGGTTCGGCGTCGACGGCGTGGTGCCCGACCTGCTGACGTTCGGCAAGGTCATGGGCGGCGGCTTCCCCGCCGCCGCGTTCGGCGGCCGCGCGGACGTGATGGCGCACCTGGCGCCCGCCGGGCCCGTCTACCAGGCGGGCACGCTTTCGGGCAATCCGGTCGCGACGGCCGCGGGCCTCGCGCAGCTGCGGCTGCTCGACGACGCCGCGTACGCCACGGTGGACGCCGTCTCCGCGCGGGTGCGCGCCCTGGTGACCGAGGCGCTGACCAAGGAGGGTGTGGCGCACCGGCTGCAGAACGCGTCGAACATGTTCTCCGTGTTCTTCACGGACCGCGAGGTCCGTAACTACGAGGACGCGAAGGCGCAGGAGTCGTTCCGCTTCACCGCGTTCTTCCACTCGATGCTGTCGCAGGGCGTGTACCTGCCGCCGTCGGCCTTCGAGTCCTGGTTCGTCTCCACCGCCCACGACGAGCGCGCGATCGAGAAGATCGCCGCCGCCCTTCCGGCCGCCGCGCGCGCCGCGGCCGAAGCCACGAACTCCCCGGAGGCCACCGCATGAGCGCGGGCACCACGAACACGGGCGACGAGCTCACCGTCGTCCACCTGATGCGCCACGGCGAGGTGCACAACCCCGAGGGCATCCTCTACGGGCGGCTGCCCGACTACCACCTGTCGGACCTCGGGCGGCGGATGGCCGACCGGGTCGCCGAGCACCTGTCCTCGCGGGACGTCACGCACGTGGTGGCCTCGCCGCTCGACCGGGCGCAGGAGACGGCCACGCCGATCGCCAAGGCGCACGGCCTGGACCTGGCCACGGACGGGCGGCTCATCGAGGCGGACAACGTCTTCGAGGGCAAGACCTTCGGCGTCGGCGACGGCGCCCTGAAGAACCCGGACAACTGGAAGCACCTCGTCAACCCCTTCAAGCCGTCCTGGGGCGAGCCGTACATCGAGCAGGTCGTACGGATGATGGGCGCGCTCGACGCGGCGCGGGACGCGGCGCGCGGGCACGAGGCGGTGTGCGTGAGCCACCAGCTGCCGATCTGGATCGTGCGCAGCTTCGTGGAGAAGCGGCGCCTGTGGCACGACCCGCGCAAGCGGCAGTGCACGCTGGCCTCGCTGACGACGTTCACCTATCGCGGCGACAAGATCGTTTCTGTGGGTTATTCGGAGCCCGCGCGCGATCTCGTCCCCAAGCACCTGCTGGCGGGCGCCAAGCCGGTGAAGGGGAAGGCCAAGGCCTTCGGGGCGTGAGCGCCCCGAAGGGGCGCGGGGAACTGCGCGACCAGCCACAGCCGGCCCGCGGCTGAACGACCGCCTTAGCTGTGCGGCAGCCATGCGTGGGCTGTGTGCGCCGGGTGACGGGGTCGGCACCCTATGGCGCGGAATGTCTGTTCTTTGTCATAGACCCCAGATTTGTGTGGCTTGGCAGGAACCTGCCCCCAGGTCGCGCCCTCTAAGTGGTTGTCCTTTGCACAACCGAGGGCGCGACGAATGGGGATGGAATGCGCGACGACAGCCGGACGGACATAGGCGCCGAGGAGCAGGCCGCGAGCCGGAGTGCTCTCAGCCGCCGGGGTGCGATCGGCCTGGGTGTCGGCGCCGCGGCGGCCTTCGGCCTGACCGCCTGCGGGTCGGGCTCCGGCTCCGGCGACGCGGGCTCGGGCGGCGACAAGGGCAAGGGCGGCGACGCCAAGCCGGAGCGGCCCGCGAAGCCGATCGGCGACGGCTCCACGTCGTTCACCGGCAAGCAGCCGAGGCAGCCCGAGGCGCCGCGGCCGCTTGAGCCCGGCGAGACGCCGCCGCAGTTCGTGATCTTCTCCTGGGACGGCGCGGGCGAGGTCGGCAACGGCCTCTTCCCGCGCTTCCTGAAGCTCGCCGAGGAACACGACGCCCGGATGACGTTCTTCCTCTCCGGTCTCTATCTGCTCCCGGAGTCCAAGAAGCGGCTCTACCGGCCGCCGAACAACTCCGTGGGCGCCTCCGACATCGGCTACCTCACCGACGGCCACATCAAGGAGACGCTGAAGTACGTGCGCCAGGCGTGGCTGGAAGGCCATGAGATCGGCACGCACTTCAACGGGCACTTCTGCGCGGGCACCGGAACCGTCGGCAACTGGACGCCCGCCCAGTGGCGCAGCGAGATCGACCAGGCGATGTCCTTCGTGAAGAAGTGGCGCACGAACACGGGCTGGACGGATCTGCCCTCGCTGCCCTTCGACTACGACAAGGAACTCGTCGGCGGCCGCACGCCCTGTCTGCTCGGCCAGGACAACCTGCTGCCGACCGCGAAGAAGCTCGGCTGGCGCTACGACGCGTCCTCGCCCGGCGGCCGCCAGATGTGGCCCCAGAAGAAGCTCGGGATCTGGGACCTGCCGCTGCAGCAGATACCTTTCCCCGGCCACTCCTTCGAGGTCCTCTCGATGGACTACAACATCCTCGCCAACCAGTCGAAGAACTCCACCAAGGCGCCGCCGGCCAACTACCCGGCCTGGCGCAAGCAGGCCACCGAGGCCTACCTCGCGGGCTTCAAGCGGGCCTATGAGTCCAACCGCGCGCCGTTCTTCATCGGCAACCACTTCGAGCAGTGGAACGGCGGCATCTACATGGACGCCGTCGAGGCGGCCCTCAAGGGCATCGCGGGCAAGAAGGACGTACGCCTGGTCTCCTTCAGGCAGTTCGTGGACTGGCTCGACGTGCAGAAGCCCGAGGTCCTGCAGAAGCTGCGCAGCCTGGAGGTCGGACAGCGCCCGGCCGGTGGCTGGAAGAGCTTCCTGTCCGGCGCGGGCACCGGCGGCAGCCGCAAGGACGCCGAGCGGGACACCGGCGACGCGGCCTGACCCAGGCGCTCGCGAACCGCGCGGAAACCCTGTCTGAAATGGGACTTTCCGCAACCGCGGGGGGCGTCGTAGATCCCCGAATCGGGCATGCGAAACTTTTCACATGAGTGCCGCCTGCCGCGTCCCCCGCAGCCAGAACCGCAGCCTTCAGCCCAGCGCCAGCAGTCGTCGCCGCCGCGCGACACTGCTGGCCGCGGGCGCGGCGGCCGCGGCGCTCACCCTCTCGGCGTGCGGCTCAGGGGGCACCTCGGGCGGCTCCGGCAAGACCAACTTCGTCACCGGGTCCGACGGCATCTCCACCGTGAGCAAGGGCGACCGGCACGACGCGCCCGACCTCGACGGCGAGACCCTCGAAGGCGAGGAGCTCAGCCTCGCCAAGTACAAGGGCAAGATCGTCGTCCTGAACGTCTGGGGCTCCTGGTGCGCGCCGTGCCGGGCCGAGGCGCCGATCTTCGCGAAGGTGGCCAAGGACACCAAGGCCAAGGGCGTCGAGTTCCTCGGGATCAACACCAAGGACCCGCAGAAGGGCCCGGCGATCGCCTTCGAGAAGGACAAGGGCATCACGTACCCGAGCCTGCACGACCCCATGGGCAAGCTCATGCTGCGCTTCCCCCGGGGCACGCTCAACCCGAACTTCATCCCCTCCACGCTGGTCATCGACCGCGAGGGGAAGATCGCGGCGCGCTCGCAGCAGGCCCTCAACGAGGAGAAGCTGCGCAAGATGATCGACCCCGTACTCGCGGAGAAGTGACGTGGCCGCCGCCGACGTCCTCACCACGGCCTCCACGCTCGCCGCGTCCGGGCCGAACCAGACCATCCTCAACGGAGCCCTGCTCTTCGCGATCCCCGTCGCGATGCTCGGCGGCCTCGTCTCCTTCTTCTCCCCGTGCGTCCTGCCGCTCGTGCCGGGCTACCTCTCGTACGTGACCGGCGTGACCGGCCAGGACCTGGAGGAGGCCAAGCGGGGCCGGATGGTCGCGGGCGCCGGGCTCTTCGTGCTCGGCTTCACCGCGATCTTCGTGCCCGCCGGGATGTTCGTCGGGGCGCTCGGGGAGAGCCTGAAGGAGCACCAGAGCGCCGTCACGAACGTGCTCGGCGTGGTGATGCTCCTGCTCGGCCTGTTCTTCATGGGCCTGATGCCCTGGCTCACCCAGCGCGAGTTCCGCTTCCACAAGCGGCCCGCCACCGGGCTCGTGGGGGCCCCGATACTGGGCGCCCTGTTCGCCGTAGGGTGGACGCCGTGCATCGGCCCGACGCTCGCGGCCGTCAACGTGCTGTCCTTCGAGGGCGCGGACCCGCGGCGCGGCGCGCTCCTCGGCGTCGCGTACTGCCTCGGCCTCGGCATCCCGTTCATCGCCGCGGCCGTCGCGTTCCGCAAGGCGCTCGGCGCGTTCGGCTGGGTGAAGCGGCACTATGCCTGGGTGATGCGGATCGGCGGCGGCATGATGATCGTGACCGGACTGCTGATGCTGACCGGCGTCTGGGACAGCGTCATGCAGCAGATGCAGGTCTGGTCCAACGGCTACTCGGTGGGAATCTGATCCATGAGCAAAACCACGGCCGACGCCACGAGCGACGCCGACCACGCCACCCCCGAGGGCCGGGACGAGCTCGGCACCGCCGGTGCCCAGCTGAGCACCGCGCCCCTGGAGGAGACCGCGGGCGCCGTGCCCGCGATGGGCCTCATCGGCTGGATCCGCTGGTTCTGGCGGCAGCTGACCTCCATGCGGGTCGCGCTCCTGCTGCTCCTGCTGCTCTCGCTCGGCTCGATCCCCGGCTCGCTCATCCCGCAGCAGGGCACCGACGAGCTGAAGGTCCAGGACTTCAAGGACACGCACACCACGCTCGCGCCGCTCTACGAGAAGCTCGGCCTGTTCCACGTCTACAGCTCGGTGTGGTTCTCCGCGATCTACATCCTGCTCTTCGTCTCCCTCATCGGCTGCATCGTGCCGCGCACCTGGCAGTTCGTGGGCCAGCTCCGCGGCCGCCCGCCGGGCGCGCCCAAGCGGCTCACGCGGCTGCCCGCGTACACGACCTGGCGCACCGACGCCGCGCCCGAGGAGGTCAATAAGGCCGCGCTCGCCCTGCTCAAGCAGCGCCGCTTCCGCTCCCACGAGGTGGGCGGGGCCGTCGCCGCGGAGAAGGGCTATCTGCGCGAGGCCGGGAACCTGAGCTTCCATGTCGCCCTGATCGTGATGCTCATCGCCTTCGCGGCCGGACAGCTGTTCAAGTCCGAGGGCGGCAAGCTGATCATGGAGGGCGACGGGTTCTCCAACACGCTCACGCAGTACGACGACTTCAAGTCCGGCAACCTCTTCAGCACCGAGGACCTGGAGCCGTTCAGCTTCAAGCTCGACCGGTTCGAGGGCTCGTACGAGATGACGGGCCCCCAGCGCGGCACCGCCCGCACCTTCAAGGCGCACGTGACCTACAGCGAGGGCGCGCACGGGCCCGAGAAGAAGAAGGTCATCCAGGTCAACAAGCCGCTGGAGATCAACGGCACCAAGGCCTACCTCATCGGCCACGGATACGCGCCCACGGTCACCGTCCGCGACGGGCGCGGCAAGGTCGTCTCCCGGGTCTCCGTGCCGCTGCTTCCCATCGACTCCATGGGCACGGCCACCGGCGCCATCAAGATCCTCGACGGCTACCGCGCCCCGAGCGGCAAGAAGGAGCAGCTCGGCTTCAACGCCTTCTTCGTGCCGACGTTCGCCGGTGACGGCAAGGGCCAGATGTTCTCCCAGTTCCCCGCGCCCTTCAATCCGCGGCTCGCGCTCTCCGCGTACCACGGCAGCCTCGGCGTGGACTCCGGCATTCCGCAGAACGTGTACCAGCTGGACACGAAGAAGATGCGGAAGTTCAAGGACGCCAACGGCGAGCTCCTGAAGAAGCGGCTCAAGATCGGCGAGACCATGAAGCTGCCGAACGGCGCCGGGTCGATCACCTTCGAGAAGGAGCTCAAGCAGTGGGCCACCTTCCAGATCTCCCGGGAGCCGGGCGGCGGCTGGGCGCTCGGCGGCGCGATCGCCGCGATCGCGGGCCTCGCCGGTTCGCTGTTCATCCAGCGCCGCCGCGTCTGGGTGCGGGCGGTGCGCGGCGCCGACGGCGTCACGGTCGTGGAGATGGCGGGCCTCGGCCGCAGCGAGTCCGCGAAGGTCCCCGAGGAGCTGGCCGCGCTCGCGGCCGCGCTCCACGAGCGGGCACCGACGGCGTCGGAGCCCGAGGACACCGAGGCGCTCCCGGACCCCGAGCCCGGCGACCCCGCGACGCCGTCCGCCGAGGACTCCGCGACGCCGTCCGCCGAGGACCCCGCGACGCCGTCCGCCAAGGACTCGACGACACCGTCCGCCAAGGACTCGGCCCCCGTGACCGAACAACCCGACCCCACCCCCGATGTTCCTGCCGAAGGGGCTGAGAAGTGACGCTCGCCACCACCCTCGCCGCCGAACCCAACGAGAACCTCGCGCACATCAGCAATGTGCTGATCTACTCCGCGATGGCCGTCTACCTCCTCGCCTTCTTCGCGCTCATGGCGGAGTGGCTGTTCGGCAGCCGCAGCAAGGTCGCCCGCACGGCCGCCGCGCTCACCAGCGCGGCCGGGGCCGCCGAAGCCGACACCAAGGCGGCCGCGCCCGCCGTGACCGTGCGCTCCCAGGGCGGCACGGCCACCCTGGAGCGCCCGAAGGCCGCGCCGAAGGTCGTCACGCGCGCCGCGGCGGGCAGCCGTGACGTGCCGGACGGCCCGGGCGCCGCGGCCGGGGACGAGCAGGGCGACCTCTACGGCCGCATCGCCGTGTCCCTGATCGGCCTCGGCTTCCTCATCGAGGCCGCCGGTGTCGTCACCCGCGCGCTGTCCGTGGAGCGGGCGCCGTGGGGCAATATGTACGAGTTCAACATCACCTTCTCCACGGTCGCGGTCGGTGTCTTCCTGTCGCTGCTCGCCCTGAAGAAGAACGTCCGCTGGATCGGCCTGCCGCTGATCACGACGATCCTCCTCGACCTCGGTCTCGCCGTCACTGTCTTGTACACCGACAGCGACCAGTTGGTTCCCGCCCTGCACTCGTACTGGCTGTGGATCCACGTCTCGACCGCCATCTTCTGCGGCGCCGCCTTCTACGTCGGCGCGGTGTCCACAGCGGCGTACCTCTTCAAGGACTCCTACGAGGCCAAGCTCCAGCGCGGCGACACGCCGGGCCGGTTCGCGACCTCCGTCATGGAGCGGCTGCCCGCGTCGGCCTCCCTCGACAAGTTCACGTACCGCATGAACGCCGCGATCTTCCCGCTGTGGACGTTCACGATCATCGCGGGCGCGATCTGGGCGGGCGACGCCTGGGGCCGCTACTGGGGCTGGGACCCCAAGGAGGTCTGGTCCTTCATCACCTGGGTCGCGTACGCCTGCTACCTGCACGCGCGCGCCACCGCGGGCTGGAAGGGCCGCAAGGCCGCCTATCTGGCCCTGATCGCCTTCGGCTGCTGGCTGTTCAACTACTACGGCGTGAACATCTTCGTCAGCGGCAAGCACTCGTACGCCGGGGTCTGACCCCTCCCTGAAGGCCCCGAAGGCCGGTTTCCGTGACCCACGTCACGGGAACCGGCCTTCGTCGTACGGACAGACAACAGAGCGTGGAGATGAATGAGGGGGAACTCGCGGAACAGCGACGGCGATTACGGGTACGGATCAGGGGCTCCGACCCCGACGCGTTCGGGGAGCTCTTCGACACCTACGCCCGGTCCGTCTACAACCACGCCTACCGCCTGACGGGCGACTGGTCGACGGCCGAGGACCTCGTGTCCCTGACCTTCCTGGAGGCGTGGCGGCTGCGCGACAAGGTCGACGCCGACGGTGGCTCGCTGCGGCCTTGGCTGCTGGGCATCACCACGAACGTGACCCGCAACCAGCGGCGCGCGACCCGCCGCCACGCCGCCGCCGTGGCCCGCCTTCCGCGCGCCGAGGCCGTCGCCGACTTCGCCGACGAGGTCGCCGGGCGCGTCGACGACCGGGAGCAGCTGGCCCTCGTGCGCACGGCGCTCGCCAAGCTGCGCCGCGCCGAGCGCGAGGTGCTCGCCCTGTGCGTGTGGTCGGGGCTCGGCTACGAGGCGGCGGCGGGCGCACTCGGCGTCCCGGTCGGGACGGTGCGCTCGCGCCTCTCCCGGGCCAGGAAAAAGCTCGCGAAATATATGGAACCACCCAAAGGGCGCGGACAGATGAGAGATGACCGCACCACCGCGGTCGGGCCTATTGAGGAGGGCGTCCGATGAAGTCACCCGAAGACCGTGCTGACTTCCCGACCCCGCTGGAGCGGGACCTTCCGCCGGGCCGCCATCCGCGCCTGAGGGAGCATCTGTTGAGCGAGATACGGCACGAGGACAGCGCCGCCGACACGGGGTGGAGCATCAAGGGCAGGCGCTGGCTGCGGCCTTCGCTGGTCGCGGGGGCGGTGGCCGCGGCGGTCGCCGCGGGCCTGGTGGTCGCCCAGCCCTTCGGCGGCGATGCGGCGCAGGCAGGGCCGCCGTCGAAGGAGACGGTGGCGATGCTCCAGGACATCGCGGCGGCGGCGAAGCGGCAGCCCGTACCGAAGGAGATCCGGGACGACCAGTTCGTCTACACCAAGATGAAGGAGCGGTACGTGCAGACGGGGGGTGACGTGAAGGCCCGCCTCGAGCCCCTGCACCTGGCGGAGGGGTGGGCGTCGGTCGACGGCAAGCACACGGGGATGTCGCACGTCCCCTTCCGGAAGTGGAACTACGAGCTGTCGCCGCCGGACCTGCCCCTGGTGGAGGCCTCCAGGAACTACCGCAGCCTGGAGAAGCTGCCGACCGATCCGGTCAACATGCGGGACTGGTTGTACCGGGTGGCGACCGGGGGCGAGAGCGAGGACCAGAACGCCTTCGTGTACGTCAGTGAACTCTGCGGTGTCCTGATGCCGCCGAAGCAGGCCGCGGCCCTCTTCCTCGCCGCGTCGAAGATCCCCGGCGTCGAGCTGATCGACGACGCGGTGGACGCGGCCGGGCGGCACGGCGTGGCCATCGCCCGCGAGAACGACGGCGAACGGCAGGAGCTGATCTTCGACAAGAAGACCAAGCGGTTCCTCGGCGAGCGCCAGGTGGCGGTGGAGGACCTGCCGACCGGCTTCAAGAAGGGCACGGTGACCGCGCACAGCGCGGTCCTGGAGCGCGAGATCGTCGACAAGGCGGGCGAACGCCCCTAGCGGCGGCGCCGACCCGGGAGCCGGGTGCGTGACCTGGGGGAGCGTGTGCGTGAGTCTTGCCCCATGACCGAAACCATCGAACAGGGGACCAGCCGGACCAAGGGGGACACGCACACGCTCCACTGGGTGCTGAATCTGCCGCACCCGGTGGAGCGGGTCTGGGCGGCGGTGGCCACCCCGGAGGGACTTCCGGGGTGGCTCGCCGCCGCCGACGTGTTCGAGCCGCGCCTCGGCGGAGCCGTCACCCTGCGCTGGCTCAACACGGACGACGGCGTGCACTCCGGGCGCGTCACCGCCTGGGACCCGGACGTCGTCGCCGAGTACACGATCGATCTGCACGGCCGGTGCCGCTTCCATCTGGAGCACGCGGGGGCCACGGGCACCACCCTGCGCTTCACCAACGAGCTCACCGGTGACGACTCCTTCCGGCTCGACTGCCTGGCCGGGTGGCACGACCACTTCGGGTTCCTGGTGGACGCCCTTGCGGGACGGCCGAAGGACTGGTCGACGTGGACCCTGGACCGCTGGCGCGAGCTGCGGGCGGCCTACGCCTAGCGCACGCGCAGCAGCAGCTTGCCCGTCGTCGTGCGGCCGCCGAGGAGTGCGTGCGCCTTCGCGGCCTCCGCCAGGGGGAACTCGGCGGTGACGGGCAGCGTGACGGTGCCGTCGGCGACCGTACGGAAGGCGCGTTCGGCGAGCGCCCGCAGCGCCGCCGGGTCCTTCTGGGCGAGGGTCAGGATCGAGAAGCCCGCCACGGAGCGTGTGCCCGGGAACAGCTCGGCCTGGCCCACCCGCCACGGCTCGGCCGAGCTCGCGTTGCCGTAGGACACCAGGCGGCCGAAGGTGGCGAGCGCGTCGAGGCTCGCGCGGAAGGTGTCGCCGCCGACCGGGTCGAGGGCGAGGTCGACGCCACGGCCGCCGGTGGCCGCGCGGGCCGCCTCGGCGAAGTCGCCGGTGAACACATCGTCGTAGCCGTGACGACGGGCGTATTCCGCCTTCGCCGCGCTCGACACCACGCCGAACACCCGGGCCCCGGCGGCCTTCGCCAGCTGGCCGAGGACGGTGCCCACGCCGCCCGCGGCGCCCTGCACCAGGACGCTCTCGCCCGCGCGCAGCCGCCCGGCCTCGTGCAGCAGGGCGTGGGCGGTGGGCAGGACGGTGGGGAGCGTGGCGGCCGTGCGCAGGCTGATCCCGGCCGGGACGGCGAAGACAGTGGCGGCGTCCGCGAGGGCCACCTCCGCGTAGGCGCCGCCCGCCGTGAGCGCGGCCACCTCCTGGCCGACGGCGGGCCCCCTCACGCCGGGCCCGAGCGCCCGCACCCGCCCCGACACCTCGAGGCCCGGCACGAACGGCAGGCCCGGCACGCGATAGCCCTCGGCGCGGGCCTTGAGGTCGGCGAAGTTCACGCCGGTGTACGCGACGTCGATGGCGACCTGGCCGGGGCCGGGGGCGGGGGCGTCGATGTCGACGACGTTCAGGACGTCGGGGCCGCCGAACTCGGTGATCTGGACTGCGCGCATGGGGGAGTCTCCGGTGTTCGATCCACATTGAACACTCGGGACTGTATGGTTTTCATCGAACACTCTGCAAGGGGGAGGCGATCCCATGGCCGGACGTACCCGTCATCGCGCGGCGCCGGTGCACGCACGGCTCGAGGACGTCACCGTGCGGGAGGCGCTCGCGGCGCTCGCCGATCCCGTACGGATGTACCTGGTACGGGAGCTGGCGGCGTCGGCGGACTGGTCGCGGGCGTGCGGCAGCTTCGACGTGCCCGTCGGCAAGGCCGCCCTCAGTCATCACTTCGCGGCGCTGCGGGCGGCCGGTCTCGTCGAGCAGCGCGACGAGGGGCCGCGCCGGGTGAACCGGCTGCGGCGCGCGGAGTTCGACGCGCGCTTCCCCGGGCTGCTCGCCCTGGTGCTGCGCGGGGACTGACCCGGATCAGCCGGTGGTGATCGCGTCCAGCTGGGCCCGCAGATAGGTGTGCGAGTCGGTGCCGCGCACGTCCGTGCCCGGGTCGCAGTCGTAGAAGTACACGAGCGACATCAGCTCCTCGGCGGGCGCGTCGGCCGGGGGCGGGAGCACGCGGTGGCGCCCCGAGCGCCAGCGGCCGCCGCTCCAGCGGGCCATCAGGTCACCGATGTTGATGGTGAACGCCTCGGGGTGCCACGGCGCGTCCTGCCAGCCGTCGTCGTCCGTGAACACCTGGAGGCCGCCGCGGCCCGCCTGCCGGTCCAGGACCGTGACCGTGCCGAAGTCGGTGTGCGCGCCGATGCGGAACTGGCCCGGCTCCGGCTCCCCGACCACGTCCCTGCCCGGATACCAGTTGATGTTGAAGCCCCAGGTGGGGTGGCCGGTGTGCCGGGTGAAGAAGTCCTCGGGCTCGCCGAGCGCGGCCGCGAGCAGTTCGAGCAACTGGTCGGAGAGGGCCCGCATCTGGGCGAGGTACGTCTGTACGGGGGTCTGGAGCCCGGGGGTCTCGCTCGGCCAGGTGTTGGGCGCGAACCACTCGGCGTCGACGGCCGGGTCGCCGGTCGGCTCGTCGGCGGCGAAGCAGAACGACTCCTTCAGGTCCGGCGGCGAGGGTGTGCCCTCCGCGTACGCGTTGGCCTCGGCGCCGGGGCCCAGCCAGCCGCGGCCGCCCACCTTCGCGGCGTACGCCGCCTTGGCGGCGGGTGGCAGGCGGAAGAAGGCGCGGGCCTCCTGGCGGATGGTCGCGCGGAGGTCGGGGGTGACGTCGTGGCCGGTGAGGAGGAGGAAGCCGGCGGTGCGGAGGCCGTCGTTGACGGCTTTGATGATCTGGGTGCGGGTGGTGGGGGTGCCGTCGCGCCAGGCGCGGAGGTCGACGGTGGGGATCGTCATGGTGCCCATGGTGCCCTCGCGGGGCGCCCCAGGCCCGCCCCTTCCCGATCCGGGTGCGGCTGCCCCCGTTCCCCCGCTCACCGATATTGGCGCTTCGCGCCTCGTCCTCAAACGCCGGACGGGCTAGAAGCGGCCAGTTTCAGCCCGTCCGGCGTTTGAGGACGAGGCCGCAGGCCGATGCTTTTCGGGGGTCCAGGGGGCGGAGCCCCATGGTTTCGGGAAGGGGCGGGGTGGGGGAGGAGCCCCCGGCAGGGCCCTACTTGTCGTCGCGGTTTTCGCCCAGGCCCTTGAGGAAGTCGGGGTTGTCATCGGGGGCCACCCAGCCCCCGGACCGGCGCGGCGCGCCCCCGGCGGGCTGCCGCTTCTTGCCGGTGACGAACCACGCGATCGGCCCGAGCAGCACCTCGCCGAACAGGAGCACGATGATGACCCACACCACCTTGGGCAGATGGCGTACTTCGTTCTCCGGAGTGTTCAGAACGTCGATGAAGGCGTAGATCCACACCGCCAGGACCAGCAGGAACGGCAGATACCTGAGCATGTGCGGACGATCCTCCAAGGAGCGGAGCCAGGGCGCCGGGCGTACCCGGTGACGGGCCCAGGGTAGCCCGTGACCGATACTTGACCGCATGGCTTATGACGATCTCCGCTCTCTGCTGAGGGCACTGGAGCGCGAGGGCGATCTGAAGCGGATCAAGGCCGAGGTCGACCCGTATCTGGAGGTCGGCGAGATCGTCGACCGCGTACAGAAGTCCGGCGGCCCGGCGCTCCTCTTCGAGAACGTCAAGGGCAGCGACATGCCCCTCGCGATGAACGTGTTCGGCACCGACCGCCGGCTGCTCAAGGCCCTCGGCCTGAAGTCGTACGGCGAGATCAGCGAGAAGATCGGCGGGCTGCTCAAGCCGGAGCTGCCGCACGGCTTCGTCGGCGTGCGCGAGGCCTTCGGGAAGCTCGGCGCGATGGCGCACGTACCGCCGAGGAAGGTGAAGGACGCCCCCGTGCAGGAGGTCGTCCTCACCGGCGACGACGTGGACCTGAACCGGCTGCCCGCCCTCTTCACCTGGCCCAAGGACGGCGGCTCGTTCTTCAACCTGGGGCTCACCCACACCAAGCACCCCGAGACCGGCGTCCGCAACCTCGGCCTCTACCGCCTCCAGCGCCACGACGAGCGCACCATCGGCATGCACTGGCAGATCCACAAGGACAGCCGCAACCACTACCAGGTGGCGGCGCGCAGGGGCGAGCGCCTGCCGGTCGCGATCGCCTTCGGCTGCCCGCCCGCCGTGTCGTACGCGTCGACCGCGCCGCTGCCCGGCGACATCGACGAGTACCTCTTCGCGGGCTTCCTCCAGGGCAAGCGCGTCGAGATGGTCGACTGCAAGACCGTGCCGCTCCAGGTGCCCGCGCAGGCCGAGGTGGTCATCGAGGGCTGGCTGGAGCCGGGCGAGATGCTGCCCGAGGGTCCCTTCGGCGACCACACCGGGTTCTACACGCCGCAGGAGCCGTTCCCCGCGCTGAAGATCGACTGCGTGACGATGCGGAAGCGGCCGCTGCTCCAGTCGATCGTGGTGGGGCGCCCGCCGACGGAGGACGGCCCCCTCGGCCGGGCGACGGAGAGGTTCTTCCTCCCCCTCCTCAAGATCATCGTGCCGGACATCGTGGACTACCACCTGCCGGAGTCGGGCGGCTTCCACAACTGCGCGATCGTCGCGATCGACAAGAAGTACCCGAAGCACGCGCAGAAGGTCATGCACGCCATCTGGGGCGCGCACATGATGTCGCTGACCAAGCTGATCGTGGTCGTGGACTCCGACTGCGATGTGCACGATCTGCACGAGGTGGCGTGGCGGGCGCTCGGCAACACCGACTACGCCCGTGACCTGACCGTCGTCGAGGGACCGGTCGACCATCTCGACCACGCCTCCTACCAGCAGTTCTGGGGCGGCAAGGCGGGCATCGACGCCACCAAGAAGTGGCCCGAGGAGGGCTACACCCGGGACGGCGGCTGGCCCGACATGGTCGAGTCCGATCCGGACACGGCGGCGAAAGTCGACCGCCGCTGGAGGGAGTACGGCCTGTGAGTTCCGCTTCCGCCGCGCTGCCGCAGCCGGGACGTACGAAAGCCTTCCTGCGGCTCGTCATGATCGAGCACTCGGTGTTCGCGCTGCCCTTCGCCTACATCGCCTCCCTGACGGCGATGTACGAGTGGGACGAGAACATCCACTGGGGGCGGCTGCTGCTCGTCACCGTCTGCATGGTCGGCCTGCGTACGTTCGCGATGGCCGCCAACCGCATCATCGACCGCGAGATCGACGCCCGTAACCCGCGCACCGCGCACCGCGAGCTCGTCACCGGCGCCGTCACCGTGAAGTCCGCGTGGACCGGCGCGCTCGTCGCCGTCGTGGTCTTCCTGGGCTCGGCCGCGCTGCTCAACCCGCTGTGCCTGGCGCTCGCGCCGGTCGCGGTGGTGCCGATGGTCGTCTATCCGTACGGCAAGAGGTTCACCAACTTCCCGCAGGCGATCCTCGGCGTCGCGCAGGCCATGGGGCCCGTCGGCGCGTGGATCGCGATCACCGGCGAGTGGTCCTGGACGGCCGTGGTCCTCGGCCTCGCGGTGGGCGTGTGGATCGGCGGCTTCGACCTGATCTACGCCTGCCAGGACGTGGAGACCGACCGGGAGATCGGCGTCATGTCGGTGCCCGCGCGGTTCGGCATCCCGGCCGCCGTCTGGGGCGCGCGCGTCTGCCACGCCATCACGACGGCGCTGTTCGTCTGGTACGCCCTCGCCACCGGCGCGGGCGCGTTCTTCTGGCTCGGACTCCTGATCGTGGCGGGCGCCTTCGTGTACGAGCACTCGATCGTGCGCCCCCATGACCTGACCCGGGTCAACCGCGCGTTCTTCCAGGTCAACGGCTTCATCGGGATCGCGCTCTTCGTGTGCGCGCTGCTCGACCTGCTGGTGCGCGGACTGACGCTGTGAGAGGTGTACGGGGTCCATGGAGAGACTGCGGAGCGTGACCGTGGGAGACGACGAGCGGCGCAGGCCCTGGGTCGTGGGGGTGTCGGGCGCGTCCGGCACCCCGTACGCGGCCTCGGTCCTTCGGGCGCTCCTGGCGGCGGGGGAGAGCGTGGACCTGGTGGTCTCGCGCGCCTCCCGCCTGACCCTGCTCGACGAGACCGGCATCTCCTTCCGCGACGCGCACTGGCGCGCGGACCTGGAGGAGTGGCTGTCGCGGGGGGCGGACGGCAAGCCGGGCACGTTCCGGGTGAGCGTGGACGACGTGCGGTACTGGGCGGCCGGTGACCTCGCGGCGGGGCCCTCGTCGGGTTCGTACGCGACGAAGGGCATGCTGATCGTGCCCGCGTCGACGGCGTGCGTGGCCGGGGTGGCGCTGGGGCTTTCGAAGGACCTGCTGCAGCGCGCGGCGAGCGTGACGCTCAAGGAGGGGCGGCGCCTGGTGGTGTGCGTACGGGAGACGCCGCTGAACGGGCAGACGCTGCGGCACCTGGTGAGCCTGGACGAGGCGGGCGCGATCGTGCTGCCCGCCTCTCCGGCGTTCTACGCGGGGGCGACGCACATCCAGGATCTGGTGGACTTCGTCGCGGGGCGGACGCTGGACGCGGCAGGGGTGCCGCACCAGCTGTACCGCCGCTGGGAAGGGGAGCTAGGAGGCGGCTCCCGGTGAGGGCCGAACGCCCCCGTAGTGAACGCCCCCGTAGGGAGCGGTCGGCGGTTGAGCGGTCAGCGCTTCTTGGTGGCGCGCTGCTTCTTGGCGGCCTTGCGCGCCGAGACGGCGGGCTGGTGGGCACGCGAGCGGTTGGCCAGGTCCTGCAGCTCGCGCATACGGGCGTAGGCCATCTCGATCGTGTACACGGGGAACACTCCTGAAGAATTCGAAGGATCGTCGTTGATCGGCTGAGATTCTGAAAGATTCACAGGGTGTAGACCCTGTTGTGCCTTAGATTCTACACGTAGACTCGCGAAAACGCTAAATAATGAAAGGCTTCGACCTATGGATGCCGTGGACAGGCAGCTCATCCAGGCTCTGCGCGAGAACGGCCGTGCTTCCTACGCCGAGCTGGGGCGCCTCGTCGGCCTCTCCGGGCCCAGCGTCACCGACCGCATCAACCGCCTGGAGGCGGCCGGCGTCATCACCGGCTACCGCGCGACGGTCGACTCCGCGTCCCTCGGCCTCGGCGTCACCGCCCTGATCGGTATCTCGCTGTCCGACGCCGCCGACCACGAGGACGTCGCCCGGCGCCTGCGCGACCTGCACGAGATCGAGGACTGCTGGTTCATCGCGGGCGACGACTCGTACATGCTCAAGGTCCGCGCCTCGGACGTGGACGGCCTGGAGAAGACCATCCGCCGTCTCAGCGGCACCAAGGGCGTCTCCCGCACACGCACCACGATCGTCCTCTCCACGAAGTGGGAGAACCGGGTCGGAGAGCTGCCGGAAGAGGTCTAGGGCGCCAGCGGGGCCCTAGGGGGCGCCCCTGCCCCAGGAGGCGGGGGGAGTACCGTTGGTCCGGTCTGTCGCAGGTCGTCGGAGAGATAGAGGTACGGGCATGGACGCAGGGCTCAAGCGCGAGCTGGAGGAGAAGGTTCACTCCGGTGAGCGGCTGTCCCGCGAGGACGGCATCGCCCTGTACGAGTCCGACGACCTGGCCTGGCTCGGCGGCCTCGCGCACGAGGTGCGCACCCGCAAGAACGGCGACGTCGTGCACTTCAACGTCAACCGTCACCTCAACATGACGAACGTGTGCACCGCGTCCTGCGCCTACTGCTCCTTCCAGCGCAAGCCGGGCGAGAAGGACGCGTACACGATGCGCATCGAGGAGGCCGTCCGCCTCGCCAAGGCGATGGAGGGCGAGAACCTCACCGAACTGCACATCGTCAACGGCCTGCACCCGAACCTGCCGTGGCGCTACTACCCGCGCTCGCTGCGGGAGCTGAAGGCGGCCCTGCCGAACGTCTCCCTCAAGGCCTTCACCGCCACCGAGATCCACCACTTCGAGACCATCTCGGGCCTGTCCGCCTCGGAGATCCTCGACGAGCTGATCGACGCGGGCCTCGAATCCCTGACCGGCGGCGGCGCCGAGATCTTCGACTGGGAGGTCCGGCAGCACATCGTGGACCACAAGACCCACTGGGAGGACTGGTCCCGCATCCACCGCCTGGCGCACGAGAAGGGTCTCAAGACCCCCTCGACGATGCTGTACGGGCACATCGAGGAGCCCCGCCACCGCGTCGACCACGTCCTTCGGCTGCGCGAGCTCCAGGACGAGACCGGCGGCTTCCAGGTCTTCATCCCGCTGCGCTACCAGCACGACTTCGTGGACATGCAGGACGGCAAGGTCCGTAACCGCCTCCAGGCCCGCACGAAGATGGCCTCCGGCATCGAGGCCCTGAAGACCTTCGCCGTCTCCCGGCTGCTCTTCGACAACGTGCCGCACGTCAAGGTCTTCTGGGTCATGCACGGCGTCGACACCGCGCAGCTCGCCCTCCAGCACGGAGCGGACGACATGGACGGCTCGGTCGTCGAGTACAAGATCACGCACGACGCGGACAACTTCGGCACGCCGAACAAGCTGACCCGCGAGGACCTGCTCGACCTGATCCGCGAGGCGGGCTTCCGCCCGGTGGAGCGCAACACCCGCTACGAGATCATCCGCGAGTACCCAGGACCCGACCGGGAGCTGCGCGAGTCGCCGCAGCCGATGCGGCTCTGACCCCCTCTCCTGCCCGGTGGGGCTCCCGTGCTTCACTGGAGGGACTCGGCCAGCTCTGGCTATTTCGGAACGGAAGAGTGGATTGACATGCTCCGCTACACGCTGATGCGCCTCGGGGTCTTCGCGGGCTGCTTCTTGGTCGTCTGGGGCCTCGTCTACTCCGGCATCGTGCCGCGCGGCCTCGGCGGCTCCAACCTCCTGTGGGTGGCGATGCTCGCCCTGGTGGTCTCCGCGCCGATCAGCTTCATCGTGCTGCGCAAGGAGCGCGACCGCGCCTCGGAGAAGGTCGTCGCCAAGGTCGACAACGTCAAGGCCACCCTGGAGCGCAACCGCACGCAGGAGGACGGCGCCGACGACGCGGCGCGCGCCCAGTCGTAAGACGACGCCGCCCGCGCGCGGTCGTAACGTACGTCACACGCATGCACCCGCACCCCGGTGCCGGAGGACCCCCTCCGGCACCGGGGTGCGGTGCGTCGTGCGGGAGTTGGACGGGAGCCGGGGCGGACGGGTGAGGACCCCGAGGCCCCCATACCTCAAACAAGACCTTTGATGTTCTCAAAGCGTGAGTGTTAACGTGTTCGACATGAAGACAGCAGCCGCGCACCGCAACGCCATGAGCGTCCCGCTCGTGGCGCGCCTGCATGTCGATCTCTGCCGCTGCATGTCCGCGGCCTGTCGCGTCATCTGAACGACTTCGACACCTGCACTGCAGCGGCGCCCGTGACCCTTCGCGGTCGCCGCTCCTCACGTCCCCCCCGTCATTACCCGGAGTGTGTCCGTGTCCGCGAATTCCGCGTCCCCCACCGATGAGCCGAAGCCCGGCTTCCGGATACCCGCGTACCTCAAGCCGCCCTTCTGGGCCCAGATCCTCGGCGGTCTCGTCCTCGGCGTCCTGCTCGGCTGGCTCGCCCGCAGCCAGGACATCAGCTGGCTCGTCACCACCCTCTCCAAGGTCGGCGACACCTTCATCGGCCTGCTGAAGCTGGCGGTCGCCCCGCTCGTCTTCTTCGCCATCCTGATCTCGATCACGAACCTGCGGAAGGTCAACAACGCCGCCCGGCTCGCGACCCGCACGCTGCTCTGGTTCATGATCACGTCGCTGATCGCGGTCGTCATCGGCCTCGTCATCGGCCTGGTCACCAACCCCGGCGCGGGCACGGGCCTGACGCCCAAGGACGGCGCCAAGCCCGAACACGAGGGCTCCTGGATCGACTTCCTCACCGGCATCATCCCCACGGACGTCATCACGCCCTTCACCGAGCTGAACGTCCTCCAGATCGTGTTCATGGCCGCCGTCGCGGGCATCGCCATCCTCAAGATCGGCGACGAGAAGGCCAAGCCGATCCTGGACCTCAGCGAGTCGGTCCTCGCGCTGCTCCAGAAGGCCCTGTGGTGGGTCATCAAGCTCTCCCCGATCGGCACCATCGGCCTCATCGGCTTCGCCATCGCCGACTACGGCTGGAACCTGATCAGCAAGTACGCCACGTTCACCGCCGACATCTACATCGGCTGCGCCCTGGTGATGTTCGGCGTCTACCCGCTGCTTCTCGCGTTCGTCGCCAAGGTCAGCCCGCTGCAGTTCTTCAAGGGCGCCTGGCCCGCGATCCAGCTGGCCTTCGTCTCCCGCTCGTCCGTGGGCACCATGCCGGTCACCCAGAAGGTCACCGAGCGCCTCGGTGTGCCGAAGGAGTACACGTCCTTCGCGGTGCCGTTCGGCGCCACCACCAAGATGGACGGCTGCGCCGCGATCTACCCGGCGATCGCCGCGATCTTCGTCGCGCAGATCTTCGACGTGAACATGGGCATCAAGGAGTACCTGCTCATCGCCTTCGTGTCGGTGGTCGGCTCCGCCGCGACGGCCGGTCTGACGGGCGCCACGGTCATGCTGACCCTGACCCTCTCCACCCTCGGCCTCCCGATGGAGGGCGTCGGCCTCCTCCTCGCCATCGACCCGGTCCTGGACATGATGCGCACGGCGACGAACGTCGCCGGTCAGGCCCTGGTCCCGGTCGTGGTCGCGGCCCGCGAGAACATCCTGGACCGGGAGGCGTACGAACACGCCTCCGCGTCCCCGCTGGACGAGGGTCCGCTGCCGGCCACGGCCTGAGCCCCTCGCCCACAACGGACCGTGCCCCTCGCTGAGATGTTCAGCGGGGGGCGCGGTGCTGCTACCGCGGGCATGTGCGGGCGTGGAGGTAGCCCAGTACGGGGCCGTTGAGGCCTTGCCAGAGGTGGGGGCGGAGAGGTTCGCCGACCGCGATGGCGGTCCTGCACTCCGCGCACGAGGGCTCGGGCCTGCCCGCCTGTTGCTGTGCGCTCAGGTGCGCCTCGCGCAGGACGTGGGCTCTCGGGCAGGGCCGCAGCGGGCAGTGTTCGCAGGTGATGCCGTGGTCGTGCCAGTCGAGGTAGGTGGCCACGGTGTGGTTCTCGATCTCGCAGCAGGGCACGCAGCCGTGGGGGCGCCAGTCGCCGGTGCCGCCGAGGTCGATGCCTTCGCCGGGGTGCAGTTCGTGGCGGCACCAGACGCAGGCGGTGCCGGTGCGTTGGGGTGGGGGGAGGGTGCCGGGGTCTGCCGGGAGGGCGTACAGCGCCAGGAGCGAGGGTCGGTCAGGCATCGGTGCGGGCTCCCCTGGTCCAGGCGGCGCGCAGCCGGGCTCCCTCGACGCAGTCGGCGAGGAGGCCGAGGTGTCTGCGGGGGCAGGTGTCGAGGTGGGCGCGGTAGGCCGCGTACCGGTGGTCTGGGAAGTCGTGGTCGTTGGCTTCGGCGGGCGCGCTCATGGGCCCACCGTCCGGGGTGGGGTGTCTCATGTCTGTGACCGTAGGCGGGGCCGGGACGGCGAGGGGGTGGGAAACCTACCCCCTCGTCAGTGGGTAGGTTTCCTGCCCCTTACGCGATCACACAGGCACACCGAGCTCCTGCGCCAGATCGGCCGCGTCCTCGCGCACCATGCGCGGTCCGCACCGCACGAGTTCTGGCAGCACGCTGCGGGTGTGCAAGTTGTACTGGACGGTTTCCGGTGACTCCTTGAACGCCCGCTGTAGGTAGCTCACGGCGGCGGCGCTCTCGTCGAGCAGGGTGTGCGCCCGGGCCGTCTCGATGAGGTGGTACGAGCGGCGCGTCGCCGAAGGGATCGTGCGGAGGTCGAGACTGGCGGCGACGTCCACGGCTTTGGTGGGCCGCACCAGGTCGTTGTACATGGTGATCGCGTAGCCGTCGACGATGCCCCGGCCGAAGATCAGCCACGGATGCGCGTAGTCGTCGCCGAGCTGGCGGGCGGCGGCGTCGGCCTTGTCCCAGTACCGCCACGCGTCCCCGCTCTGGCCCGTCTTCGCGTACGACAGGGCGACCGCGAGGTACAGGAGCCCCTGGCGGGCGATGTGGTCCGGGTCATCGGCGCCTCGCAGGAGCGAGGCGGCCTGCTCGGCGAGGTCGACGCGGGCCTCCGCGGCTTCTCCGGCGTCGCGGTGGACGTGGTTGACGTACCAGGCCGCGGCAGCGATCGCGCGGGGGCTGTCGGCGTCCTGCGCGGCGGTCATGGCACGGTCACCGGCCAGCAGGATCAGGTCCGGGGCGGGCTGGAAGCTGAGGAAGAGCTGAGCGAGGTGGTAGGCCTCGGCCTTGGCCACGAGCGCCCGGCGGCGGTCGGCTCCCTCGAGGGTGCGCGCGGCGTGCCGGGTGTCGTCGAGGAGCGCGGGCAGCAGCTGCGCGATGCGGCTGCGGTTCCCCTGGGGCGCGTCGCGCGTCCCCGCGCGGTGGTCCCGGGCGTGCCACAGCTTCCACATCTGCCGCAGGCGGGCGGCCAGTACGTCGGCGGGCTCCGGCTGGCGGTCGGCTGGCGCGAGGCGGTACGCGTTCAGGGCTTGCTTGATGAGCGGCAACTGGCCGTGCTCGGCCTTGGTGTAGGTCGCGGCCGCGATGCGGTCGTCCCCGGTGAGCTCCGTGATGTCCTCGACGCCGAGGACCCGTGCGAGCCTCAGCAGCTTGGGAAACCGGGGCATCCCGATGGTGCCGCGCTCGATCGCCTTGACCCACGCCTCGGAGTGGCCCATCAGGCCCGCGACGTAGGCGCGGGTCTTGCCCGCGCGGACGCGGGCCCGCTTGACGCGCTGGCCGAAGGTGAGTTGGGGGGCCGGTCCTGTGTCGGTGACTTCGGGCATACGGGTGCCTCCGTTCAGAGCTCGACACTCCGAACGTACTCCCCACGCGCATCACCTGGGGAGGATCAGAGGCCTCCGCCCCGCACGGGCGTGGCACGTACCTGGAGGTGCGTACTTGATCAAGAAGCGGTGCGGGGGGAGTCTGGTTCAGGCGCGCCAAGCCCCTCGTCCCTCATCGAGCCTTCCCTCGCGGCCAGGTGATCCCGGCCCCAGGCGGAGAGCAGTTCAAGGAGTTCGTAGAGCCGACGGCCCCGCTCGGTCAGTGAGTACTCGACCCGGGGCGGTACCTCTCCGTGGTCTTCCCGGTGCACGATCCCGTCCGCCTGGAGTTCCCGGAGCTGCTGGGTCAGCACCTTCTCGCTGATGCCGGTGACCAGTCGCCGGGTCTGTCCGAAGCGGCGCGGCCCTTCGGACAGCGCCCACATGATGAACGACTTCCATTTGCCCTCGAACACCCCGACGGCCACGCCCATCCCGCACGTGTGCGGATCGGTCACCGTCACGACCTCGGAGTCCCCCATGTCTGCTTCCCCCGTCACTGTGCTCGGCCTGGGCCCCATGGGCCAGGCCCTGGCCTCCGCGTTCCTGGCCGCGGGCCATCCGACAACCGTCTGGAACCGTACCCCGGGCCGGGCGGAAGCCCTGGTGGAGAGCGGTGCCGTCGAAGCCGCGACCGCCGCCGACGCCATCGCGGCGAGCGGGCTCGTGGTGGTCTGCGTGCTGGATTACGACGCCGTACGCGCCGTCACCGCCCCGCACACCGCCGCGCTCAAGGGCCGCACCCTGGCCAACCTGACCGCCGGTACCCCCGACGACGCCCGCGCGACCGCCGAGTGGGCCGCCACGCACGGGATCGACTACCTCGACGGCGCCATCATGGTTCCGACGTACCTGGTCGGCGGCCCGTCCACCCTGGTCCTGCACAGCGGCCCGGCCGACGTGTTCGAACGCCACCGCGACACCCTCCAGGCCATCGGCGGTACCTGTGCGCACCTGGTGCGGACCCGGGCCGCGCGGGGGCGCACGACGTCGCGCTGCTCGACATCTTCTGGACCGCGCTGACCGGCGTCGTCCACGCCTTCGCCCTCGCGGGGGCCGAGGGCGTCACCGCCCGCGACCTGGCCCCCTACGCCAAGGGGGTCGCCGGTCTGCTGCCCGCCGTCATCGACACCTTCGCCGAGCAGGTCGACACCGGCAGCTACCCCGCGGGAGGCTCCAACCTCCGCTCGGCGGCGGCCATCATGTCCCACGTCCTCGACGCGTCCCGCAGCCGGGGAGTCGACAGCACGGTCATCTCCGCCGCCCACGAGATCGCCCGGCGGGGCATGACGGCCGGTTACGCCGACGCCTCGTACGCGCACGTCGCCGAACTCCTCCGCGACTGACCCGGCCGCTCGGCTGGGGCGGTCGTACGCTGAGCCGTGGACGGTTGGTGCGGAAGGGCGGGCGGTCGGGGTGGGAGAGGTCAGGACCGGGGGTGGGGCCGGAGCGCGGGTGGGGCGGAAGCGGATGCCCCGGGCCGTGCGGGAGCGGCAGATGCTGGACGCGGCGGTGCGGACGTTCGGACAGCGGGGGTACCGGGCCGCGTCGATGGACGAGATCGCCGAAATCGCGGGCGTCTCCAAGCCGTTGATCTATTTGTATCTGAGTTCCAAGGAAGCACTTTTCACCGCTTGCATTCGTCGTGAGGCCGCCGCCCTTATCGCCGCGGTGCGCCATGCCGTCCGTCCCGACGGGCCCGCCGACCGGCAGTTGTGGGACGGCCTGCGGGCGTTCTTCGAGCACACCGCGCGCCACCCCGACGCGTGGGCCGTGCTGCACAGCCAGGCCCGCACGGTCGGCGAGCCGTTCGCCGCCGAGGTGAACGTGTTGCGTGCGGAGATCGTCGCGTTCGTGACCGCGCTCATCGCGGCCGCCGCGCGCGAGGCCCACCGGGATCCGTCCCTGGCGGAGCGGGAGGTCGCGGGGCTCGCGCAGGCGCTCGTCGGCGCCGCCGAGTCCCTCGCCGGGTGGGCCAACGCGGAGCCGTCCGTCTCGGCCAAGGAGGCCGCCGCCACCCTCATGAACTTCGCCTGGGCCGGGCTCGGCGACCTCATGGAGGGCCGCCGCTGGTCACCGCCCCGCTAGGAGCGCTACGCGCCCAGGAAGCTTTGGCCGCAGACGCGGATGACCTGGTCGTTCACGTCGGCGTGGGCCAGCCAGGCCGTGGTTTCGGCGACGTCGACGGGCAGTCCGCCCTGGGCGAGGGAGTTCATGCGGCGGCCCGCCTCACGCAGGAGCAGGGGGATGCCCGCGGTCATCCGGGTCTCGATGAAGCCGGGCGCGACCGCGTTGACGGTGACCCCGTGCTCGGCGAGGGCGCGGGGCGCGAGGGAGTGGACGAACCCGACGACGCCCGCCTTGGCGGCGGCGTAGTGGGTCTGGCCCGCGTTCCCGGCGATCCCGGCGATCGACGCGGTGGCGACGACGCGGCCGCCGCGCCGCAGGGTGCCGGTCTTGAGCAGGAAGTCGGTGGTGCGCAGCACGCTGCCGAGGTTGACGTCGAGGACCGCACTCCACCGGTCGGCGGCCATGGTGGCGAAGCGGCGGTCCCGGGTGACGCCCGCGTTGTGGACCAGGACGTCGAGCCCGTCGGGGAGCGCGGCGGCGATGCGCTCGCCCGCGTCGTCGGCGGTGATGTCGAGGGGCAGCGGGCTGCCGCCGACGCGGGCGGCGACGCGTACGACGTCGTCGCGGGCGGCGGGGACGTCGAGGACCACGACATGGGCGCCGTCACGGGCCAGGACGTGGGCCACGGCCTCGCCGATGCCGCGCGCGGCGCCGGTAACGAGGGCGGTCCGCCCGGCCAACGGCCGGTCCCGGTCGAGGGGTTCGGGGGCGGGTGCTCCAGGGTCGGACGCTTCGGCCTCTTCGGGGGTTTCCGGGCCGACCGCGATCACCTGGCCGTTCACGTACGCCGACTTCGGAGAGAGGAGGAAGCGCAGGGTGGACTCGGCCGCCGTCGCCGTGTGGGTGCGGACGAGCGTGACGGTCCTGCCCCGGCCGAGCTCCTTGGCGAGGGAGCGGGCGAAGCCCTCCAGGGCCTGCTGGGCGGCGGCCTGGTGGTGGTCGGCGGGGGAGAGGGGCGCGCCGATGAGGACCACGCGGCCGCAGTCGGCGACCGTCGGTGCCACGGGGTGCAGGGTGGCGTGCACGTCCGCGAGCGCGGTGACCGTGGCGACGCCGGTGGCGTCCAGGACCACGGCGGCGGGCCGCCGGGCCCCCAACGGGTCGGTACGGGGCGGCAGTCCGGCGCGGGTGAGCACCTCGTACAGGCCGGGCAGGGGTACGTCGCCCGCCGTCAGGTGCAGCAACGGACCGTCGAGCACGGGGTGTTCGGGCGACCAGCGGCGCAGCGGCACCGGCCGGGGCAGGCCGAGCCCGCGAGTGAGGAAGCGGCCGGGGGCGGTGCGGGTGAACGTCAGATAGCGGTCGGCCATGGTCGGGCTCCCAGCTCGGGCGTGCGCTCTGCGGCAATTTACTTTTGAGTAAGGTTACTCAGGGGTCAGGAGCTGGTCGAGGGGGTGGGCGGATCGCGTCGACTCTCGGCGTCCCGTCGGCGTCCTCTCGGCGTCAGCGCCCAGCGTCACCCCCCGGCGACGGCTCATGGTCACGCTGCGTTACGGGGCTGAACGGGCGAGGTGGGGCGGGTGAGCCTAGGGTTGCCGCAGGGGGACCGCACCTCTGGGAGGCTGCCGTGCGCACGACGGCGTTCGTGGGCGTCACCGCCCTCGCCCTGACCCTCACGGCCCTGCCCGTCGCCACCGCGCCGACCGGAGCCGCCGAAGGGCCCGACCTCAAGCGCTTCTACGGGCAGAAGGTCACCTGGTCCGCGTGCACGCCCGAGAAGCAGAACCTGCCGGAGTCGGTCACCAAGAACGCGGACGTCCGCTGCGGCACCCTCACCGTCCCGCTCGACTACGCCGCCCCCAAGAAGGGCACCGTCGAGCTGGCCATGATGAAGGTGCGGGCCAGCGGCAAGAAGCGCGGCTCGCTCCTGGTGAACTTCGGCGGTCCCGGAGGGGCCGGGGTGTCCGGGCTCGCCGACGCGCTCAAGGACTTTGGGTACGTCGGCAAGGGGTACGACGTCATCGGCTTCGACCCGCGCGGAGTGGGCCTGAGCGACCCCGTCAGCTGCGGCGGCGAGCCGGAGGAGGACGAGATCGACAGCGCCGGTGACGCCGCCGCCGTCCTCGACCGGCTGCGCGCGACGGCCAAGCGGTGCGCGGAGGAGTCCGGGCCCGTACTGCCGTACGTCGGCACCGTGAACGTCTCGCGCGACATGGACGTCATGCGGCAGGCCCTCGGCGACAAGAAGCTCAACTACCTGGGCTTCTCCTACGGCACGCGGCTCGGCGCGGTGTACGCGGCGCAGTTCCCGAAGAAGGTCGGCCGCATGGTGCTCGACGGCGTGGACACGCTGACCGAGCCCGTCGACGAACAGGCGCTCGTGGGCGCCGAGGGGCGGCAGACCGCGCTCGACAACTTCCTGCTGTGGTGCACGAAGAACGCCGGATGCGTGTTCGGCGACGACTCGCGCAAGGCCCGCACGGCCATGGTGAAGCTCGTCGACGACCTCGACGCGATGCCGCTGCGCTCCACCGAGGGCCAGGAGTTCACCGGGCAGGACCTCGTGGCCGTCCTCGGCACCGCCCTCTACAGCCGCCAGGCCTGGCCCGCCCTGTCGCAGGCCCTCGGCGGGCTGCTCGCCGACGGCGACCCGCGGGCGCTGCTGCGCATGGGCGGGGCGGTGGGGCAGGCGCGTACGGATGTACGGGACGTACGGCAGGCGCGGACCGAGGTGCCCGAGGACAACTCGACCGCCGCGCTGATGGCCGTGAACTGCGCCGACGACCCCGACCGGCCCGACGCGAAGGGCATCGAGAAGGAAGTCGCCCGGTTGCAGGGCGAGTTCAAGGACGCCTCGGCCGTCTTCGGCCCGTCGATGCTGATGCCGGTCCTGTGGTGCTTCGGCCGGCCCGCGGGCACCTCGTACATCCGCGACGACGTACGGGACGTCGACACCCCGAAGCTCCTCCTGGTCGGGACGCGGGGCGACCCCGCGACCCCGTACCGCTGGACGGAGGAGACGGCGAAGCGCCTCGGGTCGTCCGCCGTCGTGCTCGACAACAAGGGCGACGGGCACACCGGGTACTTCGGCTCGAAGTGCGTGAAGGCGAAAGTGGACGCGTTCCTGCTGTACAAGCAGCTGCCGAGCAGCGGCAGTTCCTGCGCGGCCGAGTGGCGCGAGTGACGCGTTGGGCGGTCAGCGGTCAGCGGTCAGCGGTCAGTGGGCAGTGGTCAGCGGGGTGGTGTGCGCGCCGCCGTGTCCAGGCGCAGCATCGCCTCCTCGTCGGCGCTGCCCGGCTCCGCCTGGTAGGTGACCAGGCGCTGGCCGCCGGTGCGGGCCAGCTTCATCACCTCGTACGTGAGGGTCATCGGGCCCGCCTTCGGGTGCGCGAAGGACTTGACGCCGCCGCCGCGCTCCCGCACCTCGTACCGGTCCCACAGACGGGCGAAGTCCGGTGACTTCAGCATCAGTTCGCCCACGAGCGCGGTGAGCCGCGGCGAGTCGGGGTCGCGGCCGCCGACCGCGCGCAGGTGCGCCACGGAGCGGGCCACGGTCTCCTCCCACGGCACGTACAGGGCGCGGCCGACCGGGTGCAGGAAGACATAGCGCAGGACGTTGCGCTCCCGTGGCGGCCAGTCCCACAGGCCCGGCATCAGGCGGCGGCCCGGCGGGTTCGCGGCCAGCATGTCGCCGTACGGGCCGACCACGTACGCGGGCAGCGGGCGCAGCGCCTCCAGCATGCGCAGCACCGAGTCGCGGACGGTGGACTCCGTGGTGGGGTGCGGCTCGGTGAGCCGCCCCGAGGCCAGCTCGGCGAGCTCGTGCAGCCGCTCGTGGGCGTCGCCGGACAGGCGCAGGGCACGGGCCAGGGCGTCGATCACCGCCGCCGACGGGTTGGTCTCGCGGCCGCGCTCCAGGCGCGTGTAGTAGTCGACGCTCACCCCGGCGAGCGTCGCCAGCTCCTCGCGGCGCAGGCCCGGCGTCCGCCGCAGGCCCGTGCCCGCGGGCAGGCCGGCGTCCGCGGGGCGGACCTGGGCGCGGCGCGCGCGCAGATAGCGGCCGAGTTCGGTGCCGCCGGTGGTCTTCATGTGCCCATTGTCGCCGGTGGGAGGGCGTTCTGGGGGGCCGTGTCAGGGCCAGGAACACGGCGGTCTGCCGGGCGCGCGGGGGCTTGGGCAGCCTGGGCCTTGGCCGTCCCCGCCGCTCCGCGCCGGGCGGGCTCTTCGGCGCTCCGCGCCGGGGCCCTCGCCGCTCCGCGGCCCGGAGCCGTGCCGCTCCGCGGCTGAGCCCCGCCGCTCCGCGGCGTGGCTGTCCCACCCACCCGCCCTCTTCTCCGCCGCTCCGCGACGACCCCAGAACCAGGACCCCCCCCATGACCACTGCACTAACCACCCAACCCCGGCCCACCTCCACCCTCCCCCCACCCCCACCCACCCCCTCCCCGCCCTCCTCGCCTCCCTCCTCGGCTTCACCCTCATCACCCTCGACGTCTCCGCCGTCAACATCGCCCTGCCCGACATCCAGGCCTCGCTGCACGGCGGCATGACCGGCCTCCAGTGGGTCGTGGACGCGTACACGCTGATATTCGCCGCGCTGATGATCTCCGCGGGGGCGCTCGCCGACCGCGCGGGCGCGCGGCGGGCGTACGCCTGGGGGACCGGCCTGTTCACGCTGGCCTCGCTGGCCTGCGCGCTGGCGCCGGACATCGGGGCGCTGGTGGCGGCCCGCGTGGCCCAGGGCGCGGCCGCCGCCGTGGTGATGCCCGCCTCGCTCGCCCTGATCCGGCAGGCGTACGACGACGCGCGCGCCCGTGCCCGCGCGGTCGCGCTGTGGACGGTCGGCGGCTCCGCCGCGATGGCCGCGGGCCCGGTCCTCGGCGGTGTCCTGACCCAGACCGTCGGCTGGCGCGCGGTGTTCCTGCTCAACCTGCCGCTGGGCGCCCTGATCCTGGCGCTGCTCACGCGCACGGCGCCCTCGCCGCGCCGCCCGGCCCCGCTGGACGTGCCGGGCCAGGTCACCGCGGTCCTCGCGCTCGGGGGTCTCGCGTACGCGGTGATCGAGGGCGGGCACGCGGGCGCGACGGCGCCGTCGGTCCTGGCCGCGGCGGGGCTCGCGGTGGCCGCCGCGCTCGGCTTCCGCGCCGCCGAGCGCCGCCACCGCGCGCCGATGGTGCCGCCGGAGCTGCTGCGCAGGCGCGAGGTGGGCGTCTCGCTGGCGGTGGGCTTCGCGGTGAACGCGGGGTTCTACGGGGTGGTGTTCCTGCTCGGCCTGTACCTACAGGAGCTGCGGGGCATGTCGGCGGTGGCGGCGGGCCTGATGTTCGTGCCGCTTGCCGTGCTGATCACGTCGACGAACCTCGTGTCGCCGCGGCTCGCGGAGCGCGTCGGCCGCCGCCCGGTGATCGTGGCCGGTCAACTGATCCTGGCCGTGGCGATGTTCGCGCTGCTTCCGCTGGCGGAGACGACCCCGCTGTGGCTGGTCCTGGTGCTCCTCGTGCCGACGGGGATCGGCGGCGCGCTCGCCGTCCCCGCGCTGACGGCCCTGCTGATCGACGCGGTCCCCGGCCATCGCGCGGGCACGGCGTCGGGCCTGCTCAACTCCCTGCGCCAGACCGGCGGCGCCCTTTCGGTGGCCCTGTTCGGCGCGCTGATCGGCGGCGGCGGGGCGTACTCCGTGGCGGGCATGCGCCAGGGGCTCGCGGTCGTGGGCGCACTCCTCCTTGCCACGGCGGCGCTGTCGCTGTGGCGGCTGCCGAAGGGCGGGGCGCGCGGGTGACCCGGGGGCCCCGGGCGAGGAGCCCGGAGCCCGCCAGGACCCACCTAGCAGTTGCCCCGTACCGGCTTCCCCGCGAACCGGTCGGCCAGCCACTGGGCCGCGAAGGGGGACTGGGTGATGACGCCGCTGACGTGTTCGCCGAGCGGGATGGTGTGCCACTCGACGGCGGCGCCCCGGGCGCACCAGTCCGTGCGGACCTGCTTGCCGACGCGGTAGGGGATGAGTTCGTCGGCGAGCGCGTGGTAGAGGTACACCGGCGCGTCGGGCGCGCGCGTGCCGACCTGGGACTCGCGCAGGCGCTGCTGCCAGTCCGGCTGTTCCAGGGGGTTCCTCGTGGTGACGTCCTTGATGCGCGTGAAGGAGCCGATGACCGCGCCGTCGGCCACGCAGCTGTCGCGCAGCGAGCCGATGAGGGACGTGCCGCGGGGGTTGAGGTAGGACTCCAGGTCCAGCTCGGGGTACGCCGCGTTCTGGCCGATGGCGGCCATGAAGACCAGACCGGAGCCGTATGAGCCGTCGTTGAACTTGGCCACCTCCATCAGGTCGCCGGGCACGCCGCCCGTGGCCGTGCCCTTGACCTTGAGGTCGGGCGCGTAGGAGCCGTGCAGTTCGGCGGCCCAGGAAGAGGCCTGGCCGCCCTGGGAGTAGCCCATGATGCCCACGGGCGAGTCCTTGGAGAGGCCCGCTTCGGGCAGGCGGATCGCGGCGCGGGCCGCGTCGAGGACGGCGTGGCCCTCCGCGCGGCCGACGGTGTAGGTGTGGTCGCCGGGCGTGCCGAGGCCTTCGTAGTCGGTGACGGCGACGGCCCAGCCGCGCAGGGTGAGCTGCTGGATGAGGTTGGCTTCGAGGGTGGTGCCGCGTGGGAAGCCCGCGCTGGGCGCGCAGCGGTCGCCGACGCCCACCGTGCCGACGGCGTAGGTGATCAGCGGGCGCGGGCCCGGGCGTCCGTCCTGCGGGACGATGACGGTGCCGGTGACCGTGTTGGGGCGGCCCGTCGCCGTCGTCGAACGGTAGTGGATCTTCCAGGCCTTGGTGTTCGTGGGCTGGCCGGGCAGCGGGTGGAAGGCGCTGGGCTCGGTCCTGATGACGTCGCCGGGGGCGGCCGCCGCCCCGGGAGCGCTGTCATCGGATGAGGCGGATGCGGGTGCGGAGCTGAGGGTGGCGGCGGCGAGTCCGGCCGCGACCGTCACGGCGAGTCGTCTGAGGGACGTGGGCGCGTGCATGCGGCTCTCCCAACTGTGCGTGGGGCACGGAGGCTTGGGGCGTGGAGCTCGGGGCGATGCCCATTCAGTCATCCATCGGGCTCGCGGGCATCGGCCATTCAGGTGTCGACGACCGTAGTGACCCGCGAGTAAGGAGGGGTCTGACGGAAACGCTCAGCTTCGTTGACCCGGTGTGTCATCGCGGTACGCGTACCGGTACGCGCCCGGCGTCGTCCCCGTCCACCGGCGGAACGCCCGGTGGAAGGCGGTGTCCTCGGAGAAGCCGAGCCGCGCGGCGAGGTCCGCGATCGGCTCGCGGCCCTCGGCGAGGCCCGCGATGGCCGCGTCCCGCCGCACGGCGTCCTTCAACTGCTGGTACGAGGTGGACTCCTCGGCGAGGCGGCGGCGGAGCGTGGAGGGGCTGAGCGCGAGGCGCGCGGCGATCTCGCCGAGCGAGGGCAGGCGCGGCGAGGCGCGCAGGGCGGTGGCGAGCGCCCGCCGCACCTGCTCGGCGACCGTCGTGCCGTACGCGCGGCGGGAGAGCAGGTCGAAGGGGGCGCGGCGGAGCATCGCCTGGAGCGCGTCCTCGTCGCGGACCAGGGGCGCGTCCAGCCAGTGCGGGTCGAGTCCGGCGCCGGTGCGCTCGGCGCCGAAGCGGACGGGGCAGCCGAAGAGCTGTTCGTACTCGTCCTTGTGCGGGGGCGGCGGGTGCCCGAAGTCGGCCCAGCGCAGCGGGATGCGGCGGCCGATCAGCCAGCTGCACAGCCGGTGCCAGATGATGACGAGGCACTCGGCGAGGAAGAAGTCCTGGTCGAGGTCGTTGCGCACGGTGAAGACGGCGAGGTCGTCGGTGCGGGTGAGGGCGAGGTCGGGGCCGGTGGGGAACAGGCCGTAGAACGTCACCCCGCGCTCCATCGCGGCGCCCAGGTCGCGGCAGCCGAGGGTGGCGTAGCACATCATCGCGAAGGTGCCGGGGCGGCTGGGGGCGGAGCCGAGGCCGAGGAACTCGTCCTCGGTCGCCCGGTACAACTCCCGGAACAGGCGGGCGAACTGGGGGGCCGTGACGCGGGCGCGGTCGTCGCCGAGCAGCAGCGGGGGGATCTGTGCCGCCTGGAGGAGGGGCACGGTGTCGACGCCGTGCCGCTGGGCTCCCCGCAGCACGGCCCGCACATGGTGCACGGTGATCGTCCGCCTGGCCATGACCATGACGTTAGCCTCAACGCGCCTGCTCAAGAAGGGAGTGCCCGCGTGTGCGCCAGGGGTTGGCCGATTCGGCCCGGGGCGCGCGGGCGCGTGTGGTGAGCGCGCGGGTCAGCCGTGGTGGCGTTTCGGGTCATGCCGCGCGGGCGTGCGCTGTCCCTAGCGTCGTACGCATGACACCACGGCCGAACACCCTGTCCGTCCTCGCGGAGTGGGCGGCGGACCGCCACGGCGAGCTGCCCGCGCTGCGGTCCCTGCGCGCACAGGGTCCGAGGGAGGTGTCGTACGTCCGGCTGCGCGACGAGGCGCGGACGGTGGGCCGGGCCCTGATCGGCATGGGCGTCGCGCCCGGCGACCGGGTGGGGATCCTCGCCGAGACCCGCGCCGAGTGGACGTACGCGCACCTCGGGGTCCTCGCGGCGGGCGCGGTCGTGGTGCCGGGCTATCCGACGGCGGGCGCGGACGAACTGGTCTGGGTGCTCGGTGACTCGGGCGCCTCGGTGGTGCTGTGCGAGGACGCGGAGCGGATGGCCTCGGTGGAGCGCCTGCGGGGGAAGCTGCCGGGGGTGCGGCGCCTGGTGGCGATGACGGAGCCGGGCGCGTACGAGACGCTCGCCCCGGTGGCGGAGCTCCTTGAGCGGGCGGCCGGGCGCGCCCCTGACGACCCCGCGACCATCATCTACACCTCGGGCACCACGGGACCGCCCAAGGGCTGTGTGCTCACCCACGGCAACCTCGGGGCGGTGCAGGACGCGACCCTGCCGCTGATCGAGGGCGGTCCGGGCGACGCCACGTATCTGTATCTGCCGCTCGCCCACCTCCTCGCGCAGCTCATCGAGTTCACCACGCTCATCGAGGGCGGCACGCTGGTGTACTTCGGCGGCCGGGTCGAGGACGTCGTCACGGAGCTCGCCCGGGCCCGGCCGACGCATCTGCCGTCCGTGCCCCGCCTCTTCGAGAAGGTGTACGGGACGGTCCTCTCCCTGGCCGAGTCCCAGGACGGCGGCCGCGAGCGCTTCGAGGAGGCGGTGCGCGTCGGCGTCCTCGCCGCCGACGGGGCGCTGCCGCCCGGCCTTCAGGGCGCGTACGAGGCCGCCGACAAGGCGCTGTTCGCGCTGGTCAGACAGGCGCTGGGGGGCCGGGTGCGCTGGGCCCTGACGGGCGGCGCCCCGATCGCCCCGCACGTCCTCGACTTCGTACGGGCCGCGGGCATCCAGGTCTTCGAGGGGTACGGGATGACGGAGTCCGGCGGCGTCATCACGCTGAACCACCCGGGCGCCGTGAAGTACGGCACGGTGGGGCGGCCCATAGCGGGCTGCGAGGTGCGTGTCGCGGACGACGGCGAGGTCCTCGCGCGCGGCCCGAACGTCTTCCCCGGCTACCACGCCGACCCGGCGGCCACCCGGGACGCGCTCGACGCGGACGGCTGGCTGCACACCGGTGACCTGGGGGCCTTCGACGCGGACGGCTACCTCACGATCACCGGCCGCAAGAAGGACCTCATCATCACCTCGGGCGGCAAGAACATCACGCCCTCGCTCGGGGAACTGGCCGTGCAGGCCTCGCGGTTCGTCTCGCGCGCGGTCCTCGTCGGCGACCGGCGCCCCTACCCCGTCGCGCTGATCACGCTCGACGAGGAGGAGGTCACGGGGTGGGCCGACCGCGCGGGCCTGGTCCTCACCGCGCCCCTGTCGGCCGACCCGACGGTCCGCGCCCTGGTCCAGGAGGCCGTCGACGAGGCCAACACCCGCGCCTCGCGCCCGGCCCGCATCCGCGGCTTCGCCGTCCTCGACGAGGACTTCACGGTGGAGTCGGGCCTGCTCACACCGAGCCTGAAGGTACGCAGACGGGCGGTGACGGAGCGGTACGGGGACGTGGTGGAGGCGCTGTACGAGGCCTAGGACCCCGGGGCCCTACGACAGCCCGGCGAGGCGGAGCAGGGCGGTGGTGGCGGCCGCGCCGATGACCACCAGCACGAACGGTGCCCGCCGCCACGCGAGCACCCCGCCGACGAGCACCCCGGCCGGGCGCGAGAAGCCCGCGAACTCCTGGCCCTCGGCGAGCGCGCCGGTGGCGAGCAGCGCCACCAGGATCACGGCCGCCGCGGTGGCGAGCAGCTCCTGGGCGCGGGCGGGCAGCTCCACGCGGCCGTGGAGCAGCGGCCCGGCGAGGCGGAAGGCGTAGGTTCCGGCGGCGAGGGCCAGGACGCAGGCGAGCTGGGAGTTCACGAGGGGCTCCCGGCTTCGGGGCGGCGGCCCGCGACGAGCAGGCCGAGCAGGGCGAGCAGCACGGGGAGCCCGGCGGGGAGCAGCGGCGTCGCGGCCACGGCGAGCACCGCGCCCGCGGCCGCCGCGCGCCGGGCCCCGTCCGTGGCGTCCCGCAGGACGGGCAGGACCAGGGCGACGAGCATGGCGGGGAACGCGGCGTCGAGCCCGAACCGCGCGGTGTCGCCGAGCGCGGACCCGGCGAGGGCGCCCGCGAACACGCTGAGGTTCCACGCGGCGAACAGGCCGAGCCCGGAGATCCAGAACGCGGCCCTGCGCCGCGCCGGGTCCGGCTGGGCCAGGACGAAGGCCGCCGTCTCGTCGGTGACCAGGTGCGCGCCGACGAGCCGCGCGGGCCAGGAGCGGCCGATGCTGCCGGCGACGGCGAGGCTGAAGGCGGCGGTGCGGGTGTTGAGCAGAAGCCCGGTCGCGGCGGCGGCCGCGGCGCCCCCGCCGGAGGTGAGGATGGCGACCGCGCTGAACTGGGCGGAGCCCGCGTACACGAGCAGCGACATGGTGACCGGCACCCACACCGGCAGGCCCCCCGCCACGGCGATCGCGCCGAAGGAGACCCCGACGACAGTGTCGGCGAGCAGGACGAGGCCGATGTCCCGCAGGACGCCGGAGGGCAGATCGGAGAGACGGACGAACCCGGTTGTTCGTTCTGCCGGGTCGCCCGTTCGGTGTATCGAACGCATGCGACGTAGAATGAGCCAGGGAGATTGCGTTCGTCAAGGCGAACGATTCGTCTCGCACACCGAACAGCCAGGTCGCCAGAGTGAGGACGAACCGCATGACTGAGGGCACGGGAAGCGGCGCGGGCGCCCCCGGGGCGCCCCGTGAATGGGTCGCGGCGGCGCTGCGCCGGGAGCGGGCGCGCGCCGGGCTCTCCCTCTCCGAGCTGGCCAAGCGCGCCGGAATCGCCAAGTCCACGCTGTCCCAGCTGGAGGCGGCCACCGGCAACCCCGGCATCGAGACGGTGTGGGCGCTCGCGGTGGCGCTCGGCGTCCCGTTCAGCGCGCTCACCGAGTCCGCGGCGCCCTCGGTGACCGTGATCCGCGCGGGCGAGGGCCCGACGATGCACGCCGAGCGCTCCTCGTACGCGGGCACCCTCCTGTCCGCGGGCCCCTCCGGAGTCCGCCGCGACATCTACCACGGAGCCCTGGAGCCCGGCCCGGCGCGCGAGTCGGACCCGCACAACCCCGGCGCGATCGAACACCTGATCGTCAGCACGGGCACCCTCCTGGCGGGCCCCCAAGGCGACCAGGTCGAACTCCACCCCGGCGACTACATGTCCTACCGAGGCGACGTCCCCCACACCTACGAGGCCCTGACCCCGTCAACGACGTTCATCTTGATCATGCAACACCCCTAGCCCCCGGTCAGGCGACAGTCCTAGCCCGTCCGGCACCCGAGTCCAAGCCGCGAGCAGGCGACAGCCCAAGCCCGTCCGGCGTTTGAGGACGAGCCGCGAAGCGGCAATGATCAAGCCGGTCCGGCGCTTGAGGACAAGCCGCGAAGCGGCAAAAACCGGGCCCACCAGACCAAGGCAGGGGGCACCCCGGGGCCCACCCCCGGGCCTGGTCAAGGCGCCCCCGCCAGGAAAAGGCAGGAGCCCCGTCACCCCCGCCGAAGCGGGAGGCGCGGGGCTCCTTGGGTACTGCTTCCGTCCGGATCGAGCCGCCCTTATGGGAGGATCAAGCCGCCCTTACTGGGGGGTGACGTTCTCCGCCTGCGGACCCTTCGGGCCCTGCGTGACGTCGAAGGTCACGGCCTGGTTCTCCTCAAGGGAACGGAAACCGTTGGCGTTGATCGCGGAGTAGTGCACGAAGACGTCGGGGCCGCCGCCTTCCTGGGCGATGAATCCAAAGCCCTTTTCGGCGTTGAACCACTTCACGGTTCCGGTAGCCATAAGCCCTCCTTGGGCCAAAGGGTTGCCCTGCTCCAGAACCTGCGATTGTTGAAACAACTGCAAAAGTCTGAAAACGACGAGAGCCCGCGGGTCACATGCTCCGCAGGCTCTGTACTGCAAGGGAAACCAAACTGCAACTTGCGGTGAGCTTAGCACGCAGGAGCCGAGAAGCAATAGGGATCAAGATCACGTCACCCGGAGGTTTGACGCCCTCTTAAGGACGGTTGACGTGAGCCCCGGCCGGGCCCCGGCGCCCGGACCGTAGCGCGCGAGGGCTAGCCTCACCGATGTGGACAATTCTCCCGCTGACACCTCGAGCGGGGCGGGAGCCGACCGGCTCCCCAGCTCCCGCCGCACCGCACGGCCGCGCGTCGGCCACATCCAGTTCCTGAACTGCATGCCCCTGTACTGGGGCCTCGCGCGGACCGGCACGCTGCTCGACTTCGAGCTCACCAAGGACACCCCTGAGAAGCTCAGCGAGCAGCTGGTGCGCGGCGAGCTCGACGTCGCGCCCGTCACGCTGGTCGAGTTCCTGCGCAACGCCGATGACCTGCTCGCCTTCTCCGACCTGGCCGTGGGCTGCGACGGCCCGGTCATGTCGTGCGTGATCGTCTCCCAGGTGCCCCTCGGCCAGCTGGACGGGGCGCGGGTGGCGCTCGGCTCCACCTCGCGCACCTCCGTGCGCCTGGCGCAGCTGCTGCTCGCCGAGCGGCACGGCGTGCGTCCCGACTACTACACGTGCCCGCCCGACCTCGGCCTGATGATGCGGGAGGCGGACGCCGCCGTGCTCATCGGGGACGCGGCGCTGCGCGCGAACCTCATCGACGCGCCCCGGCTCGGCCTGGAGGTCCACGACCTGGGCCAGATGTGGAAGGACTGGACGGGCCTGCCGTTCGTCTTCGCGGTGTGGGCGGCGCGGCGCGACTACGCGGAGCGCGAGCCCGAGGTCGTCAGCGCCGTGCACAAGGCGTTCCTCGCCTCGCGCGACCTGTCCCTGGAGGAGGTCACGAAGGTCGCCGAGCAGGCCGCGCGCTGGGAGGCCTTCGACGCGGGCGTCCTGGAGCGGTACTTCACGACGCTCGACTTCCGCTTCGGCGCCGCGCAGCTGGAGGGCGTCACGGAGTTCGCCCGCAGGGTGGGTCCGACGACGGGCTTCGCCGAGGACGTACGGGTGGAACTGCTGCGGTCATAGCGGCCGGGCCGAGCCGGGCCGGGCCGGGCCGAGCCGCCAGAAGGGCCCCAAGCCGCCGGACCGCCAGACGGCCCGGCGGCTCGGCGCCTCAGGAGCTGGGCACCGGGCCCCGCATCTTCTGGCTGATCCACTGGATGGGCCCGTCGCCCATGCCCGGCACGTACGAGCGGGCACTGTGGCTGCCGCCCTCGATGACGTGCAGCCGGGTCTTGACGGGGCCCTTGCCGTACTTCTTCATGAACGCCCGCAGGTTCGGCTGCCCGGACTCCTTGGTGCCGACCTGGAAGGCGATGTCGACCTCGGGGCCCCCGTGGCGGATGAGGCGCTCGGCGAGCCGCCCCGGGTCGTTGGCGCGCCGCTGCGCCTCGTGCCCGCGCCACAGCGGCGAGTCCGGCACGGTGTCGGGGCCGGAGGCGATGACGGCCTTGAACTTCTCCGGGTGCCGCAGCACGGACTTCAGCCCCACGAAGCCGCCCGAGGACGAGCCCATGAACCCCCAGCCGTCGCGGGACTTGAAGGTGCGGAAATTCGCCTTCACGAAATCCGGTACGTCTTCGGTCATCCAGGTGCCCATTTTCGGCTGCCCCGGTATGTCACTGCCGTCGTAATAGAACTTGTCGTCGGGATTGAGCACCGGCATCACCACAATGAACGGCAGGCTCTTGCCGGTCTTCGACCACGCGGCGATGGAGCTCTCCAGCTTCAGGTCCGTGCCCATCCAATAGTTATTGGGGTAGCCGGGTCCGCCGGGCAGCGCGATGAGGACGGGGAAGCCGCTGCGCGCGTACTTCGGATCGAAGTACTGCTTGGGCGCCCAGACCCAGACCTTGCCCGTGAAGCCCGACTTCCCGCCCTTCAGGGTGGTGACGCCGATCTTGGTGCCGTCATCGAGCGTGCTCTCGGTGGTGAACGAGGCGCGGGGGCCGGTCGGAAGGCGGGTGTCCTTGGCCGCGCTATTGCCGTTGCCATGGTGTTCGCCCTTGGAGCCCTGGCCCGTCGGCGTGGACGCCTTCGGACCGTCGAAGCTCATGGGCTTGCCCTGGTCGGAGGAGGAGCAGCCGCCGAGGAGGAGCGCGGTGGCGAGCGCGGCGGCGGCGACGGGGACGGTGGTGCGGCGGACGTTCATGTGACCTCGATGGACCTGGGGAGCGGACCGTGTCCGTACGGCGAACGCGGGACGAGCCGGAAGCGAACGCAGAGTGGACAAGGAGGGCAATACGGTCAATTACGCCTGTCTAGAGGGAGAAACCGGGGCCCGGGTTCCCGGGGTCGTAGGCTGATCCATGGCACCGGAACGCGTACGGCGCACAGGGGGAGGCCTTCGCGATGCAGCCGCTCGAACCGGACGAGCCCACGGTCATCGGGCCCTACCGACTGCTCGGCCGCCTCGGCTCCGGCGGCATGGGCCGGGTCTACGTGGGACGCAGCGCGGGCGGCCGTACGGTCGCGGTGAAGATCGTGCACCCGCACTTCGCCCTGGACGACGAGTTCCGCGCCCGCTTCCGGCGCGAGGTCGCGGCGGCCCGCCGGGTCGGCGGCGCCTGGACGGCGCCGGTCCTGGACGCGGACCCCGAGGCGCGCGTCCCCTGGGTCGCCACCGGCTACGCCGCGGGTCCCTCGCTCACCGAGGCGGTACGGGAGACGGGCGCGCTCCCCGAGCACACCGTGCGGGTCCTCGGCGCGGGCCTCGCGGAGGCGCTCGCCCAGGTGCACGGCCTCGGCCTGGTGCACCGCGACGTGAAGCCGTCGAACGTCCTGCTGACCCTGGACGGCCCCCGTCTGATCGACTTCGGCATCGCCCGCGCGACGGACGGCACGGCCTCGCTCACCTCCACCGGCGTCTCCATCGGCTCGCCCGGCTACATGGCGCCCGAGCAGATCCTCGGCAAGGGCGTCACCGCCGCCGCCGACGTCTTCTCCCTGGGCGCGGTCCTCGTCTACGCGGCGACGGGGGAGACCCCCTTCCCCGGCGACTCCTCGGCGGCGCTGCTCTACAAGGTCGTCCACGAGGAGCCCCAGCTGGGCGCGCTCCAGGGCGAGGTGCGGGAGCTCGCCGCCGCGTGCCTGGCGAAGGACGCCGCCGCGCGCCCCGCCCCCGACGAACTGGCCCGCCGCCTCGCGCCCGAAGGCGCGGGCCCGCTGGTGGCGGCGGGCTGGCTGCCGGGGCCGCTGGTGGAGCGGGTCAGCCGGAGCGCGGTGCGGCTGCTCGACCTGGAGGCGCGGGACGGTACGGGGCAGGTGGCGGCGGAGCCGGAGTCCGGCCCGGTGTCGTTCGCGGGGCCCGCGGTGGGCCCGGCCCCGGGCGCGCAGGAGCCTTCCGCGGCGGGCGTGTTCGGCCCGCCGGACCCGTCGTACGGCGCGCCGGGGAGCCAGGCGTACGGGCACGCGCCCGGAGACCGCGTGCCCGGTGACCACGTGCCCGCGCAGGCGGCCGCGCCGCACGACGCGGTGCCGGGTGCCCCGGCGGCGCCCGGCAAGCTCACGCTCTCGGTCGCGGCGGCGGCGACCCCGGCGGCGCCCGACGGCCGGGGCCGCAGGGTGAGTTGCACGGTCGCGCTCGCGGTCGCCGGGGCGCTCGCCGCCGTCACCGTGGGCGGGGCGTTCCTGTTCTCGCTGCTGCCGGGGTCCGGCTCCGACGACTCCGCCGACACCGGGGCGCGCCCGCCCGCGGCGTCCAACGAGCCCCACGGCACCGGGGACGCCGGCGACGGCCAGGACGGCGCCGTGCCCGCGCGCTATCTGGGCCACTGGCGCGGCAAGGCCTCCGCACAGGACGGCCTCGTACCCCTCGGCACCTTCGACGTCACCGTGCGGCAGGTGCCGAAGCCGGGACAGCGCATCGGCACGGTGACGCAGACGGACCCCATCGGCGCCAAGTGCGTCGACGTCCTCACCCTGAAGTCGGCCACCAAGAAGGAGCTGGTCGCGACGGGCGTCGGCGCCGAGTCCAACGGCGGCCAGTGCTCCCAGGCCTCCCACACGGTGCGGCTGCGCCCCGTGGGAGCGGAGCTGGAGTACACGTCCGTGGACCCGAAGGCGGGCGATCCGCAGGCCCGCTTGAAGCGGGTCAAGGGCTAGGGCTAGGGCTAAGGCATCGGCCACCTGGGCGCCCGGCTCTGCCACGCCCCGTCCGCGTACTGGTGGGCGCGCGACGGCGTCGGCATCATGGGGCGATGCCGAGTGATGACGGTCACACAGATGGTCACAGAGAACACGGAGATCGCGGAGAGCACGGAGATCACAGGGAGTACGGGGAGTACGGGGAACGCGGGGAGTACGGGGATCGCCGGATCGCGCCCCCCGGCCAGGCCGACGAGCGGGTCATGCTCAGCGCCTTCCTCGACTTCCAGCGCGAGACGCTCGCCCTCAAGTGCGCGGGTCTGACCCCGGCTCAACTGCGGCGCTGGGCGGTGCCGCCCTCCTCGCTGAGCCTGCTGGGCCTGGTGCGGCACCTGGCCGAGGTGGAGCGCGGCTGGTTCCGGTGCGTGCTGCTCGGGGAGGCGGACAAGCCCCACTGGCCGGGGGAGGCGGGGGCGGCGCGGTGGGACGTCGACGACGCCGACGTGGCCGAGGCGTTCCAGGTGTGGCGCGCCGAGTGCGAGCGCTCCCGGGCGACCGTCGCGGACGCGCGCGACCTCGACGCCACCGGCTCCCACGGCGGCGTCACGTACTCACTGCGGCACATCCTCACGCACATGATCGAGGAGTACGCCCGCCACAACGGCCACGCCGACCTGCTGCGGGAGCGGATCGACGGGGCGACGGGGGAGTAGCCGGACGGAAGCGGGCCCGGCCGCGCGGCGGCCGGGCCCGCCTCGCTCAGCCGCGGGCCAGGGCCCGCTTCACGCGCTTCGCCGACGCCGAGTCCCCGAGCGACTTCCACAGCTTCGCCGAGCTCACCGAGGTGTAGACGCCGGGCGCGCCCTGGTCGCCGCAGCCGTCGCCGTACGAGACCACGCCGATCTGGATGGGCGCGGCGCGGCCGGGCACCTTGCGGAAGATGGGGCCGCCGCTGTCGCCCTGGCAGGAGTCCTTGCCCTCGACGCCCGCACAGAAGTTGACCTTGGAGTCATAGCCGTCGTAGCTCGTCCGGCACTCGCCGTGGGACAGGATCGGCACGCGCACCTGGCGCAGCCGGTCGGGCGTGTACGTCAGGTCGGTGTCCGTGTTGCCCCACCCCGCGACCGTGGCCTTCTGGCCCGGGCGCAGCAGGGAGTCGGTGCCCTGGGTGGGGAGCTTGACGGCGCTGATGCCCCGCACGGGCTTGCTCAGCTGGATGAACGCCACGTCGTAGGCGTCCTTGCCCTGGAGGTAGCGGGGGTGGACGACGATGCCGCGCTTGGCGACGTTGCGTATCTGGCCCTGCTTGGCGTTCGACAGGACCGTGCGGCCGATCGCCGTCTGGATCGACTTCGGCTTGACCGGCTTGCCGGTCTCGTCGTCGACCAGGCAGTGCGCGGCCGTCATCACCGTGTCCGGGGTGACGAGGCTGCCGCCGCAGAACTGGCGGCTCTTGACGCTGCCGGGGCCCTTGTCGAGGACGGCCACCATGAAGGGGTAGGCGTCGTTGGAGACCTCGGTGCCGCCGACGATGGCGTGGGCGGCGGGGGCACCGGTGGCGACCATCGCGAGGGCGGCGGCGCCCGCGAGGCCCGCGGCCGCGGCGCGCTTCTTGCGGGTGAGTACGTGGTGGTTCATGGGGGGTTGGTCTTCTCTTTCGCCGTGGTGTCGAAAGCGGGTGCTTCCGGGCGCGCGCGCCTCCGGGGGACTCCCGGGACCGCGCGTGCTGATCAAGGAGAGGGCGTACGGGGGGCGCGGGTTCACCAGTCCGTGGGCGCCGCGCCATCAACTTCCGGACGCTTTTGGACACTTAGGGCATCTTGACGGGCTCCAGGGCTGCGGGGAGCACTCATTGACCCTCTGTCTTATCCACAATCGCGGGTTTGTCCACAGCCGCTGCCGGGATGCGGGGCGCGTCCGTACGATCACATGACGTCAAGGCCTTCCGGCCCCAGCCCTCGACCTTCGGGATGGCCATGCTGCCGCTGATCCTCGCCGGAGCCCTGTGGGGCGCGCTCGCCGGACTCGTGCTGCCGCGCGCGGTGTATCGCTTCTCGGTCCCGCCCGAAGAGCCCTGGCGCGGCCGCTGCCCGGACGGCGAGCACACGATCAAGGGCTGGCTGGGCCCCGCCCGATGCCCGGACGGGGTGCGGTACGGGCCGCGGCCCGGCGGGATAGCCCTGGCCGCGGCGGCGGTCTCGGCCGCGCTCGCGGCGGCCACGGGCCCCCGCCCTGAGCTCGCCGTGTGGCTGCTGCTCACCCCGCCCGCCGTGGTGCTCGTGCTCGTCGACCGCGCGGTGCTGCGGCTGCCGAACGTGCTGACGCTGCCCCTCGCGGCGGCGGCCCTCGCGCTGCTCGGCGCGGCCGCCGCGCTGCCCGGGCACGGCGGTTCCTGGAGGGGCGCCGCGCTCGGCACGCTCGTGCTCGGCGGCGGCTATTTCATAATGTTCCTGATCAAACCGGAGGGGATGGCGTTCGGTGACGTCAAGCTGGCGCTCGCCGTCGGCGCGGCCCTCGGCTGGTACGGCTGGGGGGCGCTGGTGCTCGGCACCCTCGCCGCATTCCTGTGCTTCGGGCTGTACGGCGGCTGGCTCGCGATAGCGCGCGGCCTTGGCCGGAGGACGCCGATAGCCTTCGGCCCGTTCCTGCTCGCGGGGGCGCTGGCCGGGGTGCTCATCGGGGCGCACGCGGCCTGAGGGACCGCCGGAGCCCGGCCGCCGTCCCGCGCCCGCTCCCACCGGCGGACGGCCGCGAGGCCTGGCGTACGCTGAAGAAGATCTGCCCCCTTTATGGACCTTACGAAAGGGACGCCCCGGTGACCGAGAAGGCCGACCTCCAGTCCGTGCTCGACCGTGCCGCCGAGGGTGGGCGGATCACTCCCGAGGAAGCCCTCGACCTGTACCGCGACGCTCCGCTGCACGCGCTCGGCGCCGCCGCCGACGCCATCCGCCGCCGTCGGTACGCGGGCGTCGAGCACATCGCGACGTACATCATCGAGCGGAACATCAACTACACGAACGTCTGCGTGACGGCGTGCAAGTTCTGTGCCTTCTACGCCGCCCCGAAGGACACCAAGAAGGGCTGGACGCGCGACCTCGAGGACATCCTGCGCCGCTGCGCGGAGACCGTGGAGCTCGGCGGCACGCAGATCATGTTCCAGGGCGGGCACCACCCGGACTTCGGCGTGGAGTACTACGAGAAGCACTTCGCGGCCATCAAGAAGGAGTTCCCGCAGCTCGTCATCCACAGCCTGGGGGCGAGCGAGGTCGAGCACATGGCCCGCATCTCCAAGGTGTCGGTCGAGGAGGCGATCCAGCGGATCAACGCCGCCGGGCTCGACTCCTTCGCGGGCGCGGGCGCCGAGCTGCTCCCGGCGCGCCCCCGCAAGGCCATCGCGCCCCTCAAGGAGTCCGGCGAGCGCTGGCTGGAGATCATGGAGGCCGCGCACAACCTGGGCGTGGAGTCCACCTCCACCATGCTGATGGGCACGGGCGAGACGAACGCCGAGCGCATCGAGCACCTGCGGATGATCCGCGACGTACAGGACCGGACGGGCGGCTTCCGGGCCTTCATCCCGTACACGTACCAGCCGGAGAACAACCACCTCAAGGGCCGCACGCAGGCTTCCCTCTTCGAGTATCTGCGGATGATCGCGATCGCGCGGATCTTCCTGGACAACGTCGCCCACATCCAGGGCTCCTGGCTGACCACCGGCAAGGAGGCGGGCCAGATGACGCTGCACTACGGCGCGGACGACCTCGGCTCGGTGATGCTGGAGGAGAACGTGGTCTCCTCGGCGGGTGCCAAGCACCGCTCCAACCTGCGCGAGATGATCGACATGATCCGCACCGCCGACCGCGTGCCCGCGCAGCGCGCCACGACGTACGAGCACCTGGTCGTGCACGACGACCCGGCGAACGACCCGGTCGACGAGCGCGTCGCCTCGCACATCTCCTCCACGGCGATCGAGGGCGGCACGGCCCACCCGGAGCTGAAGCTCCTCGCGGCCAACTAGCCTCGCGTGAGGGCCAGTTGCTGACAGTTCACCACGCGCGCGCGGTCCGGCCCGCCCCCTCGGGGGCGGACGCCGTCGTCGTCGACGGCGCCCGGATCGCGGCCGTCGGGCCGTACGAGGAACTGTGCGCGGCGTACGGCGAGAGGGCCCGGGTCCGGCGCTGGGACGGCGTCCTGACCTCCGGCCGCCACGAGCCCGACGCCCTGGCGCTCCTGGAGCGCGCGTACTGGCCCGACCCGCGCGAGGCCGACGAGCTCGGCACGGACCCGCTGACCGGCGCGGCCCTGGAACGGCTCGGCATGACCGACACCCGCTGGGGCCACAGCGCCCGCCGCGGCCTGCAGCGCCTCCTCGCCACCGGCACCACCACCCTGGCGGGCCCCTTCACCCACCCCGCGGTCCGCACGGCCGTCACCCGTTCAGGCATCAGGGTCACCACCACCCCACCGCGAGCCCCCCTCTCCCCGGGTTCCCCCGCAGACTTCGCGATCTTCACCGAGCCCGAAACCTGCCTGGCCACGGCCATCGAGGGCCGCTTGGTCTTCCGCCGCAGATAAAGGCATGGGGCCAGGGGGCGCCCCAAAGGGGCGCGGGGAACGGCGCGAGCAACCCAACACAACCCGCACCCGCTGGAAGCCCGAGGCGGCACCCCCTACCGCGACGGCCGCCGCAGATAGCAGGACGGGCCCACCAGAGCGCCCCGAAGGGGCGCGGGGAACGGCGCGAGCAACCACACGCGACCCGCACCCGCCAAGAACCCCCAGGGGGCAGACGCTCCCGCGCACAGCCCGCCGCAGGCGAAGGGCGCCGCCAAGCAAGAAGACCGGCCTGACACAATAGGCCGGGTGACCCGCGCATCCCTGGACAAGCAGCCGCACGAAGTCGCCACGATGTTCGACGACGTCGCGGAACGGTACGACCTGACCAACGACGTGATCTCGCTCGGGCAGGCCCGGCTGTGGCGCAAGGAGGTCGCCAGGGCCGTGGACGCGCGCCCCGCGCAGAAGGTCCTCGACCTCGCCGCAGGGACCGCGACCTCCTCGCAGCCCTTCGCGCGCGCCGGCGCGTACGTCGTCCCGTGCGACTTCTCGCTCGGCATGCTGCGCGTCGGCAAGCAGCGGCACCCCTGGATGCCGTTCACGGCCGGGGACGCCACGAAGCTGCCGTTCAAGGACGACACCTTCGACGCCGTCACGATCTCCTTCGGGCTGCGCAACGTCCACGACACCGACGCCGCGCTGCGCGAGATGCTGCGCGTGACCCGCCCCGGCGGCCGCGTCGTGATCTGCGAGTTCTCCGAGCCCACGTGGGAGCCGTTCCGCACGGTCTACATCGAGTACCTGATGCGCGCCCTGCCCCCGGTCGCCCGCACGGTGTGCTCCAACCCGGACGCGTACGTCTACCTCGCCGAGTCCATCCGCTCCTGGCCCAACCAGCCCGAGCTCGCCGCGCGCCTGACCGGCGCGGGCTGGTCCAAGGTGGCGTACCGCAACCTGACCGGCGGCGTCGTCGCGCTGCACCGGGGCTTCAAGCAGGGCTGAGCGGGACCGGCCCGCGGGCGGGCGAAGGGTCTTTCTCCGTACTTCAGTTGACGGGAACCGTCAGTTGGAGAAGATGTGTCAGTTGATATGTCCCGGCCACGTTGCGTGGTCGGGACATAACGGTCGGCGCTCACCGGCCCGTCCCCTGACGATCTCCTGAAGACGGAGCGTTCCGATGTCGTCGCACTGCCCGCACTGCGGGGCACCCACCCCTGACGAGGCCCGCTTCTGTATGAGATGCGGGCGGGAACGGCCTCCGGAGGACGCCGCCGCCGAGGACAGCGCCGCCGAGGACGCCGCCCCGCAGGACGCCTCCGACGGCCCGTCCCACCCCAAAACACTGGTAGTTCCCCCTACCCCGGAGGCCCCGCCCGCTCTGGCGGCCCCACCGACCCCGGCAGCCCCACCGACTCCGGCGGCCCCGCCCGCCCCGGCGGTCCCGGCAACCCCGCCGCCTCCCGGCCAAGCCCCGGCCCCCGCCGCACCCGCACCCGCACCCGCCCCCACCCCCGTCGGCGCCTTCTTCGGGCGGGTCGTGCGCGGTGACTGGGCCGGGGCCGCGCAGGCCGCCCTGTGGCCGGTCGTGGCGCTGCTCGTGTCGGCCGTGGCGTGCGCCGTCCCGACGTACGGCCAGGACGACGAGGACTTCGTCGGCTTCGGCGACCGGCTGCGGATCGCCTTCGCCTTCGTGCTGCAGGCGGTGGGCGGCAACCCCGAGCTCACGCGCAGCGAGGACCGGGGCATCGACAGCGCCTCGGACTCCGTGGTCGACGGCACCTTCTCGGTGCACCTGATGCCGCTCACCGTGACCGCCCTGTTCATCGGGGCCGTCGTCATCGGCGCGCGCGTCCTCAGGAACCGGCTGCGGCAGCGCGGCCAGAGCCTGCCGGGAGCGACGGCGGGCCTGGAGGCCGCCGTCCGCGTCGCGGTGCTCACCGCGCTCGGCGTGCTCGTGCTCGCGCTGTTCGGACAGCCCGAGATCCAGGGCACCGAGGTGTCGTCGGGGGCGCTCCTCGCGACCCTCGGCGCGCTCGCGCTCACCCTCGCGGTCTCCGCGGCCGTGCTCCAGCGCGACAGCTCGGCGGCCTGGCTGGCCGCCCGCCCCGGCGCGCTCGCCTTCTCGCGCGCCCTGGGCACAGCCCTGCGCGCCCTGGTCGTCGTGCTGATCCTCGCCTCGGTCACCGGATACCTCAGCGTCACCCAGATCGACGCCTTCAACGGCTCGTCCGACGTGTCGGTCTCGGATGTCTCTGACGTCTCGGACGAGGGGATCTCGCCGTACTTCTTCCTGCTCCTCGTCCTGCCGAACCTCGGCATCTGCACGCTCGGCCTCGGCTGGGGCGCGCCGCTGAAGTCCAAGGCGGGCGGCGAGTCGCGGTTCGGCGACGACTACGAGCGCGAGTCCTTCGGCCTGTCCAAGCTGGCGGACCTGGTCAACTCCGGGGCCGTCGTGGGCGCGTTGGCGCTGGGCCTGGTGTGCGCGCTGGTGATCGGCGTCCTGGCCACGCGCCGCTGCGTGCGCCGGGGTGAGCAGATCCTGGCCGCGGGCATCTGCTTCGCGCTCATCCTGCTGCTCGCGGCGCTCGGCGGCCTCAGCGTCGATACGACCGCCAAGGAGCGCGGCTTCGGCGGCGACACGGCCACCAGCACGTTCGAGGCGGGCGTGAGCCTGCCGGACCTGCTGCTGTTCGGCCTGTTGTGGGTGGCCGGGGCGGTCCTGGTCGCGGTGGTGTTCACGGCGCGCGGGACGGGGGTGCCGCCGGGGCCGGTTCCTCCCGTGCCACCAGGCGCCCCGGGAGCCCCGGGAGCCCCGGGAGCGCCAGGAACTCCGGGTGCGCCCGTGGCGTACGCCGTCCCGGCCCCGTACGCCCCCACCCAAGGCGTCCTGATGCCACCGGCCGCCCCCGCGCGGCAGCGCGGCCGCGTCGGCGTGTGGGCCGTCACGCTGGCCGTCGCCCTCCTGGCGGGCGGCGGTGTCACGGCGGGCGTCGTCGTCTGGCAGGAGAACCAGGAGAGTTCCGACGGCGGCTCCAGCGCGTCCGGCGGCGGGGGCAAGCACGAGGGGTCCGCCGCGAGCCGCACCGATGAGCCGCGCGAGGACCCGCCGGCGGCGACCACCGAGCCCACCGAGCCCACCGGCCCTGCGGACGACGACAAGAGCGGCGCGACCGGCGGGGGCGAGGAGACCGTCGGCGACGACGTCGTGCCCTCGGGCTCCGAACGCGTGCGGGACCCCAAGGGCTTCTCGTTCGCGGCGCCACAGGGCTGGAGCCGCAAGGCGGGCGACAACCCGACGCAGTCGACGTACGCGGCCGCCAACGGTCCTGAGAACTTCCTCGTCGGGGTGATCCCGAACGCCGACTACACCTCCCTCGGGAACCTCACGGACATGGAGGAGCACGCCGAGAAGGACCCCGACAAGTCCGACTACCAGCGCGTCCGCCTGGAGGGGAACACCTTCCGGGGGCACTCCGGCGCGGTGTGGGAGTACACGTACACCGACCGCGCGGACCGCACGATCCACGCCATCAACCAGAGCTACATCGCGGACGACGGCACCGAGTACGCGATTCAGCTGTCCTGGCGCGAGAGCGTCTGGCCCGCCGGACACGGCGCGCGCACCCACCGGACGGCGCTCAACACCTGGCGCGTCACCGAGTGACCGCGCGGGCCGCTCCCGGAGCGGCCCGCGCGCCCGCTCACCGCGTGGCCGCGCCGTCCAAAGCCGCCCGCAGGGGCGCCTGCAAGACCTCCCGCGCCCCCTCCCGCGCCCCCGGCTCGTCGAGCTCCCGCTGGAGTCCGCCGCCCGACGGGTGGGGCAGCAGCGGCTCGCGCACGCCCGCGCCGCCCCCGCCCTCCTGCGGCCCGAGGTCGAACCACACGGTCACGACGGCGCCTCGCGGGACCTCGGTGTCCGGCGGCGGATACTGCCGCACCACATAGTCGAACGGCAGGTCCAGGGCGTCGGACCGGTCGCCCGCGACGAGGAGCAGATCGAAACCCATGGCGGTCTCTCGCGCGTCCATCGCCATCAGCCCCACGAGGCGCGGCACGCGCACTTCCGGCGGCCCGGCGTGCCCGGGTGTCTTCGGCACAGGCGTCACCCCCCAGCGGTATGGGCAGGGTAGCCCCGCCGGGGCCGACCACAACCCCGTGCGGAGCCCGTCCCGTTACAACGTGAGCCGGTAGCAGTAGGCCTCGTGGTCCGAGCGGGGCTTGGCGACCGTCTCCTCGCGCCGCATGCCGAGGCGGTCGGCCACCGCCATCGACCGCTCGTTGCGCACGTCGATCACGGCGACCACGGACGGCACGCCCACCGCCCGCAGCCGCGCCAGGGTCTCGCGGGCCGCCGCGGTCACATAGCCGCGGCCCCAGGCCCGGCTCGCGAGCCGCCAGCCGATCTCGATCTCGCCCTTGGGGCCCCACTCCCGCGGCCACGGCTGGGCGCCGGTCAGACCCACGGGCTCGCCGTCCGGGTCGAGCACGGTCCACAGGCAGAAGCCGAGTTCGGCGTCGTGCCGCCGCTGGCGCGCGGTCAGCTCCTCGTACACGAACAGCTCGGAGGACACGCCGTTCCCCACGAACTCCATGACCGCGGGGTCGTCGAAGAGCCGGTGCCAGACGACGGCGTCCTCGTCGGTGGGGACGCGCAGCCGCACGTCCACACGGCTCATGTCGCTCAGCTCGCTCACAAGTGGCCCTTCGGCTGGTTGATCAGTACCGCCTCATAGACTGCCCTCATCCCGTGCCCGTCGGCACACTGATTTCGAGCCTTGGGGAGAACCCGCCGTGACCGAGCCCCTCTCCGAAAACTCCGCGGACGTCATCGTCGTCGGCGCCGGGCCAGCCGGTTCGACGACGGCGTACTACCTGGCGAAGGCGGGGCTCGACGTACTCCTCCTGGAGAAGACCGCTTTCCCTAGGGAGAAGGTCTGCGGCGACGGTCTGACACCGCGCGCCACCAAGCAGTTGGTGGCCATGGGAATCGACATCTCCGAAGAGGCCGGCTGGCTGCGGAACAAGGGGCTCCGCATCATTGGCGGCGGCGTACGGCTCCAGCTGGATTGGCCGGATCTCGCCTCTTACCCCGACTACGGACTCGTGCGGAAGCGCGACGACTTCGACGAGCAGCTCGCCCGCCAGGCCCAGAAGGCGGGCGCGCGGCTGTACGAGCGGTGCAACGTGGGCGCCCCGATCGTCGACGACCGCACCGGCCGCATCACCGGCGTGGAGGCCAAGCTGGGCGAGGAGAAGACGCCGGTCACCTTCCACGCGCCCCTGGTCGTGGCCGCCGACGGCAACTCCTCGCGCCTTTCCCTCGGGATGGGCCTGCACCGCCGCGAGGACCGCCCGATGGGCGTCGCCGTGCGCACGTACTTCACCTCGCCGCGCCACGACGACGACTACCTGGAGTCCTGGCTGGAGCTGTGGGACCGGCGCGGCGCGCAGGACCGGCTCCTGCCCGGCTACGGCTGGATCTTCGGCATGGGCGACGGCACGTCGAACGTCGGCCTCGGCGTCCTGAACACCTCCGCCGCCTTCAAGGAGCTGGACTGGCGCGAGATCCTCAAGGCCTGGTGCGCCTCGATGCCCGAGGACTGGGGCTACACCCCCGAGAACATGACGATGCCCATCCGCGGCGCCGCCCTGCCGATGGCCTTCAACCGCCAGCCGCACTACACCAAGGGCCTGCTCCTGGTCGGGGACGCGGGCGGTCTCGTCAACCCGTTCAACGGCGAGGGCATCGCGTACGCCATGGAGTCCGGGCAGATCGCCGCGGACGTCATCGTGCAGGCCCTGGCCCGCGCCACGCCCGCCCAGCGCGAACTGGCCCTGCGGAACTACCCGAAGACCCTCAAGGAGACCTACGGCGGCTATTACACGCTCGGCCGCGCCTTCGTGAAGCTCATCGGCAACCCGAAGGTCATGCAGATCGCCGCCCAGCGCGGCCTCACGCACCCGCTCCTGATGAAGTTCACCCTCAAGATGCTCGCCAACCTCACCGACCCGACGGGCGGCGACGCGATGGACCGCATCATCAACGGCCTCAGCCGAGTGGCCCCCAAGGCGTAAGCGCCTCCGAAGGGGCGCGGGGCGACAGCGCCTCCGAAGGGGCGCGGGGAACTGCGCGCCCAGCCACAATGCACCCGCAGCCGACACACCGACCTCCAGGACCCAAAACGAAGGCAAGGGAAAGGGCCGCCGCTCCAGAAGTGGAGCGGCGGCCCTTTCACCTGGTCAAGCTCAGAGCACTCGTACGGCCCCGGTGGCCGGGTAGCCAGACAGGTCCTGGATCACGACACCCTTGCTCGGGTTCGCGGCGTCCAGGTACTGGCCGTTACCGATGTACACACCCACGTGGTACGCCGATCCGGCGGCGCCCCAGTACAGGATGTCGCCCACCTGGAGGTTGGAGAGCGAGACGGGGGTGCCGACCGTCGACTGCGCCTGTGAGACGCGCGGCAGGTCGACGTTGGCCTGCTTGAAGGCGGCCTGGACGAGGCTGGAGCAGTCCCACGCGTTGGGGCCCGATGCGCCCATCACATAGGCGTCGCCCAGCTGGGCCTTCAGGAAGCTGATGACGGCGGACACGCTGCCGCTGGCGGGCGGCGTGGCGATGTCGGAGGCGGAGGAGCCGCCGCCGGAGCCGCCGGAGGGCGCGGAGTTGGTGCTGAGCGACGTGCGCTCGGTGGACCGCGCGGCGCGCTCCTGCGCGGCCTTGCGCTTGGCCTCGGCGTCCGCCTCGGCCTTGGCCTTGGCCTTCTTCTCGGCCTCCGCCTTCTTCTCGGCGGACTTCTGGTCCTTGGTGGCCTGCTTGGCGGCCTTCACGGCGGCCGCTTCCTGCTGGGCGCGCGCCTCGTAGCTGTCGGCGGTCTGCTGGGTGGCATCCGCGGACTGAGCGATCTGGGCGGACAGATCGGCCGTAAGGGTCGGCATCTCGATCGTCTCGGTCACCGGCTCGGCGGCATTCGCCGTACCAGCGGCGCCGGCCACTGCCAGGGTGCTGAAGACGCCACCGGCAACTCCTGCGCGCAGAGCCATCTTCGACGCGCTGCGGCGGGGCTTCCGGTGGCTGGGTATGTGAGCGGTGTGGGACATGAGAACAACCGCTATCAGGGACACACGGTTCCCTTCAAGAAACGTGTGCTGCGCCACAGTTGCCCGTGGCGAGGCTGAATCCCGGGCGTGTCGCTTCTTATTGACGCCGTAACGGGCAATGCGGACAGGTGCGATCACGCCTGTGATCATGGGTTTTCCGCGTTACGTCCGAAATGCCCATGGACTAACACGCGTTGAACCGGTTGGCCAAGCCCGGTTGTTCGGTGCGGGGTTCGGATGTGGCACAGGTCACTTCCCCGTCCGCCCGGCGTCGCGCCGAGACCTGACTGAGACCTTCCCGAGATCTGGCGTACGCCGACGCGCGGACCGCCGGGCGTGTCGGCATGTGAGCCGACGGGAACGCCCGTGCGCGGCTTCGGTGGGGGACTCGTGAATCCCCGCACGCATCGGGCCCCCGTCCGCACCGCCCCGGGTGCGTCCACTCCCGTCCGCGCCACTCCCGCCAACGGGTGAACGCGACCCTCTATCAAGTGATCACGTCCAGCGCCAATTTGCCTGTAGTGACCATCGCTTGATAGTGCAACCCCGCGTCGACCAGGCCCGATGGGGCAAGTTGTCACCTCTGGTGATCACTCAGGTGCTTCGCGTACGAAGATCACCGCTCATCCGACTTCATGATCCTTCGTCAGGTGGTGGAGATCACAAAGGCGTTGTCGTACCCCGTGTCGCAGATCACAGACCGGCGGGCATAAGATGCGGGGCAGTTGGGCTTGTGACCTGCTTCACATGTAAGCGATCTTCGAGGGCTCCGAGGGCCTCGTGGCGCGCGGACGGCCGGAGCGGCGAGCGGGCCCGACGCAACCGCCAGCAGTCAGTGCCGACTGAGAGGAGCGAGGAGCGGTGAACGCGTATGCGCCCATCCTCGTACTGGGAGCCCTCGGGGCAGGCTTTGCGATCTTCTCCGTGGTCATGGCCACGCTTATCGGTCCAAAGCGGTACAACCGCGCGAAGCTCGAGGCCTATGAGTGCGGCATCGAGCCGACCCCCACGCCGGCCGGCGGCGGGCGCTTCCCCATCAAGTACTACCTGACGGCGATGCTCTTCATCGTCTTCGACATCGAGATCGTCTTCCTCTATCCCTGGGCCGTCACCTTCGACGCCCTGGGGATCTTCGGGCTCGTGGAGATGCTGCTCTTCGTGCTCACCGTCTTCGTCGCGTACGCGTACGTCTGGCGGCGCGGCGGCCTGGAATGGGACTGAGGAGCCACTGAGCATGGGACTCGAAGAGAAACTGCCGAGCGGATTCCTGCTGACCACCGTCGAGCAGGCCGCGGGCTGGGTGCGCAAGTCATCCGTCTTTCCCGCCACGTTCGGCCTCGCGTGCTGCGCCATCGAGATGATGACGACCGGCGCCGGGCGGTACGACCTGGCGCGCTTCGGCATGGAGGTCTTCCGCGGCTCGCCGCGGCAGGCGGACCTGATGATCGTCGCCGGGCGCGTCAGCCAGAAGATGGCGCCCGTCCTGCGCCAGGTCTACGACCAGATGCCGAACCCCAAGTGGGTGATCTCCATGGGGGTCTGCGCATCGTCCGGCGGGATGTTCAACAACTACGCGATCGTCCAGGGCGTCGACCACGTCGTCCCCGTCGACATCTATCTGCCCGGCTGTCCGCCCCGGCCCGAGATGCTGATGGACGCGATCCTCAAGCTGCACCAGAAGATCCAGGGCTCCAAGCTCGGTGTGAACGCGGAGGAAGCGGCCCGCGAGGCGGAGGAAGCGGCCCTGAAGGCGCTCCCCACCATCGAGATGAAGGGGCTGCTGCGGTGAGCGACCAGCACCAGAACGGCACCGGCGTCCCCGCCCCGCGCGACACCTCCGGCGAGGTCATCGGCGTCCGCAGGGGCATGTTCGGCGCCGACGACGGCGGCGACACCTCCGGCTACGGCGGGCTCGTCCGCACCGTCACGCTGCCCGGCGCCTCCGCGCGCCCCTACGGCGGCTGGTTCGACGAGGTCGCCGACGAGCTCGAAGGGGCCCTCGAGGAGCAGGGCCTGGTCGTCGAGAACGCCATCGAGAAGACGGTCGTCGACCGCGGCGAGCTCACCTTCCACATCGCGCGCGAGCACCTCGTCAGGGTGGCCCAGACCCTGCGCGACGACCCCGCGCTGCGCTTCGAGCTGTGCACCGGGGTCTCCGGAACGCACTTCCCCGGCGACAAGGGCCGCGAGCTGCACGCCGTCTACCACCTGCGCTCGCTCACCCACAACCGCCTGATCCGCCTGGAGGTCAGCGCCCCGGACGCCGATCCGCACGTCCCGTCCCTCGTCGCCGTCTATCCGACGAACGACTGGCACGAGCGCGAGACGTACGACTTCTTCGGCCTGGTCTTCGACGGCCATCCAGCCTTGACGCGGATCATGATGCCGGACGACTGGCAGGGCTTCCCGCAGCGCAAGGACTACCCCCTCGGCGGCATCCCCGTCGAGTACAAGGGCGCCCAGATCCCGGCTCCGGACCAGCGGAGGTCGTACTCATGAACACGCAGTCAGCTTCCGCGCGCGAAACAACGGAAGGCCACGAGACCGCGGCAGGCCGCGAGACCACGGAAGGCACCGTCTACACGGTCACCGGCGGCGACTGGGACGAGGTCGCCAAGGCCGCGGTCGAGGCCGACGACGAGCGCATCGTCGTCAACATGGGCCCCCAGCACCCCTCCACGCACGGCGTGCTCCGGCTCATCCTGGAGATCGAGGGCGAGACGGTCTCCGAGGCCCGCTGCGGCATCGGCTACCTCCACACGGGCATCGAGAAGAACCTCGAATACCGCACCTGGACCCAGGGCACCACGTTCGTCACGCGCATGGACTATCTGACGCCGTTCTTCAACGAGACGGCGTACTGCCTGGGCGTGGAGAAGCTCCTCGGCATCGAGGACGACATCCCCGACCGCGCCTCGATCATCCGCGTGCTCCTGATGGAGCTGAACCGGATGTCCTCCCACCTGGTGTGCATCGCCACCGGCGGCATGGAACTCGGCGCCACCACGATCATGATCTACGGCTTCCGCGATCGTGAACTCATTCTCGACATCTACGAGCTGATCACCGGCCTGCGCATGAACCACGCGTACGTCCGGCCGGGCGGACTCGCCCAGGACCTGCCGCCCGGCGCGGTGGACCAGATCCGCGAGTTCGTGAAGAAGATGAAGAAGAACCTCCCGGAGTACGACAAGCTCGCCACCGGGAACCCCATCTTCAAGGCCCGCATGCAGGACGTCGGCTACCTCGACCTGACCGGCTGCATGGCCCTCGGCGCCACCGGGCCCGTCCTGCGCTCCGCGGGCCTCCCGCACGACCTGCGCAAGACACAGCCCTACTGCGGCTACGAGACCTACGACTTCGAGGTGCCGACCGCCGACACCTGCGACTCCTACGGGCGCTTCCTGATCCGCCTGGAGGAGATGCGCCAGTCGCTGGCCATCGTCGAGCAGTGCCTGGACCGGCTGCGGCCGGGCCCGGTCATGGTCGCCGACAAGAAGATCGCCTGGCCCGCCCAGCTCGCCCTCGGCCCGGACGGCCTCGGCAACTCGCTCGACCACATCAAGAAGATCATGGGCACCTCCATGGAGGCCCTGATCCACCACTTCAAGCTGGTGACGGAGGGCTTCCGGGTGCCGCCGGGACAGGCCTACACCGCCGTGGAGTCACCCAAGGGCGAACTCGGCGTGCACATCGTCTCCGACGGGGGCACCCGCCCCTACCGGGTCCACTTCCGCGACCCGTCCTTCACCAATCTGCAAGCCATGGCGGCGATGTGCGAGGGCGGCCAGGTCGCCGACGTCATCGTCGCCGTCGCGTCCATCGACCCCGTGATGGGAGGCGTCGACCGGTGACAGACGTATCGCCGACGAGCCTGGGCATGCCCCAACTCCCCGCCCCCGACTACCCGGCCGACGTACGGGCCCGGCTCGAAGCGGACGCCAAGGAGGTCATCGCCCGCTACCCGGACTCCCGCTCCGCGCTGCTCCCGCTGCTGCACCTGGTGCAGTCACAGGAGGGCCACGTCACCCGCACCGGGATGCGGTTCTGCGCGGAGGTGCTCGGCCTGACCACCGCGGAGGTCACCGCCGTCGCGACCTTCTACTCCATGTACCGGCGGGGGCCCTCCGGCGACTACCAGGTCGGCGTGTGCACCAACACGCTCTGCGCGGTCATGGGCGGCGACGCCATCTTCGAGGCGCTCCAGGAGCACCTGGGCGTCGGCAACGGCGAGACCACCGCCGACGGCAAGGTCACGCTCGAACACATCGAGTGCAACGCCGCCTGCGACTTCGCGCCCGTGGTGATGGTCAACTGGGAGTTCTTCGACAACCAGACCCCGGCGAGCGCCCGGCGCCTGGTCGACGACCTGCGCGCGGGAGCCCGGGTCGAACCGACCCGCGGCGCCCCCCTGTGCACGTTCAAGGAGACGGCCCGCATCCTCGCGGGCTTCCCGGACGAGCGCCCCGGAGCCGTCGAGGCCACCGGCGGCGCGGGCCCCGCGTCCCTGATCGGACTGCGCCTGGCCAAGGGCGAGACGCCCCCCGCGCGCGTGGTCCATCCGCGCACGGGCGGACCGGAGGGCGCACAGCCGCACGATCCGTCGCCCAGCGAGCACCTGAGCTCGCACGACGCGCCGCGTAAGACCTCGGCATCGGACCCCGCGCACCCCGCGGGCCCGGTCGGCGAGGACCGCGAGGAGGGGAAGTGATGACCGTGGCAGCCGAGATCAACGAGACCAGCCCCGAGAAGCTGCTCGCCCCGGTCCTCTCGGCCTTCTGGGACCAGGAGAAGTCCTGGACCCTGGACGTCTACCGGAGGCACGACGGCTACGAGGGCCTGCGCAAGGCCCTCGCGATGGCACCGGACGACCTCATCGCCTATGTGAAGGACTCCGGACTGCGCGGCCGCGGCGGCGCCGGCTTCCCCACCGGGATGAAGTGGCAGTTCATTCCGCAGGGCGACGGCAAACCGCACTATCTAGTTGTCAACGCCGACGAATCGGAGCCGGGGACCTGCAAGGACATCCCACTCCTCTTCGCGAACCCGCATTCCCTCATCGAGGGCATCGTGATCGCCTGCTACGCGATCCGTTCGTCGCATGCCTTCATCTATCTGCGGGGCGAGGTCGTCCCCGTGCTGCGGCGGCTGCACGAGGCCGTGCGCGAGGCGTACGCGGCGGGCTACCTCGGCAAGGACGTCCTGGGCAGCGGACTCGACCTCGAACTCACCGTGCACGCGGGCGCGGGCGCGTACATCTGCGGTGAGGAGACCGCGCTGCTCGACTCCCTCGAAGGCCGCCGCGGTCAGCCGCGACTGCGTCCCCCCTTCCCTGCCGTCGCGGGCCTCTACGCGTGCCCCACTGTTGTCAACAACGTCGAGTCCATCGCGTCGGTTCCCGCGATCCTGCATCGGGGGAAAGACTGGTTCAAATCGATGGGAAGCGAGAAGTCGCCCGGCTTCACGCTGTATTCGCTCAGCGGACACGTCGCCGGGCCCGGCCAGTACGAGGCGCCGCTCGGCATCACGCTGCGCCAACTGCTCGACATGAGCGGCGGCATGCGGCCAGGGCACCGGCTCAAGTTCTGGACGCCGGGCGGCTCTTCGACGCCGATGTTCACCGACGAGCACCTCGACGTGCCCCTTGACTACGAGGGCGTCGGCGCCGCCGGATCCATGCTCGGCACCAAGGCCCTGCAGTGCTTCGACGAGACGACCTGCGTGGTGCGGGCCGTCACCCGCTGGACCGAGTTCTACGCCCACGAGTCCTGCGGAAAGTGCACGCCCTGCCGCGAAGGCACGTACTGGCTCGTGCAGTTGCTGCGCGACATCGAGGCGGGCAAGGGCGTCATGGCCGACCTCGACAAGCTGAACGACATCGCCGACAACATCAACGGCAAGTCCTTCTGCGCCCTCGGCGACGGCGCGGCCTCGCCGATCTTCTCCTCGCTGCAGTACTTCCGCGAGGAGTACGAGCAGCACATCACAGGACGGGGCTGCCCCTTCGACCCCGCCAAGTCCACCCTCTGGGCCGACAAGCCCATGGCGAACACGGAGGTGAACGCATGACAGTGACCACTAGTAGCGCTCCCTCCGGGGGCGGCGAGGCGCCGGTCCCGCCGGCGGACCTGGTCACGCTGACCATCGACGGCGCCGAGATCAGCGTCCCCAAGGGGACCCTGGTGATCCGCGCCGCCGAACTCCTCGGCATCGAGATCCCGCGCTTCTGCGACCACCCGCTGCTCGACCCCGCGGGCGCCTGCCGCCAGTGCATCGTCGAGGTCGAGGGCCAGCGCAAGCCGATGGCGTCCTGCACCATCACCTGCACCGACGGCATGGTGGTGAAGTCGCAGCTGACGTCGCCGGTCGCCGAGAAGGCGCAGCGCGGCGTGATGGAGCTGCTTCTCATCAACCACCCGCTGGACTGCCCGGTGTGCGACAAGGGCGGCGAGTGCCCGCTGCAGAACCAGGCGATGCAGGTCGGCGATCCGGACACGCGCTTCGAGGGAAAGAAGCGCACGTACGAGAAGCCGGTGCCGATCTCCACGCAGGTGCTCCTCGACCGCGAGCGGTGCGTGCTGTGCGCGCGCTGCACGCGCTTCTCGAACCAGATCGCGGGCGACCCGATGATCGAGCTGGTCGAGCGCGGCGCGCTCCAGCAGGTCGGCACGGGCGAGGGCGACCCCTTCCAGTCGTACTTCTCCGGGAACACCATCCAGATCTGCCCGGTGGGAGCACTCACGTCACACGCCTACCGCTTCCGCTCGCGCCCCTTCGACCTGGTGTCGTCGCCGTCGGTGTGCGAGCACTGCGCGGGCGGCTGCGCGACCCGCACCGACCACCGGCGCGGCAAGGTCATGCGCCGCCTCGCGCAGGACGAGCCCGAGGTCAACGAGGAGTGGATCTGCGACAAGGGGCGCTTCGCGTTCCGGTACGCGCAGAAGGCGGACCGCCTGACCACGCCCCTGGTGCGCGGCGCGGAGTCGGGCGTGCTCGAACCGGCCAGCTGGCCCGAGGCGTTGGAGGCGGCCGCCAAGGGCCTCGCCGCCGCGCGCGGACGCGCTGGGGTGCTGACCGGTGGGCGCCTCACCCTGGAGGACGCCTACGCCTACAGCAAGTACGCGCGCGTGGCGCTCGACACCAACGACATCGACTTCCGCGCGCGGGCGCACTCCAGCGAGGAGGCCGACTTCCTGGCGGCGCGGGTCGCCGGGCGTGGCCGTGACCTCGACGGGACCGGCGTCACGTACGCCGCCCTGGAGCAGGCGCCCGCGGTGCTGCTCGTCGGCATCGAGGCCGAGGAGGAGGCGCCCGGCGTCTTCCTGCGGCTGCGCAAGGCCTCGCGCAAGCACGGCCAGCGCACGTTCGGCGTCGCCACCCACGCCACCCGCGGCCTGGAGAAGGCGGGCGGCACGCTGCTGCCCGCCGCGCCGGGCACGGAGACCGAGTGGCTGGACGCGCTCGCCGCCGGGGTCGGCCTGGAGGACGACGGGGCCAGGGCCGCTGAGGCGCTGCGGGCCGAGGGCGCCGTCATCGTCGTCGGCGAGCGCCTCGCGACGGTGCCCGGCGCGCTCACCGCCGCCGTACGGGCCGCGTCCGCGACGGGCGCGGGTCTGGTGTGGATGCCGCGCCGCGCGGGCGAGCGCGGTGCCCTCGAGGCGGGCGCGCTGCCGTCGCTGCTGCCGGGCGGCCGCCCCGCGACCGACCCGCGCGCGCGGGAGGAGGTCGCCGCCGCCTGGCACCTGGCCGAACTGCCGCACCGCTACGGCCGCGATACCGGCCAGATCATCGAGGCCGCCGCGACCGGCGAGCTCGGTGCGCTCCTTGTCGCGGGCGTCGAGGTCGGGGACCTGCCCGACCCGGCACGCGCGCGTGAGGCGCTGGCCGCGGTCGGCTTCCTGGTCAGTCTGGAGCTGAGGCCGAGCGAGGTGACCGAGCACGCCGACGTGGTCCTGCCGGTGGCCGCGGTCGCCGAGAAGCCGGGCTCCTTCCTCAACTGGGAGGGCAGGGCCCGGCTTTTCGACGCGGCGCTCAAGCCCGACCAGATGACGCGCCGCCTGGCGCCCACCGACGCGCGCGTCCTGCACATGCTGGCCGACGCGGGCGACGTCCACCTGGGCCTGCCCGACCTGCTGACGCTCCGGCGCGAGCTGGACCGGCTCGGCGGCTGGGACGGACCCCGCGCGACCGAGCCCCTGGAGACGGCGGCTTCCCTGCCGCGGCCCGCCTCCGGAGAGGCCGTGCTCGCCGGGCACCGGCTGCTGCTCGACCAGGGCCGCCTCCAGGAGGGCGACGACGCGCTCGCCGGGACGCGGCACGCCGCCCACGCGCGCGTGTCGGCCGCCACCGCGGCCGAGGCGGGCGTCAAGGACGGCGACGCCCTGGCGGTCTCCGGCCCCCGGGGCGTGACCACGCTTCCGCTGCGGGTCACGGAGATGCCCGACCGGGTGGTCTGGCTGCCCCTGAACTCGACCGGGGGAGGCGTCACTTCGGACACCGGCGCCCGGCCCGGCGACCTCGTCCGCATCGGCCCGGCCGCCCCGCCGGAGCCCTCTGAGGCCACGGAGGTGACGTCGTGACACCGTTCGCCGCAGCCCAGAGCGCGGTGCCGTTCGCGGCGGAGGACCTGTCCATGTTCGGCCGGGACCCGTGGTGGCTGGTCGCCGTCAAGGCGGTCTTCTGCTTCGCGTTCCTGATGCTGACCGTGCTGTTCTCCATCGTCTGGGAGCGCAAGGTCGTCGCCTGGATGCAGCTGCGCATCGGCCCCAACCGCCACGGCCCCTGGGGCCTCCTCCAGTCCCTCGCGGACGGCATCAAGCTGATGCTCAAGGAGGACCTGATCGTCAAGCGCGCGGACAAGGTCGTCTATATCCTCGCGCCGATCGTGGCCGCCATCCCCGCGTTCATGGCGATCGCGGTGATCCCCTTCGGGCCCGCGGGCAACGAGGTCTCGATCTTCGGCCACCGCACCACGATGCAGCTCACCGACCTGCCGATCGCGATGCTCTACATCCTCGCGGTCGCCTCGGTCGGCATCTACGGCATCGTCCTGGCGGGCTGGAGTTCCGGTTCGACGTACCCGCTGCTCGGCGGTCTGCGCTCGTGCGCGCAGATGATCTCGTACGAGATCGCGATGGGCGCCGCGTTCGCCTCGGTGTTCCTGTACTCCGGTTCGATGTCGACGTCGGCGATCGTGGAGGCGCAGCAGGAGCGCTGGTACGTGCTGCTCCTGCCGGTGTCGTTCCTGATCTACATCGTGACGATGATCGGCGAGACCAACCGGGCGCCGTTCGACATGCCGGAGTCCGAGGGCGACCTCGTCGGCGGCTTCAACACCGAGTACTCGTCGATCAAGTTCGCGATGTTCATGCTCGCCGAGTACGTCAACATGGTGACCGTCTCGGCCGTGTCGGTGACGCTCTTCCTCGGTGGCTGGCGGGCTCCCTGGCCGGTCAGCACCTTCTGGGAGGGCGCGAACCACGGCTGGTGGCCGATGGCCTGGTTCGTGCTCAAGGTGCAGCTGCTGCTGTTCTTCTTCATCTGGCTGCGCGGCACGCTCCCGCGCGTGCGCTACGACCAGCTGATGAAGCTCGGCTGGAAGGTCCTCATCCCGGTGTCGGTGGTCTGGCTGATGCTCGTCGCCACCGTCCGCGCGCTGCGCAACGAGGACTACGACTTCGCCGGGATCGCGCTCTACGTAGGCGGGGGCGTCCTGGCGCTCCTGGTCCTCTCCTTCATCGCGGACTTCTTCCGCGACCAGCGGGACAGGCGGGAGGCACAGGGCGCGGCCGACGCCGAGGAGACCGCCGAATCCGCCGCCTTCGACCCGATGGCCGGTGGCTTCCCGGTGCCGCCGCTGCCCGGACAGACCCTGCCGCCCGTACCGCGCCGACGCCCGCGCCACGAGCGGGAGTTGATTGTCAGTGGTGGCCCCGATACTCAAAGTGACGGAAAGGAGGCGTCCGATGGCTGAGCAGTCGAACCAGCCCGAGCGGCCGGAGCGCGGGCGGCTGCCCGCGCAGCCCCAGGGCTCGGATCCGCACGCGGCGAACCAATCGGATCAGGGGTTCCAGAACCCCGTCGCGGGCTTCGGCGTGACCTTCAAGGCCATGTTCAAGAAGCGGCTGACCGAGCAGTATCCGGAGCAGCAGAAGACCACCGCTCCCCGTTTCCACGGCAGGCACCAGCTCAACCGCCATCCGGACGGCCTGGAGAAGTGCGTCGGCTGCGAGCTGTGTGCCTGGGCCTGCCCGGCGGACGCCATCTATGTGGAGGGCGCGGACAACACCGAAGAAGAGCGCTACTCCCCGGGCGAGCGGTACGGGCGGGTCTACCAGATCAACTACGCCCGCTGCATCCTGTGCGGCCTGTGCATCGAGGCGTGCCCCACGCGCGCGTTGACGATGACGAACGAGTTCGAGCTCGCCGACAGCAGCCGCGAGAGCCTCATCTACACCAAGGAGCAGCTGCTCGCGGGCCTCGAAGAGGGCATGGTCGACAGCCCGCACGCGATCCACCCGGGCACGGACGAGGGCGACTACTACCGCGGTCTGGTGACGCGGGCCGCCCCCGGCACGGAGCGCCAGGTGGCCGTCTCCCAGGGCGAGCGGCCCGCGGAGGCGGCCCCGGCCCCCGGGGGCGAGGGGGTGGACGCATGAGCGCCGTCGCGGCGTACACCACCTCCACGGGCGAGGCCGTCCAGTTCTGGGTGCTCGGCACGGTCGCCGTCATCGGCGCGCTGTGCACGATCCTCATGAAGAAGGCGGTCCACAGCGCCCTGTGCCTGGCCGGGACCATGATCATCCTGGCGGTGTTCTACCTGGCCAACGGCGCCTACTTCCTCGGCGTCGTCCAGATCGTCGTCTACACCGGCGCGATCATGATGCTGTTCCTCTTCGTCGTCATGCTCGTCGGCGTCACCGCCGCCGACTCCCTGACGGAGACCATCAAGGGGCAGCGCTGGCTCGCGCTCCTGTGCGGCCTCGGCTTCTCCATCCTGCTGTTCGCGGGCATCGGCAACGCCTCCGTGAAGGACTTCAACGGCATCGGCAAGGCCAACGAGGGCGGCAACGTGGAGGGTCTGGCCACCCTCATCTTCACGAAGTACGTCTTCGCCTTCGAGATCACCGGCGCCCTGCTGATCACGGCGACCGTCGGCGCGATGGTGCTCACCCACCGCGAGCGCACCGAGCGCGCCAAGACCCAGCGCGAGCGCGCCGAGGAGCGCGTGCGCGAGGGCAAGCACCTGCCGCCGCTCCCGGCCCCGGGTGTGTACGCCCGGCACAACGCCGTGGACATCCCGGGCCTGCTCCCGGACGGCACGCCGGCGGAGCTCACGGTCAACAGGACGCTGCGCGAGCGCGGCCAGATCCGTGACGTGTCCAACGAGGCCCTGGACGACCTGCGCGCCCTGGAGCAGCGCTCCGCCGACCGCCTGGAGCGTCCGGACCCGCGCCGCACCGACACCGCGCGCGCGGACGGCGGCGAGCGGGCCGGGCAGACCGAGGAGGCGTCGAAGTGAATCCGGTCAACTACCTGTACCTGGCGGCCCTGCTGTTCGCCATCGGCGCCACGGGCGTACTGATCAGGCGGAACGCGATCGTCGTCTTCATGTGCGTCGAGTTGATGCTGAACGCCTGCAACCTCGCGTTCGTGGCGTTCTCCCGGCTGCACGGCAACCTGGACGGCCAGATCATCGCCTTCTTCACGATGGTCGTCGCGGCGGCCGAGGTCGTGGTCGGGCTCGCGATCATCGTGTCGCTGTTCCGCTCCCGCCATTCGGCTTCGGTCGACGACGCCAGCCTGATGAAGCTCTGAGGGGTCGCTGAATCGTGGAGAAACTGATTGCGCTGCTCATCGCGGCGCCCCTGCTCGGAGCGGCCGTCCTGCTGTGCGGCGGGCGCGCGCTCGACCGCGTGGGCCACTGGCTCGGCACCCTCCTCTCGGCCGCGTCCTTCGCCTTCGCGGTGGTGCTCTTCGCCGACATGCTCGGCAAGGGCGCCGAGGAACGGTCGCTGCGCCAGCACCTGTTCAGCTGGATCCCGGTCGAGGGCTTCAAGGCGGACGTCGCCTTCCAGCTCGACCAGCTGTCGATGACGTTCGTCCTGCTGATCTCCGGCGTGGGCACGCTGATCCACCTGTACTCGGTCGGGTACATGGAGCACGACGAGCGCCGCCGCCGCTTCTTCGGCTATCTGAACCTGTTCCTCGCGGCGATGCTCCTGCTCGTGCTCGCCGACAACTACCTGCTCCTGTACGTCGGCTGGGAGGGCGTCGGCCTCGCCTCGTACCTCCTGATCGGGTTCTGGCAGCACAAGCCCAGCGCGGCCACCGCGGCGAAGAAGGCCTTCCTGGTCAACCGCGTCGGTGACATGGGCCTCTCGATCGCGATCATGCTGATGTTCACCACCTTCGGGTCGTTCGCCTTCGGCGACGTCCTGAAGGCCACGGAGGAGACCAGCGAGGGCAAGCTCACCGCGATCGGCCTGATGCTGCTGCTCGCGGCGTGCGGCAAGTCCGCGCAGGTGCCGCTGCAGTCCTGGCTCGGGGACGCGATGGAGGGCCCCACGCCCGTGTCGGCCCTGATCCACGCGGCGACGATGGTGACCGCGGGCGTGTATCTGATCGTGCGCTCCGGGGAGATCTTCAACGCCGCGCCGGACGCGCAGCTGGCCGTGACCGTCGTGGGCGCGGTGACGCTGCTCTTCGGTGCGATCGTCGGTTGCGCGAAGGACGACATCAAGAAGGCGCTCGCGGGCTCCACGATGTCGCAGATCGGGTACATGATCCTGGCCGCGGGCCTCGGCCCGATCGGCTATGTCTTCGCGATCATGCACCTGGTGACGCACGGCTTCTTCAAGGCCGGGCTCTTCCTCGGCGCCGGTTCGGTCATGCACGGCATGAACGACGAGGTGGACATGAGGAAGTACGGGGGCCTCAGGAAGTACATGCCGGTGACGTTCGTGACCTTCGGGCTCGGCTATCTGGCCATCATCGGCTTCCCCGGCCTGTCCGGCTTCTTCTCCAAGGACAAGATCATCGAGGCGGCGTTCGCCAAGGGCGGCACGCAGGGCTGGATCCTCGGCTCGGTGGCGCTGCTCGGCGCGGCCATCACGGCGTACTACATGACGCGCGTGATGCTGTTGACCTTCTTCGGAGAGAAGCGCTGGCAGCCGGACGCGGACGGCAAGCAGCCGCATCCGCACGAGTCGCCCAAGTCCATGACGATCCCGATGATCCTGCTGGCCTTCGGTTCGGTGTTCGCCGGTGGCTTCTTCAGCATCGGCGACCGCTTCACGCACTGGCTGGAGCCGGTCACCCACCACGACCACGGCGACTCCCCGCTGAGCGCCGCCACGGTCACGGGCGCCACGATGGTGGTCCTGGTCATCGGCGTCACCCTGGCCTGGCTCCAGTACGGCCGCAGGCCGGTCCCCGTGGTCGCCCCGCGCGGCTCGCTGCTCACCCGCGCGGCCCGCCGCGATCTGCTCCAGGACGACTTCAACCACGTGGTCCTGGTGCGCGGCGGCGAGCACCTCACCCGCTCCCTGGTGTACGTCGACCACACCCTGGTCGACGGCGTGGTCAACGGAACGGCGGCCTCCGTCGGCGGACTCTCCGGGCGGCTTCGCAAGATCCAGAACGGCTACGCCCGTAGCTACGCGGTCTCGATGTTCGGCGGCGCGGCGATCCTCATCGCCGCGACGCTGCTGATGAGGGCGGTCTGATACCGATGTCCTTTCCTCTGCTGACAGCGACGGCCGCGGTGCCCGCGGTGGGCGCGATCGTCACGGCGGCCGTCCCGGCCGCCCAGCGCACCGCCGCCAAATGGCTCGCGCTGTTCTTCTCGCTGGCCACGCTCGCCCTGGCCGTCACGGTCGCGGTCCGCTTCGACCCGGACGGCGACCGGTACCAACTGACCGAGTCGCACTCCTGGATCAAGGACTTCGGGGTGCGCTACGAACTGGGTGTGGACGGCATCGCGGTCTCCTTGATCGCGCTGACCGCCCTGCTGCTGCCCTTCATCATCCTGGCGGGCTGGCACGACGCCGATCCCCTGGAGACGAAGTCCTCGCGCTGGCGGCCGACCCAGGGCTTCTTCGCCCTGATCCTCGCCGTCGAGGCGATGGTGATCATCTCCTTCGAGGCCACCGACGTCTTCCTGTTCTACATCTTCTTCGAAGCCATGCTCATCCCGATGTACTTCCTCATCGGTGGCTTCGGAGACCGCGCCCACGCGGGCAGCGACGAGAACGCCTCGGCGCAGCGCAGCTACGCCGCGGTGAAGTTCCTGCTCTACAACCTGGCCGGCGGTCTGATCATGCTGGCCGCCGTGATCGGGCTCTACGTAGTCGCCGGAAACTTCTCCCTCCAGGAGATCGCCGAAGCGCGCGCCAACGGCTCGCTCGACATGGCGACCAACACCGAACGGCTGCTGTTCCTCGGCTTCTTCTTCGCCTTCGCGGTGAAGGCCCCGCTGTGGCCGCTGCACACCTGGCTGCCGAACGCGATGGGCGAGTCCACGGCCCCGGTCGCCGTCCTGATCACGGCCGTCGTGGACAAGGTCGGCACGTTCGCGATGCTGCGCTTCTGCCTCCAGCTGTTCCCGGAGGCCTCGAAGTGGGCGACGCCGGTGATCCTGGTCCTGGCGCTCATCAGCATCATCTACGGCGCGCTGCTCGCCGTCGGCCAGCGCGACATCAAGCGCCTGGTGGCGTACGCGTCGATCTCGCACTTCGGGTTCATCGTCCTCGGTATCTTCGCGATGACGTCCCAGGGGCAGTCGGGCGCCACGCTCTACATGGTCAACCACGGCCTGTCGACGGCCGCCCTGATGCTGGTCGCGGGCTTCCTCATCTCCCGCCGCGGCTCGCGTCTGATCGCGGACTACGGGGGAGTGCAGAAGGTCGCCCCTGTGCTCGCGGGCACCTTCCTCATCGGCGGTCTCGCCACGCTCTCGCTGCCGGGACTCGCGCCGTTCGTCAGTGAGTTCCTGGTCCTGGTCGGCGCGTTCGCGCGCTATCCGGCGGTGGGGGTCATCGCCACCGTCGGCATCGTGCTCGCCGCGCTCTACACCCTCGTCCTCTACCAGCGGACGATGACGGGCCCGGTGAGGCCCGAGGTCGCCAAGATGCCCGACCTGCGGGTCAGGGAGCTGGTCGTGGTGGCCCCGCTGATCGCCCTCCTGATCGGCCTCGGCGTCTACCCGAAGCCGCTCACCGACCTGGTGAACCCGGCCGTGGAGCACACCATGTCCGACGTACAGAAGAAGGATCCCAAGCCCGAGGTGGAGGCGGCCAAGTGAGTGCGACAGCCGTCCACAGCCTGTGGACAACGGCGGCCGAGCCGATCGACAAGATCGACGCTCCGAAGATCGAGTACGGCCAGCTGGCGCCGACCCTGATCATCATCGGTGCCGCCGTCATCGGAGTGCTCATCGAAGCCTTCGTACCGCGCAAGTTCCGTTACTACGCCCAGCTGTTCGTGTCCGTCGTCGCGCTCACCGCCGCCTTCGCCGCGGTCGTGGCGCTCGCCGCCGGGGACTACGGCACCACGAAGGCCCGCATCGCCGCCATGGGTGCGATCGCGGTCGACGGACCCGCGCTCTTCCTGCAGGGCACGATCCTGCTCGTGGGCCTGGTCTCGATCTTCACCTTCGCCGAGCGGCGCCTGGACCCGGCCGCGCACGGCAACCGCGTCGACTCCTTCGTGGCGCAGGCCGGGGCCGTGCCCGGCGGCGCGGGCGAACAGGCCGCCGTGAAGGCCGGGTTCACCACCACCGAGGTGTTCCCGCTCGCGCTGTTCGCCATCGGCGGCATGCTCGTCTTCCCCGCGGCGAACGACCTCCTGACGCTGTTCATCGCCCTGGAGGTGTTCTCCCTCCCGCTCTATCTGCTCTGCGCGCTCGCCCGCCGCAAGCGCCTCATGTCGCAGGAAGCGGCCGTGAAGTACTTCCTGCTCGGCGCGTTCGCGTCCGCGTTCACGCTGTTCGGCATCGCGCTCCTGTACGGCTACGCGGGCTCGGTGTCGTACGGCACCATCGCGGACGTCGTCGACGGCACCGTCGCGGAGGTCGACCCGGCCCTCGCCAACACCATGGGCAATGACGCGCTGCTCCTGATCGGCGCCGCGATGGTCGTGATGGGCCTGCTGTTCAAGGTGGGCGCGGTGCCGTTCCACATGTGGACGCCGGACGTCTACCAGGGCGCGCCCACGCCGGTCACGGGCTTCATGGCGGCGGCGACGAAGGTGGCCGCGTTCGGCGCCCTGCTCCGGCTGCTCTACGTGGTCCTGCCGGGCCTGCGCTGGGACTGGCGCCCGGTGATGTGGGGCGTCGCGGCGATCACGATGCTGGGCGGCGCGATCGTCGCGATCACCCAGACCGACATCAAGCGGCTCCTCGCGTACTCGTCGATCGCGCACGCGGGCTTCATCCTCGCGGGTGTCATCGCGACCTCGGAGGACGGCGTCTCTTCGGTGCTCTTCTACCTGGGCGCGTACTCGTTCGTGACGATCGGCGCGTTCGCGGTCGTGACCCTGGTGCGGGACGCGGGCGGCGAGGCCACCCATCTGTCGAAGTGGGCGGGGCTCGGCCGCCGCTCGCCCCTGGTCGCCGCCGTCTTCGCGGTGTTCCTGCTCGCCTTCGCCGGCATCCCGCTGACCTCCGGGTTCTCCGGGAAGTTCGCCGTGTTCAAGGCGGCGGCGGAGGGCGGCGCGGGCGCGCTCGTCGTGGTCGGTGTGATCTCGTCGGCGATCGCGGCGTTCTTCTACATCCGGGTCATCGTGCTGATGTTCTTCAGCGAACCGAAGGCGGACGGCCCGTCGGTCGCCGTGCCCTCGCCGCTGACGACGGCGGCGATCGGCGTCGGCGTCGCGGTGACGCTGGTGCTCGGGGTGGCGCCGCAGTACTTCCTCGACCTGGCGGGGCAGGCGGGCGTGTTCGTCCGCTGACCCGGTCGTCCGCGTCCGCGCGCGGGGCCCCGGCTCTCCCCTCGGAGGGCCGGGGCCCTTCGCGTGCGGTCAGGGGTGCGCGGGGCAGCGGACGTTCGGGTTCCAGGGGGAGAGCTTGCCGCTCGGGTTCTCCTTGTAGAGCCAGGCGTGCAGGTCGTAGTGGATCGGCATGCCCGGGAAGTGCCCGTCCATCGGGCCGTCGAAGGGGTGCCCGAACAGGTACGGGCGGTCGTCGTCGGTGCTCTTGTCCTGGTCGGCGTCGTTGACGATCCACTCGACGGCGATCAGCTTGCGCTTGCCGTCGCGGGTGTCCTCGTAGAGCAGCGCGGCGGGCTTCGCCGGATCGACGGAACCTATGTTCGCCGGGTTGATGTAGTGGTAACCCATGCCGCCGAGCTCCGGGTCGGCGGCGCACTCGTCGGTGCGCTGGAAGCCCGCCTTGATCGCGAGCGGCTCGTACGCGTACTTGGCGGTCGCCGCGTAGACCTTGGCGTACTCCGCGTACTTCGCGTACGGGGTGGCCGGAGGGGGCGGCGGGGCCGCCGCCTGGGCGGGCGCGGTGGTCAGGGCCAGGCAGGAGACCGCCGCCAGCGAGAGGGCGGCCTGGGCGGTACGGGGCAGGGGCATCGAGGGGCTCCTCGGACGGGGGAGGCGCGCGCTGGGCGCCATGACCTGGGGCGGGCTCAGCCCCCGGGCCGCCGCCAGCAGCAGGATGACCCGGGGCGCGGCGGGCCGCCAGAGCACCGGGGCCATTGGGCTGACCGGAACCGTCCGGCGGGCCTGTGGATAACTTCCCGGCCTGTCGGCGCGGGCGCCTATCGTGGAGGCAGTGGTCGAGGTGCGACAGGCGGGGGCACGGCGATGAGCGGGATCAGTGGGGTCGGCATGGCTGAGGTGGTGGAGAGCGACGCGCTGCGGACGCTCCACCGGGTGTTCGGGTACGACGCCTTCCGGGGCGAGCAAGAGGCGATCATCGAGCATGTCGTCGCGGGCGGCGACGCGGTCGTCCTGATGCCGACCGGCGGCGGAAAATCGCTGTGCTACCAGATCCCGGCCCTGGTCAGACGGGGCACGGGCGTGGTGGTCTCACCGCTGATCGCCCTGATGCAGGACCAGGTCGACGCGCTGCGGGCCCTGGGCGTGCGCGCCGGGTTCATGAACTCGACACAGGACTTCGACGAGCGCCGCGTCGTCGAGGCCGAGCTGCTCGCGGGCGAGCTGGACGTGCTGTATCTGGCGCCGGAGCGGCTGCGCCTGGACTCCACGCTCCAGCTGCTCTCCCGCGCCGAGATCTCGGTCTTCGCGATCGACGAGGCGCACTGCGTGGCCCAGTGGGGCCACGACTTCCGGCCGGACTATCTGTCCCTGTCGGTCCTCGGCGAGCGCTGGCCGGACGTCCCCCGGATCGCGCTCACCGCCACGGCGACGGACGCCACCCACCGGGAGATCACCGAGCGCCTGGCGATGCCCGCCGCCAAGCACTTCGTGGCGAGCTTCGACCGCCCCAACATCCAGTACCGCATCGTGCCCAAGTCCGACCCGAAGAAGCAGCTCCTGACCTTCCTCAAGGAGGAGCACGACGGGGACGCGGGCATCGTCTACTGCCTCTCGCGCAAGTCGGTGGAGCAGATCGCCGAGTTCCTCAGCGCCCACGGCATCGAGGCGGTGCCCTACCACGCGGGCCTGGACGCCGGGACCCGTGCCCGCCACCAGTCGCGCTTCCTGCGCGAGGAGGGCCTGGTCGTGGTCGCCACGATCGCCTTCGGCATGGGCATCGACAAGCCGGACGTCCGCTTCGTGGCCCACTTCGACCTGCCCAAGTCGGTGGAGGGGTACTACCAGGAGACGGGCCGCGCGGGCCGCGACGGCCTCCCCTCGACGGCGTGGATGGCGTACGGCCTGCAGGACGTGGTGCAGCAGCGCAAGCTCATCCAGTCCGGCGAGGGCGACGAGGCGTTCCGGCGCCGCGCGGCCTCCCATCTGGACGCGATGCTCGCCCTGTGCGAGACGGCCCGGTGCCGCCGCGGCCAGCTCCTCACCTACTTCGGCCAGGACGCCGCGGCCGAGGCCTGCGGCAACTGCGACACCTGCCTCACCCCGCCGGAGACCTGGGACGGCACGGTGGCCGCGCAGAAGGTCCTGTCGACGGTGGTGCGCCTGAAGCGCGAGCGCGGCCAGAAGTTCGGCACGGGCCAGATCGTCGACATCCTGCTCGGCCGCAAGACCGCGAAGGTCATCCAGTTCGACCACGACCAGCTGTCCGTCTTCGGCATCGGCGAGGACCTCAGCGAGGCCGAATGGAGAGGCGTGGTGCGGCAGTTGCTCGCCCAGAGCCTCCTCGCGGTCGAGGGGGAGTACGGCACGCTGGTGCTGACCGAGGGCAGCGGCGCCGTCCTGAACCGGCAGCGGGAGGTGCCGCTGCGCAAGGAGCCGAAGAAGCCGGCCGGGTCGGCGCGGTCCGCTCCGCGCGGGGAGCGCAAGGCCAAGGCCGCGGCCGCCCTGGCCGAGCTGCCCGAAGAGGCGGCGCCGGTGTTCGAGGCGCTGCGGGCGTGGCGGGCGGAGCAGGCGCGGGAGCAGGGGGTGCCCGCGTATGTGATCTTCCATGACGCGACGCTGCGGGAGATCGCGGTGGCGTTGCCGGGGTCGGTGGCGGAGCTCGGGGGGATCAGCGGGGTCGGGGAGAAGAAGCTGGCCACGTATGGGGAGGGGGTGCTGGGGGTGCTGGCGGAGGCCGCGTCCTGAGGGCCCTCGCGGGGCGCCCCAGGCCCGCCCCTTCCCGCTCCGGGTGCTGCCGCCCCCGTTCCCCCGCTCACCGATATTGGCGCTTCGCGCCTCGTCCTCAAACGCCGGACGGGCTGGAACCACCGGAGCGGGGTTCGGGGACTTCGCGTCAGCGTGCGGAAGTCACCCGGCCCGTGACCTCGCCCAGGCCCACCCGCGTGCCGTCGGGGCCCGGGGCCCAGGCGGAGAGGGTGACCACGTCGCCGTCCTCCAGGAACGTCCGCTTGCCGGAGGGGAGTTCGAGGGGGTCGCGGCCGTTCCAGGTGAGCTCGATGAGGGAGCCGAACTGGTCGGCGGAGGGGCCGCTGACGGTGCCGGAGCCGTAGAGGTCACCGGTGCGCAGGGAGGCGCCGTTGACGGTCATGTGGGCGAGCTGCTGGGCGGCGGTCCAGTAGACGGTGGAGAAGGGGGGCTCGGAGATGACCTCGCCGTTGAGGGTGACGGTGATCCGGAGGTCGTAGCCGCCGGGCTCGTCTGACGCGGTGTCGTCCAGATAGGGGAGCAGCGCCTCCGTCCGCTCCGGCGGGGAGACCCGCGCCGCGTCCAGGGCGTCGAGCGGCGTGATCCACGCGGAGACCGACGTGGCGAAGGACTTGCCGAGGAAGGGGCCGAGCGGGACGTACTCCCAGGCCTGGATGTCGCGGGCCGACCAGTCGTTGAGGAGGCACAGGCCGAAGACGTGCTCGCGGAAGTCCGCGAGAGGCACGGGGGTGCCGAGCGCGGAGGGCGCGCCGACGACGAAGCCGACCTCGGCCTCGATGTCGAACTTGGCGGACGGGCCGAAGACGGGGGCGCTGTCGGCGGGCGCCTTGCGCTGCCCCGAGGGGCGCACCACGTCCGTCCCGGAGACCACGACGGTGCCGGACCGGCCGTGGTAGCCGATCGGCAGGTGCTTCCAGTTGGGGGTGAGCGGGGTGGGGGCGTCGGGGCGGAACATCCGGCCCAGGTTCGACGCGTGGTGCTCGGAGGCGTAGAAGTCCACGTAGTCGGCGACGTCGAAGGGCAGGTGCAGGGTGACGTCGGAGAGGGGGTGGAGCAGCGGCAGGACGGTCTCGCGGTGGGCGGGAACCGTCACCCACGCGGTGAGGGCGCGGCGCACGTCGCTCCACGCCCGGCGGCCCGCGGCGAGCAGCGGGTTCAAGGTGGGCTGGGCGAGGAGGGACACATAGGGCGATCCCAGCGCGGCCGCGGCGGCACCGGCGTCGAGGACGTACGAGCCGATGCGGACGCCGACGCGGCGGCCGTCGGCGGCGGGCGCAGAACCAGAAGCGGAACCGGGCGCTGACCCGGCGGCTGACCCGGCGGCTGACCCGGCGGGGGAGAACACCCCATAGGGAAGATTGTGCGGGCCGAAGGGGTCACCCTCGGGGAGGTCGAGCGGGTTCTGCTCGGACATGCGTTCCTGCCTCGCTTTCCAATCTTGGGTGCCTCACACGTTACGTGGCGGCGCCGGATTCAGGCAGTGCCTAAAGAGTTAGCAATGTCCTGATAAATCGCGGGTGTCACGCTCCCGTTCCGCCCTAGGTTCCGGTGGGACACGGACAGGGGAATCCGGGTCGACGCGATGGGGACGCAAGGGGACGCGTGGGGGGACCCGTGACCAATTCGTGCGGCGGTGCGGCACTGACGCCCGACCGTGAAGTGCCCGGACTGATCGTGAAGTTCGGTGACTATCCGCTGCACCACGGCGGTGTCGGGGCGATCCGGAGCCTCGGCCGTCTCGGTGTTCCGATGTACGCGATCACGGAGGACCGGCGCACGCCCGCAGCCGCCTCCCGCTATCTGACGGGCGCGTTCCCCTGGCGGACCACGGGGGCGGAGGAACCGCGGCGGCTCGTCGAGGGGCTGCTGCGGATCGGGCGGCGCATCGGCAGGCCGACGGTCCTCATTCCGACCGACGAGGAAGCGGCCGTGCTGATCGCCGAGCACCAGCGGGAGCTGGGCGAGGCGGACTTCGGGGGCTTCCTGTTCCCGCGCGTGGACCCGGCGTTACCGCGCCGCCTCGCCAGCAAGCAGGGCCTGCACGAGCTGTGTGTCGCGCACGGCCTGAGCTCACCGACGTCGGTGTGCCCGCGCGACCAGGCGGAGGTCGAGGAGTTCGGCGCGCGCGCCCGCTTCCCGGTGGTGGCCAAGAACCGCGAGGCGTTCCAGCGCCGCTCCCGGCCCGCCGTCAACGGCACCACTCGGATCGACACCCGTGCGGGGCTGCGCGAACTGGCGCGGGACTGGGGCGAGCGGCCGGGCGTGATCCTCCAGGAGTATCTGCCGCGCGAGCAGGCGGAGGACTGGATCGTGCACGCCTACTTCGACGAGAACTCCGCGCCGCTCGCGCTGTTCACCGGGGTGAAGGTGCGCTCCTGGCCGCCGCACGCGGGCATGACCGCGCACGCGTACGTGGTCGACAACCCGGAGCTCGCCGACCTCGCCTCGCGCTTCATCAAGGAGATCGGCTTCACCGGCGTCATCGACCTCGACCTGCGCTTCGACCGCCGCGACGGCCAGTACAAACTGCTCGACTTCAACCCGCGCACGGGCGCCCAGTTCCGCCTCTTCGAGAGCGGGACGGGCATCGACGTCGTCCGTGCGATGCATCTGCACCTCACCGGCCGCGCGGTCCCCGAGGGCGACCAGCGGCCGGGGCACCGGTATGTGGTGGAGAACATCGACCTGCCCGCCCTCATCGCGTACCGCCGCAGCGGCTACGTCACGCCCCACGCCCCCGGCCGCGCCACCGGCACCGAGCTGGCCTGGCTCGCCGCCGATGACATGAAGCCGTTCTTCACGATGCTCGCGCGGTTCGTGCGGCCCGGGGCGAAGCACCTGTTCCAGCTCTGGCGGACCCGTCGGCGGGGCGGCACCACCGCGAGATGACCACGACCCCGGGCGGCCCCCGCAGGCAAGGCGGCCGCCCGGCCAGCGACGCGGCGGCCCGGCGACGGGGCGCACCGGTCCACGGGGGACCACCGACACATCCACGGAGCAAGACAGTGCGCCGTGCGACGGCACGGCGTGCGCGATGTCCTGGGGAGGGACTTCGTGACACAACCAGTGGCAGTCATCGGGGCGGGCCCTTACGGCCTGTCCACCGCCGCCCATCTACGGGCCCGGGGCATTCCCGTCCGCGTCTTCGGCGAGCCCATGGTCAGCTGGAGCTCCCACATGCCCGCGGGGATGCTCCTGAAGTCGACCCCCGCGGCGTCGAACATCGACGCCCCGCAGCCGGGCCACACCCTCGCCGACTACTGCGCGGCGGCGGGCATTCCGCGCCTGCTCAGGGACGAGGACATCATCCCCGTCGAAACGTTCATCGCGTACGGGCAGTGGTTCCAGGAGAAGCTCGTGCCCGCCCTGGAGCGGGTGCGGGTGGCGTCGGTGGACCGCAGGCCGGGAGGGTACTTCGAGCTGGGCCTTGACTCCGGCGAGCGGTTCGCGGCGCGCGCGGTCGTCGTCGCCACCGGTCTGACCGGCCTGGCGCAGCTGCCGCCGGTGCTCGCGACCGCCGTGCCCAAGGGCCCTGCGCCCGAGGCGGCGCTCTCGCACAGCTCCCAGCACCACGACCTCAAGCGGTACGCGGACAGCGACCTGCTCGTCCTCGGAGCGGGCCAGTCCGCCCTGGAGACGGCGGTGCTCGCCGCCGAGGCGGGCGCCCGGGTGCGGGTCGTGGCGCGGGGCAGGGGCGCCATCGGCTTCGGCAGCCCGCCGTGGGAGCAGCCGAGGCTGCGCCCTCAGTCGCCCTTCGGCCGCGCCTGGTCGCTGTACGCGCTGAGCTACCACGCCGACCTGTACCGCCATCTGCCGTCCCGGACCCGGCACTTCCTCACCCGCAGCGTCCTCGGCCCGCTCGGCGCCTGGTGGCTGCGCGAGCGCTTCCAGAAGGAGGCCGACGCGCGCGAGGTGCGGCGCGTGCTGAGCGCGGAGACCCGCGCCGGGCGGCCCGTCCTGACGCTGGAGACGCTCGGCGGCCGGGTGCGCGAACTCGGCGCCGACCACGTCATCGCCGCCACCGGCTACCGCGTCGACCTGGGCGCCCTTGGCTTCCTCAGCGAAGTCCTGCGTGCCCGCCTCGCGGTCAGCCTCGGCACGCCCCGCCTCGGCGCGGGCTATGTCTCCTCGGTGCCGGGGCTGTACTTCACGGGCATGCTGGCGGGGTCCTCGTACGGGCCGCTGATGCGCTTCGTGTGCGGCACGGAGTTCGCCTCGCCCCGCCTGGCGCGGCATCTGGCGGCGGCGCACGACTGAGACGGGGCGCGGGCCCGGTCGGGCCGGTGCGCGGCACCGGGGCACCGGCTCGCGCGCGGGGCGCGAGCGACCGGCCGACAGGCGTACGGGTCCGCTCGGGGACCGGTGGTCACTCGCCAGGAACCACCGGCATCGGGGCGGGCTCGGCGGCGCGCATGCGCTCCGGCGTCCAGTAGGCGCCGGAGCCCGCCGGGTCGTGCTCGACGCGCTCGCCGCTCACGGTGTCGGCCTTCACCCCGGGCCCGGCCCCGCGCCCGTCGCCGCCGGAGTCCGCGGCCGACGCCTGCCAGGCGAGGCCCGCGGTGAGCACCAGGGCGGCGGCCGCGGTGGTGAGGGCGAGCTTGCGGGTCTGCGGGAGTGCCATGTCGTTCCTTGTCGTCGCGTGTGGTGCCGTGGTCCTGGCGGCGGGCGGGTGCCCACCGCGCGTCCCTGCTGTGACGCCGCCGGGCGCCGGGAGGTTCCGCCGCCGGGGCGGGGCGCGGGGCCCCGTCCCGGGCGCCCGGCGGCGCGACGGACTTTTCACAGGCCCGTTCACACAGCGGCGGCCGACCCGGCCGCCGGGGCAAGGCGGGTCGTTCCCGGGGGAGTTCACGGGCGGCGGCCGGTGGCGCCGCGCCGTGTCCGGTTCCGGCCGGTGCCGTCAGGGGCCGCCGGGGCGGTCCGGCGCACGTCCGGGGGCCGTCGCCGTCGCCGTGTCGCGGCCCGCCCCGATCCGGTGAACCGGGAGCGGGCGGTCAAGGCCGGTGCGCTTTCGCGCCCCCGGCGCATGCGGGCGGGGGCCAGCGGCCGCGCGACTGCGTGTCTGCCGGGAGTGCGCCGGGCGCACCTGAACCGTCACAGCTCCTGTCACACGGCTTACCGGCCGGGCTCAGATCCGTATTCTTCGGATCATGGCCGCTCCCCTCGCATATGCCCTCATCGCCACTGACCTGGACGGAACTCTGCTCCGTTGCGACGACACGGTCTCCGACCGGTCACGCAGGGCACTGGCCGCCGCGCGCGAGGGCGGAGCGCGGCACCTCGTCGTCACCGGACGCCCCGCGCCCCGCGTGCGCCCGCTCTTCGACGACCTCGGCTACGACGGGCTCGCCGTGTGCGGGCAGGGGGCGCAGCTGTACGACGCCGGGGGCGACCGCATGGTGTGGTCGGTGACCCTGGACCGGGAGCTCGCGGAGGTGGCGCTCGGGAAGATCGAGGCGGAGGTGGGCCAGGTCTTCGCGGCCGTCGACCAGGACGGCGTGGAGGGCCTCACGCTGATCGAGCCGGGCTATGAGATGCCGCACCCGACGCTGCCCGCGATGCGGGTGCCCGGCCGTGCCGTGCTGTGGGAGGAGCCGATCAGCAAGGTCCTGCTGCGGCACCCCACGCTGGCCGACGACGAGTTGGCGGCGGTCGCCCGGGGCGTCGTGGGCTCGCTCGCCACGGTGACGATGTCCGGTCCTGGGACCGTGGAGCTCCAGCCCTGCGGGGTCACGAAGGCGACCGGGCTCGCGCTCGCCGCCGAGCGGCTCGGTCTGAGCGCGGCGGACACGATCGCCTTCGGCGACATGCCGAACGACATCCCCATGTTCGCGTGGGCGGCCCACGGGGTGGCCATGGCCAACGCCCATGAGCAACTCAAGGCGGTCGCGGACGAATTGACGCTGTCCAACGAGGAGGACGGGATCGCCGTCGTCCTGGAGCGGATGCTGCGCGCCGATGGCCGGAAACTGGTGGGTGGGACGAGGCTCACATGAGGTACCCGGCCGCTGCGGCGTGTCCGGTGGCTCACGCGGCGTGGCCTCGCGGGACAGGGCGTGACGAGCCGTCCCGCGGGGCGTGACGAGCCGTCCCGCGCGGCGGAAGGGCGCTCCGCCCGAAGGGCGATCGGCATGTCGGGCGCATCACTCACTGGGTGGTAAATCGGTCATTTCCTGTCTATCGGGCAGGCTGGCCCCCTCTGGTCGGGCGGGCGCTGGCTGTGATCGAAAGGCGACCGGATACGCTGACTTGAGTGATGGCAGCGACACATCGACAAACTGTGTCATCAGCGAATGATCGACCGAGTGATCGACTTGTGATCGTCAGCAGACAGGAGAACCCCTCGTGACCGTCGTCGGGCCCTTCGGGCTGAGCGTGCGGGACCAGGCTCTCGAAGCCGATGTCCAGGCCGGATTGGCGGCTGTCGAGGAGGGCCTGCTCGAGGCCACCAAGAGCGAGGTGCCCTTCATCACGGAGGCCGCGCAGCACCTCGTGCGCGCGGGGGGCAAACGTTTTCGGCCACTCCTGGTGATGCTGGCGGCGCAGTTCGGCGATCCGTACGCGCCCGGGATCGTGCCGTCCGCCGTGGTCGTGGAGCTGACGCACCTGGCGACGCTCTACCACGACGACGTGATGGACGAGGCCGATGTGCGCCGTGGCGTGCCCAGCGCCAACCAGCGCTGGGGCAACTCGGTGGCCGTCCTCACCGGCGACTTCCTCTTCGCCCGCGCCTCGCACATCCTCGCCGACCTCGGCCCCGAGGCCGTGCGCATCCAGGCCGAGGCCTTCGAGCGGCTCGTCACCGGGCAGATCCTGGAGACGGCGGGCCCGCGCGACGGGCGCGACCCGGTCGAGCACTACCTGGACGTCATCGGCGGCAAGACCGGCTCGCTGATCGCCGTGGCGGGCCGTTTCGGCGCGATGATGTCCGGGGCGGACGAGACGGTCGTGGACGTGCTCACGCAGTACGGGGAGCGGCTCGGCGTGGCCTTCCAGCTCGCCGACGACGTCCTCGACATCGCCTCCGACTCGACGGAGTCCGGCAAGACGCCGGGCACGGACCTGCGCGAGGGCATCCCCACGCTGCCGGTCCTGCGGCTGCGCGAGCGCGTGGAGCGGCTCGGGCTCGCGGCCGACGTCGCGCTGTGCGAGCTGCTCGACTCCGACCTCACGGACGACGCCCGGCACGCGGAGGCGCTGCGGCTCCTGCGCGTGCACCCGGCCCTTGAGCAGGCCCGCAAGGACACCGTGCGGTACGCGCAGGAGGCGCGGGCGACGCTGGCCCCGCTGCCCGAGGGCGAGGCGAAGGCGGCGCTGGTCGAGCTCTGCGACCTGGTGGTGCACCGGGCGGGGTGAGCCCCGCCCGCGCCCGCCCCCCGGCCGAAGCGTGTGACGCAGGTCACGTGAAATTCCCTCATCTGGATTGAGTCCAGACTCAGATCCGTTCCGTACTCATGCCCAGAAGCTGACGCAGGGGGCGTTGGCTGAGGAACGGGGAGATTTCACGTCATGGGCAGTTTCACCACTTCCGCGAAGAACCGCCGTCGGACCCTGCTCGCCTCCGGGATCGCGGTCGCCGCCGCGGGCGCCGTGGCCGCGGCGGTCCTGCCGGCGACGGCGGACAGCGGGAGCGGCGCCGCCCGCGGCGCCTCCCGCCCGGCCGCGCACGGATCCGCCCACGGCGGCGCCGACGCCGTGGCGGGCCAGAGCGGCACGACGGCCGCCACCGCGGGCGGCTCGCTCCTCGTGGCCAGCATGAACGGCGCCAACGAGGTGCCCGTGCCGGGCGGCCCCGCCGTCGGCGACAAGGACGGCGCCGCCCTGCAGTTCGTCCGGGTCAAGGGCGACAAGGTCTCCGTCACGGCCAAGTGGCGCGGCACCGCCAGGCCCACCGCCCTGCACATCCACGAGGGCGTCAAGGGAGCGAACGGCGGCATCAAGGTCGACTTCACCCGGCTCCTCGCCGGGGCCGAGCACCAGCGGGTCACCGGCACCGTCAAGGTCACCGACGCGGCCCTGCTGAAGCGCCTGAAGACGAACCCGAAGGGCTTCTACGCCAATCTGCACACCGCCGAGTTCCCCGGCGGAGCCGTCCGCGGCCAGCTGCACAAGGTCACCGCGAACGTCTCGTTCGCCGCCGCCCAGCGCTCCTTCCAGGCCTCCGTCATCAAGGGCCGGCAGATCTACCAGTGCAAGAAGGGCGCCGACGGGACGTACTCCTTCGCGCAGCGGGACGTGCGGGCCACCCTCGGCGGCCGCATCGCGCACGACTTCGTCGCCCCGAACTCCGGTACGCCGCGCTGGCGGGCCCCCGACCGCAGCGCCGTCACCGGCGAGCTGGTCTCCCGGACGCCGAACGGCGCGAAGAACATCGCCGAACTGGACCTCAAGGCCAAGCAGGTGGGCCAGCGCCGCGGCCTGCTCGCGCACACCGTCGAGATCCTCCGGCTGAACACGGTGGGCGGCGTCCAGCCTTCGGGCCGCTGCGCCCCCGGCGCGATCGCCTCCGCGCCGTACGGGGCGGACTACGTGTTCGTCCAGCGCTGACCGGTGGCGCACCGCCGCTGACCAGCCATGAGCCGCCCGCGGGCGGCCCCGAGCCACTCTCCGCGACGACCGGCCCTCCGTCCCCCGGTGGCTGGTCGTCACCTCCAGGGCGGCGCCTCCCCTTACGGGACGGGGGAGACGCCGCCCGTTTTTGTCATCCCGTAGCAGTACGCGGAGTTGCTTCCGGGGTCTGACGCTTCCCGCTGGCCGATTTGGTCGGATGGAGCACGTCGAAGGAAGACGAAGACAGACACGGAGCACCACCCCTGACCAATTCGGGTGAGAATGGCGGCGCGGGGTGGACGAGTGCGCGTACGAATCGAAGGCCGCCGCCGACCACGGAGGTAAGGCACACCATGGCACCGTACGAACCGGAGCAGGACACCAGTGACGCCGAGGAACTGAAGCCGGGCCGCAGGAAGGCGGCGCGCTATCTCGTCCCGGTCGCGGTGGCGGGGGTGGCGGCGGCGACCATCGGGCTGGTCCCGGCGCTCGCTTCCGGGGACGACCCGGATCTGCCCAAGCTCACGGCACAGGAACTCATCGAGAAGATCGCCGCGTCGGACACCGAGCGGCTCTCCGGCACCGTGAAGATCAACACCGATCTGGGGCTGCCGTCGCTCGGCGGCGGGGTCGGCGGCTTCGCGCCGGGCGCGGGCGGCGGCGCGGACCGCGAGGGCGGCAAGAGCTCCGCCGCGGACCCGGCCGCCAAGCTCATGCAGCTGGCCTCCGGCTCGCACACGCTGCGGGTCGCGGCGGACGGCCCCGACAAGCAGCGGATCTCGGTCCTGGAGGACGCGGCCGAGTACAGCCTGATCCGCAACGGCGACGACGTGTGGGCGTACGACAGCGCGTCGAACGAGGCCTACCACGCGAAGGAGAGCGGCGAGCGGTCCGGGAAGCCCGGGACGAAGGGCGAGCTGCCCAAGGACGTCCCGGCCACGCCGCGGGAGTTCGCGCGGGAGGCCCTGAAGGCGGCCGACAAGACGACGTCGGTGAAGGTCGACGGCAGCGCGAAGGTCGCGGGCCGCGACGCCTACCGCCTGGTGCTCACGCCGAAGGACTCCGGCACCACGGTCGGCCAGATCACCATCGCCGTGGACGCCGAGACGGGGACGCCGCTGAAGTTCACGCTCACCCCGGCGAGCGGCGGCGCGGCGGTCGTCGACGCGGGCTTCACCAAGGTCGACTTCGGCAAGCCGTCCGCGTCCACCTTCGACTTCACGCCCCCGAAGGGCACGAAGGTCACCGAGAAGGACGGCAGGTCCGGCGACGGCGAGGCCTTCAAGGACGGCTTCAAGGGCGACTCGAAGCACGGCTCGAAGGGCGGCTTCAAGGGCGGCTTCAAGGGCGGGGAGCCCGAGGTCAACGTCATCGGTGAGGGCTGGTCCACCATCGCCGAGCTGCGGATGCCCGGCGGCCAGGGCCTGCCGACCGCGGGCTCGGACGAGGTCCCGGCGGACGCGCAGCGGTTCCTGGACTCGCTCGGCGACAAGGTGAGCGGGAAGTTCGGCTCGGGCACGGTCTTCAAGACCCGGCTGATCAACGCGCTCGTCACGGACGACGGCAAGGTGTACGTGGGCGCGGTCACCAAGGACGCGCTGGTGAAGGCGGCGAACCGCTGAGCGCGGAGCCGTAGCGCGGGAACGGCGGATCCAGGGTGTGCGGACACCTTGGATCCGCCGTGACCGTTGGAAGAAGCCGTACCAGCCGTACTAGAGGAGGAGAACGGTGCCGAGCACCCCCACCGCCCCTACGGGCACCGTGATCGAGACGTCCGCGCTGACCAAGCGGTACGGCAAGCACGCCGCCGTGGACAGCCTGAGCCTCACCGTGCCCAGCGGCAGCGTCTTCGGCTTCCTCGGCCCCAACGGCTCCGGCAAGACCACCACCATCCGCATGCTGATGGGCCTGATCGAACCGACCTCGGGCCGGGCCAGGGTCCTGGGGCGGCCGATGCCGAGGGACGGCCGCGCGGTGCTTCCGCGCGTGGGCGCGCTCATCGAGGGCCCCGCCCTGTACGGCTTCCTGACCGGCCGCGAGAACCTGCTGAGGTTCGACGCCGCCGACCCGACGGCGGACCCGCGCACCCGCCGCGCCCGCGCCGAGGCCGCCCTGGACCGGGTGGGGCTCACGGCCGCCGCGGGCAAGAAGGCGAAGGCGTACTCCCTTGGCATGAAGCAGCGCCTCGGCCTCGCCGTCGCGCTGCTCCAGCCGCGCGAGCTGCTCGTGCTCGACGAGCCGACGAACGGACTCGACCCGCAGGGCATGCGGGAGATCCGCGCCCTGGTGCGGGAGCTGGCGTCCGACGGCACGACGGTCTTCCTGTCCTCGCACCTGCTCGACGAGATCGAGCAGGTGTGCACGCACGCGGCGGTGATGGCGCGGGGCCGTCTGATCACCCAGGGCCCGGTCGCCGAGCTCGCGGCGGGCGCGCGCGGGCGGCTCGTCGTGACGACGCCGGACACCGGGGACGCCGTGCGCGTACTGAAGGAGTGCGGCATCGCGGACGTGGAGGCGGGCGAGGACCGGGTGACGGGCGAGCCGCCCGCCGCCGAGGCCGTGCTCGACCTCGCCGACGTGAACGCCGCGCTGGTCAAGGCGGGCGTCCGCGTCCGCGGCTTCGGCGTCGAACGGGCCTCCCTTGAGGACGCGTTCGTGGCGCTCACGGGAGAGGGATTCGATGTCGCGGGCTGAAGTGAGGGAAGGCGAGGGCGGCGGACGAGGCGATGGGGCGGCGGAAGTGACCGATATGGCCGATATGGCGAAGAGCCCCGAGCCGTCCGCCCGTAGCGCGGGAAGCGCCGCACCCCGCGCGGTCAGCCCGCTGTGGACCTTCGGCCTGTTCCGCAGCGAGCTGTCCGTCACGTTCCGCCGCTGGCGCACCCTCGCGCTGCTCGGGGTGCTCGCCGCGGTACCGATCGTCGTCGGCATCGCCGTGAAGATCGAGACGAGCGACGGCGGCTCGGTCGGCGGGGGCGGACCCGACGGCGAGGGCCCCGCGTTCATCGCCCAGGTGACCAACAACGGCCTCTTCCTGGTCTTCACGGCGCTCGCCGCGACGCTGCCGTTCTTCCTGCCGATGGCGATCGGCGTCGTCGCGGGCGACGCGATCGCGGGCGAGGCGAGCGCGGGCACGCTGCGCTACCTCCTGGTCGCGCCCGCGGGCCGCACCCGCCTGCTGCTCGCCAAGTACGCGACCACGCTCACCTTCTGCCTGGTCGCGACCCTCGTCGTGGCCGCGTCGGCGCTCGCGGTCGGGGCCCTGCTGTTCCCACTCGGCGAGGTCACCACGATCTCCGGGACGCGGATCAGCTTCGGTGAGGGGCTGCTGCGGGCGCTGCTCATCGCGCTCGTCGTGGCGGCCTCACTGACCGGCGTCGCCGCGCTCGGCCTGTTCGTGTCGACGCTGACGAGCAGCGGCATCGCGGCGATGGCGACGACGGTGGGCCTGCTGATCACCGTTCAGATCGTGGACCAGATCCCGCAGCTGCACGCGATCCACCCATATCTGTTCCCGCACTACTGGCTGTCCTTCGCCGACCTCATGCGCGACCCGGTGTACTGGGACGACCTGGTGCGGAACCTGGGCCTCCAGGCGCTGTACGCGGGCGTGTTCGGCTCGGCGGCGTGGGCGCGGTTCGGGGCGAAGGACATCACGTCCTGACCGGCGGCCGCCGGTCGTCCCTCACTCGGTCTTCACTCGGTGTCGTACGGGAAGCGCGCGAGCGGTGCCTCCCGCGCGAAGAACGTCTTGGCGCGGGTGAGCGCCTCGGCGTCGTCGAGCACCTGTCCTGGCCGGGTGCCGTTGCCGAGCAGGACGCCGCCGAAGCGCATCGGGAAGTACGCGGCCGAGTTGCGCAGCGTGCCGATCAGCGGGTCCGCGACCTCCTCCTCGCGGTGCGCGAGCGCCGTCACGCCCCACAGGGTGCGGCCCTCCATCGCGTTCTTGAAGTCGACCTCGGGGGTCTCCAGCCAGGCGTCCCAGTAGTCCAGGTAGCGCTTGACGGTGGCGGAGACCGAGTACCAGTACAGCGGCGAGGCGATGACGATGTCCGTGGCGTCGAGGGTGGCGTCCAGGAGCAGCGCCTCGTTGTCGCCGGAGGGGCGCGGCCGGGCGCGGTCCCCGCTCCCGTCGTGCCGCAGGTCCTCGAAGTCGGGGAGCGGGTGGTCGGAGAGGCGCAGCCAGCGCTGCGCGACGTCCGCGGGCAGCTGCTCGGCGGCCTTGCGGGTCAGGAGCTCGGTGTTCCCCTCGGAGCGGGCGCTTCCGAGGACGAACAGGAACTTCCGGGTCATCTTGCCCCCTGGGCATGGCAGGTGCTTGCGCACGAGGAATGCTTGCGCGTGCACTATATGCACGCGCAAGCATCTCCGTCCAGAGGTGATGCGCGCGGGGGGTTCGCTCAGTGGGCGGCCGGGGCCGCGCGGCCTACTGCGACAGGCCCCACACCGCGTACGCGACCGCGTCGCTGTTGCGGTCGAGCGCGGTGTTGTTGATGTTCGCCGTGGTGTCGCACGACGAGTGGTAGCAGCGGTCGAAGGCCTGGCCGGCCGTGCCGCCCCACTTCTGGGCCTGGGCCGACGTCTTGGCGGTGCTCGCGCCGGTGAACACGCCGCCGACCGGGACGCCCGCGTTCTTGAACGGCGTGTGGTCGGAGCGTCCGTCGCCCTCGCGCTCCGGCTCGGTGCCGACGTTCAGGCCCGCGTAGTAGGCCTTGAAGGTCCGCTCGATGGTGGGGTCGTCGTCGTAGACGAAGTAGCCCGGGTTCGGCGAGCCGATCATGTCGAAGTTGAGATAGCCCTTGATCTTCGTGCGCTCGGCGGCGGGCAGGTTGCGGACGTGGTACGAGGAGCCGACCAGGCCCAGTTCCTCCGCGCCCCACCAGGCGAACCGCAGGTGCTTGGTGGGCTTGTACTGCTCGCGGGACACCGCGAGCGCGGTCTCCAGGACGGCGGCGGAGCCCGAGGCGTTGTCGTTGATGCCCGCGCCCCGGCTGACGCTGTCGAGGTGCGAGCCCGACATGATCACCTGGTTCGGGTCGCCGCCGGGCCAGTCGGCGATGAGGTTGTAGCCGGTCCGGCCGCTGGAGCTGAACTGCTGCACGGTGGTGGTGAATCCGGCGGCGTCGAGCTTGCCCTTGATGTAGTCGAGCGAGGCCCGGTAGCCCGCGCTGCCGTGGGCGCGGTTGCCGCCGTTGGCGGAGGCGATGGACTGGAACTGCGAGAGGTGGGCCTTCACGTTGGCCACCGGGATGTCGGGCGCCGCGGCCTTCGTCGGCGCCGAGGTTCCGGTGGCCGCGGTGGATATCGCGCTGGTCGTCAGGAGTCCGGCGACGGCCAGAACGGCGATCGTCGCGCTGCGTCCGGATACGGAGAGTCTCATGTGGGGGGCTCCGGCTTCCGTGAGGTGAGTCCCGGGTGGAATCCCGGGGGTCGTGTCCCGAGTTGAACGGGATCGTGTCCCGAGTGAACGAGGTCGTGTCCCGAGTGAACGAGGTTGCGTCCCGAATGAACGGGGTCGTGTCCCGAGCTTGAATTTCGAATGAGCCGTGAGTGCCCGATGGTGGAGGCGTGTTGAGTTCACGTCAAGAGCGGGATCCGGACGCGTAGTTCCGCATTCCGTGCGCGCGGCGGCTCAGGAACCGGGCGGCAGATACACCGACCAGCCGCGCGCGTACGTATCCGGAACGGGCACCCGGACCCAGTCATCGGCCCAGCGCGGCGGCCGCGCGTCCCGGATGACCAGGGCGGAAGGGCGCCGCCCGTCCCCGCGCACTCCTGGCTCGCAGCCCGCGACGTACGCGAGCGGAATCGTGGACGTGTTGCTCCGCAGCAGACACGGCGACCGCACCCCGCGCTCGTGAAGCACGGCGGCGACGCGCTCCCAGTCGCCCCGCGCGGACTGCTGGATACGGGAGTTGGAGGACGCCAGGGACAGCTGCGCGGCCAGGTGCGCCGCCACCACCAGGCCGAGGGCGCCGAGCGCGAGCCCCGGCGCCCGCGAGCGCCGGGCCGCCCGCACCGCCGCGAGCGCCCCGAACGCGGCGGGGACGGCGAGGAGCGCGTGCGTGGGCAGCAGGAACCGCGGCGCGGTGTACGGCACGACCAGGACGTACGGCAGCGCCGCCGAGACGCCGACGGCCACCGCGAGCCACCCGCCCGCCGCCGTGCGCCGCAGCCGGCGCACCGACCACAGGCCGAGCGGCACGAGCACCGCGAGCAGCAGCCACCACTCAAGTGCCGTCGTCCGCACCCCGTCGCCCTCGCAGGGGCGGCACAGCAGCGGCCCGTCGATGACGGTGAGCTGGTGCAGCGCGGAGTCGGTGAGCCGGAGGCCGCCCTGCACCTCGCTCGCGGCGTCGAGGCGTTCGCGTACGCCACCGAAACGCGCGTACGCCTCGATCGCCCACGGCGCGAACCCGGCGAGCGTCCCGGCGAGCACGGCGCCCGCGCGCGCGTACGAGCGCCACAGCGGCACGAGGGCGGCGGCGATCAGGAGCGGACCGGCCACGGCGGCGCCGTCGTTGGGCCGCATCAGCGTCGCGAGCGCGAGGCCGCCCGCGAGGCCCGCACAGACCTTGGCCGTGGGGGAGCGGTACAGGAAGAGGCCGACGGCGCCGGTGGCGCCCATGGCGGTGTAGTGGTTGGGCATCGCGGCGTTCGCGTAGAACAGCGTGATCCACAGGCCGCCGTACAGCCCCGCGGCCACCGGGGCGGCCTCCGGGCGGCCAGGCGCGGCCCGCAGCCAGGGGCGGAATCCCAGGTAGAGGGCGGCCGTCGAGAGCAGCAGGAGCCAGGCGCGCAGCAGGACCACCGAGTCGCTCCAGGCGGCGACGGGCGCCAGGAGCAGCGGCACGCCCCGGGTGCGGGGCGCGCTGAAGGGCACGCTGCCGGTGTCCGGCGCGAACGGGCCGAAGCGGCTGGCGTAGACGAGCTCGTCCCAGCCGAGCCGGAGGCCGACCGGGACGAGCGCGAGCGAGGCGAGGGCGAACAGCGCGCACACGGCGAGCAGGAGCCGGTGGGCGCGGCGTTCGCGTTCGCGAGGGGGGAGAGGCCGCACCCGCTGTTTACGCGCTGTTGTGATGACCACCAGACAACGTTAAGGAACTGGGGCGTCGCGACGGCAGTATCTTTGCGGCCGGGCGCGGCGCGCCCGGATCAGCCCGTCCGGAGCGGCCCCGAGGTGGCGCGTGTCACGTGTGGGGCGGTGGGGTCCGCGCCCGGTGGCGCCCCGAGGATGGGCGCATGCACAGTACACAGAGCACGCAGGACGCCCAGGGCACACGGGACACGCAGGGCGCGCAGAGCGCACACGGCACGCAGGACGCGCAGGGCATGCGCATAGGCATCGCCCTGCCGCAGTACGGCAGTCACGCCAGGGAAGAGGCCATCGCGCCGTTCGCCAGGGACGCGGAGGCCGCCGGGTTCGACTCGCTGTGGGTCGGGGACCGTTCGCTCACCCCGGTGGCGCCCAGCGACCTCTACCCCGGGCACACGCCCGACAACCCCTACCCGGCCGGGTTCAAGACCTTCATGGACCCGCTGACGGTCCTCACGGTCGCCGCCACCGCGACCACCCGCGTGCGCCTCGGCACCAGCACCCTCAACGCCCCCTGGTACCCGCCCCTGCTGCTCGCCCGCTCCCTGACCACGCTCGACCGGCTCAGCGGCGGCCGCCTCGACGCCGGGCTCGGCATCGGCTGGATGCGCGACGAGTACACGGCCGTGAACGCCGACTTCGGCAAGCGGGGCGCCCTGCTCGACGAGGCCCTCGACGTGCTTGAGGGCATCTGGACCGAGGAGGAGTTCGGGCACGAGGGCCCGCACTGGAGCATCCCGCGCGCGTACGTCGGCCTGCGCCCCGTCCAGCGCCCCCATCCGCCGGTCTACCTGGGCGGCTTCAGCCCCGCGGCCATGGCCCGGGTCGGCCGCCGCGCCGCGGGCTGGGTCGGCGTCACCATGCCGCCCGAGGCGGGGGCCGCGCTGTGGGCCATGGCCCGCCGCGCCGCCGATGAGGCGGGCCGCGACCCCGACGCCCTCCGCCGCGAGATCCGCCACAACCCGGCCCCCGGCGCCTCGGCCGAGGACATCGCCGCCGTGCTGCGCGGGGTCCGCGACTCCGGCGCGGAGGGCTGCTTCATCGACCTGCACCACCACGTGGCCGAGCCGGAGGCGGCGTTGGAGCTGGGGGCGCGGGTGCTGAAGCTGGTGCGGGCGGGCTAGCCGCCGCGCGTGCGGGGCGGCGGCGCGCCCCTCAGTGAGCCCTTCAGGGAGCCCTTCAGGGCCCGAACCGGCGCCGGTAGGCGGAGGGGCTCAGGCCGGTCTCCTGGCGGATCCGCGCCCGCAGGTTCGCCGCCGACCCGAGGCCGCTGCTCCGCGCCACCACGTCGAGCCGCTCCTCGCCCCGCTCGATGAGGCGGCACGCCACGGCCACGCGCTCCCCGTTCAGCCACGCCAGCGGGGTCGTGCCCAACTGGGCCCGGAACCGCCGGTGCAGCGTGGCCGGGCTGACGGCGGCCCGCGCGGCGAGCCCCGCCACCGTGAGGGGCTCGCCGAGCCGCTCCTGCGCCCAGGCGAGCAGCGGCGCGAGCGACTCGTCGGGAACGTCGGGCACGGGCCGCTCCACGAACTGCCGCTGGCCGCCGTCGCGGTGGGCGGCGAAGACCAGCCGCCGCGACACGGACACCGCGACCTCCGCGCCGAAGTCGCGGCGCACGAGGTGCAGTCCGAGGTCGAGGGCGGCGGCGCTGCCCGCCGCGGTGAGGATGTCGCCGTCGTCGACGAACAGGACGTCGGGTTCGAGCCGTACGGCGGGGAAGCGGGCCCGGAAGTCGTCCGCCCACTGCCAGTGGGCGGTGGCGCGGCGCCCGTCGAGCACCCCGGCCTCGGCGAGCGTGAACGCGCCGCTGCAGAAGCCGACGAGCCGCGCCCCGCGCGCGTGGGCGCGGCGCACGGCGTCCAGGACGGCGGGGCGGCGCGGCACCTCCGTGTCGGGCCGGTTCGGCACGATCAGCGTGTCCGCGCCGTCGGCGGCGTCGAGCCCGGCGACTCCGGTGAGCGTGAAGAAGCCGTCGCGCATGCGGGTGCGCGGCTCGGGCGAGCAGAGCGTGAAGTCGTACAGGGCCGGGCGCTCCCGTCCGAGCTCGGGCCGCTGGAGCCCGAAGATCTCGGTGACGCAGCCGAGTTCGAAGGGGTTGGAGTTCTCGTCGACGATGACCACGACGCGGTGGGGCCGCTGGGCCCGGCGGGGCCGGTCGCGCCCCTCGGTCCGGTCCCCGGCCTGGCTCCGCGCGCGGCCCTGAGAGTTTTCTTGCGCCATATGCGATTTCTAGCACTCGTGGCGGCCGGGCCCAAGGCCCACGATGAACGCATGACCGAAAAGACCGACCACACCGCTGCCCACAGGCGTCTGCCGATCGCCCTCGACGAGGCGCTCGCCTCCTTCGACGCCGTCTGGAGCCCCCGTATCGTCACGCACGTCAACGACTACGACGTCCGGATCGCCAAGGTCGAGGGCGAGCACGTCTGGCACGTCCACGACGACACCGACGAGTTCTTCCTCGTCCTGGAGGGCGAGCTGGACATCGCCCTGCGCGAGCCGTCCGGGGAGCGCACCGTCACGCTCCCCAAGGGCTCGGTCTTCACCGTGCCGCGCGGCACCGAGCACAAGCCGAGCGCGCGGACGGGCGCCGCGCTCCTGGTCTTCGAGCCCACGGGCACGCTCTCGGTGGGGGACCGGCACGACGAGGTCCCCGACCGCGTGGACGTGACGACGGGCCACGCGCTCCAGGCGTGACCTGCGCCCCGCGGGTCCGGCTCACTGCACGCAGAACTCGTTGCCCTCGGGGTCCGTCATCACCACCCACTCGCCGCCCGCCCCCTTCACGTGCCGCTGGGTGGCGGCGCCCAGCGCCTCCAGGCGCCGCACCTCGTCGTCCTGGGTGCCGGGGGCGGCGTGGACGTCCAGGTGGAGCCGGTTCTTGCCGGACTTCGCCTCCGGCACCCGCTGGAAGAGCAGGCGGCGGCCGAGCCCCGTGCCCGTCCCCTCCTCGTACGGATCGTCCGGGTGCCGTACGGCGATCAGGTCGCGGAAGGCGCGGCGGCCGCGGAAGTCCACCGTCTCGCCCTCCGTGACGGCGCCGAAGGTGAGGAGGCGCTCGATGAAGGCGCTGTTGTCCTCGACCGTGTAGCCGAGCGCCTCACCCCAGAAGGCGGCCTGGGCGTGCGGATCCTGGGCGTCGATGACGAGCTTCCAGTGCAGAGTCATGTAACCAGTTATAGTGGTTACATGGAGGCGTCGCAACGGAAACGGCACGGCCAGCGGTGGGAGCCGGGCGTGGTGATGCGCCCGCCGGACGGGCAGGTCTACCGCTTCGACCCGGGCACGCTCTGCCTGGAGCTGACCGCGACCGGAGGCCCCGGCGCCTTCGCGGTGTTCGAGACGCTCCACGAGCCGTCGGACCTGGTGGCGTGGGCGGCGCACAGCCGCCTGCGCGCGGGCCCGGTGGCCGAGGGCGGCACCGGCCTCGGCCTGACCGTGACGGCGGCGGAGCTGACGGCGGCGCGGCGGTTGCGCGACGCGCTGTTCCTGCTCACCGCCGACCACGCCCACGGCCGCCCGAAGAACCCCCGCCACCTCGCCGTCGTCAACGACGCGGCCACCGCGCTGCCGCTCACCGCGCGCATCGCGCCGGACGGCACGCGCGCGTGGGCGCCGGGCGCCACCGGCACGCAGCTCCTGTCCACGGTCGCCCGTGACGCCGTCGACCTCTTCACGGGGCCGTACGCCGACCGCGTCCGGGAGTGCGCCGCCCACGACTGCGCCCTGCTGTTCGTCGACACCTCGCGCCCCGGGCGCCGCCGCTGGTGCGCGATGGAGCGGTGCGGCAACCGCGCCAAGGTGCGGGCGCACCGGGCGCAGCGCGCGGGGGAGCCGTCGTGACTCAGGCCCGGTCGGGCGCCCCTGACGCCCCTGACGCCTCGCGCGCGTCATAGGCGGAGCGCGCCACCGCGATCTCGTTCTGGTGCTCCTCGGTCCACGACACCAGGGACTGGATCGTGTGGTGCAAGGTGCCGCCGAGCGGCGTCAGTTCGTACTCCACCCGGGGCGGCACCACCGGGTGGACCGTGCGCTGGACCAGGCCGTCGCGCTCCAGCTGGCGCAGCGTGACCGTCAGCATGCGCTGGCTGATGCCGTCGATCTCGCGCCGCAGCTCCGTGAAGCGCAGCCGCCGCTTGTCGAGCAGCGCGATCACCAGGAGCGACCACTTGTCGGCGATGCGGTCGAGGATCTGCCGGACCTGGCAGTCCTCGCGGGTGTCCCACTGGAAGGGGTCGGCGTCCCCGTAGTCGGCGACTCCGTAGCCGTTGCCCGGTGACTTCCCAGTGCCTTCTTCCATACCCGCCGATGCTGCCGCAGGCGCCCCACGGTTACAAGAAGGAACCGGCCATCAGCCGCGAGCGCCGGTCAGCCCGCCGCTCTCAGGGAGGCCCCCAGCGAGGCCCGGTGCGCGCTCGGGGTGACCCCCCGGATGCGTTTGAAGGCGTCGCTGAAGCCGAACCCGTCGGCGTACCCGACCCGGCCCGCCACGGCGGCGACCGTCGCCCCCGGCTCCGCGAGGAGCTCGGCGGCCAGCGTCATGCGCCACTCCGTGAGGTACGCCATCGGCGGTCTGCCCACGAGGTCGGCGAAGTTGCGGGCGAAGGCCGCGCGCGAAACGCGGGCGCGCGCGGCGAGCGACGCCACCGTCCAGGCCCGGTCCGGCTCCTCGTGCATGGCGCGCAGGGCGGGGCCGACCACGTCGTCCCCGAGCGCCCGGTACCAGGCGGGCGGGCAGGACTCCGGCAGGTCGAACCACTCGCGCAGGGTGCAGGCGAGCAGCCAGTCCAGCATCCGGTCCTGTACGTACTGGCGGCCCGGCCGGTCGGCGGCCACCTCCGCCGCGATCAGCTCGATGATCGTCAGGCACTCCTCCCCGCCCGGCACGGCGAGCAGCGGCGGCAGCGCGCTGAGCAGCCGCCGCCCGCCCCACCCGTCCCACTGGTAGGCGCCGGTCACCACTTCCGTGCCGCTGGTCCCCTCGGCGCCCTCGGCGGCGAGGCCGATCGGCGCCGACACGCAGACGGCGGCGCCGCCCGGCTCCAGGACCCGGCTCTCGCCCACGGCCGTGACGCGCGCCGTTCCGCGCAGCACCATGACCAGCGTCAGCGCGGCGGGCTCCGGCTCCGGCCGCCATGCCCCGCTCAGCACCGTACGGTCGAACCGCGCGCCGTCCGCGCGGATGCCGCGCAGCAGATCCCCCAGAGCGTCCATGCCCCCACCGTAAACGGCCGTCAGGACCGGTGAGACGGACGCCTATGGCGAGGAGACGGACGCCCATGTCCCCCGGCCCGCGACGGGGGTTGGCTGGTCCCATGACAACGACACCCCAGAACGCGTCCCCCACCGACGAGCTCATCCTCGTCCTCGGCGCCACCGGCAAGACCGGGCGCAGGCTCGTGCCCCGGCTGCGCGCGGCGGGCCACACCGTGCGGGCGGCGTCCCGCTCCGGCGAGACCCGTTTCGACTGGAACGAACGCTCTACTTGGGCTCCGGCGCTGTCCGGGGTCACGGCCCTCTACCTGGTCGCGCCGAACGAGCCGGAGCCCGTCACCGACTTCGTGGCGCAGGCCATCGCGGCCGGAGTGCGCCGCTTCGTGGTGCTTTCCGGGCGCGGCATCGAGGTGTCCGGCGAGTCCTTCCTCGCGGGCATGGCGCGGGCGGACCGCGTGGTGCGCGAGTCGGACGCCGAGTGGACGGTGATCCGGGCCAACAACTTCGCGCAGAACTTCGACGAGGACTACGCCCTCGCGCCGCTCCTCGCGGGCCGCCTCGCCCTGCCGGTCGGCGACGTGGCGGAGCCGTTCGTCGACGTCGAGGACATCGCGGAGGTCGCGGCGGTGCTCCTCACCGAGGACGGCCACGCGGGCCGCGTGTACGACCTCTCGGGACCGCGCGCCCTCACCTACGCGGAGGCGGTCGCGGAGATCGCGGCGGCCTCGGGCCGCCCGATGCGCTTCGAGCCCATCACCCCGGACCAGTTCCTGGCCGAACTCCACGAGGCGGGCGTCCCCGCCCCCCTGGCCCACGAACTGAACGCCGTCTTCACCTTCACCGCCGAGGGCCACCTGTCCCCCCTGGCAACGGGCGTACGAGACGTACTCGGCCGGGACCCGAGGGACTTCAGCACGTACGTAGAGACAGCGGCAAAGGCAGGAGCATGGGCAAATAGCCCGTCCGGCGTTTGAGGACAAGCGCGCAAGCGCGGGAGTTTCAGCCCGTCCGGCGTTTGAGGACGAGGCGCGAAGCGCCAATTGAGGGGGGGAGCCGCGACGGCTCAGGCGGCCGGTTCCCGCTCCCCGCGCAGGGGCACGGCGGCCCGAGCGGCGGCAACCCGAACCGCCTGACGCCGCGCGAAGCGAAACGCGTCGAAGGTGAGCAGCACCAGCGCCAGCCACACCAGCGCGAACCCGGCCCACCGCTCCGGCGGCATCGCCTCGTGGAAGTACAGGATGCCGAGCAGGAACTGGAACACCGGCGCCAGGTACTGGAGCAGCCCCAGCGTGGACAGCGGCACGCGGATCGCGGCGGCGCCGAAGCACACCAGCGGCACCGCGGTCACCACGCCGGTCGCGGCGAGCAGGGCCGCGTGCCCGGCGCCCTCCGTGCCGAAGACGAGGTCACCGCGGGTGCCGAGCCACACCAGGAAGGCGGCGGCGGGCAGGAACTGCACGGCGGTCTCGGCGGCGAGGGACTCCAGGCCGCCGAGGTTGACCTTCTTCTTGACCAGGCCGTACGTGGCGAAGGAGAAGGCGAGGCAGAGCGAGATCCACGGCGGCCTGCCGTAGCCGAAGGCGAGCACGAGGACGGCGGCGAGGCCGACGCCGACGGCGACCCACTGCACCGGCCGCAGCCGCTCGCCGAGCAGCAGCACGCCGATCGCGATGGTCACCAGGGGGTTGATGAAGTAGCCGAGGGATGCCTCGACGACGTGGCCGGAGTTCACCGACCAGATGTAGATGCCCCAGTTGAGGGTGATGACGGCGGCGGCGACGGCGACCAGGCCGAGCCTGCGGGGCTGGCGCAGGAGTTCACCGGCCCACGCCCAGCGGCGTACGAAGAGCAGCGCGATGGCGACCACCACGAGCGACCAGGCCATCCGGTGGGCGAGGATCTCGCCCGCGCCCGCGGGCTTGAGCAGCGGCCAGAAGAGGGGCACGAGGCCCCACATGCCATAGGCGGCGATGCCGTTCAGGAGGCCTATGCGGGCTTCGCTCCTCGCCTGCGCAGGTGCCACCGTTCCTCCTTCGTGCTGTCCGCAGCCCCACGCTGCACCCCGAAGGTAACGCCCGCGCGACCCCCCTGTCATGCCCGTATCGCCATACGGTCATGACAGTCGCGGCCCGCGACCGGCCAAGACGCCATCGGCTTCGATAACTCCCTTGCCAACCACGGCACTTCGGGGTTCTCGCGGGCCTTCGTGGTCGTACGATCGCTTCGGCGTATGTCAGGGGAGCGTGTGAAGGCGCGGTGGGGGTCGGGTGACGTACCGAAGATGCTTACGGGCGGGCTGTGCCATGGCGGCGGGAGCGCTGCTGTTCAGCGGCTGCTCGGGCGGGGACGGCGGCGGGCGCGGGAAGCCCGGGCGCAGCACGGGACCCTCGTCCCCCTCGTCCTTGGCCCCGCCCGCCCCCGGCGGCGCCTCGCCCCGGCCCACGGCCCCTGACTTCACCCCCGACCCGGCCCGCCTGCCCCGCACGCCCGCCGCGGCCCGCGCGCTCGCCGAAGCCGTCGTCGCCGACCCGGGCACCTGGGGCCCGGGATTCGTCCGGCGCACGCCCTACCGCAGCGACCCCGGCTACTGGCCGGTCCTCGGCGAGGACTGCGTCTGGGCGCGCGGCACCCGCCCGCGCGGCGTCCTCGCCAGCGTCACCACGTACAGCGAACTGCCCGCCGAGCCCGGCAAGGGGCCCCTGCGCGTCGCCGCCACCGTCACCGTCCACCGCGACGTGGCGGGCGCCGACTGGGAGATGGCCGAGACGCTGGAGGAGGCGCTGCGCTGCCCGGACCAGACGCTGCGCGAGGGCGAGCGGGTCACCGGGCTGCTCTCGCTGGGCTCGCCGTTCGGCCGGAGCCGCAACTTCTCCTCGGAGGACTCCCTCGGCGAGTCGGGGGACTACCACAGCGACGAGTTCGGCAAGGGCGCCTATGCCTACGACTGGTCGCAGACCCGGGTCGGCCAGGTGACCGTCGCCGTCTCCAGCAAGGGCGCGAAGGGGCGCACACCGGACGAGGTGACCACGGCCCGCGCGCAGGCCCAGGTGACGATGGCGACGCGGGCCGAGCGGCGGCTGGAGGCAGGGACGTGAGCGACTTCGCGGGGGCGGTGGAGCGCCTGGGGCCCTCCGACCCGTCCACGATCGCCGGATACCGGCTCCTGGGCCGCCTCGGCGCGGGCGGCATGGGCGTGGTCTATCTGGGCCGGGCGGACTCGGGCGAGCTCGTCGCGGTGAAGGTGATGCTGAGCGGGTACGCCGAACCGGGGGACACGGCGGGGTTCCGCGCCCGGTTCCGGCGCGAGGTGGCGGCGGCCCGGCGCGTGCGCAGCCCCTACGCGGTGCCGGTGGTGGCCGCGGACCCGGACGCCGCCGAGCCGTGGCTGGCCACCGCGTTCGTGCCGGGCCCCTCGCTCGCGCGGGCCGTCACCGACCACGGCCCGCTGCCGGGGCACGGGGTGCGCGTCCTCGGCCACGCCCTTGCCCGCGCGCTCGCGGCCGTGCACGCCACGGGCCTCGTCCACCGCGACGTCAAACCCGGCAACGTGCTGCTCGCCGTGGACGGGCCGCGCCTCATCGACTTCGGCATCGCCCGCACCGCCGAGGACACCGCGCTCACCGCCACCGGCATGGTCGTCGGCACGCCCGGCTTCCTCGCCCCCGAACAGGCCGAGGGCCGCGACGCCGAGATCGGTCCGGCCAGCGACGTCTTCGCGCTCGGCGGACTCCTCGCGTACGCGGCGACGGGCCGCCCGCCCTTCGGCACCGGCGCCGCCGACGCCCTGCTCTACCGCACCGTCCACGACGATCCCGACCTCGTGGGCGTCGAGGGCGACCTCGCCGACCTGCTGCGGGCGTGCCTGGCCAAGGAGCCCGGCGCCCGCCCCGGCACCGGTGACGTCGCCGCCGCGCTCGCCGATGGCGCCCCGGGCGAAGCGGCGGGGGCGGACACGGAGTGGCTGCCCGAACCCGTCCTCCGGGACATCGCCGAGCGCTCCGCCCGGATGCTGGCCCTGCCGGACATCGAGGGGACGCGGGCGGAAGGGGCGGGTCCGGAGAGTGGGCCGGGCTCGGCGAGCGGGTCGGGCCGGGCGCCCGGAGCCGAAGGGGCAGAAGGGGCCGAGGAAGCCGGGGGAGCCAGGGGTGCCGGACGGCCCGAGGACACGGCCGCGGCTGAGGGCGCCCCCGGGCCCGAGGGCGCCTGGGAGCCCCCGACCGCCCCCGCCGGGCGCACGGCCGAAGCGAGCCGCCGCCGGTTCCTCGCCCTCGCCTCCGCGGGCGCCGTGCTCGCCGCGGGCGGTGGCACCGCCGCCTGGCTCGGCCTGCGCGGCGACGGCGGTGGGCCGGGCGCGGGTGCGCGCGGACCGCGCTGGCGCATCGGCGTCCAGGCGGACCTGTCGGGACCGCAGAAGACGGTCGGCGTCCAGCAGGAGCGCGGGGCGCGGCTGGCCGTCGAGCACTTCAACGCCCGCGACGACCGGCCGTTCACGCTGGAGCTGCGGACGGCCGACGACGCCGGGGACACCACGCGGGCCACCGCCGCCGCCCGCACCCTGACCGAGGACCGCGCCGTCCTCGCCGTCCTCGGCTCCACCTCCGACTACACCACCGACGAGGCCCTGGCCCGCTACGACGAGACGGTGCTGCCCCTGCTGAGCGTCTCCGCGGGCCTGAACATCCTCACCGCCGGCGAGAACCGCTCCTTCCTGCGCGCCTGCCCCTCGCACCCCGAGACCGGCCTGCGCATCGCCTTCCACCTCCAGAAGCACACCAAGAGCGTCCGCGCGGGCCTGCTGCACGACCGCACCGACGACAACTACGCCTGGCAGTACAGCGCGATCCTCAACACGACCCTGCGCACCTTCGGCCACCGCCCCTACCCGCGCGTCGTGCCCGCCCGCGTCGACGACTACGGGCCCGTCGTCGCCGACATGCTGCGGGCCGGCATCGACGCCTTCGTGCACTGCGGGCCCGCCGACAGCGCGGCCGCGGCCGCCCGCGCGCTCGCCGCCGCCGGGTTCCGCGGGCCGCGGTACGGCGGGCAGCACGTCCTTGACGAGCGGTTCCTGAAGGAGGCGGGCGACGCGGCCGAGGGCTGGATCATCGGGGCGCCCGTCGCCGATCCGCTGGCCCTGCCCACGGCGAAGAAGTTCGCCGCCGCCTACCGGAAGCGGTACGGCGAGCGCCCCGGCTACTACGCGGGCGAGTCCTACGACTGCGTCACCCTGATGATCCGCGAGATCGCCAAGGCGGCCCGCGGCACCCGCCGCCCCGCCCGCAAGGACCTGGCCGCAGCCCTGCGCAAGGCCTCCCACAAGGGCGTCATGGGCGCCTACCGGTTCCGCCCCAAGAGCGGCGACCTCGCCCTGATGGGCACGTACATGCACCAGGTCCGCGACGGCCGCTTCCACTACCTGGGCCCGGGCCCGCGCGAGGTCCCAGGAGCGCGGAAGACCTAGGGCCCCCGCCTCACTGGACCACTGGCCCGCGCCCCGGAGGGACACGGCATGGAGAAGCTGCGACCGGGCGACCCCACCCACATCGCCGGGCACCGCCTGCTGGCCCGCCTCGGGGCGGGCGGCATGGGCACGGTCTACCTGGCCCGCACCCCCGGCGGAGCCCTGACCGCCCTGAAGACGATCCGCGCGGAACACGCGGCCGACCCCGCCTTCCGCGCCCGCTTCCGCCGCGAGACACAGGCGGCGCGGCGCATCGAGGGCACCGGCCTGGTGCGGGTCGTGGGCGCGGACCCCGAAGCCCGCGAGCCCTGGCTGGCCACCGAGTTCGAGCCGGGCCCCTCGCTCGCGGAGGCGGTGGCCGCGCACGGCCCGCTGCCCGCGCGCACCCTGCGCGCCCTCGCCGCCCGCCTCGCCGACGCCCTGGCGGCCGTGCACCGGGCCGGGCTCGTCCACCGCGACGTCAAGCCCGGCAACGTGCTGCTGTCCGTGGCCGGGCCGCGCCTGATCGACTTCGGCATCGCCCGCGCCGAGGGCGCCACCGCGCTCACCGCCACCGACATGGTGATCGGCTCCCCCGGCTACCTCTCGCCGGAGCAGGCGCGGGCGGCGGGCGCGGCCGCGGTCGGACCGCCCAGCGACGTCTTCTCGCTCGGCTGCGTCCTGGCGTTCGCGGCCACCGCCCGGCGGCCCTTCGGCACCGGCTCGGCGGCCGCCGTCGTCTACCGCACCGTCCACGGCGAACCCGACCTCGACGGCGTGCCGGACCCGCTGCTCGCCCTCGTCCGCGCCTGCCTGGCGAAGGAGCCGGGGGCCCGCCCGACGGCCGAGGAGATACGCGAGCGCATGGGCCCCGGGGCCCCGGGCGGCGACTGGCTGCCCGCGGGGCTCCCCGCGCTGATCGCCCGGCGCTCGGCGCGCGTCCTGGACCTGCCGGTGCCCGAACCCACCGAGGTCTCCCCGCACTCCGCGCCTGTGCCGGACCCGGGCGAGCTCACCGTCCCGGCGGCCCCCGCCCCGCCCGGACCCGCGCCCCGCAGGCGCCTGCTGGTGCTCGGCTCGGCGGGCGCGGTCGCCGCCGCGACGGGGGCGGGCGTGTGGCTGGCGCGCCGCGGCTTCGGCGGCGCGCCCGCGGCCGGTCCTTCTGGGCCGCTGCCGCGCCTTGTCATCGCCGTACAGACCGACCTCAGCGGCCCGCGCCGGGCGGACGGCCGCGCCCAGGAGCGCGGGGCGCGGCTCGCCGTCGCGGCCCACAACGCGCGCCCCGGCCGGGGCTTCGACCTCGCCCTCGCCGTCCGCGACGACGCGGGCGACCCCCGGCGGGCCGGGGCCGAGGCCCGCTCCCTGGTGGCCGACCGGTCCGTGGTCGCGGTGCTCGGGGTGACCTCAGCCCCGGTCGTGCGCACGGTGGTCAAGGCGTACGAGACGGCGCTGATGCCCCTGCTCTCGGTCCTGGTCGGGGAGGGCGTCGGGTCCTTCGGCATCCCGAGCACCCCGGGCAAGCCCCGCTCCTACCTCGAGCTGCGGCCGCCGGACACGATGCTGATGACGCCGGTGAGCCGGTATCTGACGGTGCGCCGCGTGCGCCGGACCGCCGTCCTGGAGGACCGCGCGGGGGACCGGCTCACCTGGGACATCGTCAAGTCCCTTCGGGACGTGCCACCGGCGGAGGGCAGCACCAGCGTGCACCGGGTCGAGGCGGGTGCCACCGGCTTCGCGGCGGCGGTGCGCGCGGCGCTCGCCACCCGTCCCGACGCGGTCGTGTACGCGGGGTCCTCGCCGCGCCGCGCCGCCCTCGCCGCGCGGGCCCTGCGCGACCAGGGCCACACCGGTCTGCGCGGGGCCATCGAGCCCGTCCTGCAGCCGGAGTTCCTGTCGGCGGCGGGCCCGGCGGCCGAGGGCTGGCTGTTCGGCACCTCGTACGTCGACCCCGCCCGGGTGGCGACCGCCCGGGGCTTCGTGGCCGCGTACCGCGAGCGCTGGGGCCCCGCGGCGGTCCCGCGCTACGCGGCGGAGGCGTACGACGCCGTCCTCTGCGTCGCCCAGGCGATCCGCGAGCTCGGCCCCGACCGCGCCGAACGCGGCGCCGTCTCCCGCCGCCTGGTCACCCTCACGCACCGGGGCGTCGCGAAGACCCTGTCCTTCTCCAGCACGACCCAGACCCTGAACGCGGACCCGGGCATGTTCACCTACCGGATCAAGGACGGCCGCCCCCGCTTCCTCGGCCACTACGAGCGGGCGGCGCGCTAAGCGCCGCGCCCCGAAGGGGCGCGGGGCTGTGCACATGTGCGGCTCCGCCGCGTGGGCGCGACCAGCCACAGACGGCCCGCGGGTTAGGCACCGCACGTCCAGCGAAGCGCTGAGCGCGCCGCCCGGCGGGTCAGGCCAGGGCCGTGGCGACCGCGTCGGCAAGCGGTGTGGTCGGGCGTCCGATCAGGCGGGCCAGATCCCCGCTGGTGCCCGCGAGCAGGCCCCGGCCGACCGCCGCGTCGACATCCACCAGGAGGGCGGCCATCGGCTCCGGCAGACCCGCGCCGGTCAGCACCGCCAGGTGCTCGGCGGGGGAGACGTCGGCGTACGCCACGGCCTTGCCGGACTGCCGCGCGACCTCCGCCGCGTACTCCGGCAGGCTCCACGCCACGTCCCCGCTCAGCTCGTACGCCCGGCCCTCGTGACCCTCGCCGGTGAGCACCGCGACGGCGGCCGCCGCGTAGTCGGCGCGGGCGGCGGAGGCGACGCGTCCGGACCCGGCGCTGCCGACGACGGCGCCGTGCTCCAGGACGGGCGCGAGGTGCTCCGTGTAGTTCTCGTGGTACCAGCCGTTGCGCAGGAATGTGTACGGCAGGCCCGAGTCGAGGATCGCCCGCTCGGTCTCCTTGTGCTCGGCCGCGAGGTCGAAGTCGGCGTCGGGGCCGCCGAGGATGCCCGTGTACACCAGGTGCGCGACCCCCGCGGCCTTCGCCGCGTCGATGACGGCCCGGTGCTGCGGCACCCGCCGCCCGACCTCGCTGCCGGAGACCAGGAGCACCCGGTCGCCCGCCGCGAAGGCGCCCGCGAGGGTCTTCGGTTCGCTGTAGTCCGCGATCCGCAGCTCGACGCCGCGCGCGGCGAGGCCGGCGGCCTTCTCCTTGTTCCGTACGACGGCCGCGACCTGCCCGGCGGGCACGCCGGCGGCCAGCAGGCCCTCGATGACGAGGCGGCCGAGGTGTCCGGTGGCTCCGGTGACGACGATGCTCATGACTGACATCTCCCATGGGCCCGGAAGGGCCCGCTGCGGTTTGGTATGCCACTCACGCTAGCTCCGGCACTAACTATCCGTAAGTACCCACTTTGAAGTAAGGTACTGGCATGACAGTAAGGAACGGGAGCGCCGGGAACGCCGACGCCGAGCAGATGTGCCCCCATCGCCTCGTCCTGGAGCACGTCACGAGCCGCTGGGGCGTCCTCGTCCTGATCGCCCTCGCGGAGCGGTCGTATCGCTTCAGCGAGCTGCGCCGCGAGCTCGGCGCCACCGGCGGCAGGACCGTCAGCGAGAAGATGCTGGCCCAGACCCTCCAGACCCTGGAGCGCGACGGCCTGGTGCACCGCGACGCGAAGCCGGTCATCCCGCCGCGCGTCGACTACACCCTCACCGCCCTCGGGGCGGAGGCGTCCGAGCAGGTCAGGGCCCTGGCCACCTGGACGGACCGGCGCATGGACGAGGTCCTCAAGGCCCGCGCGGCCTACGACGAGGCCCGGCCCTGACGGAGCAGGACCGGGCCTCGTGAGCGGTGCGCGCGGCAGCGGCTAGCCGACGACCGTCCAGGTGTCGCCGCCCGCGAGCAGCGCCGCGAGGTCGCCCTTGCCGTGCTGCTCGATGGCCGCGTCCAGCTGGTCGGCCATGAGCGTGTCGTACACCGGCCGCTCCACGTTGCGGAACACACCGATCGGGGTGTGGTGCAGCGTGTCCGGGTCGGCCAGGCGGGAGAGCGCGAAGGCCGTGGTCGGGGAGGCGGCGCGGGCGTCGTGGACGAGGATGTCGCCCTCGTTCTCCGGGGTCACGGGGACGACCTTGAGGTCGCCGGTGGCCGCGTCGCGCACGACGCCCTTCGAGCCGTCGGTGCCGAAGCGGATCGGCGCGCCGTGCTCCAGACGGATCACGGCCTCCTCCGCCTGCTGCTTGTCCTTGAGGACCTCGAAGGCGCCGTCGTTGAAGATGTTGCAGTTCTGGTAGATCTCCACCAGGGCCGTGCCCGGGTGGTCGGCGGCCTGGCGCAGGACCTCGGTGAGGTGCTTGCGGTCGGAGTCCACGGTGCGGGCCACGAAGGAGGCCTCCGCGCCGATCGCGAGCGACACCGGGTTGAAGGGCGCGTCCAGGGAGCCCATCGGCGTCGACTTGGTGATCTTGCCGACCTCCGACGTGGGCGAGTACTGCCCCTTGGTGAGGCCGTAGATCCGGTTGTTGAACAGCAGGATCTTCAGGTTCACATTGCGCCGCAGGGCGTGGATCAGGTGGTTGCCGCCGATCGAGAGGGCGTCCCCGTCACCGGTGACCACCCACACGCTCAGATCGCGCCGGGAGGAGGCGAGGCCCGTGGCGATGGCCGGGGCGCGGCCGTGGATGGAGTGCATCCCGTAGGTGTTCATGTAGTACGGGAAGCGGGACGAGCAGCCGATGCCGGAGACGAAGACGATGTTCTCCTTGGCCAGCCCCAGTTCGGGCATGAAGCCCTGGACGGCGGCCAGGACCGCGTAGTCACCGCAGCCGGGGCACCAGCGCACTTCCTGATCGGACTTGAAGTCCTTCATGGACTGCTTGGCCTCGGCTTTGGGCACGAGCTTCAGCAGCGTCTCGGAGCCGGTGGGCCCCTCGACCGTGGTGTCAGCCATCGATGGCCTCCTTGAGAGCCGTGGCGAGCTGCTCGGCCTTGAACGGCATGCCGTTCACCTGGTTGTACGAGACCGCGTCCACGAGGTATTCGGCGCGGATCAGCGTGGCGAGCTGGCCGAGGTTCATCTCGGGGATCACCACCTTGTCGTAACGCTTCAGGACCTCACCCAGGTTCCTCGGGAACGGGTTGAGGTGGCGCAGATGGGCCTGTGCGACGCTCTGCCCGGCCGCCCGCAGGCGGCGCACGGCGGCGGTGATCGGCCCGTAGGTGGAGCCCCAGCCGAGGACCAGGAGCCGGGCGTCCTCGCCCGCGTCGTCGACCTCAAGGTCGGGCACCTCGATGCCGTCGACCTTGGCCTGACGGGTGCGGACCATGAAGTCGTGGTTGGCCGGGTCGTACGAGATGTTGCCCGTGCCGTCCTGCTTCTCGATGCCGCCGACGCGGTGCTCGAGGCCCGGCGTACCCGGGATCGCCCACGGCCGGGCGAGGGTCTGCGGGTCGCGCTTGAATGGCCAGAAGACGTCGGTGCCGTCCGCCAGCGTGTGGTTGGGCCCGGAGGCGAACTGCACCCGCAGGTCCGGCAGTTCGTCCGGCTCCGGGACGCGCCACGGCTCGGAGCCGTTGGCCAGGTAGCCGTCGCTCAGCAGGAAGACGGGCGTGCGGTACGTCAGCGCGATCCGGGCGGCCTCCAGGGCGGCCTCGAAGCAGTCCGCCGGGGTGCGCGGGGCGACCACGGGCACCGGCGCCTCGCCGTTGCGGCCGTACATCGCCTGCAGCAGGTCGGCCTGCTCGGTCTTGGTCGGCAGCCCGGTGGACGGGCCGCCGCGCTGGATGTCGACGATCAGCAGCGGCAGTTCGAGGCTCACCGCGAGGCCGATGGTCTCCGACTTCAGGGCCACGCCGGGACCGGAGGTCGTGGTCACCGCGAGCGAGCCGCCGAAGGCCGCGCCGAGCGCGGCGCCGATGCCCGCGATCTCGTCCTCGGCCTGGAAGGTGCGCACGCCGAAGTTCTTGTGCCTGCTCAGCTCGTGCAGGATGTCCGAGGCCGGGGTGATCGGGTACGAGCCGAGGTAGAGCGGCAGGTCGGCCTGGCGGGACGCGGCGATCAGGCCGTAGGCGAGGGCCAGGTTGCCGGAGATGTTCCGGTAGGTGCCCGGCGGGAACGCCGTGACGGCGGGCGCCACCTCGTACGAGACGGCGAAGTCCTCGGTGGTCTCGCCGAAGTTCCAGCCCGCGCGGAACGCGGCGATGTTCGCCTCCGCGATGTCCGGCTTCTTGGCGAACTTCTGGCGCAGGAACCGCTCGGTGCCCTCGGTGGGCCGGTGGTACATCCACGACAGCAGGCCGAGGGCGAACATGTTCTTGCTGCGGCCCGCGTCCTTGCGGGACAGGTCGAAGTCCTTCAGGGCCTCGACCGTCAGCGACGTCAGCGGTACGGGGTGCACCTGGAAGCCGTCCAGGGAGCCGTCCTCGAGGGGGGAGGTCTCGTACCCCACCTTCTGCATGGCGCGCTTGGTGAATTCATCGGTGTTCACGATCACCTCGGCGCCGCGCGGCACGTCGCCGATGTTGGCCTTCAGCGCCGCCGGGTTCATCGCGACAAGGACGTTCGGCGCGTCGCCCGGGGTGAGGATGTCGTGGTCGGCGAAGTGCAGCTGGAACGACGACACGCCGGGCAGCGTCCCGGCGGGGGCGCGGATCTCGGCGGGGAAGTTCGGCAGCGTCGACAGGTCGTTGCCGAAGGACGCCGTCTCGGAGGTGAACCGGTCACCGGTGAGCTGCATGCCGTCACCGGAGTCACCCGCGAAACGAATGATCACCCGGTCGAGACGGCGTACGTCTTTCTCGCCCGCAGGTTTGCGCTGTTCCCCGACGACGGCTTCGTCGGCCTGCTCGGCCGGGCTACTGACCTGGCTGGTCACTGAACTGGACCTCCCTCGAGGCGGCTCTGCGGGACCGGCAGGCGGACCTGCCCTCCCACGGCCCACCCTACGTCCGTAAGGGTCACCTTCTTCGGGGCGCTCGCATGATGGACGCCCTTTTGAGACAGCTGAATGCCCTGATTTGTCATGCTCTGCCTTGCCCCCCGGCCTTTCATGAAGACGCTCTCCACTCATCCAATGGTTCTAGGACACGGGCCCTAGGACCCGTGTCCCCCGTCGTCGGCGGTTGTCCCGCTGCCGGGACGTTCCGCGCCGGTCGGAGTACCTCACCCCGCGCTGCCGACACGGTGTCAGCAGAGCGGGGCCAGGGCCAGGACCCACGTCCATGGGGTGGAGTGGTGGAGGTCAGGAGTTGAGATACGTGAGCACGGCGAGCACCCTGCGGTGGTCCCCGTCGCTCTGCGAAAGACCGAGCTTCAGGAAGATGTTGCTCACGTGCTTCTCCACGGCGCCGTCGCTGACGACCAGCTGCCGCGCGACCGCCGAGTTCGTGCGCCCTTCGGCCATCAGCCCGAGGACCTCCCGCTCCCTCGGGGTGAGCCCCGCGAGCACGTCCTGCTTGCGGCTGCGCCCGAGCAGCTGCGCCACGACCTCCGGGTCGAGCGCGGTCCCGCCCTGCGCCACCCGGACCACGGCGTCCACGAACTCCCGGACCTCCGCGACCCGGTCCTTGAGCAGATAGCCCACGCCCCGGCTGGACCCGGCGAGCAGCTCCGTGGCGTACTGCTCCTCCACGTACTGCGAAAGGACCAGCACGCCGAGCCCCGGGTGCCGCTGCCGCAGTTTCACGGCCGCGCGCACCCCTTCGTCCGTGTGCGTCGGCGGCATCCGCACGTCCGCGACCACGACGTCCGGCAGCGCGTCCTGGGCCGCGAGCTCGGTGATCGTCTTGATCAGCGCCTCCGCGTCCCCGACCCCGGCCACGACGTCGTGCCCGCGGTCGGTCAGCAGCCGGGTCAGCCCCTCCCTGAGCAGCACTGAATCCTCGGCGATGACCACCCGCACCTTGTCCTCCACGATGTTCCGGCCCCCCAGAGCCCGTCCCCACCCCATTGACAGGTCCAGCATCCCAGCATCGGGATGACGGTGGGTACGTCACCGGCCAGCGGATTCAGCCCGTCCGGCGTTTGAGGACGAGGCGCGAAGCGCCAATTGCGGTTGAGCGGGGGCACGGGGGGCAGCCCGCCCCCGGTTCGGGAAGGGGCGCCCGCGCGCGGAGCGCGCTGATGGACACAGCGGGGCGCACCGCGAGGGCCTAGCCCCGCCAGGGCAGCTCCGCCGTCACCACGGTCGGCCCCCCGACGGGCGAGTCGACCACCAGAATCCCGTCCACCGCGTCCAACCGCTCGGCGAGCCCCGCGAGCCCCGACCCACCGCCCCCCACCCCGGCGCCGCCCCGCCCGTCGTCGACGACCTGCAGCATCAGCCGCCCCTCGACCCGCCACACGTCCACGGCCGCCCGCGCGGCCCCGCTGTGCTTGCTGATGTTCTGCAGCAGCTCGGACACCGTGAAGTAGGCGATGCCCTCGATCGCGGCCGCGGGCCGCGACGGCAGGTCCACCTCGACCTCCACCGGCACGGTGCAGCGCGCGGCGAGCGCGGAAAGGGCCGCGTCCAGGCCGCGGTCGGTGAGGACGGCGGGGTGGATGCCCCGGGCGAGGTCCCGCAGCTCCTGGAGGGCGATCTTCACCTCGCCGTGCGCCTCGTCCACCATCCGCGCCGCCGCGTCCGGGTCCTCCGCGAGCTTCTCCTTGGCGAGCCCGAGGTCCATGGCGAGGGCGACGAGCCGGGCCTGGGCGCCGTCGTGCAGGTCCCGCTCGATGCGCCGCAGGTCCGCCGCGGCGGTGTCGACGACGACCCCGCGGTCCGACTCCAGCTCCTCGACCCGGCTGACCAGGCGGGACGGGCCGAGCAGCCCGACGACCAGGACGCGGTCGACCATCGTCAGGGCGCGGACGACCCAGGGCGCGGCCAGCGTGAACAGCAGACCGGTCAGCGCGGCGAGGCCGATTTCAAAGGGATTGTCCAGGTAGAAGCGGTGCCCGCCGTCGCCGTAGAGCTGGATGCCGCCCTGTCCGCCGTAGACCGGGAAGACCCAGAACCACAGCGGGTACGTGAGCATCGCCAGGCCGTACGCCCAGAAGGCCAGCGACACCGTGAACGAGAAGAACGCCCACGGCATGTGCAGCACGGCGAACACCACGTGCCGCCAGGAGACGCCGCTCTTGAGGACGGCGCCCATCCAGGCGAGGGCGCCGGAGTCGCGCGGCCGCACCGGGTGCGGCGCGGCCACCTCGAGGTCGAGCAGGCCCCGCGCCCGCGCCCGCTCGAGCGAGCCGAAGCCGCGGCAGGCCATGAGGCCGAGGGCCAGGATGGGGACGCCGACGAACGTGATCAGCAGGCCCGTGCCGAGGGCGAGCATCGTCACCGCGAAGGTGAACCCCACGATGCTGATCGGCAGGGACAGGAGCACGTACACCAGCTCCCGCAGCGCGCGCCCCTCGAAGGGCGCGCGCAGCACGGCCGGGAGCCGGTGGCGGCGGGCCGCCGCGCCGTCGCCGTGGCTCTCGGCCCAGCGGTCGTCGAGGTCGCTCCTCATGACGCGTCCGTACTCCTGTCCGTAGTCCGTGGCCATCGCTGCCGTCCGTTCTGCTCGTCCCGCTCGGGTTCCGGCCTCCGCGACCGGCGCGGGTCGTCCCTTGTCGTACAACCAGGGTGCGCGCCGGAGCGTGTGCCGGGCCATGGAGCGCGTCGGCGTCTTGGAGCGGGGGTTTTCCCTACCTCTGGGGGGTGTCCTGGGCGGTGTCCCGCGCCCCGCACGAGGCAGCGGCCCCGGATGGTGCCCGGGGCCGCTGCTCAGGGGTGCTGGGGCGGACCGCCGCGCCCGCGCTCCGGGCAGGCCGGGACGGCCGCCGCCCGGGGGTGCCACGCGCGCGGGGGCCATGGCTCAGCCCGTGCGGTCCCGCCACGGCAGCTCCGCCGTGACCGTCGTCGGCCCGCCCGGCGGGGAGTCGACGACGAACAGGCCGTCGACCGCGCCGAGCCGCTCCGAGAGCCCCGCCATGCCCGTGCCGCCGTCCAGGCTCGCGCCGCCCTTGCCGTCGTCCCACACCTGGATGAGCAGCCGCTGGTCGGACCGCCACACCTCGACGCTCGCCGAGCGCGCGGCGCTGTGCTTGCTGACGTTCTGCAGCAGCTCGGACACCGTGAAGTAGGCGATGCCCTCGATGGCCGCTGCCGGGCGCTCGGTCAGGTCAGCGGTCACCTTCACCGGCACCGTGCAGCGCGCGGAGACCGAGGAGAGCGCCGCGCCGAGGCCGCGGTCGGTGAGGACGGCGGGGTGGATGCCCCGGGCGAGGTCCCGCAGCTCCTGGAGGGCGAGCTTCACCTCGCCGTGCGCCTCGTCGACCATCGCCGCGGCCGCGTCCGGGTCTTCGAGGAGCTTCTCCTTGGCGAGTCCGAGCCCCATGGCCAGGGCGACGAGCCGGGCCTGGGCGCCGTCGTGCAGGTCCCGCTCGATGCGCCGCAGGTCCGCCGCGGCGGTGTCGACGACGACCCCGCGGTCCGACTCCAGCTCCGCGATGCGCCGTTCCAGCTCGTCCGACGGCGAGAGCAGGCCGCGGGCCATCGCCCGGTCGGCGTTCGCGAGCCCCCGTACGACGAACGGCAGCACCGGCCACAGCAGGAACAGGCCTATCAGGGTGACGGTGAACGTCGCGATGCCCCAGGGCAGGCGCATGAACCCATAGAGCATCGCCCGCCAGCCCACCGGGTCCTTCAGGGTCGACCAGAGCCAGGTGAGCACGCCGCCGCCGCGCTGGGAGCGCAGCGGCATCGGGCTCGGCTCGTCGATGCGCACCCCGAGCAGCAGACGCGCCCGGCCCCGCTCGAACTTGCCGAACAGGCGCGCCCCGAACAGCGCGAGCGCGAGCAGCGGCAGACCGACGACCGTGAACGACAGGGCCACGCCGAAGCTCAGCGCCATCACCACGTACACGAATCCGACGATGCCCGCCGGCAGGTTCCCCAGGAGGTAGAAGATCTCCTTCCAGGTGTGTGCGCCGTAGGCGAAACGGGCAGGCGGCGGTGGATCCGACGCGGCCTGCGAAGACGTGGATCGGGCGGTCATACCGGTAAGGGTGCCTGGCCCACGGCCTTGAGCGCCATGAGGACGACCTCCGCAATCGCACGGGGGATAACCCCACCTGTAACCCCACCTGCCCCACGGAACGGATCCGGTCGATGACTCGCCCGCGCCGAACCGGTCCCTGACGGTCTGCTTACCTCGCCTTTAGCAGGCCCTAGACTCCCGTGCGTACAGATCGTCGAACGAGGCGAGCCAGGAGTGCAGGGAGCGAGGGGCTGACGTGCCAGGGACGACGTACGTCGCGGCGAGTTACTACGAGTCGTACTCGGTCGTCGGACTGCTCGCCGTGGTCGGCGTGCTGTTCGTCGCCGTGGCCTTCGGAGCCGGGCGCCTGCTCCGGCCCGTCGTGCCGACACCGGAGAAACTCCTGACGTACGAGTGCGGCGTCGATCCGGTCGGCGAGGGCTGGGCCCACACCCAGGTCCGCTACTACGTGTACGCGTTCCTCTACGTCATCTTCGCCGTCGACTCCATCTTCCTCTTCCCGTGGGCGACGGTCTTCGCCGAGGCCGGGTACGGCGCCACGACCCTGGTCGAGATGTTCATCTTCCTCGGCTTCCTCGCCGTGGGACTGCTGTACGCCTACAAGAAGGGCGTCCTCACATGGACGTGAACCAGGAGCGGGCACGGCCCACCGAGCCCGTGCTCCTCCCGGAGCCGAAGAAGCTGGGCGTCCTGTCCCGGCTCGCCCCCGAGCCGATGAAGGTGGTCCTCAACTGGGGCCGCCGCTACAGCCTGTGGGTCTTCAACTTCGGGCTCGCCTGCTGCGCCATCGAGTTCATCGCGGCCTCCATGGCCCGGCACGACTTCATCCGCCTCGGCGTGATCCCGTTCGCACCGGGCCCGCGCCAGGCCGACCTGATGGTCGTCTCCGGCACGGTCACCGACAAGATGGCGCCCGCCGTGAAGCGCCTGTACGAGCAGATGCCCGAGCCGAAGTACGTCATCTCCTTCGGCGCCTGCTCCAACTGCGGCGGCCCGTACTGGGACTCGTACTCCGTCACCAAGGGCGTCGACCAGATCATCCCCGTCGACGTCTACGTCCCCGGCTGCCCGCCGCGGCCCGAGGCGCTCCTCCAGGGCATCCTCAAACTCCAGGAGAAGATCGCACGCGAGTCGCTCGGCGAGCGGTACGGGGCCAATGGCGCGGGGCCGTCGACGGCGGCGCTGCGCAGCGGGTTGGTGGCACCGCCGGAGCCGGCGTCCGCGTCGGCGTCGGTGTCCACGTCAGCGTCGGTGTCCGCGCCCACGTCCGGCTCCGATTCCGGTTCTGGCTCCGGTTCTGCTTCCGGTTCTGCCTCCGGTTCCGGTTCCGGTTCCGCGGAGGGTGCGAGATGACCGGCTGGCTGCCCGCTCCCGTCGAGGAACTCTTCGGCGCGGAGGCGACGGCCGAGGAGGCGTACGAGGTCCTCACCGTCGACGTCCCCGCCGCCTCCTGGATCCCGGCCCTGCTCACCGCCCGCGACCGCCTCGGCTGCACCTACTTCGACTGGCTCAGCGCCGTCGACGAGCCCGGCACCGGCTTTCGCGTGAACGCCCACGTGGTGGCGCTCGCGCCGGTGCGGCGCCTGCTCGTCCGCACGACCGTCCCGCACGAGGCCCCCGCCCTGCCGTCCGCCGTCGACGTCTTCGCGGGCGCGGCCTGGCACGAGCGCGAGACCCACGAAATGTTCGGCGTGCGCTTCGAGGGACATCCGGGGCTCACGCCGCTGCTCCTGCCGGACGGCTTTGAGGGCCACCCTCTACGCAAGGACTTCGTCCTGGCCGCCCGGGTCGCCAAGGCCTGGCCCGGCGCCAAGGAGCCGGGGGAGTCCGCGGCGGGCGCCCACGGCGGCCCCAAGCGCCGCCAGATGCTGCCGCCCGGCGTACCGGACCCGAACGAGTGGGGCCCGCTGAAGGGCCAGCTCCCGGCCGCACCGGCACGACCCGCGCGGGGCGCGGGGCGCGCGGCGGGCGCCGCGGGCGCCGCCGGGCGTGCCGCGGGCGCGGGGGAGCGGCCCGCGCGGCGTACGCGCACGGCGAGCGAGGGGTCGGCGAGCCAGGCCACCAGCCAGGCGCCCGCTGAGGCGTCGGCGGAGTCGGCGGCCCCGGCACCGCGCCGGACGCGCAGCGTCAGCCAGGGGTCGGCGTCCCAGCGTACGGAGGCGCAGCCTCCGACGGCCGCGGCTCCGGAGGCTTCGGGTTCGACTGAGAAGGCTGCGGGGGCTGCGGCTCCGGAGGCTCCGGCCGCTGGCGCGCCGGTGCCGGAGAAGTCCCGGCCCGCCCCGCGCAGTTCCGACGCCCCTTGGCACCACGCCCGCCCGGCGTTCGACGCGCAGGGGTCGGAGCCGACCGCTGAACCGGAGGCGCCACAACCGGAAGCGACGGAACCGGCAGCGGCTGAACCAGCGGCCAACGAACAGGCCCCGGAGGCCAGCCAGGACACCCAGGACACCCAGGACACCGAAACCCCAGGAGGCACGCAGTGAACGACGCCCTCGACGTCGCCCTGCGACTCCTCGTCGTCTTCGTCGTGTTCCTCACCCTGCCCCTGGTCATCGGCCAGACCGAGCACAAGGTGATGGCCCACATGCAGGGCCGCCTCGGCCCGATGTACGCGGGCGGCTTCCACGGCTGGGCCCAGCTCGTCGCCGACGGCGTGAAGTTCGCGCAGAAGGAGGACGTGGTCCCCACCGCCGCGGACCGCCGCGTCTTCCAGCTCGCCCCGGCCGTCGCCCTGCTGCCCTACCTCCTGGTCCTCATCGCCATCCCCATCGGCCCCGGCGAGGGCGCCGTCGGCCAGGTCGTCGACGCGGGCGTCTTCTTCGCGCTCGCCGTGATGGGCATCGGCGTCCTCGGCTCCCTGATGGCGGGCTGGGCGTCGGCCAACAAGTTCTCCCTCCTCGGCGGCCTGCGCACCGCCGCGCAGCTCCTCGCGTACGAGCTCCCGATGCTGCTCGCCGCCGCCTCCGTGGCGATGGCGGCGGGCACGGTCTCGCTGCCCGGCATCGTCGACGCCTTCGAGTGGTGGTGGCTGCCCTGGCAGATCGTCGGGGCGCTCGTCTTCTTCGTCGCCGGGCTCGCCGAGCTCCAGCGCCCGCCCTTCGACATGCCGGTCGCCGACTCCGAAATTATCTTCGGCGCGTACACCGAGTACACGGGCCTGCGCTTCGCGCTCTTCCTGCTCGCCGAGTACGCGGGCATCGTCGTCCTCTGCGGCCTGACCACCGTCCTCTTCCTCGGCGGCTGGCACGGCCCCTGGGGCGCCGACGGCCTCGGCTGGGTGTGGACCCTCCTGAAGACCGCCGTCCTCGCCTTCGTCGTCATCTGGCTGCGCGTCAGCTACCCCCGCCTCCGCGAGGACCAGCTCCAGAAGCTCGCCTGGACCCTCCTCGTCCCGCTCGCCCTCGCGCAGATCGCGCTCACCGGAATCGTGAAGGTGGCGATCAACTGATGCCCCCGGTCCCTGGTTCAGGCCTCGCCAAGGGCCTCGCCGTCACCCTCCGCACGATGACGCGGAAGTCCGTCACCGAGCAGTACCCCGACGTCCAGCCCGAACTGCCGCCCCGCACCCGCGGTGTCATCGGCCTGTTCGAGGAGAACTGCACGGTCTGCATGCTGTGCGCCCGCGAGTGCCCGGACTGGTGCATCTACATCGACTCCCACAAGGAGACGGTCCCCGCCGCCGCCCCCGGCGGCCGTGAGCGCAGCCGCAACGTCCTCGACCGCTTCGCCATCGACTTCTCCCTCTGCATGTACTGCGGCATCTGCATCGAGGTCTGCCCCTTCGACGCGTTGTTCTGGTCCCCGGAGTTCGAGTACGCCGAGACCGACATCCACGAACTCACCCACGAGCGCGACAAGCTCCGCGAGTGGATGTGGACCGTCCCGGCGCCGCCCGCCCTCGACCCCGCCGCCGAGGAGCCCAAGGAACTCGCCGCCGCCCGCAAGACCGCCGACAAGCTCGCCGCCGAGCAGGCCGAGCAGGCCGAGCAGGCCGAGCAGGCTGGGCAGCCCGGGCAGGCGGCCGCCGCCGAGGGGGACGCGTGAACTTCCCCGTCGCCGCCGCGGCCCCCCAGGGCTTCCTCTCCCCGACCGGTGTCGAGATCGCCTTCGTGCTCGTCGGTCTCGTGACCCTGGGCGCCGCGGTCATCACCGTCACCACGCGCCAGCTCGTGCACGCCGCGCTCTGGCTCGTCGTCGCGCTCGGCGGCCTCGCCGTCGAGTACCTGCTCCTGACCGCCGAGTTCATCGCCTGGGTGCAGGTCCTGATCTACGTCGGCTCCGTCGTCGTCCTCCTCCTCTTCGGCCTGATGCTCACGCGGGCGCCCATCGGCCGCTCTCCGGACGCCGACTCGGGCAACCGGCCGGTCGCGCTCGGCGTGGCACTCGTCGCCGCGGCCGCGCTGGTGTGGGTCGTCGTGGACGCGTTCCGCACCCAGTGGATCGACCTGGACGGCGCCGCCCAGGGCTCCACCGACGTCACCGGCTCCTTCCTCTTCCGGCACTGGGTCCTGCCCTTCGAGGCCCTGTCCGTCCTGCTGCTCGCCGCGCTGGTCGGCGCGATCGTGCTCTCCCGCAAGTCCAAGGACGACCCCGGCGCGGCCGCCCGCCCGGACCGGAACGGCCACCGGGACCGGAACGGCCGCCCGGGCCAGAAGGACCAGAAGGACCAGAAGGACCAGAAGGAGGGGACCCGCTGATGCACCTCGCCTATCCCGCCGTCCTCGCCGTCCTCCTCTTCTGCGTCGGCCTCTACGGCGTCCTCGCCCGCCGCAACGCGATCCTCGTCCTGATGTCCGTCGAGCTCATGCTCAACGCCGTCAACCTCAACCTCGTCGCCTTCGACGTCTGGCTGCGCGACCGGCTGCACTCCGGCCAGGCCCTGACCCTGTTCACCATCGCCATCGCCGCCGCCGAGATCGGCATCGGCCTCGCGATCGTCCTGGCCGTCTACCGCAACCGCGGCACGTCCGCCGTCGACGACCTCCGCGACACCGCCGAACTTCCCGGCGACGACGGCGACGACGGCGACGACGGCGACGACGGTGACGGCGGCGACCACCCGGCGGGCGCCGCCGCCGAGGACCCCGACGAGCCCGCCCCCGGGGCGTCGCAGAAGGCTGAGGCCACCGCGTGACCACGACCACCCTCGCTGTTCTCGTCCCCCTCCTGCCGTTCCTCGGCGCCGTCGCGGGCCTGCTCCTCGGCCGCACCGTCCCCGGCCTTGTGCGGCCCCTCGCGGTCCTTCCCACGCTGACGTCGCTCGCCCTCGCCGCCGTCGTCGCGGCCCGCCAGGGCGGTGACTCCGCCGTCGACGCGGCGACCCAGCTCACGCCCACCGGCTCGGTGCCCATCGACCTCGCCCTGCACATCGACGGCTTCGCCGCGCTGGTGGCCGTCCTCGTCGGCGTCGTCGCGTCCTGCGTGCAGATCTACTCGACGGGCTATCTGCGGGACGACCGCCGCTACCCCTCCTACGCCGCCCTCGTCTCCCTCTTCACCTCCGCGATGCTGCTCGTCGTCTACTCCGGCGACCTGATGGTGCTCCTGGTCGGCTGGGAGATCATGGGCATCTGCTCGTACTTCCTCGTCGGCCACTACTGGGAGACCCCCGAGGCCCGCGCCGCCTCGCTGAAGGCCTTCCTGGTCACCAAGCTCGGCGACGTCCCCTTCCTCATCGGCCTGTTCGCCCTCGCCGTGGACGCGGACTCGTTCCGGATCACGGAGATCCTGGCCACCGTCGCGCGGGGCGGCCTGGACCACCCCACCCTCATCGCCCTCCTGCTCCTCGCGGGCGTGGCGGGCAAGTCCGCGCAGTTCCCGCTGCACACCTGGCTGCCCGACGCGATGGCGGGCCCGACGCCCGTCTCCGCGCTGATCCACGCCGCGACGATGGTCGCCGCCGGTGTCTACTTCGTCGCCCGGCTCCTCCCGGTCTTCGCCGCCTCCCAGGCCGCGCTGGTCGTCCTCGCCGTCATGGCCGCCGTCACGATGGCCGGTTCGGCGCTCGCCGCGCTCGCCCAGGACGACATCAAGCGCGTCCTCGCGTACTCGACGATCGGCCAGCTCGGCTACATGACCGGCGCGCTCGCCGTCGGCGACCGCGGTGCCGCCGTCTTCCACCTCCTGTCCCACGGTGCCTTCAAGGCGCTCCTGTTCCTCGCCGCAGGCGTGATCATCCACGCCGCGGGCACCAACTCGCTGGCCGCGATGTCCCGCATGGGGAACCTGCGCGACCGCGTCCCGGACGCCTACTGGACGATGACCGTGGCGCTCCTCGCGCTCGCCGCGGTCCCGCCGTTCGCCGGCTTCTTCTCCAAGGAGGCCGTCCTCGGCGCCGCCGAGCACGCGGCCACCGGCCACGCCGCGTCCGCCCCCGCGGCGGCGGGCTGGATCGTCCTCGTCGCGGGCCTGGCCGCGGCCCTCCTCACCGCCGCGTACGCGACCCGCCTGTGGCTGCTCGCCTTCCACGGCCGGGGAGCCGAGGCCCCCGACCATGGCAGGCAGCCGGTCGCCATGACCGCCGTCCTGTGGGTCCTCGCCGTCCCTTCGCTCGCTTTCGGCGTGACCGTCGGCGTCCTCCCGGACTGGTTCGACGGCCACAAGCTCGCCCCGACGCTCACCACCTCCGTCCTCGGCACGGGCGTCGCCCTCGTCGGCGCCCTGGTCACGTACGGCGCGTGGCGGCACACCACCGCGCTCGCCGCCCGCGTTCCGACCGGGGCGGTCGCCGCGCACCGCGACGCCGACGCGGGCCGGGTCGAGGCGGAAGCCATCGCCACCCACGCCCCGGCGTACGGGAACGTCGCGAGCGCCCCCGACCCGGCGGACCCTGGCCGCCTCCTGCTCGGCCCGCTGCACCGCCACGCCGCCGTCGGCTTTCACCTCGACGCCGTCTACGCGGCCCTGTTCGTCCGCCCCGTCCAGGCCGCCGCCCGCCTCGTCCGCTTCCTCGACCGCGAGGTCGTCGACACGTACGTGCGCGGCGCGGGCACCGCACCCCGCCTGCTCGGCGCGGCCGTCCGGCGCGCGCAGACGGGCAACGTGCAGACCTATCTGAGCGCGCTGCTCGCGGGCACCGTCGTCCTGGCGGTCGCCGCCGTCCTCGTCGCCACCGCCGGAGCGTGAGCAGCCGTGATCGGTATCAGTGAGTCAGTGATGCAGTTCCTTCTCGCGTTGATCGTCGTCGGCCCGCTCGTCGGCGCCGTGGCCGCTCTCCTGCCGGCGCCGCCCGGGCTGAAGGGGAAGTCCCCGGACCAGGCCGTGCTGCGCCACGGCGTGACCGTGACCGGCGCGATCCTCATCGCCGCGATCGTCCTCGCGCTCGGCTTCGACCACGACCACCCGTCGAAGATGCAGGCCACGACCGACATCAGCTGGATCCCCGCGCTCGACGTGCGCATCCACCTCGGCGTCGACGGCATTTCCCTCCCCCTCCTCGTCCTGACCGCGCTGCTGACCTTCCTCTGCGCGCTGTACTCGTACTTCAAGATGCCTGAGGGCCCGTCACCCAAGGCGTTCGTCGCTCTGATCCTCGTGCTCGAGTCCGGCACCCTCGCCACCTTCGCCGTCCTCGACCTGCTGCTGTTCTTCCTCGCGTTCGAGATGGTCCTCATCCCGATGTACTTCCTCATCGCGCGCTGGGGCGGAGCCCAACGCACTCAGGCCGCCTGGAAGTTCATCCTCTACACGCTGCTCGGCTCCGTCGTGATGCTGCTCGGCCTCCTGCTGATCGGGCTCAAGTCCGGCACTTTCGACATGGTGGCACTCGCCACTGACAACGGCTCCGAACTCACCACGTCCGTGCAGGTCATGGCCGTTCTGGCGATCGGGATCGGGCTCGCGGTGAAGACGCCGATGTGGCCGCTGCACAGCTGGCTGCCGGACGCCCACACCGCCGCGCCGACCGTCGGCTCGGTGCTCCTCGCGGGTGTCCTGCTGAAGATGGGTACGTACGGGTTCGTCCGGATCCTGCTGCCGATCGCGCCCGACGGCATGGAGACCTTCGCGCCCTACCTCGCCGCGTTCGCCGTCGTCGGGATCATCTACGGATCCCTCGCCTGCCTCGCCCTCGCCAGGACCGGCGCGAAGGGCGACCTCAAGCGCCTCATCGCGTACTCGTCCGTCGGCCACATGGGCTTCGTCCTGCTCGGTATCGCCACGATGACCCCGACCGGCGTGAACGGCGCGCTCTTCGCGAACATCGCCCACGGCCTCATCACCGGCCTGCTGTTCTTCCTCGTCGGCGCGCTCAAGGACCGCACGGGCAGCACCGACCTCGACGCCCTCGCGCAGGAGTCCGGCGCCGCCCTCTACGGCAAGGCACCGCGCCTCGGCGGCCTGCTCGCCTTCGCCGCCGTCGCCTCGCTCGGCCTGCCCGGACTCGCCGGGTTCTGGGGCGAGATGCTCGCGCTGTTCGGCGCGTTCGACCCCGCGGACGAGCTCAGCCGCCCCGCGTTCCTCACGTTCATGGCGATCGCCGCCTTCGGCACCCTGCTCACGGCCGCGTACATGCTCATCGTCGTCCGCCGCGTCTGCATGGGCCCGGCCGCCGAACCGGGCGCGCCCCGCCTCGCCGACGTCCACGGCTACGAGTTCGCCGCCTGGACCCCGCTCGTCGCCCTCACCGTCCTCGCCGGACTCTGGCCCGCGGCCCTCCTCGGCCTCACCGACCCGGCCGTGCAGCAGCTCCTCGCGGGAGGAAAGTCGTGACCGTGGCCACCACCGAGAGCGCGGCCAGCCTCGTCCAGTCCGTCGACTGGCTCGCGATCGCGCCGCCCACCATCGCGGCCGTCGTCGGCCTCGCCGTGCTCGTGACCGACCTCTTCGTGGACGCGCGTCACAAGGCGCTGCTCGGCTGGATCTCCGTGGCGGGCCTGGCCGCGGCGGCCCTCTCCTTGCTGCCGATCCTGGACGACGAACGCTCCACGTTCTGCGTCGTCGGCCGCGGTGACACGCTGTGCAGCTACACCGCCGACGAGTTCACCCTCGTCATCCAGCTGCTAGTCCTCGGCGGCGCCCTCCTGACGGCGCTGCTCTCGCTGAGCACCCTGAAGGACGCGCGGGCCGCGGGCAAGGAGATCCCCGAAGGGGAGTTCTGGTTCCTGCTGCTGTCCTCGGCGGCGGGCGCCGCCCTGCTGCCCGCGTCGCGCGACCTCGCCACGCTCGTCGTCGCCCTGGAAGTGGCCTCGCTGCCCGCCTTCGCCCTGGTGGGCCTCAAGCGCGGCGACAAGCGCTCCTCCGAAGGCGCCCTGAAGTTCTTCCTCTCCTCGGTCACCGCGACCGCCGTCACCCTCCTGGGCGTCAGCTTCGTCTACGCCGCGACCGGCACCCTGCACCTCACCGAGATCGGCGTGAAGCTCGCCGAGGTCGACGGCGACCTGCGCACCCTCGCGCAGACCGGCGTCGTCCTCACCCTCGTGGGCTTCGCCTTCAAGGTCGCGGCCGTCCCCTTCCACTTCTGGGTACCCGACACCTACGTAGGGGCGCCCTTGCCCGTCGCCGCCTACTTGTCAGTGGTCGGCAAGGCCGTCGGCTTCACCGGCCTCATCCTGGTTCTGGTCGTCGCCTTCCAGGAGTACGACGACGTCTGGGGCCCGGCCCTCGCCGTCCTGGCCGCGCTCACCATGACGGCGGGCAACGTCGCCGCCCTGCGCCAGCTGCCCACGCGCGCGTACAGCGCGGTACGGCTGCTCGCCTGGTCCTCGGTCGGGCAGGCGGGCTACCTCCTGGTGCCGATCGCCGCGGCCGGGTACGCCGACGGTCCCGCCGAGGCCGAGAAGGCCGTCGGCTCCACGGTGGCGTACGCCCTGATGTACGCGGCCGTGAACCTCGGGGCGTTCGCCGTGGCCGCGCTGGTGGGGCGCGCGACGGCGCTCAACCGCGTCAGCGACTACCGCGGCCTGTACGCGCGGAGCCCCCTGTCGGCGCTGACGCTGGCGTTCTTCCTGCTCTGCCTCGCGGGCCTGCCGCCCGGCATCATCGGCCTCTTCGCCAAGGTCACCGTCTTCTCGGCGGCCGTCGACGCGGGCCTGGGCTGGCTGGCCGTCGTCATGGCGGTCAACGTGGTCGTCGCCCTGTACTACTACCTCCAGTGGACCGCCCTGTTGTTCCGCGCCCCCGAGGGCGAGCCCGAGCGGCGCCACGTCCCCGCCCCCCTCACCGCCGCCATCGCCGTCACGGCGGTCCTCGGCGTCGCCCTCTCCGGAGCGCCCCAGCTCGTCCTCCGGTTCACGGAGTCCGGCCTGTTCTGACCACGTCACGATCGCGTCACCCGGGCGGCCCACAGCGGCTCCGGCGCGCACAAGGGAACTAGCTCCTCCCGCCTGGCGTTGACCAGTAAGGGAGGGTCCACTGAACAGTGGAAGCACCAGCAAACAGAGGGTTCCCCCGCGCACCACCAGGAGGGCGTACCGTGCACCGCCGAACCAACGGGCTGAAAACCGCCGTGCTCCTCGGGGGACTGTCGGCACTCATCCTCGTCATCGGCAGTTTCTTCGGGCGTACGGGCCTGATCATCGCGCTGTTCGTAGCGATCGGGACGAACGCGTACGCGTACTGGAACAGCGACAAGCTGGCCCTGCGCGCCATGCGCGCCCGCCCCGTGAGCGAGTTCGAGGCCCCCGAGCTGTACCGCATGGTCCGCGAGCTCTCCACCCAGGCCCGCCAGCCCATGCCCCGGCTGTACATCTCACCCACGGAGGCACCGAACGCGTTCGCGACGGGCCGCAACCCGCGCAACGCCGCCGTCTGCTGCACCGAGGGCATCCTGCGCCTCCTCGACCAGCGTGAGCTGCGCGGAGTCATCGGCCACGAGCTCAGCCACGTCTACAACCGCGACATCCTGATCTCGTCGGTCGCCGGAGCGCTCGCCTCCGTCATCATGTTTCTGGTCAACTTCGCCTGGCTGATTCCGATCGGCCGCTCGAACGACAACGAAGGCCCCGGCATCTTCGGCATGCTCCTGATCATGCTGCTCGGCCCGCTCGCCGCGTCCATCATCCAACTCGCCATCAGCCGCTCCAGGGAGTACGAGGCCGACGCCTCCGGCGCGCAACTCACCGGCGACCCCCTAGCCCTGGCCAGCGCCCTGCGCAAACTCGACGCCGGTACGAAGCAGTTGCCGCTCCCTCCCGAGCCCCGGCTGGAAACGGCGAGCCACATGATGATCGCGAATCCCTTCCGGCCCGGGCAGGGTATGTCGAAGATGTTCTCCACCCACCCGCCGATGGCGGAGCGCATCGCCCGGCTCGAAAAGATGGCAGGTAGCCCGCGATGAAAGTCGTCCTGAACATCATCTGGCTCGTCCTGTGCGGCCTGTGGATGTGCGTCGCCTACCTGTTCGCCGGCGTGCTCCTGTGCGTCACCATCATCGGCATCCCGCTCGGCCTCGCGGCGTTCAGAATCGGCCTCTTCGCCCTGTGGCCCTTCGGCCGCAAGGCGGTGGAACGCCCGGACGCGGGCGCGCCGTCCCTCATCGGCAACGTGATCTGGCTGCTCCTCGCGGGCTGGTGGCTCACCCTGGGCCACATCGTCACGGGCGTACTCCTCTGCGTCACGATCATCGGCATCCCCCTAGGCCTCGCCAACTTCAAGATGATCCCGATCTCACTGATGCCGCTCGGCCGCGACATCGTCCCCACGGACGAGCCGTTCGGCGCCGCATCGGTCCGGGGCCCGAACCAGCCCGCCCGAGGCTGGTAGCCGCCCCTGCCACCGTGCCGCGCCCGCCCTGGACCGCGAGACCGCGCCCCGCCGGGCACCCACCCGGGAACCGCACAGGGCCCACGCGACGTCCTTCAGGACAACACCGCACGAAAAGGTACGAAAGGCAGGTCGCCGCATGGGCATCGTCAGCTGGATCGTTCTGGGCCTCCTCGCCGGTGCCACCGCCAAGCTGCTCCTCCCGGGCCGCGACCCGGGCGGTTTCATCGGCACGACGGCGATCGGCATCGCGGGCGCCTTCGTGGGCGGCTGGCTCTCCGCGCGCTTCCTGGACCGCCCCATCGCCGACCACTTCTTCGACGGCGCGACCTGGGCGGCGGCGATCGGCGGCTCCCTCGTCCTCCTGATCGCCTACCGCATCCTCTTCGGCCACTCCCGCCGCTGACGCCACGCGTCAGCCCGCAGAGCTGCAGCCAGCAGAAAGGGCGGGCACCCGACCCGGGTGCCCGCCCACTCATGTCCCTCACCACCACCGCCTGACGCCACCGGCGGCGGTGTCACCGGGGTTACCGGTAGTTCACGAACTGCAGCGCGAAGTCGAAGTCCTTGCCCTTCAGGAGGGCGATCACGGCCTGCAGGTCATCGCGGCTCTTCGAGCTGACGCGCAGCTCTTCGCCCTGCACCTGCGCCTTGATGCCCTTCGGGCCCTCGTCGCGGATGATCTTCGCCACCTTCTTGGCGTTGTCCTGGGAGATGCCCTCCTCGATCGAGGCGAAGATCTTGTACTCCTTGCCGGACAGCTGCGGCTCGCCCGCGTCCAGCGACTTCAGCGAGATGCCCCGCTTGATCAGCTTGGACTGGAACACGTCGAGGATCGCCTTCACGCGGTCCTCGCCGTTCGCCTCCATCAGGATCTTCTCGCCGGACCACGAGATCGAGGCATTCGTGCCCTTGAAGTCGTAGCGCTGCGAGATCTCCTTGGCCGTCTGGTTGAGGGCGTTGTCGACCTCCTGCCGCTCGACCTTCGAGACGATGTCGAAACTGGAGTCGGCCATGTCCTGTGGCTCCTTGTATCGGTATCTGCGTACTCAGCGGGTCCACGGCCTTCAGTCGCCGACCGCACCCGCAAAGCCTAGCCACTGCCCCTCCCGCCAGGTGCCGATCAATCGAGTGGCGGACCACCCCCAGGCATCAGGTATCGTTTACGTCGTTGCCACAGAGCGCCGCGCGAGCGGAGCGAGGCAGCAACCCCGGCGGTGTGCCCGAGCGGCCAAAGGGAGCAGACTGTAAATCTGCCGGCTCAGCCTTCCCAGGTTCGAATCCTGGCGCCGCCACGCTGAGAGAGACCCTCTCCGACCTTGCGATCACGCAGGATCGGGGAGGGTCTTCGCGTATGCCGGGGCGGTCTCTCGGGCAGAATCGAAAACGGGTGACTTGCCTCACGATGGCCGGAGGCCGCCGCCTGGCCCGCGACAACCGCCCGCAGCTTGGGCGTGACGGGCTATGGCCTCGCGGGCCTGGTGGCCCTACGTTCCACCCCCATGGGGAGGACCAAGCGCAACAAACAGCGGCGGAGACGTACGGCTGACGTGGTGGTTGGGGGAGGGTACGCGTGCGCTGTCGACGGAGTGCGGATTCGGCGGGCGCGGCGTGGGGAAGGGCGGCGGGTCCTTGAGCTGCTCTCCGTGATCGACACGGACTACGAGGACCTCGACTGCGCCGCGGACCGGATCGACGCGGGCGTCTACGAGACCTCGGGCCCCGGCCTGCGGCGCGCCCTGGTGGCGGAGGACAGCGGTGGAACGGACATGGTGGGGGCCCTGCTCGCGCTGCCGCCCGGCGACCTCCTGCACCGGATGCGGGAGGCGGGGATTCCGGGTCCTGTGGTGAACGGGGTGGCGCGACGCGTCGGAAAGCTCAAGGCCGTGGCCGTCATGCCGGAACGCAAGGGGGACGGCATCGGCGCCGCGCTGGTGCGGGCTTTCACCGACGAGTACGCCGCCGCCCGGTACGACATCGTGTTCGCCCAAGTCGACGGCGACAAACCGGCACTGGTCCAGTGGTACGAGCGCATGGGCTTCCAGGCGCTGAGGGCGGGCGCTCCGCTGCGGGTCGACCCCGACGGGCGGGTGGCGATCCTCCCGGCGGACGGCGAACGGCTCGTCGTGCGGGCGCTGCCGGGCGAGTGAGGTCGCGTCAGCTGCCCCTGAAGCAGGCTGAGGCCGTGCTGAAGCAGTGCGGTACGGGACCGTGGTGGTGCGGGGGTCCGAGGTGCTCATGGGCACACTGGGACCATGTCGTCCAGTTCAGCTTCAGCGCGCCGCAGACACTGCCCGGAGTGCCGTCGTGAAATCGCCGTCGTCGGCGGGCGGTTCGCCCGGCACGATCCACCGGGGCCGCGCGGCACCGGCGACCTGGTCTCGTGCCCCGGCTCGCGCCGGCACGCCCAGCTCGGCGCCGCGCAGCCCGCGCTCGACGGCTACGTGGTGCCCGAGTTCCCGGGGCAACTCCCGCTGTTCTGAGGCGTCGCCCGGCACCCGCGGTGCCCGGCACCCGTCACGCCCCGCCCGCACGGACCCCGTTCAGTTCCCGGCCACCGACTTCACGGCCACCGACACCGGCGTGGAACCGCTGATCAGCTCCAGCGTCAGGCCCGCCGTCGCCGGGGTCTCCAGGAGCTCGGCGAGCGTCGCCGCCACGTCGTCCCGGGGGACCGGGCCGCGACCCGTCGAGGCCTCCAGGCGTACGAGCCCCGTGCCCGCGTCGTCCGTGAGCATCCCGGGGCGCAGGACCGTCCAGTCCAGCGCCGCGCGGCCGCGCACGTACGCGTCCGCCTCGCCCTTGGCCCGCAGATACGCGTCGAAGATCTCGTCGCCGGGGTGGGCCGGATCGGCGCCCATCGACGACACCACGACGTACCGGCGCACCCCGGCCCGTTCCGCCGCGTCCGCGAACAGGACGGCGGCACCCCGGTCCACGGTGTCCTTGCGGTCGATGCCGCTGCCGGGGCCCGCGCCCGCGGCGAACACGGCCGCGCCCGCGCCCTCCAGGTGCGCGGCGACCTCCTCGACCGACGCCGACTCCAGGTCGCACAGGGCCGGTTCGGCACCGGCGTCCCGCAGGTCGGCCTCGTGCGCGGGGTTGCGGATGATTCCCACGGCCTCGTCGCCGCGGGCGGCGAGCAGCCGCTCCAGGCGCAAGGCGATCTGGCCGTGTCCTCCTGCGATGACAATGCGCATGTCTTCGACGGTACGGCACATCCGCCCGCTCGGCTCTGACCAGGGGATGAACCCCAGCCACGCGGGGCGGCCGACCCCAGGGCACGCGCCCCCACGCCCATCAACGCGCCGGGATCAGGCCCACCCGTCGCCCACCCGTCGCCTACCCGTCACCCCTCCACCCCGGGGCCTGGCCCGGGCCCCGGCCCCGGCCCCGGCCCCGGAACCTGCCCGTCCCGCCCCCGCCCCTGCCGCGGCAGATCCAGCGCGGCCGCCGCGGCGGAGTCGCAGTACTCGCGCACCGCGCTCGTCCGCGCCACCACGCGCCCCCGGTGGACCACCACGCGGCTGTACGCGAGGGAGAGCGCCCCCGGGAGGGTGTCGCTGCGGACCGCGAGGAGTTCGGCGGGGAAGCCCGCCTCCAGCCTGACCTCGGGGAGGCCCAGGGCCGCGCGCGCCGCCGCGCTCACGGCGGCGTACGCCTCGTCAGGTCGCAGACCCGCACGGGACGCCAGGAGGTACGCGGCCTCCAACGGGTCCCCGCGCCCCACCGGGTTCGACACGTCCCGCAGGGCGCCGCTGCCCGCGGTGACGCGCACCCCGGCGCCGCGCAACAGCCGTACTGGCGCCGTCTCCGTGACGTCCGGCAGCGCGCCGCAGGCGCCCTGCGGCAGACACACCACCGTCACCCCGGCCGCCGCCAACTGCTCCGCCGTGCGCGCGGCCACCCGCGGCGGCAGCCCGGCGAGGCCGCCGCAGGGGCCGACCGTCACGCCCGGACGCAGGCCCCCGGCCATCGCCGCGAGCCGGGCGAGCCGCACCGGGTCGACGCCGTCCGTATGCAGGTCGACGGGGCGGCCGAACTCCGCGGCGAGATCGAGGACGGTCTCCACGTACCCCGTCGGATCGGGGTCGAGATCCGGGCAGCCGCCCACGACGGCGGCACCCATCCGCACCGCGTCCCGCAGCATCGCCACCCCGTCGGCACCGGCCGCGCCCGTCAGGAGCCGCGGCACCGCGACGACGGACAGGTCGACGAGCCCGCGCAGCGCCCGCCGCGCCTGGAGCACCGCCTCCAGCGAGACCAGGCCCTGCACGTCCCCCACGCGCACGTGTGCGCGCACCGCGGTCGCCCCGTGCCCGAGCTGGAGCAGCGCGGCCTCGGTGGCGCGCCGCTGGACGTCCTCGGCGGCGTACGAGAGCGGCCCTTCGGAGAGGGCCGACAGCGCCGTGTCGCTGTGGGCGTGCGGCTCGGCGGCCGCGGGCAGCAGGAGGAAGCCGCTCAGGTCCAGGCGCGCGCCGTGGGCGGTGAGGCTGCCCGCGGTGCCGACGGCCTCGATGCGTCCGGCGCCGATCCGGACGTCCACGGTCCTGCCGTCCGCGAGCCGCGCCCCGCGGAGCAGCAGGGACCCGGGTTCGGCGGCGGGCTCGGCGGAGTGGGGCTGCGGCTGACTGTCGGGCATCGCGCTCCTGGGGGCTCGGGGGCGGCTGCGAGGCTCGACGCGCGACGCCGTCAGGGACGGCGCCCGCCCACGGGTTCCGCGTACGACGACAGGCGACTCCCGAGTACCCGACTCCCGAGTACGCCGACGACCGCGTCCCGGCGCGCGAGCGGCGACGCGCGGCGACGCGCGAGATCACGCAGCGTGAGCCGAGCCTAGGGCGGCGGCGGCCCCGCATCGGGGAGGAGCGCAATAGTCGTACCGATGTGGTGCGAGTGCGCCGTGAGGTCCCCTGAGGCGGACGAGACGGCCCGATCCCGGCCCGTGCCATGCCCCCGGACGGGCCTCGCGAAACGGATTTGGGCGATCGGCGGCCGAGCGTGTAATGTCTTCATCGCTCGCCCCAATAGCTCAGTCGGTAGAGCGTCTCCATGGTAAGGAGAAGGTCTGCGGTTCGATTCCGCATTGGGGCTCTGATGTGCCAGGTTCCTCGCCCTCGGGCGAGGGTCCGAAGCGCATCGCAGCGGTGTAGCTCAGTCGGTAGAGCAAGCGGCTCATAATCGCTGTGTCACCGGTTCAAGTCCGGTCACCGCTACCCTCAGTAGCCGATTGTGGGGTCGGTCCTTCGATCGGCTACTCTTTTATGCGTTCATCCGTCCATCCGTCCGTCAAGGAGCACTCACGTGGCTGCCACCGACGTCCGCCCGAAGATCACGCTGGCCTGCGTGGAGTGCAAGGAGCGGAACTACATCACCAAGAAGAACCGGCGTAACAACCCGGACCGACTGGAGATGAAGAAGCACTGCCCGCGTTGCAACTCGCACACCGCGCACCGCGAAACGCGATAATCACAGGCTCGCACTAGAGGCCGCTCCCAGCCATGGGGGCGGCCTCTAGTCGTTCATAGAGAAACCAGCGAGAAACCAGCTGCAGGAGGTGCCGAGCCATGGCGCTCGACCAGTCCTTCGTCGGGCGGTCCTACCCGCCCACCGACCCGTACGAGGTCGGCCGCGAAAAGATCCGCGAATTCGCCGTCGCGGTGGGCGACGCCAACCCCGTGTACACCGACACGGAGGCGGCCAAGGAGTTCGGCCACCGGGACGTGCTCGCGCCGCCGACCTTTGTGTTCGCGATCACTTTCAAGGCCGCGGGCCAGGTCATCGAGGACCCGCAGCTGGGTCTCGACTACAGCCGCGTCGTGCACGGCGACCAGAAGTTCGCGTACACGCGCCCCGTGTACGCGGGCGACCGGCTCACGGTCACCTCGACCATCGAGGCGATCAAGTCGCTGGCGGGCAACGACATCCTGGACATTCGCGGCGAGGTCCACGACGAGGCGGGTGACCACGTGGTGACCGCGTGGACCAAGCTCGTCGCGCGAGTCGCCGAGGAGGCGTGAGGCGATGACGGCGAAGATCGCATACGACGACGTGGAGGTCGGCACCGAACTGCCGGCCCAGAGCTTCGAGGTGACGCGCGCCACGCTCGTGCGGTACGCGGGCGCGTCCGGGGACTTCAACCCCATCCACTGGAACGAGAAGTTCGCGGTCGAGGTCGGCCTGCCCGACGTCATCGCCCACGGCATGTTCACCATGGCCGAGGCGATCCGCGTGGTGACGGACTGGACCGGTGACCCCGCCGCCGTCGTCGAGTACGGCGTGCGCTTCACCAAGCCCGTCGTGGTCCCGAACGACGACCAGGGCGCGACCATCGAGGTCAGCGCCAAGGTCGCGGCCAAGCTCGACGACAACGCGGTCCGCGTGGACCTCCTCGCCACCAGCGCCGGACAGAAGGTGCTCGGGATGTCGCGAGCGGTCGTACGGCTGGCCTGAGCAGGCCGCGGACGGCTGCGACTCCGGTCGGCCGTGGATGCGTGCGCATGCATGTGGATGCATGTGGATGTACGTGAATGTAAGGGGCGCCCTCCAGGTGGGGCGCCCCTTACGGCTTTCTGGGGGCCGGGGCCCGCCCTTGACTTTGTTAGTGATTGAGTACTAACTTATCTGCATGGTCAGGATGAGCGCAGAGGAACGGCGCGAGAGCGTCATCCGCGCGGCGATGAGCGAATTCGCCCGCGGTGGGTACCACGGGACGTCGACCGAGGCGATCGCCAAGCGCGTCGGAGTCTCGCAGCCGTACCTGTTCCGGCTCTTCCCCGGCAAGAAGGCGATCTTCCTCGCGGCGTCGGTGCGCTGCCTGGAGGAGACGCGCGAGGTCTTCGAGGGGGCCAGCGAGGGGCTTCACGGCGAGGAGGCCCTGCACGCCATGGCGCGGGCGTATCACGGGCTCATCGCGAAGGACCCCGACAAGCTCCAGATGCAACTGCAGACGTATGTGGCCGTGGCGGCCGCGGAGGCCGACGGGGACCACGAGTTCGGCGAGGCGGTCCGCGCCGGCTGGATGGGCCTCTGGGAGGCGGTGCACCTGCCGCTCGGGGCCGATGTGAACGAGACGACGACGTTCATGGCGTACGGGATGCTCATCAACGTCCTGTCGGCCATGGGGTTTCCGCCCGAGCACCGTGTGTGGGAGGGGTTCTATGACTCCTCTCGGCCCGCGGAGGAGTCACCAGAAGGGCCCTAGGCGCGCTCCGCTCGTGCGGGAAGTGCCCGGCTTCCGGGCCTTTCTCTGTCCGTGAAAGTTAGTCAGTAATTACTAATCAACTGGGGGAAGCGATGTCACAGCAAGCCGTACCGCGCGGGGGAGTCGTCTGGGCCCTCGTCATCACCAGCGTCGCCGGGTTCATGGCGGCCCTCGACAACCTGGTGGTCACCACCGCGCTGCCGTCCATCCGCGAGGACCTCGGGGGAGGCATCGAAGACCTGGAGTGGACGGTCAGCGCCTACACCCTCACCTTCGCCGTGCTGCTGATGTTCGGCGCGGCCCTGGGGGACAGGTTCGGGCGCCGCAAGCTCTTCGGGATCGGCCTCACGATCTTCACCGTGGCCTCCGCCGCCGCGGCCCTCGCGCCCGGCATCGAGGAGCTGATCGCGGCCCGTGCGGTGCAGGGCGTCGGCGCGGCGATCATGATGCCGCTCACCCTGACGCTGCTCACGGCCGCCGTGCCCGCGGACAAGCGCGGGATGGCGTACGGGATCTGGGGAGCCGTCAACGGCCTCGCCGTCGCCAGCGGGCCCCTCATCGGCGGCGCGCTCACCGAGCACGTCTCCTGGCAGTGGATCTTCTGGCTGAACGTTCCGCTGGGCATCGCCCTGCTGCCGCTCGCCCGGCTGCGCCTGAACGAGTCGTACGGCACCGGCGCCCGGCTCGACGCCGCCGGCACCCTGCTCGCCAGCGGCGGTCTGTTCGGCGTCGTCTACGCCCTGATCCGCGGCAACATCGACGGCTGGACCAGCGCGCCCGTCCTCGCCGGTCTGATCGGCGGCGGCGCCCTGCTCGCCGGGTTCGTCCACCACGGCCTGCGCAACCCGGCGCCGATGCTGCCGATGCGGCTGTTCCGCAACCGCGCCTTCGCCGCGATCAACGCCGCCAGCCTGCTGATGTTCGTCGGGATGTTCGGCTCGATCTTCCTGCTCAGCCAGTTCCTCCAGACCGTGCTCGGCTACTCGCCGACGGAGGCGGGCCTCCGCATGCTCCCCTGGACCGGCATGCCGATGATCGTCGCGCCCATCGCCGGCTACCTCTCCGACCGCGTCGGCGGCCGCCCCGTCGTCACCCTGGGGCTCGCGCTGCAGGCCGTGGGCCTCGGCTGGTTCGCCGCGATCCTCACGCCGGACGTGTCGTACGCCGCCCAGCTGCCCGCCCTGATCCTCAGCGGGATCGGCATGGCCCTGTTCTTCGCCCCGGCCGCCAGCCTGGTCATGGCCAGCGTCAGGCCCGCCGAGCAGGGCATCGCCTCCGGCGCGAACAACGCCCTGCGCGAGGTCGGCGGCGCGCTCGGCATCGCCATCCTCGCCGCCGTGTTCTCCGCGCAGGGCGGCTACGGGCCGCCGCGGATGTTCGTGGACGGCCTGGAGCCCGCGCTGTGGGTGGGCGCGGGGGTCGTCGGCCTGGCGGCCGTCGCCGCGGCGCTGCTGCCCCGGCGTCGGCCGGGGCAGGCGGATACCGCGGGTGCCTCTCCGGTGGGGGAGAAGGTGGCCGTCTCCGCGTGACGCGGGGTGCTTGACCTGGGGCGGGTGCGTCGTGCTGGCGCACTCGCCCTCACGCGCCGGGCGGGCTCTATCGGCATCGGGGCCGCGCGTCTTGTCCTCACGCGCCGGACGGGCTTCGACGCATCGGCGCTTCGCGCCTCGTCCTCAAGCGCCGGACGGGCTTCAACGCATTGGCGCTTCGCGCCTCGTCCTCAAGCGCCGGACGGGCTTGTTCTGTCCGCCCCCTGCCCCGGGGGCTTGTCGGTGGTGGCGCATACCCTGGTGTGCGTGCAGGTACTTCACGACGCTCCGCTCGCCCCGCTGACCACCTTCCGGCTCGGGGGTCCCGCCGATCGGCTGATCACCGCGACGACCGACGCCGAGGTGGTCGCCGCCGTCCGCGAGGCCGACGAATCCGGTACGCCGCTGCTGCTCATCGGCGGCGGCAGCAACCTCGTCATCGGCGACAAGGGGTTCCCCGGCACCGCCCTGCGCATCGCGACCCCCGGCTTCGCGCTCGACGGCACGACCCTGGAGCTCGCTGCGGGCGAGGTGTGGACGGACGCCGTGGAGAAGGCCGTCGCCGCGGGCCTCGCGGGCATCGAGTGCCTCGCCGGAATCCCCGGCTCCGCGGGAGCGACGCCGATCCAGAACGTGGGCGCGTACGGCCAGGAGGTCTCCCAGACGATCACCGAGGTGGTCGCCTACGACCGGAAGACCGGCGAGACGGTCACCATGGAGAACGCCGCGTGCGCGTTCTCGTACCGCCACAGCCGCTTCAAGGCCGACCCCGAGCGCTATGTCGTCCTGCGCGTCCGCTTCGAACTGGAGGACGCGGACGGGATGAGCGCCCCGATCCGGTACGCGGAGACGGCCCGGGCGCTCGGCGTCGAGGTCGGCGAGCGCGTCCCGGCCGCGGTCGCCCGGGAGACCGTCCTGAAGCTGCGGGCCGGGAAGGGCATGGTGCTCGACCCCGAGGACCACGACAGCTGGTCGGCCGGGTCGTTCTTCACCAACCCGATCCTCACGGACGACGAGTTCGCCGCCTTCCACGCGCGCGTGGCCGACCGGCTCGGCCCTGACGTCGCTCCGCCCGCGTTCCCCGCGGGCGACGGCCGGGTGAAGACCTCCGCCGCCTGGCTGATCGACAAGGCCGGGTTCCACAAGGGCTACGGCCAGGGCCCCGCCCGCATCTCCACCAAGCACACGCTGGCCCTCACCAACCGCGGCGGCGCCACCACCGAGGACCTGCTCTCCCTGGCACGCGAGGTCGTCGCGGGCGTCCGGGACGCCTTCGGGGTCACGCTGGTCAACGAGCCCGTGACCGTGGGCGTCAGCCTGTAGCCAAGGCCCCGGGGGCGCTCAGTAGGCGACGCCCACGCCCTGCTTCACCGTCGCCGGGTCGTCGATCATCGTCAGCATGGCGTGCGCCACGTCGGCCCGGCCGATCTGCCGGGCACTGCGCGGATTGCGCCCGACGGCCGTCCGGTAGGTGCCCGTCAGCGGCTTGTCGAGGAGCCGTGGCGGGCGCACGGACGTCCAGTCCGTGGCGCTGCGCGCCAGCTCGTCCTCAAGGACCCGCAGATCGGCGTACACCGCCTCGAACACCCTGCTGACCACGGACATCATCGCGCGGTCGGCGAGCGGCTCGCGCTCAGGGCGGGGCGCGAGCGGGGCCGCGCTGACCACCAGGAGGCGGCGCGTCCCCTCCGCCTCCATCGCCCGCAGCACCGGGCGCGTCAGACGCGCCGCGATCCCGGTCCGCGCGTCCTCACGCCCCCGCGCGCCGAGCCCGGAAAGCACCGCGTCCCGGCCCGCCACGACCTCGCGCAGCGCCTCCGCGTCCGAGAGGTCGGACCGGAACGTCTCAAGGCGCTTCCCGGTCGCCGTGAGCCGCGCCGGATCGCGCACCACCGCCGTGACCTCGTGCCCCGCCGTGAGCGCCTGCCGGACGATCTCCCGGCCGATGCCGCCGGTCGCCCCGAACACCGTGAGCCTCATCGCACACCCTCCAGGTGGGTAAGTATTCACTCACCACTAGAGTGAGTAAGCACTCACCCCTTCGTCAAGCCCGGATGGACGGCCCATGGAACCGCACGAACCCCGCAGACCCACCCGGGAGCGCATCCTCGACGCGGCCCACGAGCTGATGTTCACACTCGGCCTCGCGCGGGCCACCACCAAGGAGATCGCGAAGGCCGCGGGCTGCTCCGAAGCGGCGCTCTACAAGCACTTCGCCAGCAAGGAGGACCTGTTCGTCGCCGTCCTCCAAGAGCGGCTGCCCCGCCTCGGACCACTCCTGAACCGCCTCACCGAGCAGCCGGGGGAGCGCCCCGTCGAGCGGAACCTCACCGAAATCGCCGTCATGGCCTGCGAGTTCTACGAGCAGAGCTTCCCGGTCGCCGCTTCCCTGTACGCCGAGACGAAGCTCAAGCGCCGCCACGACGACGCCATGCGCGAGCGCGGCAAGGGCCCGCACCTGCCCATCGAGGCCCTGGACGCCTATCTGCGCGCCGAACGCGACGCGGGCCGCATCGCCCCCGGCGCCGACACCTTCGCCGCCGCCTCGCTCCTCCTGGGGGCCTGCGCCCAGCGCGCCTTCGCCTATGACGCCACGGTCGGCAAGCGGCCGCCGCGGCCCGTCCCCGAGTTCGCCGCCGGACTCGCCCGTACGCTCCTCGCGGGGATCAGCGACTGATCAGCGGCTGACCAGCGCGAACGCCTGACTAGCGCGCCGGACGTCAGCCGTCGAGCCACTGGTCGATCCCGGCGAGCAGCCCTTCCTGCACCCCGGCGGGCGCCGCCGAGCCGCGCACCGACTGCCGGGCCAGCTCCGCAAGATCGGCGTCGGTGAAGGCGTGGTGCTCGCGCGCGATCTCGTACTGCGCGGCAAGGCGCGAGCCGAAGAGCAGCGGGTCGTCGGCCCCGAGCGCCATCGGCACCCCGGCCTCGTACAGCGTCCGCAGCGGCACCTCCTCGGGCTTCTCGTAGACGCCGAGCGCCACGTTGGAGGCCGGGCACACCTCGCACGTCACGCCCCGCTCCGCGAGCCGCCTGAGCAGCCGCGGGTCCTCGGCGGCCCGCACGCCGTGCCCGATGCGGCGCGCGTGCAGGTCGTCCAGGCAGTCGCGCACGGACGCCGGGCCCGTCAGCTCACCGCCGTGCGGGGCCGCGAGCAGCCCGCCGTCCCGGGCGATCGCGAAGGCGCGGTCGAAGTCCCGGGCCATCCCGCGCCGCTCGTCGTTCGACAGGCCGAAGCCGACGACACCGCGGTCGGCGTACCGCACCGCGAGCCGCGCCAGCGTGCGCGCGTCCAGCGGGTGCTTCATGCGGTTCGCGGCGACCAGGACGCGCATCCCGAGCCCGGTCTCGCGCGAGGCGCTCTCGACGGCGTCCAGGATGATCTCCAGGGCCGGGATGAGGCCGCCGAGCCGGGGCGCGTACGACGTCGGGTCGACCTGGATCTCCAGCCAGCCCGAGCCGTCCCGCAGGTCCTCCTGCGCGGCCTCCCGCACCAGGCGCTGGATGTCCTCGGGAGTGCGCAGACACGACCGCGCGATGTCATAGAGACGCTGGAAGCGGAACCAGCCCCGCTCGTCCGTGGCGCGCAGCTTCGGCGGCGTCCCGCTGGTCAGCGCGGCGGGCAGATGGACGCCGTACTTGTCCGCGAGCTCCAGGAGGGTCGCTGGCCGCATCGACCCGGTGAAGTGCAGGTGCAGATGGGCCTTGGGCAGCTCTCTTACGTCACGTACGCGCTCCATTCGAGGATCTTGCCGTACGAGACCGGGCTCCCGGAAGCCGCTTTTTCACATGGGGGACGCACCTGAACAAAGAAACGGCACCCCTGAACGTTCAGGGGTGCCGTCACGCGCGTGGAGCGCGAAAACCAGGGAACCTCAGTCGCGGGCCTCAGCCAGCAGCTTCTGGATCCGTGAGACGCCCTCGACCAGGTCCTCGTCGCCCAGGGCGTACGAAAGGCGCAGATAGCCCGGCGTGCCGAAGGCCTCGCCCGGGACGACCGCGACCTCGACCTCGTCCAGGATCAGCGCGGCAAGATCGACGCTGCTCTGCGGGCGCTTGCCGCGGATCTCCTTGCCGATGAGGCCCTTCACCGACGGGTACGCGTAGAAGGCGCCCTCGGGCTCGGGGCAGACGACGCCGTCGATCTCGTTGAGCATCCGCACGATCGTCTTGCGGCGCCGGTCGAAGGCCTCGCGCATCTTCTCGACGGCGGTCAGATCGCCGGAGACGGCGGCGATGGCGGCGGCCTGCGCCACGTTGGAGACGTTGGAGGTGGCGTGCGACTGGAGGTTCGTCGCGGCCTTCACCACGTCCTTCGGGCCGATGATCCACCCCACGCGCCAGCCGGTCATGGCGTACGTCTTGGCGACGCCGTTGACCACGATGCACTTGTCGCGCAGCTCGGGCAGGAGCGCCGGGAGCGACGTGAACTCGGCGTCTCCGTAGACGAGGTGCTCGTAGATCTCGTCCGTCATGACCCACAGGCCGTGCTCGTGCGCCCAGCGGCCGATGGCCTCCGCGTCCTCGCGGCTGTAGACCGCGCCCGTCGGGTTCGACGGCGACACGAACAGGACGACCTTGGTCTTCTCCGTGCGCGCGGCCTCCAACTGCTCCACGGAGACGCGGTAGCCGGTGGTCTCGTCGGCGACGACGTCGACCGGGACGCCGCCCGCGAGGCGGATCGACTCCGGGTACGTCGTCCAGTACGGCGCCGGGACGATGACCTCGTCGCCCGGGTCGAGGATCGCGGCGAAGGCCTCGTAGATGGCCTGCTTGCCGCCGTTGGTCACCAGGATCTGGGCGACCTCGGGCTCGTACCCGGAGTCGCGCAGCGTCTTCGCGGCGATCGCGGCCTTCAGCTCGGGCAGGCCGCCCGCCGGGGTGTAGCGGTGGTACTTCGGGTTCTTGCAGGCCTCGACGGCCGCCTCGACGATGTAGTCCGGGGTCGGGAAGTCGGGCTCGCCCGCGCCGAAACCGATCACCGGGCGCCCGGCGGCCTTGAGGGCCTTGGCCTTGGCGTCGACGGCGAGGGTCGCGGACTCGGAGATCGCGCCGACTCGGGCGGAGACCCGGCGCTCGGTGGGAGGAGTGACAGCGCTCATGCGCCCATCGTTCCAGACCCGCGACGCCCCGGGCACACGGGTTTGACCCACCGCCGGATCGGCGTCCGGAACCCGGGCCGGACCCGAGCTGTTCGACGGGGGGCTCCGGAGCACGTACACTCACTGGTCGTTGGCCCTCACCGGCTGCACCTTCCAACCGCACTCCGTGCACATGGTCGGATGCTGTAGGTTGGGGGAAATCAAAGGGTCGTAGCTCAATTGGTAGAGCACTGGTCTCCAAAACCAGCGGTTGGGGGTTCAAGTCCCTCCGGCCCTGCTACACACTCCTTCGCCAGGATGTGTGCGCATGTACGTACTGCAATGCACCGCCGTGCGGCTCAACCGGGCGCGGCACGGCCACGACCCGGAATCAGGTGAGGACGAGTGACGGACGCCGTGGGCTCCATCGACATGCCTGATGCCCAGGACGAGGCGCCGGAGTCCAAGAAGGCTCGTAAGGGCGGCAAGCGCGGCAAGAAGGGCCCCTTCGGCCGTCTCGCGCTCTTCTACCGCCAGATCGTCGCCGAACTCCGCAAGGTCGTCTGGCCCACGCGCAGTCAGCTCACGACGTACACCGCCGTCGTGATCGTCTTCGTCGTCATCATGATCGGCCTCGTGACCGTGATTGACTACGGGTTCAGCCACCTCGTCAAGTACGTCTTCGGCTGATCCGCAAGCGAAGGGCGCCGCACCCGGCGCCCCTTTCGCGTGTTCCACCCCTAAGTAGCCAGGAAGAAGCAGCCACCGTGTCTGACCCGAACCTGAACGACGACGCCATCGAGTCGGCGGAGTCCGTGGAGGACCAGATCGACATCGTCGAGGCTGCGGACGCCGTGGACCCGGACCAGGCCGAGGCTGCCGACGTCGTCGCGGGCGAGCCCGCCGAGGAGGCGGCCCTGCACGTGGAGTCCGAGGACGCCGAGGACGCCGACGCCGAGTCGATCGAGGCCGCCGACGCCGAGGAGTCCGACGAGTCCGCGGACGCCGAGGCAGCCGACGAGTCCGAGGACGCTGACGACGCCGACGAGGCCGAGGAAGCCGCCGAGGAGGCGGAGCCCGCCGAGCCCGTCGACCCGGTCGCCGCCCTCCGCGACGAGCTCCGCGGCCTGCCCGGCGAGTGGTACGTCATCCACACCTACGCCGGTTACGAGAACCGCGTGAAGACCAACCTCGAGCAGCGCGCCGTCTCGCTGAACGTCGAGGACTTCATCTTCCAGGCCGAGGTGCCGCAGGAAGAGGTCGCGCAGATCAAGAACGGCGAGCGCAAGACCATCCGCCAGAACAAGCTCCCCGGCTACGTCCTGGTGCGCATGGACCTGACGAACGAGTCCTGGGGCGTCGTCCGCAACACCCCCGGCGTCACCGGCTTCGTCGGCAACGCCTACGACCCGTACCCGCTGACCCTGGACGAGATCGTCAAGATGCTCGCCCCGGAGGCCGAGGAGAAGGCCGCCCGCGAGGCCGCCGAGGCCGAGGGCAAGCCCGCCCCGCAGCGCAAGGTCGAGGTCCAGGTCCTGGACTTCGAGGTCGGCGACTCGGTCACCGTCACCGACGGCCCGTTCGCCACGCTGCAGGCCACGATCAACGAGATCAACGCCGACTCGAAGAAGGTCAAGGGCCTCGTCGAGATCTTCGGCCGCGAGACCCCGGTCGAGCTGAGCTTCGACCAGATCCAGAAGAACTGACGCCACGCTCTTCCGACAGGGCCCCCGACCAGCGGATCACCGCCGGTCGGGGGCCCTGTCGCAGGCCGTGCCGCACCCCCGTACGAAGTAAATGTGTTCCACACCACAACCATCGGGCCGCTCGGGCTGTCTGACCTGATAGACGGAACCGCTCGGCCTGCTCCGCCCTCCTCGAATCGCCAGCCACGCCCCAGGGGATCTCTGCGACCCTGGCGCGGCGATTTGTGGTGCTCTGCTGGGGTATGGCCGGTCGGGCTCACCACTCACGAGCAAGGGGACACCTCATGAGAGCTCGTAAGACCGCGATCGCCGCCAGTGCCTGCGCCTTCGTCCTGATCGGCGGCGGCTCCGCCCTCGCGGGCACGGGACCGGCCCCCGCGCCGGAGGCCCGCAAGGGCGCCGCCCAGTCGACGGCGCCCTCCGCGGACGGCAACCCGAGGAGCGCCAGGGCGCAGGCGGCGGGGGTCTGCGCCGACGCGTACCAGATCGGGACCACCGCCTACATCGACCGGAGCGGCGCGCACGCGGCCTCGGTCAAGCAGTTCTACTCGCCCTCGTGCAAGCAGAACTACGGCTATGTGTGGGTGTGGAAGAGCTTCCGCGACAAGGTCGACGACTACGACGTCTCCACCGGCGTCTACAGCTACGCCCGGGACGAGATCGTCGGCCAGGACTGGTGGAACCGGACCAACGGCGCCGAGTTCTGGTCGCTGCCCGCGGACACCGCCGACGAGTGCACCTCGGCGATCGGGACGCTGCGGGCCCCGGGCGACGCGCTGCCCGGCCAGGCCAGGACCTCCAAGCGCTGCTGACGCCCGCCCATGAGCAGGTCCGCGGGTCCGCGCACGGGGGCGGACCCGCGGACCTGTTCGATACTCGGTTTGGGCCCCGCCGTGTTACCCGTTATCGTAGGGCGGTATGCCTCCATCCAGATGATCCGGACACTCCTCTGGAGTAAAGCCGGATGATCATGTATGGGATGGGGCTCAACACTCTCACTAGGACCCGGAGAGAGCAATGCCTCCCAAGAAGAAGAAGGTCACGGGGCTTATCAAGCTCCAGATCCAGGCTGGTGCCGCCAACCCGGCTCCGCCGGTCGGCCCCGCGCTGGGCCAGCACGGCGTGAACATCATGGAGTTCTGCAAGGCCTACAACGCCGCGACCGAGTCGCAGCGTGGCTGGGTGATCCCGGTGGAGATCACGGTCTACGAAGACCGTTCCTTCACCTTCATCACCAAGACCCCGCCGGCCGCGAAGATGATCCTCAAGGCCGCGGGCGTGGAGAAGGGCTCCGGCGAGCCGCACAAGACCAAGGTCGCCAAGATCACCCAGGCGCAGGTCCGCGAGATCGCCACCACCAAGATGCCCGACCTCAACGCCAACGACCTCGACGCCGCGTCGAAGATCATCGCTGGCACCGCCCGCTCCATGGGCATCACGGTCGAGGGCTGATCCCAGCCCCACGTGGCGGAGTCGCGCCGTCGACCCCGTGACCTGAAGTGGCAGGGCCAGCGCTGGCCCGGACCACGAACTCCCCACCTGAACCTCAGGAGTAGAAGTGAAGCGCAGCAAGACTCTCCGCGCTGCGGACGCCAAGATCGACCGGGACAAGCTGTACGCCCCGCTCGAGGCCGTCCGTCTCGCCAAGGAGACCTCCGCGACCAAGTTCGACGGCACCGTCGAGGTCGCCTTCCGCCTGGGTGTCGACCCGCGCAAGGCCGACCAGATGGTCCGTGGCACCGTGAACCTCCCGCACGGCACCGGTAAGACCGCCCGGGTCCTGGTCTTCGCGACCGGTGACCGTGCTGCGGCCGCGGAAGCCGCTGGGGCCGACATCGTCGGCGCCGACGAGCTGATCGACGAGGTCGCGAAGGGCCGCCTGGACTTCGACGCCGTCGTCGCAACCCCGGACCTCATGGGCAAGGTCGGCCGCCTCGGCCGCGTGCTCGGTCCGCGTGGTCTGATGCCGAACCCGAAGACCGGCACCGTCACCCCCGACGTCGTGAAGGCTGTCAACGACATCAAGGGCGGCAAGATCGAGTTCCGCGTCGACAAGCACTCGAACCTGCACTTCATCATCGGCAAGGTGTCCTTCGACGACACCAAGCTGGTGGAGAACTACGCCGCGGCCCTGGAGGAAGTCCTCCGTCTGAAGCCGTCGGCCGCCAAGGGCCGGTACATCAAGAAGGCCGCCATCACCACCACGATGGGCCCCGGCATTCCGCTGGACTCCAACCGCACCCGCAACCTCCTCGTCGAGGAGGACCCGGCCGCCGTCTGACACTGACGACTGCCGCGCGTCTGGCGCGTATCGGACGGGTCCCGCAACCATTCGTGGTGCGGGACCCGTCCCGTTGTTCGGGTACAAACTCGGGGAACGAGCTTTCCCCGTACGTGATTTCGGATACGTGGCAAGGACGCCGGAGGGCGGGGCGCGCTACCGTGCTGGCTCTCCACGGACGCAAGGGGTGGGACGACATGAACGGCACGACAGTGCGCCGCGTGGCGGTGGCGATCGCGGCCGCGGCGGCGCTGACCGGCGTGACCGCCTGCGGTTCCTCGGGCGATTCGGGCGACTCGGACCGCTCCAAGGGTTCCAACGGCTCCACGGGCGGCGACAAGGGCAAGGGCGGCCTGAGCGTCAGCCCGATAGCCGCCCTGCGCGCGATCGAGAGCACCACGGACAAGGCGGACTCGGCCAAGGTGGAGTCCGAGACCACCATGGGTTCCGTGATGTCCATGAAGGCCAGCGGCGCCCTCGGCTGGTCGGACGGCCTCACCGGCAACATGACCATCACGTACACCGGCGGCCAGCTGGCCGAGACCATGCGGCAGACGGGCAGCACCTCGATGGAGGCGCGCTATCTGCCCGACGCGTACTACGCCAAGATGGGCGAGCAGTTCGCCGCCCAGGCCGACGGCAAGCACTGGATCAAGTACGCGTACGACGATCTGGAGCGGATCGGCGGCGGTTCGGGCGCGTACATGAAGGACGCGATGCAGAACAGCACGCCGCATCAGTCCGTGAAGATGCTGCTCGCCTCCGGCGATGTGAAGAAGGTCGGCGAGGAGACGGTCCGGGGCGTGAACACCACGCACTACTCGGGCACCGTCGACGTCGCCGAGCTCGCGGAGAAGTCCTCAGGGCTGAGCGAGTCCCAGCTCGCCGACATGAAGAAGCAGCTGGAGCAGGCGGGCGTCACCACAGAGACCGTCGACATCTGGGTCAACGACGAGAACCTGCTGGTCAAGAAGGTCGAAAAGGGCCAGATGAAAACCGGTGAGCTGTCCTCGACGGCGTACTACAGCGACTACGGCACCGACGCCTCCGCCGAGGAGCCGCCCGCGTCCGACACCGCCGACTTCAAGGACCTGATGAACCGCCAGCCGACCGTCTGACCACCAGGGACAATCCAGAGGAGCCCCCGCGCGTCCGTCAGGTAATCTCACCCCACGCAATATGTGGATCAAATGTTCCTAGGGGTGGGGTAATGAACGTTTCCGTACGTACGGGTCGTAAGAGAGCGGCCGGGGCCGCGCTGGCGGCCCTGCTGCTCGCCGGTGGCGCGGTGGCCTGCGGCACGGAGAAGAAGTCGGACAGCGCGGGGGACGACCTCTCGCCTGCCGCGGCCGTGAAGAAGGCCGCGAGCAACAGCGACGAGCTCAAGTCGTTCAGCTTCCGGATGAAGGGCCAGGTCCCCGGGGACGGCCGCGTCCAGGGCGAGGCGTCCATGTCCACCGAGCCGCTCGCCATGAGCATGAAGATGAGCGCTCCGGACCAGGGTCCCGAGAAGATGGAGCTGCGCCTCGTCGGCGACGGGATGTACCTCGGCGGGGGCAAGGAAGCCGCCAAGGAGATGGACGGCAAGAGCTGGGTCAAGTTCGACGCCAAGACGCTCGGCAAGGGCGCGCCGAACAAGCCCGCCCCCAGCTCCGCCACCAGCCAGGCCGACCAGAACCCGGCCGCCGAGTCCACCTTCCTGACCGGCTCCGACGACGTGAAGAAGGTCGGCGAGGAGAAGGTCGAGGGCGTCGAGACCACCCGCTACCGGGGCACGGTCAAGGTGGACGACATGCGCGCCGAGCTCAAGGCGGACAAGGACCTCGACGCCAAGACCCGCGAACGCCGCGAGAAGAACCTCAAGAAGTACGAGGACATGGGGATCGACAAGCTCACCATGGACCTGTGGATCGACGGCGACAACCACACCAAGCGCTTCCGCACCCAGGGTGACGCCGACAAGGGCAAGTTCGACATGACCATCACGTTCTTCGACGTGAACAAGCCGGTGAAGGTCACGGCGCCGCCGAAGAGCGAGGTCATGGACATCGCGGCGATGATGAAGGAGATGCGGGGCTGACCTGCTCTCCGGCGCGGGGCTGACCCGCTGCGTGGCGTGGGGCTGACCCGCTCCCGGCCCTCGTCCGTGCCCCGGACGACCGATTTGCATGACGCGGCCCCGTTCGCGTAATCTTCCACAGAAGCCAAAGACCGCTGGTCGTTGCTGTGTGCTCGCAAGAGTGTGCGGCGGCCGAAGGATCCGCTGAACTGCGGGCGACCCGCGCAGGTGACTGTGGAAGTGCTCCCGGATGGATGCCCTCGTGGTGTCTTTCGGTCGAGCTCACGCCCCGTGCGCCTGCGCCGGGGCGTTTCGTTTTATGCAGAACCCCTTCCTTGTGTGCCTGATGCAGGCGGTCCGGCGACGCGCGGCTGATCGATCAGGTCAGTCGAGGATCATCACCCCGGAAGGAGGCCGAGGCTCATGGCGACGTCCGACAAGGTCGCAGCCGTCGAGGAGATCACGCAGAAGCTGCGCGACTCCAACGCTGCTGTTGTGACTTCTTACACCGGACTGAGCGTGGCGCAGCTCAAGCAGCTCCGTCGTTCTCTCGGCGACAACGCTCAGTACCGTGTGGTGAAGAACACGCTGACCAAGATCGCGGCCAACGAGGCCGGGATCCAGCTGGACGAGCACCTGAAGGGCTCGACCGCTGTCGCCTTCGTGACCGGTGACCCGGTCGAGGCGGCGAAGGGTCTGCGTGACTTCGCCAAGGAGAACCCCGCCCTTGTGATCAAGGGTGGCGTTCTGGACGGCAAGGCGCTGTCCGCCGACGAAATCAAGAAGCTTGCGGACCTCGAGTCCCGCGAGGTTCTGCTCAGCAAGCTGGCCGGTGCCATGAAGGGCAAGCAGTCTCAGGCTGCCTCTGTCTTCCAGGCGCTGCCGTCGAAGCTCGTCCGCACCGTGGACGCGCTGCGCGCCAAGCAGGCCGAGCAGGGCGGTGCCGAGTAATTCGGCTCGCACAGTGACCGCCGCCTGAGGCGACGGTCGTATGCGGGCCACTAGTACGCCCGCCTCTCATGTACATCCGGCACCCGCCGAATTAGTGGAAGGACCGCCATCATGGCGAAGCTCAGCCAGGACGACCTGCTCGCTCAGTTCGAAGAGATGACCCTCATCGAGCTCTCCGAGTTCGTGAAGGCCTTCGAGGAGAAGTTCGACGTCACCGCCGCCGCTGCCGCGCCGGTCGTCGTCGCCGGTGGTGCCGCTGGTGGCGCCGCTGCCGCCGCCGAGGAGGAGCAGGACGAGTTCGACGTCATCCTCACCGGTGCCGGCGACAAGAAGATCCAGGTCATCAAGGTCGTGCGTGAGCTGACCTCCCTGGGTCTGAAGGAGGCCAAGGACCTCGTCGACGGCACCCCGAAGCCGGTCCTCGAGAAGGTCGCCAAGGACGCCGCGGAGAAGGCCGCCGAGGCCCTCAAGGGCGCCGGCGCCTCTGTCGAGGTCAAGTAACACCTCACGGGGTCGTACGCGACTCCTCGAGCCTCGTGGTCCTGTGACGGACCACACGGCTCCCGCGCTGTAACGCGCACGCACTGAAGGGCGATCACCCAACTGGGTGGTCGCCCTTCGGCGTTCCCGTGACGGCTGCCTTGCACTGTCGGCGGCGGCGAGTATGGTGATCTTCGTTGTGCCTCCGGGCGCCCCAGGGGCCCGGATCGGGGCCTGTCAGGGCAAGGGGGCCTTGACGAACCGCACGCAGCGCGCAATTCTCAGGACGCGTCGTCACAAGGATCCGCATCCGAGGCATGGATCGGCGGCGAAGAGGGCAGTATCGATGTGCGTTGAGGACGTGGCTTGCCGCAGGTGTTGAGAACAACGAGGGTCTCCAGAAACCCGCACTGGACATCAGTGGGCCAGGTGGCTACACTGACCCTTTGCGCTGCCTGTTAGCTGCCTCCTGCCCGTCACCAGGGGCATGCCCTCGCCTGAGCACCGTAGATGGAAGCCTCCCTGACCTGGGATTTCTATCTCCGTGTCCAGTGGGGGACCGGTACGCGCGTAGTGAGTCCGAGCCCTCGGAAGGACCCCCTCTTGGCCGCCTCGCGCACTGCCTCGACCGCGAATACGAACAACGGCGCCAGCACCGCCCCGCTGCGCATCTCCTTTGCAAAGATCAAGGAGCCCCTCGAGGTTCCGAACCTTCTTGCGCTGCAAACCGAGAGCTTCGACTGGCTGCTCGGCAACGCCGCGTGGAAGGCTCGTGTCGAGGCGGCTCTGGAGTCCGGACAGGACGTCCCCACCAAGTCCGGTCTGGAGGAGATCTTCGAGGAGATCTCCCCGATCGAGGACTTCTCCGGGTCGATGTCGCTGACCTTCCGCGACCACCGCTTCGAGCCTCCCAAGAACTCGATCGACGAGTGCAAGGAGCGCGACTTCACCTTCGCCGCCCCGCTCTTCGTCACCGCTGAGTTCACCAACAACGAGACCGGCGAGATCAAGTCCCAGACGGTCTTCATGGGCGACTTCCCGCTCATGACGAACAAGGGCACCTTCGTCATCAACGGCACCGAGCGTGTCGTGGTGTCGCAGCTCGTCCGTTCCCCCGGTGTCTACTTCGACTCCTCCATCGACAAGACGTCCGACAAGGACATCTTCTCTGCCAAGATCATCCCGTCCCGGGGTGCCTGGCTGGAGATGGAGATCGACAAGCGCGACATGGTCGGCGTCCGCATCGACCGCAAGCGCAAGCAGTCCGTCACCGTCCTCCTGAAGGCGCTCGGCTGGACCACCGAGCAGATCCTCGAGGAGTTCGGCGAGTACGAGTCCATGCGCGCCACCCTGGAGAAGGACCACACCCAGGGCCAGGACGACGCGCTGCTCGACATCTACCGCAAGCTGCGCCCGGGCGAGCCGCCCACGCGCGAGGCCGCGCAGACGCTCCTCGAGAACCTGTACTTCAACCCGAAGCGCTACGACCTCGCGAAGGTCGGCCGCTACAAGGTCAACAAGAAGCTGGGCGCCGACGAGCCGCTGGACGCCGGCGTACTCACCACCGACGACGTCATCGCGACCATCAAGTACCTGGTCAAGCTGCACGCCGGTGAGATCGAGACGGTCGGTGAGAACGGCAACTCGATCGTCGTCGAGACCGACGACATCGACCACTTCGGCAACCGCCGTCTGCGCAACGTCGGCGAGCTGATCCAGAACCAGGTCCGTACGGGTCTCGCCCGTATGGAGCGCGTCGTGCGCGAGCGCATGACCACCCAGGACGTCGAGGCGATCACGCCGCAGACCCTGATCAACATCCGGCCGGTCGTCGCCTCCATCAAGGAGTTCTTCGGCACCAGCCAGCTGTCGCAGTTCATGGACCAGAACAACCCGCTGTCGGGTCTCACCCACAAGCGCCGTCTGTCGGCGCTCGGCCCGGGTGGTCTCTCCCGTGAGCGGGCGGGCTTCGAGGTCCGAGACGTGCACCCGTCTCACTACGGCCGCATGTGCCCCATCGAGACGCCCGAAGGCCCGAACATCGGTCTGATCGGTTCGCTCGCCTCGTACGGCCGCGTCAACGCGTTCGGCTTCGTCGAGACGCCGTACCGCAAGGTCGACGAGCAGGGTGTCGTCAGCGACGAGGTGCGCTACCTCACGGCTGACGAAGAGGACCGATTCGTCATCGCGCAGGCCAACGCGCCGCTCACCGACGACCAGCGGTTCGCCGAGGCCCGTGTCCTGGTCCGCCGCCGCGGCGGCGAGGTCGACTACGTGGCTCCGCAGGACGTGGACTACATGGACGTCTCGCCGCGCCAGATGGTGTCGGTCGCGACCGCCATGATCCCCTTCCTCGAGCACGACGACGCCAACCGCGCGCTCATGGGCGCGAACATGATGCGCCAGGCCGTGCCGCTGATCACCGCCGAGGCCCCCCTCGTCGGCACCGGCATGGAGTACCGCTGCGCGGTCGACGCCGGTGACGTGATCAAGGCCGAGAAGGCGGGTGTGGTCCAGGAGGTCTCCGCGGACTACGTCACCGTCACCAACGACGACGGCACGTACACCACGTACCGCGTCGCCAAGTTCTCCCGCTCCAACCAGGGCACCTCGGTCAACCAGAAGGTTGTCGTCGAGGAAGGCGCGCGCGTCATCGAGGGCCAGGTCCTCGCCGACGGTCCCGCCACCCAGGAAGGCGAGATGGCCCTTGGCAAGAACCTGCTCGTCGCGTTCATGCCGTGGGAGGGCCACAACTACGAGGACGCGATCATCCTGTCGCAGCGCCTCGTCCAGGACGACGTCCTCTCCTCGATCCACATCGAGGAGCACGAGGTCGACGCCCGTGACACCAAGCTCGGCCCGGAGGAGATCACCCGGGACATCCCGAACGTCTCCGAGGAGGTCCTCGCCGACCTCGACGAGCGCGGCATCATCCGGATCGGTGCCGAGGTCGTCGCCGGTGACATCCTCGTCGGCAAGGTCACGCCCAAGGGTGAGACCGAGCTGACGCCGGAGGAGCGCCTGCTCCGCGCGATCTTCGGTGAGAAGGCCCGCGAGGTCCGTGACACCTCCCTGAAGGTCCCGCACGGCGAGATCGGCAAGGTCATCGGCGTCCGCGTCTTCGACCGCGAGGAGGGCGACGAGCTGCCCCCGGGCGTGAACCAGCTGGTTCGTGTCTACGTGGCGCAGAAGCGCAAGATCACCGACGGTGACAAGCTCGCCGGACGCCACGGCAACAAGGGCGTCATCTCGAAGATCCTGCCGATCGAGGACATGCCGTTCCTGGAGGACGGCACCCCGGTCGACATCATCCTCAACCCGCTCGGTGTCCCGTCCCGAATGAACCCGGGACAGGTCCTGGAGATCCACCTCGGCTGGCTCGCCAGCCGCGGCTGGGACGTCTCAGGACTCGGCGAGGACTGGGCGCAGCGCCTCCAGGCGATCGGCGCCGACTCGGTCGCCCCCGGCACCAACGTCGCGACCCCGGTCTTCGACGGCGCCCGCGAGGACGAGCTGGCCGGCCTGCTCCAGCACACCATCCCGAACCGCGACGGCGAGCGCATGGTGCAGCCGACCGGTAAGGCGAGGCTGTTCGACGGCCGCTCCGGCGAGCCGTTCCCGGACCCGATCTCCATCGGGTACATGTACATCCTCAAGCTGCACCACCTGGTCGACGACAAGCTGCACGCCCGCTCGACCGGTCCGTACTCGATGATCACCCAGCAGCCGCTGGGTGGTAAGGCTCAGTTCGGTGGCCAGCGCTTCGGTGAGATGGAGGTGTGGGCGCTGGAGGCTTATGGCGCCGCGTACGCCCTCCAGGAGCTGCTGACCATCAAGTCCGACGACGTCACCGGCCGCGTGAAGGTCTACGAGGCCATCGTCAAGGGCGAGAACATCCCCGAGCCCGGCATTCCTGAGTCCTTCAAGGTGCTCATCAAGGAAATGCAGTCCCTCTGCCTCAACGTGGAGGTGCTGTCCTCGGACGGCATGTCCATCGAGATGCGCGACACGGACGAGGATGTCTTCCGCGCCGCGGAGGAGCTCGGTATCGACCTGTCCCGGCGCGAGCCGAGCAGCGTCGAAGAGGTCTGACGGGTCCCCCGCCACCCCGGAGAACACCGGGGTGGCGGGCCCCCGGACCCCGACAGACCATTGATGAAGCGCCAATATCTCGCTGACGCGAGGTGGCACAACCCTGAGAGGGATTGACGCATAGTGCTCGACGTCAACTTCTTCGACGAGCTCCGGATCGGCCTGGCTACCGCGGACGACATCCGCCAGTGGAGCCACGGCGAGGTCAAGAAGCCCGAGACCATCAACTACCGCACCCTCAAGCCCGAAAAGGACGGACTCTTCTGCGAGAAGATCTTCGGTCCGACCCGGGACTGGGAGTGCTACTGCGGCAAGTACAAGCGTGTCCGCTTCAAGGGCATCATCTGCGAGCGCTGCGGCGTCGAGGTCACTCGCGCCAAGGTGCGTCGTGAGCGGATGGGCCACATCGAGCTGGCCGCGCCCGTCACGCACATCTGGTACTTCAAGGGCGTCCCCTCGCGCCTTGGCTACCTGCTCGACCTCGCGCCGAAGGACCTCGAGAAGGTCATCTACTTCGCCGCGTACATGATCACGTTCGTGGACGAGGAGCGCCGCACGCGCGACCTGCCGTCGCTCGAGGCGCACGTCTCCGTCGAGCGCCAGCAGATCGAGAACCGCCGCGACGCCGACCTCGAAGGCCGCGCCAAGAAGCTCGAGACCGACCTGGCCGAGCTCGAGGCCGAGGGCGCCAAGGCCGATGTGCGCCGCAAGGTGCGCGAGGGCGCCGAGCGCGAGATGAAGCAGCTGCGCGACCGCGCGCAGCGCGAGATCGACCGTCTCGACGAGGTCTGGGCGCGCTTCAAGAACCTCAAGGTCCAGGACCTCGAGGGCGACGAGCTGCTCTACCGCGAGCTGCGTGACCGCTTCGGCACGTACTTCGACGGCTCGATGGGTGCCGCTGCCCTGCAGAAGCGCCTGGAGTCCTTCGACCTGGACGAGGAGGCCGAGCGCCTCCGCGAGATCATCCGCACCGGCAAGGGCCAGAAGAAGACCCGTGCGCTCAAGCGCCTGAAGGTCGTCTCCGCGTTCCTGCAGACCTCGAACAGCCCCAAGGGCATGGTTCTGGACTGCGTGCCGGTCATCCCGCCGGACCTGCGTCCGATGGTGCAGCTGGACGGTGGCCGCTTCGCGACCTCCGACCTGAACGACCTGTACCGCCGCGTGATCAACCGCAACAACCGCCTGAAGCGCCTTCTCGACCTCGGTGCCCCCGAGATCATCGTGAACAACGAGAAGCGCATGCTCCAGGAGGCCGTGGACGCCCTCTTCGACAACGGTCGTCGTGGTCGCCCGGTCACCGGTCCCGGCAACCGCCCCCTGAAGTCCCTCAGCGACATGCTGAAGGGCAAGCAGGGTCGCTTCCGCCAGAACCTCCTCGGCAAGCGCGTGGACTACTCCGCGCGTTCCGTGATCGTCGTCGGTCCGCAGCTGAAGCTGCACCAGTGCGGTCTGCCGAAGGCCATGGCCCTGGAGCTCTTCAAGCCGTTCGTGATGAAGCGCCTGGTCGACCTGAACCACGCGCAGAACATCAAGAGCGCCAAGCGGATGGTCGAGCGCGGCCGCACGGTCGTGTACGACGTCCTCGAAGAGGTCATCGCGGAGCACCCGGTTCTGCTGAACCGTGCGCCCACGCTGCACCGCCTCGGCATCCAGGCCTTCGAGCCGCAGCTGGTCGAGGGCAAGGCCATCCAGATCCACCCGCTCGTCTGCACCGCGTTCAACGCGGACTTCGACGGTGACCAGATGGCCGTCCACCTGCCGCTCTCCGCGGAGGCGCAGGCCGAGGCCCGCATCCTGATGCTGTCCTCGAACAACATCCTCAAGCCCGCCGACGGCCGTCCGGTCACGATGCCGACCCAGGACATGGTCCTCGGTCTGTTCTTCCTGACCACCGACGGTGAGCTCCGTGACGTCAAGGGCGAGGGCCGCGCGTTCGGCTCCACCGCCGAGGCGATCATGGCGTTCGACGCCGGCGAGCTGGCGCTCCAGTCGACCGTCGACATCCGCTTCCCGGTGGGCACCATCCCGCCGCGTGGCTGGGTGCCGCCGGTCGCCGAGGAGGGCGAGCAGGAGTACCAGCAGGGCGACAGCTTCCGCCTGCGTACGTCCCTGGGCCGCGCGCTCTTCAACGAGCTGCTGCCCGAGGACTACCCGTTCGTCGACTACTCGGTGGGCAAGAAGCAGCTCTCCGAGATCGTCAACGACCTCGCCGAGCGCTACCCCAAGGTCATCGTGGCGGCGACGCTCGACAACCTGAAGGCGGCCGGCTTCTACTGGGCGACCCGTTCCGGCGTCACCGTGGCCATCTCCGACGTCGTGGTCCCCGAGGCCAAGAAGGAGATCGTCGCGGGCTACGAGGCCCAGGACGAGAAGGTCCAGAAGCAGTACGAGCGCGGTCTGATCACCAAGGAAGAGCGCACGCAGGAGCTCATCGCGATCTGGACCAAGGCGACCAACGAGGTCGCCGAGGCGATGAACGCGAACTTCCCCAAGACCAACCCCATCTTCATGATGGTTGACTCGGGTGCCCGAGGAAACATGATGCAGATGCGTCAGATCGCCGGTATGCGTGGTCTGGTGTCGAACGCCAAGAACGAGACGATCCCGCGTCCGATTAAGGCCTCCTTCCGTGAGGGCCTGTCGGTGCTCGAGTACTTCATCTCGACGCACGGTGCTCGTAAGGGTCTTGCGGACACGGCTCTCCGTACCGCCGACTCCGGTTACCTCACCCGTCGTCTGGTCGACGTCTCCCAGGACGTCATCATTCGCGAGGAGGACTGCGGCACCGAGCGCGGCCTCAAGCTGCGCATCGCGGACCGCGCCGCCGACGGCTCGCTGCGCAAGACGGAGAACGTCGAGACGTCCGTCTACGCCCGCATGCTGGCCGAGGACGTCGTCATCGACGGCAAGGTCATCGCGCCGGCCAACGTCGACCTCGGTGACGTGCTCATCGACGCCCTGGTCGCCAACGGCGTCGAGGAGGTCAAGACCCGCTCGGTCCTGACCTGTGAGTCCGCGGTCGGCACCTGTGCCTTCTGCTACGGCCGTTCGCTGGCCACCGGCAAGCTGGTCGACATCGGTGAGGCGGTCGGCATCATCGCCGCCCAGTCCATCGGTGAGCCCGGCACGCAGCTGACGATGCGTACCTTCCACACCGGTGGTGTGGCCGGTGACGACATCACCCAGGGTCTGCCCCGAGTCGTCGAGCTCTTCGAAGCCCGTACGCCGAAGGGTGTCGCCCCGATCTCCGAGGCCGCGGGCCGCGTCCGTATCGAGGAGACCGAGAAGACCAAGAAGCTCGTCGTCACCCCGGACGACGGCAGCGACGAGACGGCGTTCCCGATCTCGAAGCGCGCCCGTCTGCTCGTGGGCGAGGGCGACCACGTCGAGGTGGGCCAGAAGCTCACCGTGGGTGCCACCAACCCGCACGACGTGCTCCGCATCCTGGGTCAGCGCGCCGTCCAGGTCCACCTGGTCGGCGAGGTCCAGAAGGTCTACAACTCGCAGGGCGTGTCGATCCACGACAAGCACATCGAGATCATCATCCGGCAGATGCTGCGCCGCGTGACGATCATCGAGTCCGGCGACGCCGAGCTCCTTCCCGGCGAGCTGGTCGAGCGTTCGAAGTTCGAGACCGAGAACCGTCGTGTGGTCACCGAGGGCGGTCACCCCGCCTCCGGCCGTCCGCAGCTGATGGGTATCACCAAGGCCTCGCTCGCGACGGAGTCCTGGCTGTCGGCCGCCTCCTTCCAGGAGACGACCCGAGTCCTGACGGACGCGGCGATCAACGCCAAGTCCGACAGCCTCATCGGCCTCAAGGAGAACGTCATCATCGGTAAGCTCATCCCGGCCGGTACGGGTCTGTCCCGCTACCGCAACATCCGGGTGGAGCCGACCGAGGAGGCCAAGGCCGCGATGTACTCGGCCGTCGGCTACGACGACATCGACTACTCGCCGTTCGGCACCGGCTCCGGCCAGGCCGTTCCGCTGGAGGACTACGACTACGGTCCCTACAACCAGTAGTCCTCGCCTCCAGTAGCGAGACACTGCCGCAGGGCGGTCACCCGGTGAGAGCCGGGTGGCCGCCCTGCGGCGCTTTGCCGCATGATGGAGGGCACACATCGTGTGGGGGAGCGTGCGTATCGTGACAAATCCGTCGTGGCAGCCGGCGCCGTGGCCGGGGCAGCAGGGGCCGTCTTCGATGCTGGCCGGGCACTCCGACCGCGAGCGCGCGGTGGACGTGCTGCGCGCGGGCTTCGCCGAGGGGCGCCTGGAACAGGCCGAGTACGAGCGGCGGGTGGAGCGCGCCTACAAGGCCCGCACGGTGGGGGAGCTCGGCCTGCTGGTCGCCGACCTGCCGCAGGGGCCGAGCGGCTTCCACCAGATGGCCCCGCCCGTCCCGGCCACCTTCGCGGCGGCGCCGCCCACGAACGGCAAGGCCACCGCGGCCATGGTGTGCGGGATCGCGACATTCTTCACGTTCGGCGCCACGGCGATCCCCGCGGTCGTCCTCGGCCACATGGCCCGCTCCGAGATCCGCCGCACCCATGAGTCGGGCGACGGCCAGGCGGTGGCGGGCCTGGTCATGGGCTGGCTGTCGATCGTGGGCTGGGCGCTGCTCCTGATGCTGATCGTGTCGGCGGCGAACTGAGCCCACGAGGGCACACCCAGCCCGTCCGGCGCCTGAGGGCCAGGCCGAAGGCCGATCAACGGCTGACGGCGCCCGCGGCGCCCGGCGTGTCCTGGCTGTGGGGTATTTGTTTTGACCGCAGCCAATGAGGTAGGTACGCTCAGACCTTGTGCCTGGGGTGTGCCTGGGCTCGCGCGCGTGTCTTCAGCCGCAGCGTGAGTCCGATCCGGCCGCCGCAATCTGCGCCCTTCCCGCCTTTGAGCGGGGGTCTGCAGCATTCGACACACCCGACCGCGTGGGTCGGCGACGTTCCAGGTTAGCTTTACTATTCGGCACACAGAAACCGGAGAAGTAGTGCCTACGATCCAGCAGCTGGTCCGTAAGGGCCGGCAGGACAAGGTCGAGAAGAACAAGACGCCCGCACTCGAGGGTTCGCCCCAGCGCCGTGGCGTCTGCACGCGTGTGTTCACGACCACCCCGAAGAAGCCGAACTCGGCCCTCCGTAAGGTCGCGCGTGTGCGTCTGACCTCTGGGATCGAGGTCACGGCCTACATTCCGGGTGAGGGACACAACCTGCAGGAGCACTCCATCGTGCTCGTGCGTGGTGGCCGTGTGAAGGACCTGCCTGGTGTTCGTTACAAGATCATCCGCGGTTCGCTTGACACCCAGGGTGTCAAGAACCGCAAGCAGGCCCGCAGCCGCTACGGCGCCAAGAAGGAGAAGTAGAAATGCCTCGTAAGGGCCCCGCCCCGAAGCGCCCGGTCATCATCGACCCGGTCTACGGTTCCCCTCTGGTGACCTCCCTCATCAACAAGGTGCTGCTGAACGGCAAGCGCTCCACCGCCGAGCGCATCGTCTACGGCGCCATGGAGGGCCTGAAGGAGAAGACCGGCAACGACCCGGTCATCACCCTCAAGCGCGCGCTCGAGAACATCAAGCCGACCCTCGAGGTCAAGTCCCGCCGCGTCGGTGGTGCGACCTACCAGGTGCCGATCGAGGTCAAGCCCGGTCGCGCCAACACGCTGGCCCTGCGCTGGCTGGTGGGCTACTCCCGCGCCCGTCGCGAGAAGACCATGACCGAGCGCCTGCTCAACGAGCTCCTCGACGCCTCCAACGGCCTCGGTGCCGCTGTGAAGAAGCGCGAGGACACCCACAAGATGGCCGAGTCCAACAAGGCCTTCGCGCACTACCGCTGGTAGTCGCTACCCCCATCGAGACCGAGAGAAGACTGAGCCGATATGGCTACCACTTCACTTGACCTGGCCAAGGTGCGCAACATCGGCATCATGGCTCACATCGACGCGGGCAAGACGACGACCACCGAGCGGATCCTGTTCTACACCGGTGTCTCGTACAAGATCGGTGAGGTCCACGACGGCGCCGCCACGATGGACTGGATGGAGCAGGAGCAGGAGCGTGGCATCACGATCACCTCTGCTGCCACCACCTGTCACTGGCCGCTGAACGACGTCGACCACACGATCAACATCATTGACACCCCCGGGCACGTCGACTTCACGGTCGAGGTGGAGCGTTCGCTCCGCGTGCTCGACGGTGCTGTCACGGTGTTCGACGGTGTCGCCGGCGTTGAGCCCCAGTCCGAGACCGTGTGGCGTCAGGCGGACCGCTACGGCGTCCCGCGCATCTGCTTCGTCAACAAGCTCGACCGCACGGGTGCCGAGTTCCACCGCTGCGTCGACATGATCGTCGACCGCCTCGGTGCGACCCCCATCGTCATGCAGCTGCCCATTGGCGCGGAGGCTGACTTCAAGGGCGTCGTCGACCTCGTCACGATGAAGGCCTTCGTCTGGTCCGCCGAGACCAAGATGGGCGAGGCCTACGACATCGTCGACATCCCGGCCACGCACACCGAGGCCGCCGACGAGTGGCGCGGCAAGCTCCTCGAGGCCGTCGCCGAGAACGACGAGCAGATGATGGAGCTGTACCTCGAGGGCCAGGAGCCCACCGAGGAGCAGCTGTACGCGGCGATCCGTCGCATCACCATCGCCTCCGGCAAGGGCAACGGCGAGACCACGGTCACGCCGGTGTTCTGCGGCACCGCGTTCAAGAACAAGGGCGTTCAGCCCCTGCTCGACGCCGTCGTGCGCTACCTCCCCTCCCCCCTGGACGTCGAGGCCATCGAGGGCCACGGCACCAAGGACCCGGAGGAGGTCGTCAAGCGCAAGCCGTCCGACGACGAGCCGCTCGCGGCCCTCGCGTTCAAGATCGCGAGCGACCCGCACCTCGGCAAGCTCACCTTCGTCCGGATCTACTCCGGTCGCCTTGACTCCGGCACCGCCGTGCTGAACTCCGTCAAGGGCAAGAAGGAGCGCATCGGCAAGATCTACCGCATGCACGCGAACAAGCGTGAGGAGATCGAGTCGGTGGGCGCCGGTGACATCGTCGCCGTCATGGGTCTGAAGCAGACCACCACGGGCGAGACGCTCTGTGACGACAAGGCCCCGGTCATCCTGGAGTCCATGGACTTCCCGGCCCCGGTCATCCAGGTCGCCATCGAGCCGAAGTCCAAGGGCGACCAGGAGAAGCTGGGTGTCGCCATCCAGCGCCTCTCGGAGGAGGACCCCTCCTTCCAGGTCCACTCGGACGAGGAGACCGGCCAGACCATCATCGGTGGTATGGGCGAGCTTCACCTCGAGGTGCTCGTCGACCGCATGAAGCGCGAGTTCCGCGTCGAGGCGAACGTCGGCAAGCCGCAGGTCGCGTACCGCGAGACGATCCGTCGGGCCGTCGAGCGCGTGGACTACACCCACAAGAAGCAGACCGGTGGTACCGGTCAGTTCGCCAAGGTGCAGATCGCGATCGAGCCCATCGTGGACGGCGACGCGTCGTACGAGTTCGTGAACAAGGTCACCGGTGGCCGCATCCCGCGGGAGTACATCCCGTCGGTGGACGCCGGTGCGCAGGAGGCCATGCAGTTCGGCATCCTGGCGGGCTACGAGATGACGGGCGTCCGCGTCACGCTTCTCGACGGCGCCTACCACGAGGTCGACTCCTCCGAGCTCGCCTTCAAGATCGCCGGTTCGCAGGCCTTCAAGGAGGCCGCGCGGCAGGCGAAGCCCGTGCTGCTCGAGCCGATGATGGCCGTCGAGGTCACCACGCCCGAGGACTACATGGGTGACGTCATCGGCGACATCAACTCCCGCCGTGGCCAGATCCAGGCCATGGAGGAGCGCAGCGGCGCTCGCGTCGTGAAGGGCCTCGTGCCCCTCTCGGAGATGTTCGGCTACGTCGGCGACCTCCGCAGCAAGACGTCGGGTCGCGCAAGCTACTCAATGCAGTTCGACTCCTACGCCGAGGTTCCGCGGAACGTCGCCGAGGAGATCATCGCGAAGGCCAAGGGCGAGTAACTCACCCGAGTTCACGCTTTAGGCTTGACACCATCCGCCGGGGCTCGACCCCGCAGGGCAAGAACCCCGGCGGCTGGCTTCCCAGCAAAGATCACCTGGCGCCGATGAAGCAAGGCGTACAGAACCACTCCACAGGAGGACCCAGTGGCGAAGGCGAAGTTCGAGCGGACTAAGCCGCACGTCAACATCGGCACCATCGGTCACATTGACCACGGTAAGACGACCCTCACGGCCGCCATTACCAAGGTGCTGCACGACGCGTACCCGGACCTGAACGAGGCCTCGGCCTTCGACCAGATCGACAAGGCTCCCGAAGAGCGCCAGCGCGGTATCACCATCTCGATCGCGCACGTCGAGTACCAGACCGAGACGCGCCACTATGCCCACGTCGACTGCCCCGGTCACGCGGACTACATCAAGAACATGATCACGGGTGCCGCGCAGATGGACGGCGCCATCCTCGTGGTCGCCGCCACCGACGGCCCGATGCCGCAGACCAAGGAGCACGTGCTCCTGGCCCGCCAGGTCGGCGTTCCGTACATCGTCGTCGCCCTGAACAAGGCCGACATGGTGGACGACGAGGAGATCCTGGAGCTCGTCGAGCTCGAGGTCCGTGAGCTCCTCTCCGAGTACGAGTTCCCGGGCGACGACGTCCCGGTCGTCAAGGTCTCGGCGCTCAAGGCGCTCGAGGGCGACGCCGAGTGGGGCAAGTCCGTCCTCGACCTGATGAAGGCCGTCGACGAGTCCATCCCGCAGCCCGAGCGTGACGTCGACAAGCCGTTCCTGATGCCGATCGAGGACGTCTTCACGATCACCGGTCGTGGCACCGTCGTCACCGGTCGTATCGAGCGCGGCATCCTCAAGGTCAACGAGACCGTGGACATCATCGGCATCAAGACCGAGAAGACCACCACCACGGTCACGGGCATCGAGATGTTCCGCAAGCTGCTCGACGAGGGCCAGGCCGGTGAGAACGTCGGTCTGCTGCTCCGCGGCATCAAGCGCGAGGACGTCGAGCGCGGCCAGGTCATCATCAAGCCCGGTTCGGTCACGCCGCACACCGAGTTCGAGGCCGCCGCGTACATCCTGTCGAAGGACGAGGGTGGCCGTCACACCCCGTTCTTCAACAACTACCGCCCGCAGTTCTACTTCCGCACGACGGACGTGACCGGCGTGGTGACCCTCCCCGAGGGCACCGAGATGGTCATGCCGGGTGACAACACCGACATGCTCGTCGAGCTGATCCAGCCCGTCGCCATGGAAGAGGGCCTGAAGTTCGCCATCCGTGAGGGTGGCCGGACCGTCGGCGCCGGCCAGGTCACCAAGATCACCAAGTAAGTACTCCTTGCTTGTTGGTCGGGGCGACCCGGCTGCTCTGAACTGAGCGCAGCGAGAGGCCCCATCCGCCATTACGGCGGGTGGGGCCTCTTGTCGTGTCCGGTTGTCCAGGGGACGGCCGCGCCGCTTGACAATCGGCTCGATTGGCCTTCGTCGTCCTACCTATGGCACACTGTTCAGGTTGCTCGGTTGAGTGCCGATGCTGCGCGCCTCCCGCCGGGAGGACTGAAAGCGAGTCCCACAGTACTCGTCGCCCCATCTGCCGTAAGGCAGCGCTGTGGCGGACGTACGGGAATCTTTCGGGAAGTGCAGCGCGGAGGCTCAGCCAGGCGCCCGGTGGGTTTCTTCCCCCGGACCCGCGGTCACTCAGGGCCGCAGCCCCTAGCCGGGAAATCCTTCGGGAGATCCATGTGAGCGGGACTGCGACACGCCCGACCGCGTGGGTCGGAGGAAGTGGAAAAGAGGGCCTCCCGGGGGCCAGAGCGTTCGAGACAAAGGACTACTAAGTAGCCATGGCGGGACAGAAGATCCGCATCCGGCTCAAGGCCTACGACCACGAGGTCATCGACTCCTCGGCGAAGAAGATCGTCGAGACGGTGACCCGCACTGGTGCGTCGGTCGCGGGCCCGGTGCCGCTGCCCACTGAGAAGAACGTGTACTGCGTCATCAAGTCGCCGCACAAGTACAAGGACTCGCGCGAGCACTTCGAGATGCGCACGCACAAGCGCCTGATCGACATCCTCGACCCGACGCCCAAGACCGTTGACTCTCTGATGCGACTCGACCTCCCGGCCGGTGTCGACATCGAGATCAAGCTCTGAGGCCGGTGATCTGAAGATGACGAAGCAGATCAAGGGCATCCTGGGCGAGAAGCTCGGCATGACGCAGGTGTGGGACGAGAACAACCGCATTGTTCCCGTCACGGTCGTCAAGGCCGGGCCCTGTGTCGTTACCCAGGTCCGTACGAACGACAGCGACGGCTACGAGTCGGTCCAGATCGCCTTCGGCGAGATCGACCCGCGCAAGGTGAACAAGCCCCTCAAGGGCCACTTCGCCAAGGCCGACGTCACCCCCCGTCGCCACCTCGTCGAGATCCGTACCGCTGACGCCAGCGAGTACACCCTCGGCCAGGAGCTGACCGCCGAGACCTTCGAGTCGGGCGTCAAGGTCGACGTGACCGGCAAGAGCAAGGGCAAGGGCTTCGCCGGTGTCATGAAGCGCCACAACTTCGGTGGCCTCGGCTCCAGCCACGGCACCCAGCGCAAGCACCGCTCGCCCGGTTCCATCGGTGGCTGCGCCACCCCGGGTCGTGTGTTCAAGGGCCTCCGCATGGCGGGCCGCATGGGCAACGAGCGGGTCACCACCCAGAACCTGACCGTCCACGCCGTTGACGCGGAGAAGGGTCTGCTGCTCATCAAGGGCGCGGTTCCCGGTCCGAACGGCGGCCTCGTCCTGGTCCGCACCGCGGCCAAGGGGGCCTGAGGTAACCGATGAGCACTGTTGACATCCTTTCGCCGGCAGGCGACAAGGCCGGTACCGTCGAGCTCCCCGCGGAGATCTTCGACGCGAAGGTCAGCATCCCGCTGATCCACCAGGTCGTCGTCGCGCAGCTGGCCGCTGCCCGCCAGGGCACGCACAAGACCAAGACCCGCGGCGAAGTCCGTGGTGGTGGCAAGAAGCCTTACCGCCAGAAGGGCACCGGCCGCGCCCGCCAGGGTTCGACCCGCGCGCCGCAGTTCGCCGGTGGTGGCGTCGTGCACGGTCCCGTGCCGCGTGACTACTCGCAGCGGACCCCGAAGAAGATGAAGGCCGCCGCCCTGCGCGGTGCCCTCACCGACCGGGCCCGCAACAGCCGCATCCACGTCATCACCGACGTGGTCGAGGGCGACATCTCCACCAAGGCCGCCAAGGCTCTCCTCGGCAAGCTCAGCGAGCGCAAGAACGTGCTCCTGGTCGTCGAGCGCGAGAACGAGAAGGCCGTGCTGTCCGCCCGCAACCTGCCCCAGGTCCACATCCTGGAGCCGGGCCAGCTGAACACGTACGACGTTCTCGTCTCGGACGACGTGGTCTTCACCCAGGCCGCTTTCGAGTCCTTCGTGTCTGGCCCCAAGGCCGCTGACACCGAAGGGAGCGAGGCCTGATGGCTATCCGTCACCCCGCTATCGCCTCGAAGGCCGCCAAGGCCGCCAAGGCCGCGCGCGTCGCCAAGGCGAAGCGCCACGCCACCGAGGGCAAGAACACCGTCGAGACGCCGCTGAGCAAGAGCTTCACGGACCCCCGTGACGTGCTCCTCAAGCCGGTCGTCTCGGAGAAGAGCTACGCGCTGCTCGACGAGGGCAAGTACACCTTCGTCGTCGCGCCGGGCGCCAACAAGACCCAGATCAAGCAGGCCGTCGAGGCGGTCTTCTCGGTCAAGGTCACCGGCGTGAACACGCTCAACCGCCAGGGCAAGCGCAAGCGCACCCGCACCGGTTTCGGTAAGCGTGCCGACTCCAAGCGCGCGATCGTGACCCTCGCTGAGGGCGACCGTATCGACATCTTCGGCCAGGCCTCCTAACGGAGACCCTGGTCCGAATATCGGACGAGGACTGAGAAATGGGAATCCGCAAGTACAAGCCGACGACGCCGGGCCGCCGTGGCTCCTCCGTCGCCGACTTCGTCGAGGTCACGCGGTCCACGCCGGAGAAGTCGCTGGTCCGCCCGCTGCACAGCAAGGGCGGCCGTAACAACGCCGGTCGTGTGACCGTTCGCCACCAGGGTGGCGGACACAAGCGCGCCTACCGAGTGATCGACTTCCGTCGTCACGACAAGGACGGCGTGCCGGCGAAGGTCGCGCACATCGAGTACGACCCGAACCGCACCGCGCGCATCGCCCTGCTGCACTACGCAGACGGCGAGAAGCGCTACATCATCGCTCCGCGCGGACTGGCGCAGGGTGACCGGGTGGAGAACGGCCCTGGCGCCGACATCAAGCCCGGCAACAACCTGGCCCTGCGCAACATCCCGGTCGGTACCACGATCCACGCGATCGAGCTCCGTCCGGGCGGCGGCGCCAAGTTCGCCCGCTCCGCGGGTGCCTCGGTGCAGCTCCTGGCGAAGGAGGGCTCCATGGCCCACCTCCGCATGCCGTCGGGCGAGATCCGCCTGGTCGACGTCCGCTGCCGCGCCACCATCGGCGAGGTCGGCAACGCCGAGCAGTCGAACATCAACTGGGGCAAGGCCGGCCGCATGCGCTGGAAGGGCGTTCGCCCGACCGTGCGCGGTGTCGTCATGAACCCGGTTGACCACCCGCACGGTGGTGGTGAGGGCAAGACCTCCGGTGGTCGCCACCCGGTCTCCCCGTGGGGTCAGAAGGAGGGTCGTACTCGTTCGCCCAAGAAGGCGTCGAACAAGTACATCGTCCGCCGCCGCAAGACGAACAAGAAGCGCTAGGAGCGGGTTTAGATGCCGCGCAGTCTCAAGAAGGGGCCCTTCGTCGACGACCACCTGATCAAGAAGGTGGACGCCCAGAACGAAGCTGGCACCAAGAACGTCATCAAGACCTGGTCCCGTCGCTCCATGATCGTGCCGGCCATGCTCGGCCACACGCTCGCGGTGCACAACGGCAAGACCCACATTCCGGTGTTCGTCACCGAGTCGATGGTCGGCCACAAGCTCGGCGAGTTCTCGCCGACGCGCACCTTCCGGGGTCACGTCAAGGACGACCGGAAGTCGAAGCGCCGCTAACGCGGGGTGGAATCGACTATGACTAACACCGAAGGGACAACCATGGAAGCCAGGGCCCAGGCGCGGTACATCCGCGTCACGCCCATGAAGGCCCGCCGCGTGGTGGACCTCATCCGTGGCATGGATGCCACGGAGGCTCAGGCGGTCCTGCGTTTCGCCCCGCAGGCCGCGAGCGTGCCGGTCGGCAAGGTGCTGGACAGCGCCATCGCCAACGCCGCGCACAACTACGACCACACCGACGCCTCCACGCTGGTCATCAGCGAGGCGTACGTGGACGAGGGCCCGACCCTGAAGCGGTTCCGTCCGCGTGCCCAGGGCCGTGCCTACCGGATCCGTAAGCGGACCAGCCACATCACCGTGGTCGTCAGCAGCAAGGAAGGAACCCGGTAATGGGCCAGAAGGTAAACCCGCACGGGTTCCGGCTCGGTGTCACGACCGACTTCAAGTCGCGTTGGTACGCCGACAAGCTGTACAAGGACTACGTCAAGGAAGACGTCGCCATCCGTCGGATGATGACGTCCGGCATGGAGCGCGCCGGCATCTCGAAGGTGGAGATCGAGCGCACCCGTGACCGCGTGCGTGTGGACATCCACACCGCTCGTCCCGGCATCGTCATCGGCCGCCGTGGCGCCGAGGCCGACCGCATCCGCGGTGACCTCGAGAAGCTCACGGGCAAGCAGGTCCAGCTGAACATCCTCGAGGTCAAGAACCCCGAGGTCGACGCTCAGCTCGTGGCCCAGGCCGTCGCGGAGCAGCTGTCCTCCCGCGTCTCCTTCCGTCGCGCCATGCGTAAGAGCATGCAGTCGGCGATGAAGGCGGGCGCCAAGGGCATCAAGATCCAGTGTGGCGGTCGTCTCGGCGGCGCCGAGATGTCCCGCTCGGAGTTCTACCGCGAGGGCCGCGTGCCCCTGCACACGCTCCGCGCGAACGTCGACTACGGCTTCTTCGAGGCCAAGACGACCTTCGGTCGCATCGGCGTGAAGGTCTGGATCTACAAGGGCGACGTCAAGAACATCGCCGAGGTCCGCGCCGAGAACGCCGCTGCCCGCGCCGGCAACCGCCCGGCCCGTGGTGGCAACGACCGCCCGGCCCGTGGTGGCCGTGGTGGCGAGCGTGGCGGCCGCGGCCGCAAGCCGCAGCAGCAGTCCGCGCCGGCTGCCGAGGCCCCCAAGGCCGAGGCTCCCGCCGCCGCTGCCGCTCCGGCTGAGAGCACCGGAACGGAGGCCTGACCGACATGCTGATCCCCCGTAGGGTCAAGCACCGCAAGCAGCACCACCCCAAGCGCCGCGGTATGGCCAAGGGTGGTACGACGGTCGCGTTCGGCGAGTACGGCATTCAGGCCATGACCCCGGCGTACGTGACCAACCGCCAGATCGAGGCGGCCCGTATCGCGATGACCCGCCACATCAAGCGTGGCGGCAAGGTCTGGATCAACATCTACCCGGACCGTCCGCTGACGAAGAAGCCTGCCGAGACCCGCATGGGTTCCGGTAAGGGTTCCCCCGAGTGGTGGGTCGCGAACGTGCACCCGGGCCGGGTGATGTTCGAGCTGTCCTACCCGAACGAGAAGACTGCGCGTGAGGCTCTCACTCGTGCGGCCCACAAGCTGCCGATGAAGTGCCGGATCGTCAAGCGCGAGGCAGGTGAAGCGTGATGTCGGCCGGTACCAAGGCGTCTGAGCTGCGCGAGCTGGGCAACGAGGAGCTCCTGAACAAGCTCCGCGAGGCCAAGGAAGAGCTGTTCAACCTCCGCTTCCAGGCGGCGACGGGTCAGCTCGAGAACCACGGTCGGCTGAAGGCCGTCCGTAAGGACATCGCGCGGATCTACACCCTGATGCGTGAGCGCGAGCTGGGCATCGAGACGGTGGAGAGCGCCTGATGAGCGAGAGCAACGTGACTGAAGAGACGAAGGCCGCGCGCGGCTTCCGCAAGACCCGTGAGGGTCTGGTCGTCAGCGACAAGATGGACAAGACCGTCGTCGTCGCCGTCGAGGACCGCGTCAAGCACGCGCTGTACGGCAAGGTCATCCGTCGTACGAACAAGCTCAAGGCGCACGACGAGCAGAACGCCGCCGGCGTCGGCGACCGCGTCCTCCTGATGGAGACGCGTCCGCTGTCGGCGACCAAGCGCTGGCGCGTCGTCGAGATCCTCGAGAAGGCCAAGTAATTTCCGAGGGGGTTTCCCCTCGGATCAGTTCCGCCAGGCTCGGCAGGGGCCCCACTCCCCGGAGTGAAGCCCCTGCCGGGAACCGGCAGACAAACAGGAGATAGACGTGATCCAGCAGGAGTCGCGACTTCGCGTCGCCGACAACACGGGTGCGAAGGAAATCCTCACCATCCGTGTTCTCGGTGGCTCGGGTCGCCGCTACGCGGGCATCGGTGACGTCATCGTCGCCACCGTCAAGGACGCGATCCCCGGTGGCAACGTGAAGAAGGGTGACGTCGTCAAGGCGGTCATCGTTCGCACCGTCAAGGAGCGCCGCCGTCCGGACGGCTCGTACATCCGCTTCGACGAGAACGCCGCCGTCATTCTGAAGAACGACGGCGACCCTCGCGGCACCCGTATCTTCGGCCCGGTGGGCCGTGAGCTGCGCGAGAAGAAGTTCATGAAGATCATCTCGCTCGCGCCGGAGGTGCTGTAAGCATGAAGATCAAGAAGGGTGATCTGGTTCAGGTCATCACCGGCAAGGACAAGGGCAAGCAGGGCAAGGTCATTGCCGCTTACCCGCGCGAGGAGCGCGTCCTGGTCGAGGGTGTCAACCGGGTCAAGAAGCACACCAAGGCCGGCCCGACCGCCAGCGGCTCGCAGGCCGGCGGCATCGTGACCACCGAGGCCCCCGTCCACGTCTCCAACGTCCAGCTGGTCGTGGAGAAGGACGGCAACAAGGTCGTCACGCGCGTCGGTTACCGCTTCGACGACGAGGGCAACAAGATCCGCGTTGCCAAGCGGACGGGTGAGGACATCTGATGACGACCACCACCACTCCGCGTCTCAAGACGAAGTACCGCGACGAGATCAAGGGCAAGCTGCAGGAGGAGTTCTCGTTCGAGAACGTCATGCAGATCCCCGGTCTCGTGAAGATCGTGGTCAACATGGGTGTCGGCGACGCCGCCCGTGACTCCAAGCTCATGGACGGTGCCGTCCGTGACCTGACCACCATCACCGGTCAGAAGCCGGCCATCACCAAGGCCCGCAAGTCCATCGCGCAGTTCAAGCTGCGTGAGGGCCAGCCGATCGGTGCCCACGTCACGCTCCGTGGCGACCGCATGTGGGAGTTCCTGGACCGCACCCTGTCGCTCGCGCTGCCGCGCATCCGCGACTTCCGTGGTCTGTCCCCCAAGCAGTTCGACGGCCGTGGCAACTACACCTTCGGTCTCACGGAGCAGGTCATGTTCCACGAGATCGACCAGGACAAGATCGACCGTGTCCGGGGTATGGACATCACCGTGGTCACCACGGCGACCAACGACGCTGAGGGCCGGGCGCTCCTTCGTCACCTCGGCTTCCCGTTCAAGGAGGCGTAAGCGAGATGGCGAAGAAGGCTCTTATTGCCAAGGCTGCTCGTAAGCCCAAGTTCGGTGTGCGTGCGTACACCCGCTGCCAGCGCTGCGGCCGTCCGCACTCCGTGTACCGCAAGTTCGGCCTGTGCCGCGTGTGCCTCCGTGAGATGGCTCACCGTGGCGAGCTGCCGGGCGTGACCAAGAGCTCCTGGTAATTCCCCCTCTGTCCTGAGGACATGGGCAATTCCAGAGGCTCTCGGTAAGCAATGAGGCCGGTGGGGGCCCAGTCGCACATGCCTTAGGCTTGTGTGGTTGGGCGCCTGCCGCCCTCGTACGACTTACTACGCCGTAGGTCCCCGCGCCGCACCCGTCCCGCCCATGAGTGGGGAGAGGGATGGCGCATACAGGAAACCCCGGCGAGAGAGGCCGAAGGCCAATTCATGACCATGACTGATCCGATCGCAGACATGCTTACGCGTCTGCGGAACGCGAACTCGGCTTACCACGACACCGTGGCGATGCCGCACAGCAAGATCAAGTCGCACATCGCGGAGATCCTCCAGCAGGAGGGCTTCATCACGGGCTGGAAGGTCGAGGACGCCGAGGTCGGCAAGAACCTCGTGCTCGAGCTCAAGTTCGGTCCGAACCGTGAGCGCTCCATCGCGGGCATCAAGCGGATCTCGAAGCCGGGTCTGCGCGTGTACGCGAAGTCCACCAACCTGCCGAAGGTGCTCGGCGGCCTGGGCGTGGCGATCATCTCCACGTCGCACGGTCTGCTCACCGGCCAGCAGGCGGGCAAGAAGGGCGTGGGTGGGGAAGTCCTCGCCTACGTCTGGTAGCGGAAGGGAACGGAGGAAACAGCTATGTCGCGTATTGGCAAGCTCCCCATCACGGTTCCCGCCGGCGTGGACGTCACCATCGATGGCCAGACGGTCCAGGTGAAGGGTCCCAAGGGCACCCTGAACCACACCGTTGTCGCGCCGATCGAGATCGCTAAGGGTGAGGACGGCGTCCTGAACGTCACCCGCCCCAACGACGAGCGTCAGAACAAGGCCCTGCACGGCCTGTCCCGCACGCTGGTGGCGAACATGATCACCGGTGTGACCCAGGGTTACGTGAAGAAGCTCGAGATCAGCGGTGTCGGTTACCGCGTCCTGGCGAAGGGCTCCAACCTGGAGTTCTCGCTCGGCTACAGCCACCCGATCCTGATCGAGGCGCCCGAGGGCATCTCGTTCAAGGTCGAGTCGCCGACCAAGTTCTCGGTCGAGGGCATCGACAAGCAGAAGGTCGGCGAGGTTGCGGCCAACATCCGCAAGCTGCGCAAGCCTGACCCGTACAAGGCCAAGGGCGTCAAGTACGAGGGCGAAGTCATCCGCCGCAAGGTCGGAAAGGCGGGTAAGTAAGCCATGGCATACGGTGTCAAGATTGCTAAGGGCGACGCTTACAAGCGTGCTGCCATTCAGCGTCGTCACATCCGGATCCGTAAGCACATCTCGGGTACGGCTGAGCGTCCGCGCCTGGTCGTGACGCGCTCCAACCGCCACATCGTGGCCCAGGTCATCGACGACATCAAGGGTCACACCCTGGCGTCGGCGTCGACCCTGGACGCGTCCATCCGTGGTGGTTCGGACGACAAGTCGGCGCAGGCCGGCAAGGTCGGCGCCCTGGTCGCCGAGCGCGCCAAGGCCGCCGGTGTCGAGGCTGTCGTGTTCGACCGTGGTGGTAACCGTTACGCGGGGCGCATCGCCGCCCTGGCGGACGCCGCCCGTGAAGCCGGGCTCAAGTTCTGAGCCGCCCGTCGCGCAGCGACCTTGTGTCTCTGCGTAGCTAGCGGAAAAGAGAGAGGTAATTCCAATGGCTGGACCCCAGCGCCGCGGTGGCGGTGCCGGTGGCGGCGAGCGGCGGGACCGGAAGGGCCGTGACGGCGGCGCAGCTGCCGCCGAGAAGACCGCGTACGTTGAGCGCGTTGTCGCGATCAACCGCGTCGCCAAGGTTGTGAAGGGTGGTCGTCGCTTCAGCTTCACTGCGCTCGTCGTAGTGGGCGACGGTGACGGCACCGTGGGTGTCGGTTACGGCAAGGCCAAGGAGGTGCCGGCCGCCATCGCCAAGGGTGTTGAGGAGGCCAAGAAGCACTTCTTCAAGGTCCCGCGCATCGCCGGCACCATCCCGCACCCGATTCAGGGTGAAAAGGCCGCGGGCATCGTCCTGCTCAAGCCGGCTTCGCCGGGTACCGGTGTTATCGCCGGTGGTCCCGTGCGTGCCGTGCTCGAGTGCGCCGGTGTTCACGACATCCTGTCGAAGTCCCTGGGCTCCGACAACGCGATCAACATCGTGCACGCGACCGTGGCGGCCCTCAAGGGTCTGCAGCGTCCCGAGGAGATCGCGGCCCGCCGCGGTCTGCCGCTCGAGGACGTCGCTCCCGCCGCTCTCCTGCGTGCGCGTGCGGGAGCGGGTGCGTAATCATGGCTCAGCTCAAGATCACGCAGACGAAGTCGTACATCGGCAGCAAGCAGAACCACCGCGACACCCTGCGTTCGCTTGGCCTGAAGAAGGTCAACGACGTGGTCGTCAAGGAGGACCGCCCCGAGTTCCGCGGCATGGTGCAGACCGTCCGCCACCTCGTGACGGTTGAGGAGGTCGACTGATCATGGCGGAGAACAACCCGCTCAAGATCCACAACCTCCGTCCCGCCCCGGGCGCCAAGACCGCCAAGACCCGTGTGGGTCGTGGTGAGGCGTCGAAGGGTAAGACGGCCGGTCGTGGTACCAAGGGCACGAAGGCCCGTTACCAGGTTCCGGAGCGCTTCGAGGGTGGCCAGATGCCCCTCCACATGCGCCTCCCGAAGCTGAAGGGCTTCAAGAACCCGTTCAAGACCGAGTACCAGGTCGTCAACCTGGACAAGCTCGCGGCCCTCTACCCCGAGGGTGGCGAGGTCACGGTGGCCGATCTGGTCGCCAAGGGCGCCGTTCGCAAGAACAGCCTTGTCAAGGTTCTTGGCCAGGGCGAGGTCTCCGTGGCGCTGCAGGTGACGGTCGACGCCGTCTCCGGCTCCGCCAAGGAGAAGATCACCGCCGCTGGCGGTACCGTCACCGAGCTCGTCTGAATTTCCCAGGCGTCTCGATGACTTGAACGATCCCGACCGGGGATGCCCACAAAAGGGGCATCCCCGGTTGGTCGTTCCAAGGGGGGCACGGTCGCCGGTAAGGTGGCGTGCACTGTTACTTTCCGCGCGGTCTGTCCTCGCGACCGGCCGGGCGGTTCTTGGCTTTTAACTAGACACACCTACTTATCCGTCGGACTCACCACCGTCACCTCTGACGCAGTAGCGCGGGGGTCGCAGGAGGCACCGTGCTCACCGCGTTCGCCCGGGCGTTCAAGACGCCCGACCTGCGCAAGAAGCTGCTCTTCACGCTCGGCATCATCGTGATCTACCGGCTCGGGACACACATCCCGATCCCGGGCATCAACTACAAGAACGTCCAGACCTGTATCGACGCGGCCAATGCCAACCAGGGCCTCTTCGGTCTGGTCAACATGTTCAGTGGCGGCGCCCTCCTGCAGATCACGATCTTCGCGCTCGGCATCATGCCGTACATCACGGCGAGCATCATCCTGCAGCTGCTGACCGTGGTGATCCCGCGTCTGGAAGCCCTCAAGAAGGAGGGCCAGGCGGGCACGGCGAAGATCACGCAGTACACGCGCTACCTGACCATCGCGCTCGCGATCCTGCAGGGCACCGGCCTGGTGGCCACCGCCCGCACCGGCACCCTGTTCCAGGGCTGCCCGGTCGCCTCGGAGATCGTCCCCGACCAGTCGATCTTCGTCACCATCACGATGGTCATCACCATGACCGCCGGTACGGCCACCGTCATGTGGCTCGGTGAGCTCATCACCGACCGCGGCATCGGCAACGGCATGTCGATCCTGATGTTCATCTCGATCGCCGCGACCTTCCCCGCCGCCCTGTGGGGCATCAAGAAGTCGGGCACCCTGGCGGGCGGCTGGATCGAGTTCTTCACCGTGATCCTCGTCGGCCTCTTCATGGTCGGCCTGGTGGTCTTCGTCGAGCAGGCGCAGCGCCGCATTCCGGTGCAGTACGCGAAGCGCATGATCGGCCGCCGGTCCTACGGCGGCACGTCGACGTACATCCCGCTGAAGGTCAACCAGGCGGGCATCATCCCTGTGATCTTTGCCTCGTCGCTGCTCTACATTCCGGCTCTCGTCGCCCAGTTCGCGGGCGGTCAGTCCAGCTGGAAGACGTGGATCGAGCAGAACCTGACCAAGGGTGACCACCCGATTTACATCGTCACCTACTTCGTCCTGATCGTGTTCTTCGCCTTCTTCTACGTGGCGATCTCCTTCAACCCGGAGGAAGTCGCGGACAACATGAAGAAGTATGGTGGCTTCATCCCGGGCATCCGGGCTGGCCGACCGACCGCTGAGTACCTGAGCTACGTACTCAACCGGATCACCTGGCCGGGCTCGCTGTATCTGGGTCTGATCGCTCTTGTGCCAACGATGGCGTTGGTGGGCTTCAACGCGAACCAGAACTTCCCGTTCGGTGGAACGAGCATCCTCATCATCGTGGGTGTGGGTCTGGAGACCGTGAAGCAGATCGAGAGCCAGCTCCAGCAGCGCAACTACGAAGGGTTCCTCCGCTGATGCGAATCGTCCTTGTCGGACCGCCCGGTGCGGGCAAGGGGACGCAGGCCGCGTTCCTTGCCAAGAACCTGTCGATCCCGCACATCTCCACGGGCGACCTCTTCCGCGCCAACATCAGCCAGCAGACGGAGCTCGGCAAGCTGGCCAAGTCCTTCATGGACGCCGGAAACCTCGTCCCGGACGAGGTGACCATCGGTATGGCTCAGGACCGCATGGCGCAGCCGGACGCGGAGAACGGCTTCCTGCTCGACGGCTTCCCGCGCAACGTGTCGCAGGCCGAGGCCCTGGACGAGGCGCTGAAGACGGACGGCCAGCGCCTGGACGCGGTCCTGGACCTGGAGGTCCCCGAGGACGAGGTCGTCAAGCGCATCGCGGGCCGCCGCATCTGCCGCAACGACTCCAGCCACGTCTTCCACGTGACGTACAGCCCGCCGAAGCAGGAAGGTGTCTGCGACGTCTGCGGCGGCGAGCTCTACCAGCGCGGGGACGACAAGGAAGAGACCGTGCGCAAGCGGCTCGACGTGTACCACCGCGAGACCGAGCCGATCATCGACCACTACAAGGCGCAGGGCCTGGTCGTCACGATCTCGGCCCTCGGCAAGGTGGACGAGGTCACGAAGCGTGCGATGGCCGCCCTCAAGGGCGACGCGTAACCATCATTCCCCCGCTTCGGCCGCGGTGCCCGTCCTGGGCGCCGCGGCCGTAGTGTGTTGAGTGCACAACGGTTGTACGAAGACGGAGAGCGGAAGCCCCATGGCGCAGATCAAGACTCCCGAGCAGATCGCCACGATGCGTGCGGCGGGACTCGTCGTCGCCGCCATGCACAAGGCCACGCGTGCCGCGGCCGTGCCGGGCGCGACCACCAAGGACCTGGACGACGTGGCGCGCAAGGTGCTGGCCGAGCACGGCGCCAAGTCGAACTTCCTCGGGTACGGCGGCTTCCCCGCGACCATCTGCACCTCGAAGAACGAGGTCGTCGTGCACGGCATCCCGAGCGACGACGTCGTCCTGCAGGACGGCGACATCATCTCCATCGACGCCGGCGCCATCATCGACGGCTGGCACGGTGACGCCGCGTTCACGGCGTTCGTGGGCAGTGGTCACGCTCCGGAGCTGATTGAGCTCTCCCGGGTGACCGAGGAGTCGATGTGGGCCGGGATCGCGGCCATGAAGCAGGGCAACCGCCTCGTCGACGTCTCCCGCGCCATCGAGACGTACATCCGCCGCCAGCCCCGGCCCGCCTCCGGCAAGTACGGGATCATCGAGGACTACGGCGGCCACGGCATCGGCACCGAGATGCACATGGACCCGCACCTGCTGAACTACGTCGAGCGGCGCCGGGGCCGGGGCCCGAAGCTGGTGCCCGGCTTCTGCCTGGCGATCGAGCCGATGGTGTCCCTCGGCACCGCGAAGACCGAGGTCCTCGAGGACGACTGGACGGTCGTCACCGCCGACGGCACCTGGTCCTCGCACTGGGAGCACTCCGTCGCCCTGACCGAGCGGGGCCCGCTGGTGCTCACCGCGCCGGACGGCGGCAAGGCGAAGCTCGCCGAGTACGGGGTCGAGGCCGCGCCGGACCCGCTCGGCTGAGCCGTCGGGGGCGCTCGGAAGGCCGTAGGGCTTAAGGATCTTCAGCCCGGGGCATTCATCCTCGATTCGTCTTTCTGAGTGCACTGACGTAGACTGACGCGTCGGCTCTCGTGCATTCGCATGTCTGCGTGTGCGTGTGGAGCCGATCAAGGTAGTCGATTCGAAGGGCGAAGCGTGGCCAAGAAGCAAGGTGCCATCGAGATCGAGGGCACTGTCGTCGAGTCTCTTCCGAACGCTATGTTCAAGGTCGAGCTCCAGAACGGCCACCAGGTCCTGGCACACATCAGCGGCAAGATGCGCATGCACTACATCCGCATCCTCCCTGACGACCGGGTCGTGGTGGAGCTCTCTCCGTACGACCTGACGCGTGGCCGGATCGTCTACCGGTACAAGTAGATCTTGCCCGCATCCCGCTCCCGCGGGGTGGTGGCACTGACCCGGAGAACCTCACACCCATGAAGGTCAAGCCGAGCGTCAAGAAGATCTGCGACAAGTGCAGGGTGATCCGCCGTCACGGCCGGGTCATGATCATTTGCGACAACCCGCGCCACAAGCAGCGCCAGGGCTGACGCACGACTGCAGTTCGCAGATTTTCGCGCGACGCACGTAAGTACATATACGCAGCACCCGTCCCTCTTCAGTTCCTTTGGTAGTGGAGGGCGACACCCCCGGTCGGAGGCCGGGGACCCAGGATGTACCTAGTACGGCACCTGGGAGTGGTTCTGCTGAAGACCTCCGAAGAATCAACAGGAGCCATGAATGGCACGCGTTGAAGGCGTTGACCTCCCGCGCGAAAAGCGCATCGAGGTCGCCCTCACCTACGTGTTCGGCATCGGCCGCACGCTGGCCCAGCAGACGCTGGACGCCACCGAGGTGGACCGCAACACCCGTGTTCGCGACCTGACCGAGGAAGACCTCGTCAAGATCCGCGAGTACGTGGACGCCAACATCAAGACCGAGGGTGACCTCCGTCGCGAGATCCAGGCCGACATCCGCCGCAAGGTCGAGATCGGCTGCTACCAGGGTCTTCGTCACCGTCGTGGCCTGCCCGTCCGCGGTCAGCGCACCAGCACGAACGCCCGCACCCGCAAGGGCCCGCGTCGCGCCATCGCCGGTAAGAAGAAGCCGGGCAAGAAGTAGTCCTCGCTCAGCGGTCTATCGACAGCTGACGCTGCAGGACCGACCACCTCCCGTAGGAGTTATAGATGCCCCCCAAGGGTCGTCAGGGCGCTGCCAAGAAGGTGCGCCGCAAGGAAAAGAAGAACGTCGCTCACGGCCACGCGCACATCAAGAGCACGTTCAACAACACGATCGTGTCCATCACGGACCCGACCGGCAACGTGATCTCCTGGGCCTCCGCCGGCCACGTCGGCTTCAAGGGCTCGCGCAAGTCCACGCCGTTCGCCGCGCAGATGGCCGCCGAGTCGGCTGCCCGTCGCGCGCAGGAGCACGGCATGCGCAAGGTCGACGTCTTCGTCAAGGGTCCGGGTTCCGGTCGCGAGACCGCCATCCGTTCGCTGCAGGCGACCGGCCTTGAGGTCGGCTCGATCCAGGACGTGACGCCCACGCCGCACAACGGCTGCCGTCCGCCCAAGCGCCGCCGCGTCTGACGTACGGCTGCTTGTCTGTGGTTTCCGGGCGGTACGGCTCCTTCGGGCCGTACCGCCCGTACCCTTGTAGTACCAGTCGGGCATCAAATAGCGGGTGCCCACGACTTGAAGGAAGCACTACATGCTGATCGCTCAGCGTCCCTCGTTGACCGAAGAGGTCGTCGACGAGTTCCGCTCCCGGTTCGTCATCGAGCCGCTGGAGCCGGGCTTCGGTTACACCCTCGGCAACTCTCTGCGCCGGACCCTCCTGTCCTCGATCCCGGGTGCGGCGGTCACGTCCATCCGCATCGACGGCGTGCTGCACGAGTTCACCACCGTGCCGGGCGTCAAGGAGGACGTCACCGACCTGATCCTCAACATCAAGCAGCTGGTCGTCTCCTCGGAGCACGACGAGCCGGTCGTGATGTACCTGCGCAAGCAGGGCCCGGGTCTGGTCACCGCCGCCGACATCGCGCCCCCGGCCGGTGTCGAGGTGCACAACCCCGACCTCGTCCTCGCCACGCTCAACGGCAAGGGCAAGCTGGAGATGGAGCTGACCGTCGAGCGCGGTCGCGGCTATGTCTCCGCCGTGCAGAACAAGCAGGTCGGCCAGGAGATCGGCCGCATCCCGGTCGACTCCATCTACTCGCCGGTGCTGAAGGTCACGTACAAGGTCGAGGCCACGCGTGTCGAGCAGCGCACCGACTTCGACAAGCTGATCGTCGACGTCGAGACCAAGCAGGCCATGCGCCCGCGTGACGCCATGGCGTCCGCCGGCAAGACCCTGGTCGAGCTGTTCGGTCTCGCCCGCGAGCTGAACATCGACGCCGAGGGCATCGACATGGGTCCGTCCCCGACGGACGCCGCGCTCGCCGCCGATCTGGCGCTGCCGATCGAGGAGCTGGAGCTCACCGTTCGGTCGTACAACTGCCTCAAGCGCGAGGGCATCCACTCCGTGGGTGAGCTCGTCGCCCGCTCCGAGGCCGACCTCCTCGACATTCGCAACTTCGGTGCGAAGTCCATCGACGAGGTCAAGATGAAGCTCAACGGGATGGGTCTGGCCCTCAAGGACAGCCCGCCCGGATTCGACCCGACCGCCGCCGCGGACGCCTTTGGCGCCGATGACGACGCGGACGCCGGGTTCGTCGAGACCGAGCAGTACTAAGGGCTCGGGCCCGACGGTTTGATTTTGGCTGCGGGCCGGCTTCGGCTGGTCGCGCAGTTCCCCGCGCCCCTTATGGGGCGCGGTACCGCTGACCCCGGTACCTGATACGGCCGGGGCAGATCACAAGGAGAAACACCATGCCGAAGCCCACCAAGGGTGCCCGTCTGGGTGGCGGTGCCGCGCACGAGAAGCTGATGCTGGCGAACCTCGCCAAGGATCTCTTCGAGCACGGCCGCATCACGACGACCGAGGCCAAGGCCCGTCGCCTGCGCCCGTACGCGGAGCGTCTGGTCACCAAGGCGAAGAAGGGTGACCTTCACAACCGCCGTCAGGTGCTTCAGGTCATCACGGACAAGAGCGTCGTCCACACGCTCTTCGCCGAGATCGGCCCGCGCTACGAGAACCGCCCGGGTGGCTACACCCGTATCACCAAGATCGGTAACCGCCGTGGCGACAACGCGCCCATGGCCGTCATCGAGCTGGTGGAGGCCCTGACCGTGGCCCAGCAGGCCACCGGTGAGGCCGAGGCGGCGACGAAGCGCGCCGCTAAGGACGCCGAGGTTTCCGAGGCCAAGGTCGACACGACCAAGGGCGACGAGGCTGCCGAGGAGTCGAAGGACGCGTAAGCGTTCTGCCGGGGACTGCGCGTCGTCGGCTGCGGCTCCGTCGTGGCTGGTCGCGCAGTTCCCCGCGCCCCTTCCGGGCGTCGCGGGCCCGCCCCCTGTGGGGCGGGCCCGCTTTTGTGTTGTCTGAGAGGATCCACGGGTGAGTGATGAGGTGGAGCCCGGGTTCGTCCGGGTGCGGTTGGACCTGTCGTACGACGGCCGGGACTTCTCCGGGTGGGCCAAGCAGCGCGAGGGGCAGCGGACCGTCCAGGGGGAGATCGAGGACGCCCTGCGGACGGTGACGCGGTCGCGGGAGACGTACGAGCTGACCGTGGCCGGGAGGACCGACAGCGGGGTGCACGCCAGGGGGCAGGTCGCGCACGTCGATCTGCCGGAGGGCGTGTGGGACGAGCACCGGGAGAAGCTGCTGCGGCGGCTCGCCGGGCGGCTGCCGCAGGACGTGCGGATCTGGCGGGCCGAGGAGGCTCCCGCCGGGTTCAACGCGCGGTTCTCGGCGATCTGGCGGCGGTACGCGTACCGCGTGACCGACCACCTCGGCGGCGTCGACCCGCTGCTGCGCGGCCATGTGCTGTGGCACGACTGGGCGCTCGACATGGACGCCATGAACGAGGCCGCGCGGGCGCTGCTCGGGGAGCACGACTTCGCCGCGTACTGCAAGCGGCGTGAGGGTGCGACGACCATTCGCACCTTGCAGGAGCTGCGGTGGGAGCGGCGGGCGGACGGGGTTCTGGAGGCCACCGTGCGGGCGGACGCCTTCTGTCACAACATGGTGCGGTCCCTGGTGGGGGCCATGCTGTTCGTGGGCGACGGGCACCGGACGCCGGACTGGCCGGGCAAGGTCCTCGCGGCGGGTGTGCGGGACTCGGCGGTGCATGTGGTGCGGCCGCACGGGCTCACGCTGGAGGAGGTCGGCTACCCGGCCGACGAGCTGCTGGCGGCGCGCAGCGTGGAGGCGCGCAACAAGCGGTCGCTGCCGTCGGCCGGATGTTGCTGAGCTCTGGATAGAGCGTTCGTTCTAGTCAGGGTTGTTGGCGGCGGCCGACGCCTGCGCCTCGCCGCGGCGGTTGATCTGGTTGAAGGCGAAGCGGGCGAGGTCGTCGCCGACCGCGTAGGCCTTGCGGTCCTTCGTCGTGACGTCCTTGCCGTTCAGGAAGCCGGTCGTCGTGAAGTACGCGTAGCGGCCGTACGTGTTGTACGTGCCGCGGCAGACGGCGGTGCGGCAGAAGGTGCCGACGCCCTTGCCGGACAGCGAGGTGACCAGGCCCTTGTCGGCCTGCTTGGTGGCGCGGGCGGCCTGGGTCTCGGTGTCGAAGACGGCGACGCCGACGGTGACCGCGATGCCCTGGCGGGCGTAGCTGACGCGCATCAGCTTGGTGCACTCGTTCCTGGTCAGGACCTTGCCGAGGACCGGCTGGGCGACCGAGGCGCACCGTTTGGTGTCGTCGGTGCGGCCCTTCTTGTAGATCTTGTCGCCGGAGGTCAGCTTGGTGCCGGGGAAGAGGAGCGCGGCGCTCAGGGGTGCCTTGTCCTTGTCGGCGCTGGAGACGTAGTCCTTCGGGTCCGGCGGTGGCGGGGGAGTAGTGGCCTCGAAGGACGGCTCGGGCGCGGTGGAGGCGCCGGGGATGTCCGGGGACGAGGGCAGCTCGCTCGCGGGCTTGTCGGAGGCGCTGGCGTCGTCGCCGTTCGCGGAGACGACCGCGATGGCCACGGCCGCCGCGACGCCGACGGTGGCGAGGGCGCCGCCGCCCATCAGGAGCCATTTGCGGCGCCGGGCCCGCTTCTCGGAGGCCTCGGCCAGTGCCGCCCAGTCGGGGGTCTGAGAGCCCCCCGGACCCCACTGAGGTCCCCCTTGCCCAAAGCTCATGGGCGGCATCTTAGACGGGGGCACGGGGATGTTGAGCCGGGGTCGTGGGGGGTTCTCGCCCTAGCCTGAGCCGCATGGAAGCGGGCAAAACGGGTGTTTCCGATGGCGTGGGCTGGTGGCTGCGGCCCGCAGGGTGGCAGGCGTGGGCGGTGCTCGGGGTGGTCCTGGGGGCGGTGGCGCTGAGGGTGGCGGTCCGGGTGCCGGACGGGGGCATGGACAACGGGATCGTGGCGCGGGCGGCCGGGGCGTGGCTGGAGGGGCGCTCGCCGTACGCCGACCGGCACTTCCTGTATCTGCCGGGGGCCGTCATCGCGGCGGCGCCGCAGGCGCTGCTGCCGCAGCCGGTGGTGCGGGTCCTGGTGCCGGTGGGGGTGACGGGGGCGCTCGCAGGCGGCTGGGGCTGTGCCTTGCGTATCTATGGGGTGTCCTGGCGGAGCCGGTTCGCGGTTCTTGGTCTGCTGGGGCTGGCCATGGGGTTCGCGCCCTTCGGGCACCTGGTGGAGCTGGGGAACTGGACGGTGGCGTCGGCCCTCGCGCTGCCGCTGGCGCTGCTGTGCGCGTGCCGGGGGCGGTGGGAGCGGGCGGGTGTGGTCCTCGGGGTCGCCGTGGCCGTGAAGCCGCTCCTGGTGCCCGTCCTGCTCCTCTTCGTCTTCGCCCGGCGGTGGCGGGCGCTCGGGGTGGCCGTGGGGGTGCCGGTGGCGGTGTCCCTGCTCGCGGCGCTCGCGCTGCCGGATCCCGCGGGGTTCTGCACGCGGACGCTGCCGTTTTTGCTGCGTGGGGGCGACAGCTTCGTACGGCTCTATGAGGCCTCTCCCGCGGCGGTCCTGCCGCGGCTCGGGGTGCCGTCGGGGGCGGCCGCGCTGGTCGCCGGGGCGGGGGCGGCGGCCGGGGTGTGGTGTGCGTGGCGGCGGTGGGGGCGCGGGGACGCGGGGCCGGGGCGGGTCGTGGACACGGCGGTGGCGCTGATGCTGGCCGCGTTCCTCGTGTCCCGGCCCTCCTACGACCACTATCTGCTGGTCGTGCTGCCGCTGGTGCTCGCGGGGGCCTTCGAGGCGGGGGCCGTGGCGCGGGGGGCCGGGTTCTGGGTGGCGCTGGTGCCGCAGGTGCCGGGGTTCGCGTGGGTGGGGGTGGAGGCGGGGGTGCGGCGGGCCTTCAAGGACGCGGTGTCGCTCTGCGTGCTCGCGGGGGTGGTGTTCCGGCACTGTGCGCGGCCGGTCAGCCGCCCGCGGGGGGGAGGGAGAGGGGGGCCCGCAGAGGGTGGGGAGAGGGGGGTCTTCAGGGGTCGTTTTGACCCGTCCGGGGTAGGGCCGGTATTCTGCCTGTTCGTTATGTGTATTGGCCTTCTCAAACTCACGTGAGGGGCCCTTGCACCGGCCCACCGGGCCGATGACCAGCGGTAGGACTAGGTTGCGTCGCCGATGTCCACCAAGGCTGTCGTCCATCGTCCGAGGTGGCCTTGTCAGGACCCCTCCCCCCGGTCCCCGGGATCGTAGGGGAGACCCACCTCTGAAGAAGCGAAGGCTACGAACCGTGCGTACGTACAGCCCCAAGCCCGGCGATGTCACCCGCCAGTGGCACGTCATTGACGCCCAGGACGTCGTCCTGGGACGCCTGGCGACCACTGCCGCCACCCTCCTGCGGGGCAAGCACAAGCCGATTTACGCCCCCCACATGGACATGGGCGACTTCGTCATCATCATCAACGCCGAGAAGGTTCACCTCTCCGGCAACAAGAAGACCCAGAAGATGGCCTACCGCCACTCGGGCTACCCGGGCGGCCTCCGCTCGGTCCGCTACGACGAGCTGCTTGAGAAGAACCCCGAGAAGGCCGTGGAGAAGGCCATCAAGGGCATGCTCCCCAAGAACTCGCTGGGCCGTCAGATGCTCTCGAAGCTGAAGGTCTACAAGGGTGACCAGCACCCGCACGGCGCGCAGCAGCCGCAGCCGTTCGAGATCACCCAGGTCGCGCAGTAGTTCCGGCCACCCCCTAAGACGAAGAGAATCTGAGGATCATCGTGGCCGAGACCACCGCTGAGCAGCCGATCGACGAGACCGTCGACATCGAGCACTACACCACCGAGTCCGAGGTGCCCGTCGAGGGCGAGTACACCTCGGAGTCGAACGCCGCGCGCTTCGGCGACCCGCAGCCGGCCGCCGGCCTGGGCCGTCGCAAGAACGCCATCGCCCGCGTCCGGATCGTTCCGGGCACCGGCAAGTGGAAGATCAACGGTCGCACCCTTGAGGACTACTTCCCCAACAAGGTGCACCAGCAGGAAGTCAACGAGCCGTTCAAGGTTCTCGAGCTCGAGGGCCGCTACGACGTGGTCGCCCGCATCTCGGGTGGCGGCGTCTCCGGCCAGGCCGGTGCCCTGCGCCTCGGCGTGGCCCGTGCCCTGAACGAGGCCGACGTGGACAACAACCGCGGCGCCCTCAAGAAGGCCGGCTTCCTCAAGCGCGACGACCGTGCGGTCGAGCGCAAGAAGGCCGGTCTGAAGAAGGCCCGCAAGGCCCCGCAGTACAGCAAGCGCTAATCGTCGCTGCCTGCTAGTACTTCACGAACGCCCCGGCGGCACCCTGTGTGCTGCCGGGGCGTTTCGTCTATCAGCGCCCCGGCCGATACGGGGTGGAAGCTCGGAATGTCGGAATGTTCGGAGGACAGCAGTGGGACGACTCTTCGGCACGGACGGCGTGCGCGGTGTCGCCAACGCGGACCTGACGGCTGAGCTCGCGCTCGGTCTCTCGGTCGCCGCGGCGCATGTGCTCGCCGAAGCGGGCACCTTCGAGGGCCATCGCCCGACAGCGGTGGTTGGGCGTGATCCCCGCGCGTCCGGAGAGTTCCTGGAGGCCGCGGTCGTCGCGGGTCTGGCAAGCGCGGGCGTGGACGTCCTGCGCGTCGGTGTGCTGCCCACCCCCGCGGTGGCCCATCTCACCGGTGCGCTGGGCGCCGACCTCGGCGTGATGCTGTCCGCCAGCCACAACGCCATGCCGGACAACGGCATCAAGTTCTTCGCCCGCGGCGGCCACAAGCTCGCCGACGAGCTGGAGGACCGGATCGAGTCCGTCTACGACGAGCACCGCACCGGCGCTCCCTGGCAGCGGCCCACCGGTGCCGGTGTCGGCCGCGTCACCTCGTACGACCAGGGGCTCGACCAGTACGTCGCGCACCTCATCGGGGTCCTGCCGAACCGGCTCGACGGGATGAGGATCGTCCTGGACGAGGCGCACGGCGCCGCCGCCCGGGTGTCGCCGGAGGCGTTCTCGCGCGCGGGTGCCGAGATCGTCACCATCGGCGCGGCCCCCGACGGTCTGAACATCAACGACGGCTGCGGCTCCACGCACCTGGAGCAGCTCCAGGCCGCCGTCGTCGAGCACGGCGCCGACCTCGGCATCGCGCACGACGGCGACGCCGACCGCTGCCTCGCCGTGGACCACACGGGCGCGGAGATCGACGGGGACCAGATCCTCGCCGTGCTCGCGCTCGGCATGCGGGAGCGCGGGGTGCTGCGCCGCGACACCGTCGTCGCCACCGTCATGTCGAACCTCGGCTTCAAGCTCGCCATGGAGCGCGAGGGCCTGAAGCTCGTGCAGACCGCCGTCGGCGACCGGTACGTCCTGGAGGAGATGAAGGCCAGCGGCTACGCCCTCGGCGGCGAGCAGTCCGGGCACGTCATCGTCCTGGACCACGCCACGACCGGCGATGGCACGCTGACCGGTCTGCTGCTCGCGGCCCGCGTCGCCGAGACCGGCCGCAGCCTCAAGGACCTGGCCGCCGTCATGGAGCGGCTGCCGCAGGTCCTGATCAACGTGCCCGACGTGGACAAGTCCCGGGTGACGACATCGCCGGAGCTGGCCGCCGCCGTCGTCGACGCCGAGCGGCAGCTGGGCGAGACCGGACGGGTGCTGCTGCGCTCCTCCGGCACCGAGCCGCTGGTGCGCGTGATGGTGGAGGCCGCCGACATCGAGCAGGCCCGCGCGGTGGCCGGGCGCCTGGCCGACGTGGTGAAGTCCGCGCTCGGCTAGCGGCCCGCCCGGCTAGGAGAGGCCGAGCTTCTTCGCGGTGCGCTCGCGCTGCCGTGCCCAGAGCAGCTTCTGGACGAGCAGCGTGAGCGTACCGGCGAGGACGATCCCGAGCAGGTTGAGCAGGAGCTGCTCGGTGGAGCCCCAGGCCTGGCGGTACTCGTCGTAGCTGAAGGCGACCGCGGCGTTCGCCGCCGCCGGGACCGTCGTCACCGAGATCGCGACCCCGACGAGCGCCCCCGACTTCGCCGACGTCAGCGACAGGGTGCCCGCCGCGCCCGCGAGGACGGCCACGACGAAGGAGAACCAGTCGGGCCGGTAGATGAAGTTGGTGTTGGGCCGCTCGGCCCGCAGGGACGACTCGTGGAACAGGTCCACCGCGTCCATGAAGAAGCTGAAGCCCACCGTCACCACCATGGCGACGGCGAAGCCCGCCACGAGCGCGATCAGGGACCGCAGCGCGAGGCGCGGGGCGCGCTGGACGAGCGCCGTGCAGAACCCGGCGAGCGGGCCGAACTCCGGGCCCACCGCCATCGCGCCCACGATGAGGATCGCGTTGTCGAGGACCACGCCGCAGGCGGCGATCATCGTGGCGAGCGTGATGAAGGCGACGTAGGTGACGGAGAGCGTGGACTCCTCGTGCGTGGCGTCCGCCAGGTGCTCCCACAGGACGGCGTCCGCGCCCTCGCCCGGCGCCTCGTCCTCGGCCTTGTCGGCGCGCAGGGACAGCGACAGGTCGATGTTCTCCAGGGCGATCGAGCCGTGCTTGTCGATCTCCAGGGCGCGCAGGCCGCCGAGCAGTTCGTCGCCCGCCTCCCGGGCGACGTCGCACATGACGATGTCGCCCTCGGGGTTGCGGGCGGCGCCCGACACCACGGCGAGGTGCGTGGTGCCGGGTGTTCTCTCGATGAGCTTCACCACGGCGTCGGTCCTGTCCGCCGGGGTGATCAGGCGCAGATGGAGCATGCTCGCACCTTAACGCCCCGCTGACGGGGCGCCTCAGAGTTTGCGCAGGCTGAGGCGGCTCACCTTGTGGTCGGGGCCCTTGCGGATGATGAGGGTGGCGCGGCCGCGCGTGGGCGCCACGTTCTCCACCAGGTTCAGCTTGTTGATGGTGCGCCAGGTGGTGCGCGCGTAGTCGAGCGCCTCGTCCTCGGAGACCTGGGTGTACTTGCGGAAGTACGAGGACGGGTTCTGGAAGGCGGTCTCGCGCAGCTTGCGGAACCGGTTCAGGTACCAGCGCTCGATGTCCTCGGCGCGGGCGTCGACGTACACGCTGAAGTCGAAGTAGTCGGCGAGGCCGACGCGGGTGCGGCCGTCCTTGCCGGGCAGGGCGGGCTGCAGGACGTTCAGGCCCTCGACGATGAGGATGTCGGGGCGGCGCACGGTGAGCCGCTGGCCGGGCACGATGTCGTAGATCAGGTGGGAGTAGACGGGCGCGGTGACCTCGTCCTTGCCCGCCTTGATGTCGGCGACGAAGCGGGTCAGGGCCCTTCGGTCGTACGACTCGGGGAAGCCCTTGCGGGACATCAGGCCGCGCGCTTCCAGCTCCTTGGTGGGCAGCAGGAAGCCGTCGGTGGTGACCAGCTCGACGCGCGGGTGCTCGGGCCAGCGCGAAAGCAGGGCCTGGAGCAGCCGGGCGACGGTGGACTTGCCGACGGCGACGGAGCCCGCGACCCCTATGACGAAGGGCGTGCCGGACTGCGAGGCCTTCTCGCCGGTGTCGCCGAGGAAGGTGTTCAGGGCGCCGCGCAGGCCGTCGGTGGCGCCCACGTACAGGTTGAGGAGCCGCGAAAGCGGCAGATAGATGTCGCGGACCTCGTCGAGGTCGATGACGTCACCGAGGCCGCGGAGCTTCTCGACCTCCGCGGCGCTCAGGGGCAGCGGCGTCTTGTCGCGCAGCGCGCTCCACTCGGCGCGGGTGAGGTCGACGTAGGGGGTCGCCTCCGGCTTGTGCCGGTGGGCGCTCCGTGGCGGCGAGGAGACCGAAGAGATCACAGTCCATTGTTACGGCTGTTTGAACGGAGGCGCGGGTGGGGTACGTCACGCTGCGCTGTGCTGGGCGGGGGTAATCGCCGCTGCGCGGCTCGTCCTCAAACGCCGGACGGGCTGAAACACTCCGCACCCGGCGATCGAGCCCAGGCCGAAGGGATCCAGCCCGTCCGGCGTTTGAGGACGAGGCCGCAGGCCGATCTCCGGTGCCCCCCGGCGCCCACGCCGTACGCTGCCGGGGTGATTATTGGCGTGGGTATCGATGTGGCCGAGATCGACCGGTTCGCGGCGTCGCTGAAGCGGACTCCGGGGCTGCGGGAACGGCTCTTCGTGGAGCGGGAGTTGTCGCTGCCGAGCGGGGAGCGGCGCGGGGTGGCGTCGCTGGCGGCCCGGTTCGCGGCGAAGGAGGCGCTGGCGAAGGCCCTTGGCGCGCCGTCGGGGCTGCGCTGGACCGACGCCGAGGTGTACGTGGAGGAGACCGGCCAGCCGCGGCTTCGGGTGTCGGGGACGGTGGCGGCCCGCGCGGAGGCGCTCGGGGTGCGGGGGTGGCACGTGTCCCTGAGCCATGACGCGGGCGTGGCGTCCGCCGTGGTCATCGCGGAGGGGTAGCACGCCTGAAGGGCCGTGCTGCCGGGGCGGGGGCGGTGCGGGAGACTTGGGGGATGCGTACTGCGTACCGCGTGGAGGACGTACGGGCGGCCGAGCGCGCGCTGATGGCGCGCGTTCCCGAGGGAGCGCTGATGCAGCGGGCGGCCGCGGGCCTCGCCGTGGCCTGCGGGCAGCTGCTCGGCAAGGTGTACGGGGCGCGGGTGGCGCTCCTGGTGGGCAGCGGGGACAACGGCGGCGACGCGCTGTACGCCGGGGCCCGCCTCGCGCGGCGGGGCGCGGGCGTGACGGCGGTGCTGCTCGCGCCGGAGCGGGCGCACGGGGGCGGGCTCGCGGCGCTGCGGGCGGCCGGGGGCACGGTGGTTGACGGGGCGTCGGCGGGCGCTGCCGGTGCTCCGGGGGCCTCTGGCGCTTCTGGCGCTCCTGGTGCGGACGCCGCGCTGGTGGCCGTGGCCCGGGCCGACCTCGTCGTCGACGGGATCGTCGGCATCGGCGGCAAGGGCGGCCTGCGGCCCCGCGCCGCCGAACTCGCCCGCGCCGCCGAGGAGTCCGGCGCCCCGGTCGTCGCCGTCGACCTGCCGAGCGGGATCGACGCCGACACCGGCGAGGTGCGGGGCGCGGCGGTGCGCGCGGACGTGACGGTGACGTTCGGGGCGTACAAGCCGGGCCTGCTCGTGGACCCCGGCCGGGAGCACGCCGGTGCGGTGCGGCTCGTCGACATCGGGCTCGGCCCCGAACTCGCCGCGCGCGAGGCCGGGGTGGAGGACGCGGTGGAGGCCGCGGTGGAGGCCTTCCAGTACGCGGACGTGGCGCGGCTCCTTCCGCTGCCCGGCGCGGACAGCGACAAGTACCGGCGGGGCGTCGTCGGCGTCGTCGCCGGGTCCGCCCGCTACCCGGGCGCGGCCGTCCTCGCGGTCGCCGGGGCGCTGCGCGGCGGCGCGGGGGCGGTGCGGTACGTGGGGCCCGCCGCCGACGCCGTCATCGCCCGCTTCCCGGAGGCCCTGGTCTCCGCGGGGGCCCCGGCCAGGGCGGGGCGCGTGCAGGCCTGGGTGGCCGGGCCGGGGCTCGGGGACGGCACCGGTGACGGCGGCGGCGAGCGGATGCGGGACGTGGTCGCCGCGGACGTACCGGTGCTCATCGACGCCGACGGGCTGCGGCTCGCCGACGCGGCGGCGGTGCGCGGGCGGGCCGCGCCCACGCTCCTGACCCCGCACGCGGGCGAGGCGGCCGCGCTCCTTGGCGTGGCCCGGGCGGAGGTCGAACAGGCCCGCCTGGACGCGGCGCGCGAACTGGCGCGGCGGTACGGGGCCACGGTGCTGCTCAAGGGCTCCACCACGCTGGTCGCGGACCCCGGCGGCGGCGCGGTGCGGGTCAATCCGACCGGCACCGCGTGGCTGGCCACCGCGGGCAGCGGGGACGTCCTGTCGGGCCTCGCGGGGGCGCTGCTCGCGGCGGGCCTCGGGGCGCGGGACGCGGGCGCGGCGGGCGCGTTCCTGCACGGCCTCGCGGGGCGGCTCGCGGCGGACGGCGCCCCGGTGGGCGCGCAGGACGTGGCGGAGGCGATTCCGTTGGCGTGGCGCGACGTGCGGGCCTGACCCGAAGGCGGGCATACCGGTGTGTACCCGTACCTTTCGCCGGATGCTGCCCACCGGCCGGGGCGACCCCTCTGAGAGACTGTTCGACGATGACTGAGACAGCACTGCCGCGCGTGCGCGCGGAGATCGACCTCGCCGCCCTGAGGGCCAACGTACGGACGCTGCGCGCGCACGCGCCCGGCGCCGCGTTCATGGCCGTGGTGAAGGCGGACGCGTACGGGCACGGCATGGTGCCGTGCGCGCGGGCCGCGGTCGAGGCGGGCGCCGCCTGGGTGGGCACCGCCACCCCGGAGGAGGCCCTTCAGCTGCGGGCGGCCGGGATCGGCGGCCGGGTCATGTGCTGGCTGTGGACACCGGGCAGCCCCTGGCGGGAGGCCGTCGAGGCGGACATCGACGTGTCCGTGAGCCATGTGGGGGCGCTGGCGGAGGTCGCCGCCGCGGCGCGCGCCGCGGGCCGCACGGCGCGCGTCCAGCTCAAGGCCGACACGGGGCTCGGGCGCAACGGCTGCATGCCCGCCGACTGGCCGGAGCTGATCGGCGCGGCGCTGGCCGCCGAGGCGGAAGGCCTGGTCAAGGTCACCGGCCTGTGGTCGCACTTCGCGTGCGCCGACGAGCCGGGCCACCCCTCGATCGCCGCGCAGCTCGGCGTCTTCCGCGAGATGGTCGCGGCCGCCGAGGCCCGGGGCGTCCGCCCCGAGGTGCGGCACATAGCGAACTCCCCGGCGACGCTCACGCTCCCGGAGACCCACTTCGACCTGGTGCGCCCCGGCATCGCGATGTACGGCGTCTCGCCGAGCCCCGAGATCGGCGTCCCGCAGGACTTCGGGCTGCGCCCGGTGATGACGGTCGCCGCGGCCCTCGCCCATGTGAAGCACGCCCCCGAGGGGCACGGCGTGAGCTACGGGCACCACTACACGACCCCGGGCGCGACGACGCTCGGCCTGGTCCCCGCGGGGTACGGCGACGGCGTGCCCCGGCACGCCTCCGGCACGGGCCCGGTCCTCGTGGGCGGCAAGTGGCGGACGGTGGCGGGCCGGATCGCGATGGACCAGTTCGTGGTCGACCTCGGCGGCGACGAGCCGGAGGTGGGCGCGGAGGCGCTGCTCTTCGGCCCCGGCGACCGGGGCGAGCCGACCGCGGAGGACTGGGCACGCGCGGCGGGCACCATCGCGTACGAGATCGTGACCCGCATCGGTTCCCGCGTCCCGCGCGTCTATGTGAACGAACGGCCCGACCCGGAGGAACGGACCGGACGGCCCGGCGCCGAGTAGCGGGACGGGCGTCCCGTAGCGGGTGCCGAGTGAGCGGGCCGGGGTAGGACGCGGGTCGGGACCGAGACTGAGAAGGAGCGGCACGTGGGCGAGGGCAGCACGGGGGCGGCCGCCGTGAAGGTGGCCGAGGCGCTGGCGGACGCGACGGATCCGGGCGCGCCGACGAGCTGGCGGCGGGCCGGGATCGCGGGCGCCGCCATAGGGGTCGTCGCCGCGGGCGCCGCCGCGGGGGTCGCCATCGAGCGGCTCACCGTCGGCCGGGGCATGCGCAAGAAGGCCCGCCTCGCCCTGGACGCGGCGGGCCCGTACGGCTCGCTGCGCGGCACGCCCGGCACGGCGTACGCCGAGGACGGCACGGAACTCGCGTACGAGATCGACGAGGCCGAGCCGGGGGCCGCGCAGGCGCCGCGCAGGCGCAGGCTCTTCGGGCGCAAGGCGCCCGCGCCCGTCACCGTCGTCTTCAGCCACGGCTACTGCCTCAGCCAGGACTCCTGGCACTTCCAGCGCGCCGCGCTGCGCGGCGTGGTGCGCGGCGTGTACTGGGACCAGCGCAGCCACGCCCGCTCGGGCCGCGGCGTGGCCCAGCGGCGCGACGGCGAGCCGGTCTCCATCGACCAGCTGGGCCGGGACCTGAAGGCCGTCATCGACGCGGCGGCGCCCGAGGGGCCGCTGGTGCTCGTCGGGCACTCGATGGGCGGCATGACGACGATGGCGCTCGCCGACCAGTTCCCCGACCTGATCCGCGAGCGGGTCGTGGGCGTCGCCCTGGTCGGCACCTCGTCCGGCCGGCTCGGCCAGGTCAACTACGGCCTTCCCGTGGCGGGGGTGAACGCGGTGCGGCGCGTCCTGCCCGGCCTCCTGAAGGCGCTCGGCTCCCAGGCCGAGCTCGTCGAGAAGGGGCGGCGGGCCACGGCGGACCTGTTCGCGGGCGTCATCAAGCGGTACTCGTTCTCGTCGAAGGACGTGGATCCGGCCATCGCGCGCTTCGCCGAGCGGATGATCGAGTCCACGCCGATCGACGTGGTCGCCGAGTTCTACCCGGCGTTCGGCGAGCACGACAAGGCGGACGCCCTCAAGCACTTCGCCGAGCTGCCGGTCCTCGTGCTCGCGGGCGACAAGGACCTGGTCACGCCCAGCGAGCACAGCGAGGCCATCGCCGTGTCGCTGCCGGACGCCGAGCTCGTCCTGGTCCCGGACTCGGGCCACCTGGTGATGCTGGAGCACCCGGAGGTGGTGACGGACCGCCTCGCCGACCTCCTGGTGCGCGCGGGCGCGGTGCCGGACGCGGCGGCGCCCCCGGCCTCCGGCGGCTGACGGCGCACCCGCGCACAGCGGCTACCGTTGGGACGCATGGAAGCACCGCACAGCCCCGCGGCCCCGGCCACCTCCCTCGAGATCACCGTCGACTCCCCGGAGCGGATGGGCGAGTTGGGCCGCCGCCTGGCCAAGATCCTGCGCCCCGGCGACCTCGTCATGCTCACGGGCGAGCTCGGCGCGGGCAAGACGACGCTGACGCGGGGGCTCGGCGCGGGCCTCGGCGTGCGGGGCGCCGTCACCTCGCCGACGTTCGTCATCGCCCGCGTCCACCCGTCCCTGGGGGACGGGCCGCCCCTGGTGCACGTGGACGCGTACCGCCTGGGCGGCGGCCTCGACGAGATGGAGGACCTGGACCTCGACGTGTCCCTGCCGGACTCGGTGGTCGTCGTGGAGTGGGGCGACGGCAAGGTCGAGGACCTCTCCGAGGACCGGCTGCACGTCGTGATCCACCGGGGTGTGGGGGACACCGCGGACGATGTGCGCGAGGTGTCGCTCGTCGGGGTGGGCGCGCGCTGGCGGGACGCGGACCTCTCGGTGCTTTCGGCCTGACCGGGGCGGGGCCGCGCCGTCAACGGGCTCGATCCGGTGTCGGCGCGCCCTTATTTCCCGACAAGCCGTCGGTAAGATGTTGCGCGGCGGGCGCCGGGCGTGGTCACATGGATACCGGTCCTGGTTAGGTCTACCTAACCACGTCTGCCCCCGAAGCCCCAGGAGGCGTCCATGCCGGCTTCAGAACGTGACGCGCGGCCCACGCCGCACGAGGTCGTGGCGCGGCCCTCCGGCTGCTCGATGAGCGCCCTGCTGGCGTCGTGCGCCGCCGCGAGCGCCGTCTCCACGCCTCCGGCCGCCCCGGTGCACCAAGGCGCCCCTGCCCCGGCCCCCGTGGAGGACACCCGCCGCGACGCGGCGTAGCGCACGCCAGGACCGAGCCCCGCTAGGCGACGACGACGACCTTCGTGTCGATGATGGCGAAGTCCCACATCGCGTTGCCGTCCTCGCGCGAGGAGCGGACGCCACCGGTCTTCTTGCCGGGGTCCGGCTTCTCCGTGGAGCCGTTGAGCGCCGCACTGAACCCGACCGCTATGCCGTCGACCACCGTGAAGATGACGACGTGCTCGATCTGCGCCCCGTCCGAACCGGTGACCTGGCCCGCGCGGGACGTCACCGTGTACGAACCGGGCGTCGGGTCGACGGTGCTCGGCGTCACCTTGTACGTGCGCTTGGCCTTGCCGGAGTCGCCGACCAGCCAGACCCGGTCCTCGCCGAGGGCGTACACGACGCGCTTGCCGGAGCCCGAGCGGTCGGGCAGGGCCAGCGGGTCGCCCTTGTCCTTGGGGGAGCGGGAGGGGGCCGTGGGGGACTTGTCCGGGCGCGCGTTCAGGTCGTCGGGCGCGCTCGCGGAGGCCTGGTAGGCGAGGAAGCCGACCGCGGCGAGTGCCGCCGCGGTGAGCCCGGCCACGAATCCCGAGCTGCTCCTGGACACTGCGCCACCTCTCCTACGTACGGCCTACGCATGGCTATGGAGTGACGGTAGCAGCAGGCGCACCCCGGGCCGGGGCGGCCGTGCGCCGGGCGTCGGAGCCGTAGGCTGTTCGCGTGCTCTTGCTCGCTCTGGATACCGCAACCCCCGCCGTGACCGTCGCTCTGCACGACGGCTCGGCCTCCACCGGCACCGTCGCCGAGTCGAGTCAGGTCGACGCCCGACGCCACGGCGAGCTGCTGCTGCCCGCCGTGGACCGCGTCCTGGCCGACGCGGGGGTGCGCCTCGACGCGGTCACCGCCGTGGTCGTCGGGGTGGGCCCGGGCCCCTACACCGGGCTGCGGGTGGGCCTGATGACCGCCGACACCTTCGGCCTGGCGCTCGGCGTGCCCGTGTACGGGGTGTGCACGCTCGACGGCCTGGCGTACGCCTCCGGGATCGATTCGGGCCCCTTCGTCGTCGCCACGGACGCGCGGCGCAAGGAGGTCTACTGGGCGAGATACGACGACGCCCGCACCCGGGTCAGCGGGCCCGCCGTGGACCGGCCCGCCGACATCGCCGAGCAGGTCGCGGGCGTGCCCGCGGTCGGCGCGGGCGCCACGCTCTACCCGGACGTCTTCGCGGACGCGCGCGGCCCCGAGCACGTGTCGGCCGCCGCGCTTGCCGCCCTCGCCGCCGAGAAGCTGGCCGCGGGCGAGGAGCTCCTGGAGCCCCGGCCGCTGTATCTGCGCCGCCCCGACGCGCAGGTGCCCAAGAACTACAAGGTGGTCACCCCCAAGTGACCACCGTGACGACCCACGCCGCCGTGCTGCGCGAGATGCGCTGGTGGGACATCGACCCCGTGCTCGCCCTGGAGAAGGAGCTCTTCCCCGAGGACGCCTGGTCGCGCGGCATGTTCTGGTCCGAGCTCGCGCACGCGCGCGGCCCCGGCTCCACCCGGCGCTATCTGGTGGCGTACGCCGGCGAGCGCCTCGTCGGCTACGGCGGCCTCGCGGCCGCGGGCACCGACTCCGACGGCGGCGACGCGACGGCCGCCGACGTGCAGACCATCGCGGTGGCCCGGGACCAGTGGGGCACCGGGCTCGGCGCCCGGCTGCTCACCGAGCTGCTCCGGCACGCCACGGCCTTCGAGGCCACCGAGGTGATGCTGGAGGTGCGCGTGGACAACACGCGGGCGCAGAAGCTGTACGAGCGCTTCGGTTTCGAGCCGATCGGCTTCAGGCGCGGCTACTACCAGCCGGGGAACGTGGACGCGCTGGTGATGCGTCTGACGGACCCCTCGGCGTCGTCAGCGCTTTCGCACCACTCCCCGAACGGCCGGGCCGACGGCCCGGTGAACGGCGTACAAGGAACCGAGATCCATGGCTGACTCCCGCTCCCGCGCCGGTGACGAGCCCCTCGTCCTCGGCATCGAGACCTCCTGCGACGAGACCGGCGTCGGCATCGTGCGCGGCACCACGCTGCTCGCCGACGCCATCGCCTCCAGCGTCGACGAGCACGCCCGCTTCGGCGGGGTCGTGCCCGAGGTCGCGTCCCGCGCGCACCTGGAGGCGATGGTCCCGACCATCCAGCGCGCCCTGAAGGACGCCGGAGTCGCCGCCTCCGACCTCGACGGCATCGCCGTCACCGCGGGGCCCGGCCTCGCGGGCGCGCTGCTCGTGGGCGTCTCGGCCGCGAAGGCCTACGCCTACGCGCTCGGCAAGCCGCTGTACGGCGTGAACCACCTGGCCTCGCACATCTGCGTGGACCAGCTGGAGCACGGCTCGCTGCCCGAGCCGACGATGGCGCTGCTCGTCTCCGGCGGCCACTCCTCGCTGCTGCTCTCCACGGACATCACCGCCGATGTGCGGCCGCTCGGCGCGACCATCGACGACGCGGCGGGGGAGGCCTTCGACAAGATCGCGCGGGTGCTGAACCTGGGCTTCCCCGGCGGTCCCGTCATCGACCGGTACGCGCGCGAGGGCGACCCGAGTGCCATCGCCTTCCCGCGCGGGCTCACCGGGCCGCGCGATCCCGCGTACGACTTCTCCTTCTCCGGCCTGAAGACGTCCGTGGCCCGCTGGATCGAGGCCAAGCGCGCCGCGGGCGAGGAGGTGCCGGTGCGGGACGTGGCCGCGTCCTTCCAGGAGGCGGTCGTGGACGTGCTGACCCGCAAGGCGGTCAAGGCCTGCAAGGACGAGGGCGTCGACCACCTGATGATCGGCGGCGGCGTGGCCGCCAACACCCGCCTGCGCGCGCTCGCCCAGGAGCGCTGCGAGCGCGCCGGGATCCGCCTTCGGGTGCCGCGGCCCAAGCTGTGCACGGACAACGGCGCGATGGTCGCCGCGCTCGGCGCGGAGATGGTGGCCCGCAACCGCCCGGCCTCGGACCTGGGGCTCTCGGCGGACTCGTCGCTTCCGGTGACGGAGCCGCACGTGCCGGGCGCGGGCGCCCACAGCCATGACCACGACCATGTGCACGAGGTCAGCAAGGACAACCTGTACTCGTGAGCGTCGCGCTGATGTGGGAGGCCCGCGCCGCCGAGGGGCGCGGGCCCGAGTTGCTCGCCTGGGCGCGGGCGCGGGAGCTCGCGGCCGCCCCGCTGCGCCGCGAGACCCTGCGGGCGCCGGGCGACCGGGTCCTGGTCATCACCTGGTGGGACGCGGCGCTGGACGCCGACCTGCCCGAACTGCCGGAGCCGCCCGGGGACCTGGTGTCCCGGGCGCCGCACCGGTGGCGGTTCGAGTCGCTGGGCGCGGACTGACGGACCCGCGCCCGCGCCCGGTCTCGCAGGCCCTTCAGGCCCCTCAGGCCTCTCAGTCTTCGGGTGTCGCGAGCAGCGCCACCGTCGCCACGGCCCCGAGCGCGATCGTGGCGAACGACGTCCAGACGATCCAGGTCCCGACGGTGGAGTCGAAGTACGGATCGAAGCCCTCGTCGAATCCCGGGACCAGACCGCGCACGTCGATGTAGACCGAGACGAGCGCGAGGGCGAGTCCCGCGCCGCGGGCCCCGGCGCGTCCGCTCAGGAGCAGCGCGCCGATGAGCAGCGCCGAGGCGATCATGGCCAGGGTGTAGAACGTGTACGGCAGCGCCAGGCCGTGCGAGGCGTCGACCGCGGTGCGGAAGAAATCGCCCGCGTCGGCGTCGCCGTCGTAGGTGCCGCCCACGAAGTAGAGCTCGTCCCGCGTGAGGGTGTAGATCAGCCAGCCCAGGGCGTTCACGCCGCACAGCGCGAGCGCGAGGCCCGCCACCACGAGGCCCGGCCGCGTCCGGCGGCCAGTGCCGGGCGGTGGGCCGTAGGAGTCGCCGTAGGGGGCGTGCGGGGCGTACGCGGGCGGTGGGGGCGCCGCCGGGGGGTGCGGCGACGGGGCGGCCGGGTAGGCGGGCGGCTCGGGCCACGGCGGGCTCGCCGGGCTGGGCGCCGCGCCCCGGGTGCGCGCGACGACCGCGAGGAGCACGCAGGCCAGGACGATGCCCACGAGCCGGAAGGTGAGCAGGGCGTTGCCGTAGTCGACCTCGGTGATCTGGTCGCGGTAGCGGTCCGAGGCCATGATCCCGATCAGTTCCCGCAGGCCCAGGCCGAGCAGGAGCGCCGCGATGAGGGCGAGTCCGCCGCGGGCGAGACGCCGCTGTCCGAGCGCGAGCGCGCCGACGAGCAGGGCGGCCACGAGGAAGCCCCAGTCGTGGGGGGTCTGCGCCACGGGCAGGAGGAACTCCCGTGGGTCGTACAGGGCCTTGAAGGAGACCCGGTCGTCGTAGAGGTCCAAGGCCTCATTGACCTCGTACACGATCCAGATCACCGCCGCGAGCGCGTACAGCAGCAGCGCGGTGCCCGCCAGTTGGAGCGCGGGCGCGTCGCGTGGTGCCGCACGCCCCCGTCTGCCGTCGACCGCCCCGTCTTGGCCCCACACGGCCATGTGTGCCCCCCCTGTTCCCCGTGTTTTCGTCTGTACACGGCTTGGTGGGCCGTGTCCGTGCGCAGTGCTCTGTAGTACTGCGCCCGTCGCCCCCTTGTCTACGGTGCGGGCTCGGTGCGGTCTACGGTGCGGGCGATCGCGGACGCGACCGTGCGGGGCCCCCGGCGCCGGAGGCCCGGCCGAGCAGGCCGTCGACCACGGCCTCCAGCTGCCGGGAGACGTCGTAGGCCGCGGTGAGCTCCGTCCAGCGGTCGGCGAGGGCGCTCAGGTGCGGCAGTTCGGCGGCGTCCGCGTCGGTGAGCATGTCGGGGAAGTGCCGCTTGCGGTCGGGCTCTTCGGCGCGGCGGGCGAGGGCGCGGCGGAAGACGAGGTCGCCGTACACGCAGTGCCAGATCGTGCCGTAGGCGTGCACGGCCTCGGCGTCGTCGAGGCCGCAGGCGAGGGCGCAGTCGACGATCTCCTCGACCATCCACAGCGCGCCCCGGTCGGTGAGGCCGCCGAGCCGGAGCACCTCGACCACCCAGGGCAGTTCGTCCAGGACGGCGTGCATGTGGACCGCGACGGCGACCATCCGCTCGCGCGGGTCCTCGGGCAGCTCAGGGCGCGGCAGGGTCGCGGCGGTGCCGGACAGGGCGAGCATCAGGAGCTCGTCCTTGTCGCGCACGTGGTGGTAGAGGGCCATGGGCGTGGCCCCGATCTCCTTGGCGACGCGCCGCATGCTCAGGGCCGCGACGCCCTCCTCCTGGAGCACGCGCCGCGCCACGGCGACGATCGCCTCCGGTTCGATGCGGCGGGGGCGCCCGACGCCGCGCTTCTTCGGCCCGGGGCGCGCCCCGGCGGGTTCTTCCGAGGGTTCTTCCGCACGCTCGTCCGCACGCTCTTCCGCTGCCACGGCCTCATTGTCGCGCCCGCCCCTCCCGCACCCCACCCCTATCTAATTTCTATACGCGTATATTAATCTCCTGAGCATGACGAACACGCCCTCGGGGCGCGGTCCGCTGCTGCTTGCCGTGCTCCTCACCGTGCAGTTCCTGGTCTCCCTCGACCTCTCCGTCGTCAACATCGCCCTGCCCGACATGGGCCACGACCTCGGCTTCGCGCCCGAGTCGCTGACCTGGGTGGTGAACGCGTACGCGCTGGCGTTCGGCGGGCTGCTCATGCTCGGCGGACGCCTCGCCGACCTCGCCGGACGGCGCCGGTCGCTCGTCGCCGGGTTCGCGGTCTTCGGGGCCGCGAGCCTCGCGGGCGGGCTCGCGCAGAGCCCCGGACAGCTGATCGCGGCGCGGGCCGTGCAGGGCGCGGGCGCCGCCGCCCTCGCGCCGGTGGCGCTCGCGCTGATCACCGTGCACTACCCGCAGGGGCGCGCTCGGGCGCGGGCGCTCGGGCTGTGGGGCGCGGCGGGCGCGCTCGGCGGCGCCGTCGGGATCATGGCGGGCGGGCTGCTCACCGACTGGGCGGGCTGGCGCTCGGTCATGCTGATCAACGTCCCGGTCGTCCTGGCCGCGCTCGCCGCGATCCGCCCCGGCATCCCGGCCGACCGCCGTCCCGCGGGCGGCGGGTGCCTCGACGTGACCGGCGCGCTGCTGGTCACGGCGGGCACGTCGACGCTGGTCCTCGGCCTCGTCCGCACCGAGACCCACGGCTGGGCCTCGGCCGCCACGCTCGGCACGCTCACCGTGGCGGCCGCGCTGCTCGCCGCCTTCTGCGCGGTCGAGATACGCGGTGAACGGCGCGCGCGCAGGCCCCTGTTGAGGCTCGGCCTGCTCGCGCACCGGCCCGTGCTGTCCGCGAACGTCTTCTCGCTCCTGATGTCCGCGGGCCAGTTCGCCGCGTTCTACTTCACCTCGCTCTACCTTCAGGAGGTCCTGGCGTACGGGCCCACGCGCGCGGGAGCCGCCTTCCTGCCGTTCTGCGCGGGCGTCGTCGTGGGCTCCGTCATCGCGACCCGGGCCGTCGGGCGGGTCGGTGAGCGGGCGCTGCTCATGACGGGCGGGCTGCTCGGCGCGGCCGGGTTCGCCTGGTTCGCGCTCACCGTCGAGGCGGGCGGTACCTTCGTGGGCTCCGTCCTGTGGCCCTCGCTTGTGGCGAGCGTCGGCATCGGCCTGTGCTTCGTGCCGCTCGGGACGGCCGCGACGTCCGGGGTCGCCGCCGAGGAGAGCGGGATGGCCTCCGGGCTGCTCAACAGCTCGCGGCAGCTGGGGGGTTCGATCGGGCTCGCGGTCCTGGTGACGGTCGCCGCGCGGGCGGGCGGGCCTGGGCGCGACGGGGTCGCGCAGGGGTACGGGGCCGCGTTCGCGGTGGCCGCGGGGCTGCTCGCGGTGGCCGCGGTGGGGGTGGGGGTGCTGCACCGTGTGCCTCGCGGTGCGCCCCGGGCCCGCCCGGGAATCTCAGCCCGTCCGGCGTTTGAGGACGAGGCCGAAGGCCGATTCACTGGGGGCGGGGATGGCCCAGGAGCATCGTCGGGGCGCCCGCGACGCGGGTGAGGAAGACCGTGGCGGACGCGGGCCCCTGGGGCTTCACCTTGCGGCGGAGTTCCTCGGGTTCCACGGCCGAGCCGCGCTTCTTCACGGTGAGCACCCCGACTCCCCGCTCCCGCAGCAGGGCCTTCAACTTCTTCACGTTGAAGGGAAGTTGATCGGTGATCTCGTAGGCCGTGGCGTACGCCGTCGCCCGCGCCACGTCGGAGGTGACGTACGCGATCGTCTCGTCGATCAGCCCGCCCTCCACCTCGGCGGCGACCTCGGCCACGAGGTGGGCGCGGATGACAGCGCCGTCCGGCTCGTACAGATAGCGGCCTACGGGGCGCACGGCCGGGTCGGGCGGCATCGCGGCGCGCTCGGCGCTCAGGGTCGCCCCCGAAGGCAGCAGCGTCGCCCGGTGCGCCGCGGGCGTGTCGGGGCCGAACCACAGCACCGCCTCCTTCACGTCCCCGCCGTCCGAGATCCACTCGGCCTCGGCTTCCTCGGGCACCGCCTCGTGCGGAACGCCGGGGGCGATCTTCAGCGCGGCCCGCGGGGCCTTGCGGGCGGCGGCCACCGCCCAGGACAGGGGCGGGGAGTAGGCCTCCGGGTCGAAGACACGGCCCCGCCCGCCGCGCCGGGCGGGGTCGACGAACAGCGCGTCGTACCCGGCCGTGTCCACCTCCGTCACATCCGCCTCGCGCACCTCGATGAGGTCCTCCAGGCCGAGGGCGGCGGCGTTGGCGCGGGCGACCGCGCAGGTCAGCGGGTCGCGGTCGACGGCGAGGACCTCGATCCCGGCGCGCGCGAGGGCGATCGCGTCGCCGCCGACGCCACTGCACAGATCGGCCACGCGGCGCACGCCGAGGCGCCGGAAGCGCTCCGCCCGGTGCGTCGCCACGGACGTCCGCGTGGACTGCTCGAAGCCGTTCGGCGTGAAGAACATCCGCGCGGCGTCCACCGCGCCGAACTTCGCCACCGCCCGCTGCCGCAGCCGCGCCTGCGCGAGCGCCGCCGAGACCAGGTCCGCGGGGTGGTCGCGGCGAAGCCGGGTCGCGACCGCGAGCTCCTGGGCCGGTTCGACGTCGCGTACGGCGTCGAGGAGGGCGCTGCCCTCGTCGGTGAGGAGCGCGGCGAAGGCGGTCGGGGCGGCGTGCGGATCGTGCGGAGCGTTCACCGGCCCATTGTGGGCCAGTCGGAGGAAGGTGCGCGCCCGGTGGCGGTGTCGCCCCGGCACCACCCCTGTGAGCTGCGAAGATGCGGCGCCATGCGACTAGTACGACAAACGTCACAATCAGCCACAAGAGGGAGCCGTCGGGCGCTGCTCGCGACGGTGGCGCTCGCCGCCTGCGCGGTCGCCTCCGGCTGCGCGACGGACTCCGGGCCAGGCGCGCGCGAGCGGGTCCCGAAGGCCGCCCACGGCCAGCAGCCGCGGCTCGCCCCGCCCGCCCAGGCCCTGCGCGAGTACGCCCACCGGCTGCACGCGAGCCAGGCCGCGCGGGCCGCGGCCGCCAAGCGCTGGGGCCTGGCGAAGACCCCGCTGACGGCGCCCGCCGGGCCCGCCGCCAAGCCGCGCCTCAGCACGCGCGCGGGCTTCGAGGTCAAAGGGCAGGCCGAGCTGCCGCCGGTGTTCACCACGGTGCCGACCAGGGACAAGGTCGTCTTCCTGACCGTCGACGACGGCGCCGAGAAGGACCCGGCGTTCCTGCGGATGATGAGCGAACTGAAGATCCCGTACACCGCGTTCCTCAGCGACTACCTGGTCAAGGAGGACTACGGGTACTTCAAGCGGATGCGCGACCACGGCGTCGCGCTGAACAACCACACCCTCAACCACCGCTATCTGCCCGGCCTCTCCTACGAGGCGCAGCGGCGCGAGATCTGCGGCATGCAGGACACCATCGAGCGCCGGTACGGCAAGCGGCCCGAACTCTTCAGACCGCCGTACGGCAACTACAACCGCGACACCCTGCGCGCCGCCAAGTCCTGCGGGATCAAGGCCGTGCCGCTGTGGGCGTCGGAGGGCTTCGCCGACCACATGGAGTGGCGCGAATGGGACAAGGACCTGCACCCCGGCGACATCATCCTCACGCACTTCCGCGGCCGCGGGGACTGGAAGGGCACGATGCCGGACATGGTGCGCACGGTCATGAAGACGGTCACGGACCGGGGCTACGCGGTGGCGCGCCTGGAGGACTACCTGTGAGGCGGAGCGCCGCCGCGGCGACGCTCCTGCTCCTGCTGACCGGCTGCGCCCAGTCGGTGGACCCGATCGAGCGGCTGGGCAGGAAGGCGGCCGAAAGGATGTCTCCTCGCTGCGTACGCGGTCCCGAGCAGCCGCTGGCCGGGCCCCAGGCCGCGCGGCCGACCCCCGGGCGGAGCCCGGACATCCGCGCGCCGCGCGCGGAACCCGGCCGGATCGCGAAACGTTGCCCGAAGGCACCCCCGCGCTAGACCCCGCCGGGGAAAGCCGGGGGAAAGCCGGGGAAACCCGCCAAGCCGACGGCAGTCAATTGGCACTCCGCTTGACCGAGTGCTAATCGCCGTCCTAGTCTCGGGCCTGGCACTCCCACCTGGAGAGTGCCAGAAGCGACGGGCAGGTCCGGCACCCGCGACGACGGATCGACCTGGTCGCCACCTCTAGATCAGTTAACCCCGCGAGATCTCCGAAGGGGGAGGTCGGATCGTGACGACCGCCAGCTCCAAGGTTGCCATCAAGCCGCTCGAGGACCGCATTGTGGTCCAGCCGCTCGACGCCGAGCAGACCACGGCCTCTGGCCTGGTTATCCCGGACACCGCGAAGGAGAAGCCCCAGGAGGGCGCCGTCCTCGCCGTGGGCCCGGGCCGCTTCGAGAACGGCGAGCGCCTGCCGCTCGACGTGAAGGTCGGCGACGTCGTGCTCTACAGCAAGTACGGCGGCACCGAGGTGAAGTACAACGGCGACGAGTACCTGGTGCTCTCCGCCCGTGACGTGCTCGCGATCATCGAGAAGTGATCGAGCGCTAGTCGCTGCTTTACCCAGCAGATTTGTTTCGCGCTGCGCCCCTGGTCACCCCGCTGATTGCCGGGCGGCGAGGGGCGCAGTTCGTTGCTGCATCGTTTCCGGGGGTCCCCCCGGACCCCCTGAGTTTTCGAGAGGGCTGAATCGCTCCCATGGCGAAGATCCTGAAGTTCGACGAGGACGCCCGTCGCGCCCTTGAGCGCGGCGTCAACAAGCTTGCCGACACCGTCAAGGTGACGATCGGCCCCAAGGGCCGCAACGTCGTCATCGACAAGAAGTTCGGCGCCCCGACCATCACCAACGACGGCGTCACCATCGCCCGTGAGGTCGAGGTCGAGGACCCGTACGAGAACCTCGGCGCCCAGCTGGTGAAGGAGGTGGCGACCAAGACCAACGACATCGCTGGTGACGGCACCACCACCGCCACCGTGCTCGCCCAGGCCCTGGTCAAGGAAGGCCTGCGCAACGTCGCCGCCGGTGCGTCCCCGGCCGCCCTGAAGAAGGGCATCGACGCCGCGGTCAAGGCCGTCTCCGACGAGCTGCTCGCCACCGCGCGTCCGATCGACGACAAGTCCGACATCGCCGCCGTGGCCGGGCTCTCCGCCCAGGACAGCCAGGTCGGCGAGCTCATCGCCGAGGCGATGGACAAGGTCGGCAAGGACGGTGTCATCACCGTCGAGGAGTCCAACACCTTCGGCCTCGAGCTGGACTTCACCGAGGGCATGGCCTTCGACAAGGGCTACCTGTCGCCGTACTTCGTGACGGACCAGGAGCGCATGGAGGCCGTCCTCGAGGACCCGTACATCCTCATCCACCAGGGCAAGATCTCCTCCATCCAGGACCTGCTCCCGCTCCTGGAGAAGGTCATCCAGGCCGGCTCCTCCAAGCCGCTCCTGATCATCGCCGAGGACGTCGAGGGCGAGGCCCTTTCGACCCTGGTCGTGAACAAGATCCGCGGCACGTTCAACGCGGTGGCCGTCAAGGCCCCCGGCTTCGGCGACCGCCGCAAGGCGATGCTCGGCGACATGGCCACCCTCACCGGCGGCACCGTCATCGCCGAAGAGGTCGGCCTCAAGCTCGACCAGGTCGGCCTGGACGTGCTCGGCTCCGCCCGCCGCGTGACGATCACCAAGGACGACACCACGATCGTCGACGGCGGCGGCGACTCCGCCGACGTCGAGGGCCGCGTCGCCCAGATCAAGGCCGAGATCGAGTCCACCGACTCCGACTGGGACCGCGAGAAGCTCCAGGAGCGCCTCGCGAAGCTGGCCGGCGGCGTGTGCGTGATCAAGGTCGGCGCCGCCACCGAGGTGGAGCTGAAGGAGAAGAAGCACCGTCTGGAGGACGCCATCTCCGCGACCCGCGCCGCGGTCGAGGAGGGCATCGTCTCCGGTGGTGGCTCCGCGCTGGTCCACGCCGCCAAGGTCCTCGAGGGCAACCTCGGCCTGGCCGGCGACGAGGCCACCGGTGTCGCGGTCGTCCGCAGCGCCGCCGTCGAGCCGCTGCGCTGGATCGCCGAGAACGCCGGCCTCGAGGGCTACGTCATCACCACCAAGGTGTCGGAGCTGGAGAAGGGCCAGGGCTTCAACGCCGCGACCGGCGAGTACGTCGACCTGGTCAAGGCCGGCGTCATCGACCCCGTGAAGGTCACGCGCTCCGCCCTGGAGAACGCCGCGTCCATCGCCTCCCTGCTGCTCACGACCGAGACCCTGGTCGTCGAGAAGCCGGCGGAGGAAGAGGCCGAGGCCGGTCACGGTCACGGTCACGGTCACTCCCACTGAGCGATGCGCTCTTCGCGGTAGCTGACTCAGGTGCCGCCCGAGGCCCGGCTCCCCGTCGCGGGGGGCCGGGCCTCGGCGTTTCCCGGCTTCTCGGCTGCCGGGTGTGGTGGTGTTGCCGGGTGCGGGTCGTGGTCCGTCCTCGCGCAGTTCCCCGCGCCCCTTCGGGGCGCTGCCGTCGGGCCTTGCTCGGGGCCTTGCCCGGGGCCTTACTTGGGGCCGTACTTGCGGCCCGTCCTCGATGTGACGCCGCCCAGGAGGGCTCGCGGGGTCACCTTCACCACGCCCATCAGGGCCTTGTAGCGCGGGTCCGGAATCGAGAGGGTCCGGCCGCGGGCCAGGTCGGTGAGCGCGGTGGCGACCAGCTTGTCCGCGTCGAGCCACATCCACTTGGGGATGTTGTCCGTGCCCATGCCCGCCCGCTCGTGGAACTCGGTGCGCACGAAGCCGGGGCACAGGGCCATGAGCCGTACCCCCGACCCGGCGAGGTCGCGCGCCGCGCCCTGCGTGAACTGCACGACCCACGCCTTGGACGCCCCGTAGGTGCCCCGCGGCACGAACGCCGCCACCGAGGCGACGTTCACGACGCCGCCGCGGCCCCGCTCGCGCATCGCCTCCGTCGCCGCCGACGTCAGCCGGAGCACCGCCTCGCAGTGCACCTTCAGCATCGTCAGCTCATCGGCGAGCGAGACTTCCAGATAGCGGCCCTTGTTGGCGAAACCGGCGTTGTTGACCAGCAGGTCGACGGGGTCGCGGCGGTTGGCGAGCCGCTCCTCGACGGCCGTGATGCCGTCCTCCGTGGCGAGGTCGGCGGTCAGCACCTCCACCTCGATGCCGTGCCGGTCGTGCAGCTCGGTCGCCTGCTCCCGCAGCCGTTTCGTGTTCCGTGCCACCAGGACGAGGTTGTGTCCTTCGGTGGCCAGGCGGCGGGCGAAGGCGGCGCCGATGCCCGCGGTCGCACCGGTGATGAGGGCCGTAGTCATGGACCAAGGCTAGTGAGGCCGGGGCCGCCCGCGCGCCACGCACCCTCTTGTGCGCCCGCGCGTGCGCCCCCGCGCCTGTCAACCGCCGTGCTTCTCCACGTACTTGAGGGCCTTTTCGGTCGCCTCGGGATGCAGCGCGTCTCCCGCCGCGAGCAGCCGCGGCAGCAGCGAGCGCTCCGTGGTCACCGCCCTGAACTGCAGGGCGACGGTGATGTCGTGGTCCGGCCTGTGCACGATCTCGACCGCGTCGCCCGTCCGGATCTCGCCGGGCTCGAGCACGCGCAGATACGCGCCGGGCAGCACCGTCTGCGTGAACCGCTTCACCCAGCCCTGCTCCCCGATGTGCCCCTGGAACGTACGGCAGGGGATGCGGGACGAGGTGACCTCCAGGAGCAGGTCCGCGCCGACGCGCCAGCGCTCGCCGATCAGCGCGCCGTTGACGTCGACGCCGGAGGTGGTGAGGTTCTCGCCGAACACGCCGTTGGCGAGGGGGCGGCCGAGGAGCCGCTCCCACTCGTCGATGTCCTCGCGCGCGAAGGCGTACACCGCCTGGTCGTTGCCGCCGTGGTGGCGCAGATCGCAGATCGTGTCCCCCGCGAGCCCGCTGCCGCCGGTGCCCTTGGGGCCGGGCGCGGTCACCCGAACGGGCGCGTCCGTGGGCTGTTTGTCGATGCCGGTGCTGCCGCCGGGGGAGTCGGTGTACGGAACGGACTTGGCGCGGCCCACGTTCACGGAGAGAAGCTTCATGCGCTCAGGCTAAGGCGCACATGGTCAAAGCAGCTACGTAATATTGTGAGCCCGTCCCAAGGATCGCTTATGCTCGGTTCATGATCGAGGCCCGTCATCTCCGTGTCCTGCGCGCCGTGGCCGCCACCGGCTCCTTCTCGGCGGCCGCCCGCGAGCTCGGCTGCACCCAGCCCGCCGTCAGCCAGCAGATGAAGGCCCTGGAGGCCTCCGTGGGCACGACCCTGCTCATCCGCACGGGCCGCGAGATGCGCCTCACCCAGGCGGGCGAGGCCCTGGTCCGGCACGCGGCGGGCATCCTCGCCGGGCTGACCGCGGCGGAGGAGGAGGTCGCGGCGATCGCGGGCCTGCGCGCGGGCCGGGTCCGGCTGGTCTCCTTCCCCAGCGGCTCCTCGACGCTCGTCCCCGGCGCCCTCGCCGCGCTGCGCGCCGCGCACCCCGGCACCCGTGTCTCACTGGAGGAGGCCGAGCCGCCGCGCTCGGTGGAGATGCTCCGCGCGGGCGACTGCGACGTGGCGCTCGCCTTCCGGTACGCGGGCGCGGGCGCCGCCGAGGAGTGGGACGACCTCGTGGTGCGGCCGGTCCTCGACGACCGGCTCGTCGGCCTCGTGCCCGAGGGGCACCGCCTGGCGAAGGCGGAGTCCGTGACCATCGGCGAACTGGCCGACGAGTCGTGGATCGCGGGCTGCCCGCGCTGCCGCCGCCAGCTCGTCGAGGTCTGCCGCGGCGGCGGCTTCGAGCCCCGCATCGACTTCGCCACGGATGACTACCCGGCGGTGGTCGGCCTGGTCGGCGCGGGCCTCGGCGTGGCGGTCCTTCCCGGGCTCGCTCTGGAGTCGGTGCGCGCGAAGGGGGCCCGCGCGGTGACGGTGGAGCCTGCCGTGCGCCGCGAGATCGTTGCGCTCACGCTGCCCGACCTGGCGCAGGTGCCCGCGGTCGCGGCGACGCTCGACCACCTGGCGCGGGCCGCGGCCCGCTGAGGCGCCGGGCCCGCGGGCACCGTGGCCCGCGGGCATCGTGAGCCCACGGGCGCCGCCCTTCGAAGAAACGTTACTTCTCGCGTTCCCCGAGGTGTTTTCTCAGGAAGCGCCGCCGCCCGCCGCCGCGACCAGGCGGTTGCGGGCGCGCCCCATCAGCTCTTCCCGCTCGTCCTCGGTCAGGCCGCCCCACACGCCGTACGGCTCGCGCACGGCCAGCGCGTGCGCGGCGCACTCCGCGCGCACCGGGCACCGCATGCAGACCTCTTTGGCCGAGTTCTCGCGCGCGCTCCGTGCCGCGCCGCGCTCGCCCTCCGGGTGGAAGAAGAGCGAGCTGTCCACCCCGCGGCAGGCCGCGAGGAGCTGCCAGTCCCACAGATCTGCGTTCGGTCCGGGAAGGCGGGAGAAATCTGCCATGGCTTGTCTCCTGGTAGCCGTAGTGACGCGGATTGCATGGAGAGCACTGATGACGCGGCGTCGCGGTGCCGCGGTGACGCGGGTGTCGTGAGTGACGCATGTGTCACGTGTGTCACGTGTGTCACGGCGGTCGGGGGCGGTACGGGGGCGGGAGCGGTACGGGTGCCGTGGGTGACGTGAGCGGCGCTTATGACGCCTATGACGCGGAAGTGACGTCCATGACCGTACATCTACTGTCTAAGAAGATGAAAATATGACTCATTGCGAATCTAGCCACAGACACCTTCAAAAGGGAAGAAAAGCCGCTAAATGGGGCATAGAGGTTCATGGGCGGCGTCGCACCCTGTGCCGCCTGTGCCGTGTCCGTCCCCTCACGTAGAGTGCCGAAGGCGGCAGTCCGACCCGTAACTCTTTCGAGTGACCGTCGTTGAGAGTGCGGAGGCGGTTGAAACAACAAGCGCTCGGGCAGGTGTCCGAGAGCGTCAACCGCACAGGTGACGACTTGTACCAGCCTGGAGGCTCAAGGTGACGCGCATCAGCTGCGGAGGACGGCCATGACATCCGTCCTCGTCTGCGACGACTCCCCGCTCGCCCGAGAGGCGCTCCGCCGCGCGGTCGCGACCGTGCCCGGCGTCGAGCGTGTGACGACAGCGGCCAACGGCGAGGAAGTCCTCCGCCGCTGGGGCGCCGACCGCTCGGACCTGATCCTGATGGACGTGCGCATGCCCGGACTGGGCGGCGTCGAGACCGTGCGGCGGCTGCTCTCCGCCGACCCCGGCGCGCGCATCATCATGCTCACCGTCGCCGAGGACCTGGACGGCGTGGCGCTCGCGGTGGCCGCGGGCGCCCGCGGCTATCTGCACAAGGACGCCTCGCGCGCGGAGCTGCGCGCGACCGTCACACAGGCGCTCGCCGACCCGACCTGGCGGCTCGCGCCGCGGCGGCTGCGCTCCGCGGAGATGGGCGCCGCGCCCACGCTCACGGCGCGTGAGATCCAGGTCCTCGAGGGCATGAGCCACGGCCGGTCCAACGCCGAGATCGGGCGCGAGCTCTTCCTCTCCGAGGACACGGTGAAGACGCACGCCAGGCGCCTGTTCAAGAAGCTGGGCGCGTCGGACCGGGCGCACGCGGTGGCCCTCGGTTTCCGCTGGGGCCTGGTGCGCTGAGCGGGCTGTCGCGGGGGGACGGCGATCCCCGCCCGCCGTGCGGCGGGCGGGGGCACGAAGGCCCCGCCACCGCCCGCCGCGGGAGCGGCTTGTGGCGCTTCGCCGCCGATGCCGCATCCTTGAGGTGTGGAGTTCCTTGGGGAAAGTCGGCTGAGCGGAAGGGGAGGGCGCAGGGGATGAGTTTCGGCGCACCTGCTCATAACGCTTCGGTGCACAACTATGGACGCGGTGCCACGGATCAGTCGGCACCAAGGCACCATGGACCGATGCGCGAGGACAAGACGACGGTGATCGGTGCCCTCGTCCTTCGCGCCGTCGAGGGTGACGAGCAGGCCACGCACGATCTGCTGGCCCACGTCCACCCCCTCGCGCTGCGCTACTGCCGCACCCGGCTCTCCCGACTTCCCGGTGACGCGCGGCACTTCGTGGAGGACCTCGCGCAGGAAGTGTGCGTGGCGGTCCTGCTCGCGCTGCCGCGCTACCGCGACACCGGGCGGCCCTTCGAGGCCTTCGTCTTCGCCATCGCCGCGCACAAGGTCGCGGATCTGCAGCGGGCGGCGATGCGGCACCCCGGGTCGACGGCCGTGCCCTCGGACGAGATGCCCGAGCGGCCCGACGACTCCCTCGGGCCCGAGGAGCGGGCGCTGCTCAGCAGCGACGCCGAATGGGCCAAGAAGCTGCTCGCGAACCTGCCGGAGAACCAGCGGGAGCTGCTGCTCCTCCGCGTCGCCGTGGGCCTCACGGCCGAGGAGACCGGGCAGATGCTCGGCATGTCGCCGGGGGCGGTCCGGGTGGCACAGCACCGGGCACTGAGCCGCCTGCGTGCGCTGGCCGAGCAGTAGGTTCTCCCCCACCCCGCCCCTTCCCGAAACCAAGGGGCTCCGCCCCCTGGGCCCCCGTATCGCCGCTCCGCGGCTCGTCCTCAAACGCCGGACGGGCTGAAACCGGCAGGTTCTATGTGTGAACCTACGAAGCCTCGGGGCAGCCGTGATCGTGGAATGAGAGAGCCATGCTTCCCGTTAGCATGGACATCCGCACCGATCAAGGCCATTTGGGGAAGGTGTCATGACTGCCAACGTCGACGGAGTGCCCGAGAAATTCGCGACACTCGGGCTGACCTACGACGACGTGCTGCTGCTCCCGGGCGCGTCGGACATGGCGCCCGGGGACATCGACACCGCCTCGTACGTCTCGAAGAACGTCCGGGTGAACGTTCCGCTGCTCTCGGCGGCGATGGACAAGGTGACCGAGTCCCGCATGGCCATCGCCATGGCCCGCCAGGGCGGCGTCGGCGTGCTGCACCGCAACCTGTCGATCGCCGACCAGGCCAACCAGGTCGACTTGGTGAAGCGGTCGGAGTCCGGCATGGTCACCGACCCGATCACCGTGCACCCGGACGCCACGCTCGGCGAGGCCGACGCGATCTGCGCCAAGTTCCGCATCAGCGGCGTCCCGGTGACCGACGGCGCGGGCAAGCTGCTCGGCATCGTCACCAACCGTGACATGGCCTTCGAGGCGGACCGCTCGCGCCAGGTGCGCGAGGTCATGACGCCGATGCCGCTGGTCACCGGCAAGGTCGGCATCTCCGGCGTGGACGCCATGGAGCTGCTGCGCCGCCACAAGATCGAGAAGCTGCCGCTGGTCGACGACAGCGGCGTGCTCAAGGGCCTCATCACGGTCAAGGACTTCGTGAAGGCCGAGAAGTACCCGAACGCCGCGAAGGACTCCGAGGGCCGCCTCATCGTCGGTGCCGCCGTCGGCGTCGCCGGTGACGCCTTCGACCGCGCCCAGGCGCTGATCGAGGCGGGCGTCGACTTCATCGTCGTCGACACCGCGCACGGCCACTCCCGCCTGGTCGGCGACATGGTCGCCAAGATCAAGTCGAACTCCGGCGGCGTCGACGTCATCGGCGGCAACATCGCCACCCGCGACGGCGCCAAGGCCCTCATCGACGCCGGTGTCGACGGCATCAAGGTGGGCGTCGGTCCCGGCTCCATCTGCACGACCCGCGTCGTCGCCGGCATCGGCGTACCGCAGGTAACGGCCATCTACGAAGCGTCGCTCGCCGCCAAGGAAGCCGGTGTCCCGGTGATCGGCGACGGCGGCCTGCAGTACTCCGGCGACATCGCGAAGGCCCTGGTCGCGGGCGCCGACACGGTCATGCTCGGCTCGCTGCTCGCGGGCTGCGAGGAGTCCCCGGGCGAGCTGCTCTTCATCAACGGCAAGCAGTTCAAGTCGTACCGCGGCATGGGCTCCCTCGGCGCCATGCAGTCCCGTGGCGACCAGCGGTCCTTCTCCAAGGACCGGTACTTCCAGGAGGGCGTCGCCTCCGACGAGAAGCTGGTGCCCGAAGGCATCGAGGGCCAGGTGCCCTACCGCGGCCCGCTGTCCGCGGTCGTGCACCAGCTGGTGGGCGGTCTGCGCCAGTCGATGTTCTACGTAGGCGGCCGGACCGTTCCCGAGCTCCAGAACAACGGCCGTTTCGTACGGATCACGTCGGCGGGCCTCAAGGAGAGCCACCCGCACGACATCCAGATGACCGTCGAGGCACCGAACTACAGCCGCAACAAGTAGCGGCCACGCGCGCGTGGGGGCGGCCCGGAGTCCTGGGCCGCCCCCACGCGCGCGTGTCGGGGATACTGGAACGGCATACGGAGTGCCGTAGGAAAGCTGAAGGGCCACACACGTGACTGAGATCGAGATCGGGCGCGGCAAGCGCGGCCGCCGGGCGTACGCCTTCGACGACATCGCCGTCGTACCGAGTCGGCGCACCCGCGACCCGAAGGAGGTCTCGATCGCCTGGCAGATCGACGCCTACCGCTTCGAGCTGCCCTTCCTCGCGGCCCCCATGGACTCCGTGGTCTCGCCCGCGACCGCCATCCGCATCGGCGAGCTCGGCGGCCTCGGCGTCCTCAACCTCGAAGGCCTCTGGACGCGGTACGAGGACCCGCAGCCGCTGCTCGACGAGATCGCGGAACTGCCCGCCGAGGCCGCGACGCGCCGCCTCCAGGAGATCTACGCCGCGCCCATCAAGGAAGAGCTCATCGGGCAGCGCATCAAGGAGGTGCGCGACTCCGGTGTCGTCACCGCCGCCGCGCTCTCCCCGCAGCGCACCGCGCAGTTCTCCAAGGCCGTCGTGGACGCGGGCGTGGACATCTTCGTGATCCGCGGCACGACCGTGTCGGCCGAGCACGTCTCCGGCGCCGCCGAGCCGCTGAACCTGAAGCAGTTCATCTACGAGCTGGACGTCCCGGTCATCGTCGGCGGCTGCGCCACGTACACGGCCGCCCTGCACCTGATGCGCACCGGCGCGGCCGGTGTCCTCGTCGGCTTCGGCGGCGGCGCCGCGCACACCACGCGCAACGTCCTGGGCATCCAGGTCCCGATGGCCACCGCGGTGGCCGACGTCGCCGCGGCCCGCCGCGACTACATGGACGAGTCCGGCGGCCGCTACGTCCACGTCATCGCCGACGGCGGCGTGGGCTGGTCGGGTGACCTGCCCAAGGCCATCGCCTGCGGCGCGGACGCCGTGATGATGGGCTCCCCGCTGGCGCGCGCCACGGACGCGCCGGGCCGGGGCCACCACTGGGGCATGGAGGCCGTCCACGAGGACGTGCCGCGCGGCAAGAAGGTCGACCTGGGCACGGTCGGCACGACCGAGGAAGTCCTCACCGGCCCGTCGCACATCCCGGACGGCTCGATGAACTTCTTCGGCGCCCTGCGCCGCGCGATGGCCACCACGGGCTACAGCGAGCTCAAGGAGTTCCAGCGCGTCGAGGTGACGGTGGCGGACTCGCAGCACAAGCGGTGACGTTGCGCTGCGCTTGAGCAGCGCGATCGAGCACTACGAAGGGGCCCGGCCCGCCTGATGGCGGACCGGGCCCCTTCATGTCGTACGGCTTCTTCCGTACGGCTTCTTTCGTACGGCGCTACTGTGCGGCGCGCTTCGCGCCTCCGAAGGCGGCCACCGCGGCTATCGCGAAGAACACGAACGTCATCGCGTCGGCTTCTTCCTTCCAGCCCTTCTGGAGGAGGTCGAAGTGGTCGAAGAAGATCTCCGAGAAGCCCACGTTGACCTTCTCGGAGAAGACCATGGCGGCGCCGATCAGCTGCCCCAGGTAGACGGCACCGAGGGACAGGGCGGCCGAGATCACCGCGAGGGCGGGGTTGCGGCCCCCGGCCTTCCCCGTGGCGAGGCCGACCACGAAGCCGACGCCGACGGCCGCCCAGCCGATCTCGCGCTCGGTGGCACCGATGATCCCGCCGTAGATCCCGGCCGCGACCAGGGCGGTCACGACGGCGACGACGAGCCCGAGGCCCACGTTGTCGCGGGCGGGAGCGGGCGGCGCGGGCACCGTGTACGGGGCCGGAAAGCCGTTCTGCTGCTGCGGGAAGGGGGCGTACGGCTGCTGGGGCTGCGGCGGCTGCTGGCCGTAGGGCTGCTGGGGCTGCTGGGGCTGTTGGGGGTAGCCGTAACCCGGCTGGCCGTACGGTTGCTGAGCGCCGCCCTGGCCATACGGATCGGCTCCGCCCTGGCCGTACGGGTAACCGGGCTGGCCTGGCGGTGTGGGCTGCGTCATCTGGATTTCCCCCTGGGACATCGGCGCACTGGTGTGCGGGTGTGGCTGGATCCGCACCGTAGCAGCAGTGGCCGACGGGCCCCAGGGGGTTGGCGGGGCGATCAGAGGCGATGGGCCGCGCCCGCCGGGGTCGCGCCCCGGGTGTCAAGCAGGAGTTGGGCCTTCACCGCCAGACCCTGGAGGTCGTAGGTGCGGTGCTGCTGGAGCAGGATCGTCAGGTCGGCGTCGGCGGCCGCTTCGTAGAGGCTGTCCGCGCGCGGCACCGGATGGCCGAGAACGTTCCAGTGGCCGACGTACGGGTCGTGGTAGCTGACGGCAGCGCCGAGCTGCATCAGGCGGACCGCGATCTCCTGGGCGGGAGCTCCCTGCTGGTCGGCGACGTCGGGCTTGTACGTGACGCCGAGGAGCAGGACCCGGGCCCCGCGCGCGGACTTGCCGTGCTCGTTGAGCAGGGTCGCGGCGCGCTGGATGACATAGCCCGGCATGCGGTCGTTGACCTGCTGCGCGAGCTCGACCATGCGCAGCGGGCGGGCGCCGCGCGCCGGGCTCGGCACGTCCAGGGGGGCGCCGTGGCCGCCGACGCCGGGCCCGGGCCGGAAGGCCTGGAAGCCGAACGGCTTGGTCTCGGCGCAGCGGATGACGTCCCACAGGTCGATGCCGAGGTCGTGGCAGAGGACGGCCATCTCGTTGACGAGCGCCATGTTCACATGGCGGTAGTTGGTCTCCAGGAGGTGCACGGTCTCTGCCTCCCGTGGCCCACGCGCGCGGACGACCTTGTCGGTGAGGCGGCCGTAGAAGGCGGCCGCCGACTCGGTGCAGGCGGGGGTGAGGCCGCCGATGACCTTCGGGGTGCCCGCGTAGCCGTGGGTGCGGCTGCCGGGGTCCAGGCGGCCGGGGGAGTAGGCCAGGTGGAAGTCGCGTCCGGCGCGAAGGCCCGAGCCCTCTTCGAGGAGGGGGCGCAGGAATTCCTCCGTGGTGCCCGGGTAGGCGGGGGACTCCAGGATGACCGTGGTGTGCGGTCGCAGGCGCGCGGCCAGGGCGCGGGCGGCTTCGGCCACATGGCCGAGGTCGAGCGCCTGGTCCTCACCCTGGGGAGTGGGGGCGCAGATGACGGCGGTGCGGACCCGGCCGAGCTCGGCCGGGTCGGTGGTGGGCCGGAAGCCGCCCGCGAGCATCCGGCGGACATCGGCGGCCGTGAGGGTGCCCTCGGCGCCGTCGCCGGGCAGGCGGCCGCCGGCGAGTTCGGGCGCGCGGACGGGGTCGTAGCCGATGGTGGCGATGCCGCCGTGGGCGGCGGCCTGGGCGAGGGGCAGGCCGAGATGACCGAGACCGATGACGGCGAGGTCTGCTGGCATGGCGGTGAGCCGTCCTTCCCAATAGCCGGAGTGGAGCCAGTGCGCAAGCCCTGTGGACAAGATGGGGCAACGCAATGTCAGACTAGGAGTAAATATGACCGATTTACGGCATTGGGCTCCGCCTGTCGCCGGAGTGTTGTCCACAGTCGGTGGCCGAACTCGGCGAGCGCGGCAAGAATCTGGGCATGATGTGAGCGCGACCACACCCGACGACCACCACGGGAGGCAGCGGTGAGGACAGCGACTCTGGGGCCGGCGGAGCGTGCCGAGTCACTCGCGGGCATGGCCGAGCGCGAGCTGGACGTTCTCGTCGTGGGCGGCGGCGTGGTCGGCGCGGGCACCGCGCTCGACGCCGTGACCCGCGGCCTGTCCACGGGCCTGGTCGAGGCCAGGGACTGGGCGTCGGGCACGTCCAGCCGCTCGAGCAAGCTCATCCACGGCGGCCTGCGCTATCTGGAGATGCTGGACTTCGCGCTGGTCAGGGAGGCCCTCAAGGAGCGCGGTCTGCTCCTGGAGCGGCTCGCCCCGCACCTGGTGAAGCCGGTGCCTTTCCTCTATCCCCTCCAGCACCAGGGCTGGGAGCGGGTCTACGCGGGATCGGGCGTCGCGCTGTACGACGCGATGTCGATGGCCCGGGGCCACGGCCGCGGCCTGCCCATGCACCGCCACCTGACCCGGCGTCACGCCCTGCGCGTGGCCCCCTGCCTGAAGAAGGACGCCCTCACCGGGGCCCTTCAGTACTACGACGCGCAGATGGACGACGCCCGCTATGTGGCCACCCTCGTGCGCACCGCCGCCGCCTATGGCGCCCTCGCCGCCAACCGCGCCCGGGTGACCGGGTTCCTGCGCGAGGGCGAGCGGGTCGTCGGCGCCCGCGTCCAGGACGTGGAGGCGGGCGGGGAGTACGAGATCCGCGCGAAGCAGATCGTCAACGCCACCGGAGTGTGGACGGACGACACCCAGGCGATGGTCGGCGAGCGCGGCCAGTTCCACGTCCGCGCCTCCAAGGGCATCCATCTGGTCGTGCCGAAGGACCGGATCAACTCCACCACGGGCCTGATCCTGCGCACGGAGAAGAGCGTCCTGTTCGTCATCCCCTGGGGCAGGCACTGGATCATCGGCACGACCGACACGGACTGGGACCTGGACAAGGCCCACCCGGCGGCCTCCAGCGCGGACATCGACTACCTCCTGGAGCATGTGAACTCGGTCCTCGCGGTCCCGCTCTCACGGGACGACGTCCAGGGGGTGTACGCGGGCCTGCGGCCCCTGCTCGCCGGGGAGTCGGACGCCACGAGCAAGCTCTCTCGCGAGCACACGGTCGCGCACCCCGCCCCCGGCCTGGTCGTCATCGCGGGCGGCAAGTACACGACGTACCGCGTGATGGCCAAGGACGCCGTGGACGAGGCGGTGCACGGCCTGGACCAGCGGGTCGCGGACTGCGTCACGGAGGACATCCCCCTGGTCGGCGCCGAGGGCTATCGCGCCCTGTGGAACGCGCGCGCGGGCACCGCCGCGCGCACCGGGCTGCACGTGGTGCGCGTGGAGCACCTGTTGAACCGTTACGGCTCCCTGGCCGAGGAGGTCCTGGCCCTCATCGAGGCCGACGCCTCCCTCGCCGCGCCGCTGCACGCCGCCGACGACTATCTGCGCGCCGAGATCGTCTACGCCGCCTCCCACGAGGGCGCCCGGCACCTGGACGACGTGCTCACGCGCCGCACCCGCATCTCCATCGAGACCTTCGACCGGGGCACGCGCAGCGCCCGCGAGTGCGCGGAGCTGATGGCGCCCGTGCTCGGCTGGGACAAGGACCAGATCGAGCGCGAAGTCCAGCACTACGAGAAGCGGGTGGAGGCCGAGCGCGAGTCCCAGCGCCAGCCGGACGACCTGACGGCGGACGCGGCGCGCCTGGGGGCGCCGGACATCGTGCCGCTTTAGAGGCCCGCCGGGGCGTTGTCAAGGAAGGACACGCCAAGGATCGGGTGTTTTGGCCGGAGGAGGGTGCCCAAGGGAGGTATGGCCAGGGGGGTTTGGGGTGATGCGCAGGGGTTCGCTCAGGGGCGACGCGGAGACGAAGTCCACCATGTGGGACATCTGACCCGCGGCGTTGACCGGTTCCTGGGTGAGGGACAATGAAGGCTCTGTCAGGGCGGGTTGTGCGGGTAGTTGAGGGGACGCATGTCGGAGGCGGAGCAGACGGGCGGGGCCCGTCAGGATCAGAGCGCGCGTCTCCTAGCGGGCCGCTACCGACTCGGTGACGTGCTCGGCCGGGGCGGCATGGGCACGGTCTGGCGGGCGAAGGACGAGACGCTGGGCCGCACGGTCGCGGTGAAGGAGCTGCGCTTCCCGTCGAGCATCGACGACGAGGAGAAGCGCCGCCTCATCACGCGCACCCTCCGCGAGGCCAAGGCGATCGCCCGGATCCGCAACACCGGCGCGGTGACGGTCTATGACGTGGTCGACGAGGACGACCGGCCCTGGATCGTGATGGAGCTGGTCGAGGGCAAGTCCCTGGCCGAGGCCGTCCGTGAGGACGGTCTGCTCACCTCCAGGCGCGCCGCGGAGGTCGGCCTCGCCGTGCTCGACGTGCTGCGCTCGGCGCACCGCGAGGGCATCCTGCACCGCGATGTGAAGCCGTCCAACGTCCTGATCGCCGAGGACGGCCGCGTCGTCCTGACGGACTTCGGCATCGCCCAGGTCGAGGGCGACCCGTCGATCACGTCGACGGGCATGCTCGTCGGCGCGCCCTCGTACATCTCGCCGGAGCGGGCGCGCGGCCACAAGCCGGGCCCCGCCGCCGACCTGTGGTCGCTCGGCGGCCTCATCTACGCGGCCGTGGAGGGCGTCCCGCCGTACGACAAGGGATCGGCCATCGCGACGCTCACCGCCGTGATGACCGAGGCCGTGGAACCGCCGCAGAACGCCGGTCCTTTGCTGGAGAAGGTCATCTACGGCCTGCTCGCCAAGGACCCCGAGCAGCGGCTCGACGACGCGGGCGCGCGTGCGCTGCTGCTCGACGTGGTCAATTCCCCGGACGCCGCCCTCGACAAGAACCCCGAGGACCCGGCGGACGCGACGAAGGTCGTGCCCCTGCCGCCGGTGCCCCCCGTGCCGTCGCAGTCGCCCGGACCCGCTGGTGGCCGCAAGGGCGAGGAGGCCGCGGAGCGGCTCAAGGGCGCGTTCCGTTCGGTGCGCAAGAAGGCCGCCGCGACGACGGCGTCCCGCGGAGCCGGGGCGACGAGTGGCGCCGGTGCGGCGCTCGGCGGCGCCCCGCGGGCGTCGGCCGGTGGCGCGGCCGCGGCGGCCCCCGCGCCGCGGAGCACCCCGGGCGCTCCCCCCGCGGGCGGCGGCACGATGGACTTGGGCTCGGTGTCCGGTGCGGGCGCGAGCGGGCGCGCGGCCGGGCCGGGTGCCGCGGCCGGGACCGGCGCGACGCCGGGCACGGCGGCGACGAGGGTCACGGCGACGGGTGCCGCGGGCGCGGCGGCCGGTGCCGGTGCCGGGGTGAACGCGTACGCCATGGGCGCGGGTTCGCCGGGCGGCGCCCGCGTTCCCGGGCAGCCGGGCGGGCCGCCCAGAGCGCCCGCCAGGGCACCGCTCACGGACGTGGTGCCCCGCCGCACCCTGGTGATCATCGCGGTGGTCGTCGCGCTCGCCGTGCTCGGCACGGTGCTCGCCTTCGCCCTCAACGGCGACGAGGGCGGCAAGGACGGCAAGAGCGGCGGTGACACCTCGGCCTCCAGCGGCGCGTCCGCGGGCGGCGACGGCAAGGGCGAGGACTCCGGCAAGGGCTCGGGCGACGGCTCCGGCGGCGACGGCAAGTCCGGCGGCTCGGGCTCGGACAAGGGCGACGGCGCCAAGGACGACCAGGGCAAGGGCGACGGCCAGGGCTCCGGCAAGGACGACGGCCAGGGCGCGGCCATCGGCGGCGCCGACCAGGGCAAGGGCGACGGCGCGGAAGAGACGTACAAGCACGCGCAGGGCTTCAAAATAGGCCTGCCGAAGGGCTGGAAGTTCGGCTCGACGGACAGCGCGGGCGCCCGTTTCACCGGGCCTGACGGACAGAAGCTCCTGGTCGGCTGGACGACGACGCCCAAGGACAACCCGGTGGCCGACTGGAAGAACCAGGAGTCCTTCATGCGCCGGGCGGAGTACAAGAAGATCCGCATAGAGAAGGTGGACTTCCGCGGCTGGCTCACGGCCGACTGGGAGTTCACCTACGTCGACGGCGGCACCAAGTACCGCTCCGTGGACCGCGGCTTCGTGGTCAACGGCGGCCTCGGCTACGCCCTGATGTACACGGCCAAGGCCGACGACTGGGACAGCAAGGGGCGCAAGAACACGTGGCGGACGTTCACCCGCACGTTCGAGCCCAAGAAGTGACGACGATCCGGTGAGATCCGCCAACCCCTCATTACGTTCCGGCCGGGGGACGTATCGTGAGTGCTTGCGGAGGGTAAGCAGCCGCAACGAGCCGTAAAGCGAACGGAATTGACCACCGGGCGGTTGGGGGAGGCATCGTGGAGGACTATGCGGGACGGGTGCTCGCCGACCGCTACCGCCTGCCGCTGCCACCGGCCGATGAGTACGAGTTCGCCGAGACCCGCGCCTTCGACACCTACAGCGGCCAGGAAGTCCTGGTCAGGCAGGTGCCGCTGCCCGAGGTCGTGGAGGCGGAGGTCGTCGGCGACGAGGGCTTCGGCGACGGCGACCTGAGCGACGTACTGCCCGGCGGCCTCCCGGACGGGTTCCGCAGCGCGCGCTCCGGAGCGAAGACCCGTCGGCGCGCGGGCGCGCGGGCCACGCGCAGGCCCAGCGACCCGGCGGTGCGCCGCGCCATAGAGGCCGCCCAGGCCGCCGCCCGCATCCCCGACCACCCGCGCCTCGACCAGGTCTTCGACGTGTTCGCGGAGGACGGCTCGCTGTGGATAGTGAGCGAGCTGGTGGCGGCGCGGCCGCTCGCGGCGCTGCTCGCCGACAAGCCGCTGAACCCCTTCCGCGCGGCCGAGGTCGCCGCCGACGTGGTCACCGCGCTGCGGGTGCTGCACGCGCACGGCTGGGTCCACCGGAACATCACCGCGCGCACGGTGCTCGTCTGCGACGACGGCCGGGTGCTGCTCACGGGCCTCGCGGCGGGCGCGGCCGAGGAAGCGCTGTGCGGGTACGACCCGCGGCCCGAGGAGGACGACTTCTCCGGCTTCACGGACCCCGGGGCGACCGGGGACTCCGGTGACCACGGCGTCGGGGACCACGGAGCCGTGGAGGCGCACGGCGTCGAGGCCGACCCCGCGTACGACCAGGACCACGGCTACGACTCCGGCCCCGACCCTGAGTACGGCCCGGACGCCGCGTACGACCCCGACCCTGACCCCGGCGCTCCCGGCCCCGGATCCGGCTCCGCCTACGACCCCGTGCCCGAGCGTGACCCGAGGGTGGCGCGGGCCGGAGCCATCGCCGCGTACCGCGCGGGAGCGGCGCGCGCGGCGGCCCGGGTGAACGGCCCCGACACCGGCGCGCACGTCGAGCTGGACCCGGCGGGCCCGGGCGGCGCCACCGGGCGGATCACCGACCCGTACGGCGCGCACGGCCAGGACCCCTACGGCGTCCGCGAGAAGAAGCCCTGGCACGGCGCCGTGCCGCGCACCGGCACCCCGGCGCCCGGCCTGGCCAAGGAGGCCCCGCCCGCACAGCGCCTGGCCCCGGCCGACGAGGCGTACGAGACGGCCGCGGCCCCCGGCCCGTACGAGACGGACGCCCCCGAGTCCTACGAGACGGCCGCCGAGGCCAACGGCCGCCCCCGTGGCGGCGGCTGGGACGCCCCCGACGGCGAGCCCCGTGCCCGGCGCGGTCCCGCCACCGCGCTCGCCGCCGAGCGCGCCCGGCACGCGCGGATGACGGTCGTCGGCCCGGTCACCGAGCGCTGGGCGCCCGAGCAGGCGGGCCCGGTGCACGAGAACTGGCAGCTGGCCGCGCCCATCGGGCCCGCCACCGACCTGTGGGCGCTCGGCGCGCTGCTGTTCCGCGCCGTGCAGGGCCACGCCCCGTATCCGGAGGACAGCACCGCCGAGCTGGTGCAGATGGTGTGCGCGGAGCCGCCCGCGTTCGCCGAGGAGTGCGGGCCGCTGCGGCCCGTCGTGGAGTCGCTGCTGCGTCAGGACCCCACCGAGCGGATCGACTTCGAGGAGCTCAGCGGCTGGCTGCGCTCCCTGGTGCGGTCGGCGCCCGAGCCGGACGCGGGCGTGCACGTGGTGCCCGTGCCGCCGTACGACGGGGGCAGGCTGCCCGTCGTACGCCGCCGCGGCGAGGTCGTGCGCAAGCGGCGTTCGCCCGCGCCCGTCGCCACCACGGGCGGCCACGGCCGCCACAAGCGCGGCCGCGAGCGCGCCCGGGACACCAGACCGGTGAAGGCGCCGCGCCCGGAGCGCGCCCCGCGCCCCGCGCGCGAGCCGCGTTCGCTCGGCAAGGTGCTGCTCCTGGTGATCCTCGCGGGGCTCGCGGCCGCGGTCGTGTACGCGATGCTGTTCATGCCCAAGGCGAGCGAGAACGAGGGCTCCGAGCGCACCGGGAGCGCGGGGGAGGCGAGCTCCGCCGCGGACGACAGGCCGGACAAGGGCGACGGCACGGGTGCGGACGGCGATGCGGACAAGGGCGAGGGCAAGGACCAGCAGGGTCAGGGGGACGGGAAGTCGTCCGACGAGAGCCCCGGTTCGCAGGAGCCGCAGACCACGTCACCCGACCTCGCGTCCGGCTTCACGCTGCGCAAGGACGAGGAGGGCTTCCACGTCGCCGTGGCCAACGGCTGGAGCAGGCAGGCCCTGAACGGCCGGGGCCAGGTCGTGTACACGCACGGCAAGTTCGAGCTCCTCCTCGTGCCGGGCCGGGACAGCACGGCGGACCACGGCTCGGACCCGATGACGTACCAGAAGGAGGACGAGCGCGAGCTGCAGCCGTTCCGCGACTCGTCCTGGGCCACGTCCACCGGCCTGCGCCGGGTCGACGTGGGCGGCCGCACCATGGCGGAGGGCCAGTTCACCTGGCAGGCGCCCGACGGCACCGAGGTCTTCGTGCGCAACATGGCGATGGTCGTGGACGGGAAGTTCCACGTGGTGCAGGTGCGCGGCCCGGAGGCCGAGCGGGACGAGGTGGACCGGCTGTACGAGCAGGCGTCGAAGTCGTACCGGGTCACCGGCTGACCCGGCACAACCGGAAGTGACCCCTCCGTACGCGGCGAAACGGCGTGCATAGCGGGGGAATCGCGAGCCGCAACCGTCACAGTGCGGTCTCCGAGCACCCCCGCCCGTTCCCTGCCTCCCCACGCCTCCTTACCCTTGGCACTGTCAACAACCTGGGGCCCTGTCAAGACCAACTGCGGGGGAACGTGAATCAGATGCAGGGCCTGCTCCTCGCCGGCCGCTACCGGCTCGGCGAGTCGATCGGCAGCGGTGGCATGGGGCGGGTGTGGCGCGCGCGGGACGAGGTGCTGCACCGGGCCGTCGCCGTCAAGGAACTGACGGCCGCCCAGTGGGTGCAGGAGGCCGACCGGGAGGTGCTCCTGACCCGGACGCAGACGGAGGCGCGGGCCCAGGCGCAGATCAACCACTCCGCCGTCGTCACCGTCCATGACGTCCTGGAGTACGACGACCGCCCCTGGATCGTGATGGAGCTGGTCGAGGGCCGCTCGCTCGCGGACGCCTGCAAGGAGGGCCGCGTCGAGGCGCGCGAGGCCGCCCGCGTCGGCCTGTGGGTGCTGCGCGCGCTGCGCGCCGCGCACGCCGCCGGGGTCCTGCACCGCGACATCAAGCCCGGCAACGTCCTGCTGGCCGCCGACGGCCGCGTCCTGCTCACCGACTTCGGCATCGCCGCCATCGAGGGCGACTCGACCATCACGCGGACCGGCGAAGTGGTGGGGTCCGTCGACTATCTGGCGCCCGAGCGCGTCAGCGGCGCCAACCCCGGGCCCGCCGCCGACCTGTGGGCGCTGGGCGCGACGCTGTACACGGCCGTCGAGGGCAGCTCGCCGTTCCGCAGGACCTCGCCGCTCGGCACCATGCAGGCCGTGGTGACGGAGGAGCCCACGCCGCCCGCCCACGCGGGCGCGCTCGGCCCCGTCATCTCGGCCCTGCTGCGCAAGGACCCGGCCGCGCGGCCCACCGCGGACGAGGCGGAGCAGATGCTCGCGGAGGCGGCGGAGGGGCGGCGGCCCAGCTCCGCGCAGGCGTACGTGCCGACGCGGACGCACGTGGTGCCGCCCCTCACGCCGCCGCCCGCGCAGCCCCCCGTGGCCCCGCCGCCCGAGGCCTGGACCGGCGGGGGCGGCCGGGCCGCGGGCGGCGGCGGGCGCTGGGTCCGCAGGCTCGCCCTGGTCGCCGCGGCGGCGCTGCTCGGCGGCGGCGGGGTGTTCGGCTATCTGCAGTTCGGCGGCGACGGCAGCCGGGCCGAGGCGAGCCGCACGACGTCCACGAGCGGCAAGGACAGCGAGGGCAACGCGGGCAAGGACGGCGACGGCGGCAAGGACGGCGACGTCGTCGGCGGTGTGCCCGCCGACTGGGTGCTCGTGCGGGACGCGGAGGGCTTCAGCCTCAAGCTCCCCAAGGGCTGGAAGCGGCGCGTGGACGGCAGTCAGATCGACTACACGCCGGACAACGGCCGCCACTTCGTGCGCATCGCCATCGACCGCAGCCCGGACTTCGACAGCCCCTACGCCCACCAGCTCGACCTGGAGCGGCAGCTCAGGCCGAAGCTGGGCGACTACCGCAGGCTGCACCTGAACTCCAACACCTTCCGCGACCGCCCCGGCGCGCTGTGGGAGTTCAGCTGGACGGCCGGTTCGAACGACACCACCAGGGGCCCCCGGCGCGCCATCGAGCAGGCGTACGTCAGCCGGGACGGCGTGGAGTACGTGATCTACATGTCGGGGCCGCAGGAGGGCTGGAGCGCGACGCGGGAGCAGTTCGACGCGGTGCTGCGCGGCTGGCGCGACTAGCTCCAGAATCCGGCGCGCCCACCTCTCACGGTGGCCGCGCCCACCTCTCGCGGCGGCCACTGCCACCTCTCGCGGCGGCCACTGCCAGACCCCGCTGCCCGGCGCCCGGCACCGTTCCGAACTGGCCGGTCTCGGCCCCCGGTCACGGCCGCTCGGATGGAAAACCGCACCTCTGGGGCATGATGGCCGCATGGGGAGCCTGGGTGACAACACCCGTGTGATCGCCGGTCGTTACCGCCTCGAAGCGCGGCTCGGGCGCGGTGGCATGGGTGTCGTGTGGCGGGCGACCGACCAGCTCCTCGGCCGTCGCGTCGCCGTCAAGGAACTCGCGGTCGACGAGACGCTCTCCGACGAGGAGGCCGCCCGGCAGCGCGAGCGCACCTTGCGCGAGGCCCGCGCGGTGGCGCGGCTGCGGCACCCGCACATCGTCGTCGTCCACGACGTGGTCGTCCACGACGGCCATCCGTACATCGTCATGGAGTACGTCCACGGCGCGTCGCTCGCGCAGCGCATCGGCAGGGCCGGGCCGCTTGGCCCGCAGGCCGCCGCCCGCGTCGGCCTCGATCTGCTCGGCGCGCTGCGCACCGCGCACGCCGCCGGGATCCTGCACCGCGACCTCAAGCCCGCGAACGTGCTCCTGGAGGAGGCCACCGGCCGCGTCGTGCTCACGGACTTCGGCATCGCGCAGGTCAGCGGCGCCACGACGCTCACCGAGAGCGACTCCTTCGTCGGCTCGCCCGAGTACACCGCGCCGGAGCGGATGTCCGGGGAGGGGACGGGTCCCGCCTCCGACCTGTGGTCGCTGGGGGCGTTACTGGTGGCGGCGGTCAACGGCGAGTCGCCGTTCCGCCGCGACTCCATCGGCGGGGTGCTGCACGCCGTCGTCTTCGACGAGATACGTCCGCCGCCCGCCGCCGAGCCCCTCGCGCCGCTGGTCCTCGGCCTCCTGGAACGCGATCCGGAGCGGCGGCTCGACGCGAACGCGGCGGAACGGTTGCTGCGGACGTATCTCGAGACCGGCGCGATGCCGCGGCCGCCGGGCGAGCGGCCGGGCGCGGGCCTGCTGCACGTCGCGCTGCGGCCGGGGCGGCACACGGCGCTGTCGCGCGACCCGTACCGGCGCCCTCCGGTCCGGCCGGTGCCCGCGGTGCTCCTGCCGCTGCCCGACGACCCGTTCCCGACGCGTCCGCATCCCCGTCCGAACCGGCTGAACCGCCGTCAGACCCGGGCCGTGCTCATCGCCGCCGCCCTCGTCGCGGCCGTCGCGGGGGGTGCGGTTTCGGCCACCGCGCTGCTGCTCGGCCAGCGCGGCGACGGGGGCGGCGGACCGCCCGCGAGCTCCGCTTCGCAGGCCCCGCCCGGCACCCGGACGGAGCCCACGGACCGTGGGCCCACGGCCACTTCGACGGTCACCAAGACCCCTGAGGGACTCGGTGCCTCCACCCCCGAGGTCCCCGGCGGCTACCGGCTCGCGAAGGACCCGCGCGGCTTCGCGCTCGCCGTCCCCGTGGGCTACCGGCGCGGCACAGACGGGCCGCGCACCTTCTACGCCGCCCCGGACGGGGCCGCCCGCATCGGCATCACGGTCGCGGCCCCGGTGCCGGGCGGCCCGCTCGCCGCGCAGCGCCGCGCGGACGCCGAGGGCCCCGGGCGCAGCCCCGGCTACCGCGAAGGGCAGGTCGCGGAGACCACGCGCAACGGCCGCCCCGCCGCGCTGTGGCAGTACACCTGGGACGGCTCCGACGCCGCGCGGGGCGCCCGGCGCACCTACGACCTGTGCTGGGAGGAGGGCGGGCGGATGTACGACGTGTGGGTGTCGGCGCCCGCGGACGAGGCCGCGCGTGCGCGACGGCACTTCGACACGGCGGTCGACACGTTCGTGCGCCGGTGAACCGCCGCCGCACGCCGGGCCGTACGACGAACCGTCTGTCATCGTTCCCGGGTCGTGCATCACCCCGGTCACAAGTGCGTGACCCGGCTGGAATCAGACACCCTTGACAAGGTACTCATGGGTTCATGAGTAACGACGGGGGATCCTCCTACGGCCCCAACGAGACCACCAGCTACGGACTGCGGCCGCCCCAGCCGCCGCAGCAGGGTGGTACGCCGTACCCCAACCCGTACGCCGAACCGACCCAGGTCGTGCCGCACCAGCAGCAGACCGGACAGGCCGGGCAGTCGGGACAGTCAGGGCAAGCCGCGCAGGCCGCGCAAGCCACGCAGCCCACGCAGGCCGACCCGGGCGTGGGCCGGGTCGTCGGCGGCCGCTACCGGCTGCTTTCCAAGCTCGGCCACGGCGGCATGGGCACGGTCTGGCGCGCCAAGGACGAGACCGTGGACCGCGAGGTCGCGGTCAAGGAGCCGCGCCTCCCCGACCACCTGCCCGAGCGCGAGCGCGCCAACGCCTTCGAGCGGATGCGCCGCGAGGCCCGCGCCGCCGCCCGCCTCGACCACCCCGCGGTCGTGAACGTCCACGACGTCGTCGTCGAGGACGGCCAGCCATGGATCGTCATGGAGTTCGTACGGGGCCGCTCTCTCGGCGCGGCGCTGCGCGAGGGCACGCTCGGCGCGCGCGACGCGGCGCGCGTCGGCCTCGAAGTGCTCGGCGCCCTGGAGGCCGCGCACGCCGCGGGCATCCTGCACCGCGACGTGAAGCCGGACAACGTGCTGCTCGGCGACCACGACCGCGTCGTCCTCACCGACTTCGGCATCGCCCAGATCGAGGGCGAGACGAACCTGACGGACACCGGCGGCTTCGTCGGCTCGCCCGAGTTCATCGCCCCCGAGCGCGTCCTCGGCCAGCGTCCTGGCCCGGCGTCGGACCTGTGGTCGCTCGGCGTGGTCCTGTACGCGGCGACGGAGGGCGTGTCGCCGTTCCGCCGCAGCAACACGCCCGCGACGCTCCAGTCCGTCCTCAACGCCACGCCCGCCGCGCCCGCCTCCGCGCAAGGCCCGCTGGCCGACGCCATCAACGGCCTGCTGCACAAGGACCCGGGCCACCGTCCGGGCGCCGCCCAGGTCCGGGCCCTCTTGGAAGAGGCCGTCAAGCCGCCGCAGCCCCCGGCCACGCAGCTGATCACGGTCGCGGGCGACGCGCCGCCCCGCGGCAAGGGCGTGTTCCTGAGCCGCAAGGCGCTCGCGGTCGTCGGGGCCGTGGTGGCCGTGGCGGTGGCGGCGGGCGTACTCGTCGCGGTGAACCCGTTCGGCGACGACTCCGCGGCCGCGGGGGAGTGGAAGAAGCACGACGAGAAGAAGCTCGGCGCCACGGTCTCCGCGCCCGAGGGGTACGTGACCTGGGGGCCCGGAGCCGATGCCCCGCCGAAGGAGCACTGGGTCTCCTACCGGGACTCCAGCGGTGAGATCTCGGTGACGCTGACCCTGGACAAGAAGTCCGAGGACGACCTGAACTACATCGCGGGCACCTCCATGGCCGAGGCGTACGAGGACATGAAGGACCTGGACGAGGGCAGTTCGGTGCTCAACTCCTCGCTGAGCCCCGATGCGCTGAGGCCCGGCAAGAAGACCACCCAGGGCGAGTACCAGGGCGGCCAGTCTGCGGAGAACCTCATTCCGTACACGAACAAGGAGAGCGACACCGAGTACCCGCGCGAGGCCACGATCTTCTACTACCGGACCAAGTCCGGCGACATGTACAAGCTGTGGATCGACTACCCGGCCAAGAGCGACTTCACCGAGCGCGGCCGTGAGGTGGCGAAGAAGGCCATCGCGGACCTGAAGATCGCCAAGCCCTGACCGGCCTGGCGCTGACCGGCCTGGCCCTGGCCAGCCCGGCCCTGACGCTCGGTCACGAGACGATCACCGGACTGGCCGCGGTGCGTCCGCGCACGGTACTCATGACACATGAGTACTGATGGCGGACGCGTGATCGGTGGCCGTTACCGGCTCGCCGAGCGCATCGGCTCCGGGGGCATGGGCACGGTGTGGCGCGCGGTCGACGAACTGGTCGGGCGGGAGGTCGCCGTCAAGGAGCCGCGGCTGCCCGGCGACCTCCGGGACGAGGCGCGGCTGCGGGCCTGTGCCCGGCTGCGGCGCGAGGCGCGGGCGGCCGCCCTGGTGGACCACCCGGCGGCCGTCGCCATCCACGACGTGGTCGTCGAGGAGGACGAACTGCCGTGGATCGTGATGGAGTTGATCCGCGGCGAGTCCCTGCACGAGGCGCTCAGGCGCGGGGCCCTGCCGCCCGTCGAGGCCGCCCGCGTCGGCCTCGCGCTCGTCGGCGCGCTCGCGGCCGCGCACGCCAAGGGCATCGTGCACCGTGATGTGAAGCCCGCGAACGTCCTGCTCGGCGCGCACGGCCGCGTCGTGCTCACGGACTTCGGCATCGCCCGCGTCCAGGGCGAGGAGTCCCTCACAGCCAGCGGCGAGTTCGTCGGTTCGCTCGAGTTCATCGCGCCCGAGCGGATGGCGGGCCCCGGCGCGGGACCGCCCTCCGACCTGTGGTCGCTCGGCGTCCTGCTGTTCGCGGCCGTGGAGGGCGCGTCGCCGTTCCGGCGTACGACGCTGGAGTCGACCCTCGCCGCCGTGCTCACGGCCGAGGTGCCGCGCCCGGAGCGCGCGGGCGAACTGGGCCCGCTGATCGAGCGGTTGCTGAACCGGGAGCCGGGGCTCCGCCCGGACGCGACGGAGGTGGCGGCGGCGCTCGGCGAGGTGGCGGAGGCGTCCCCGCTGCTGGCTCCCCGCACGGACATTCCAGCCCGTCCGGCGTTTGAGGACGAGCCGCGAAGCGGCGATGAAGGGGGCCCCGGGGGCGAAGCCCCCGGTTCGGGAAGGGGCGGGCTTGGGGGCCCCGCGGCAGCACCGCACCGCCGCACCCCGACCCTCCTCGCCGCCGCCCTGGTGGGCGCCCTCCTCGTCGGAGGCGGCGTCTGGCTCGGCACCTCCGTGGCGGACGGCGACGGCACGCGCGCGGACGCGGAGTCGGAGTCGGTCTCCGAAAGCGGCGAGGTATCCGGAGAGGGCGGCGCGCTCCCGCCGGTGGAGGTGGAGCCCGAGGGGCCGGTGGAGCCCGAGGCGCCCGAGCGGACCACTTCCTCCGCCACCTCCACTCGCTGGACGGTGCACAAGGAGCGCGCGCTGACCGCCGCGGTCGCCGTGCCCGCCTCGTACACCGAAATCGTCCGCGACCCCGCGAACCCGATCGTCGAGTACTCCGAACCGCACGGGCGGGTCTTCCTGCGGCTCACCAAGCCCGCGCGGGCGCCCGCCGCGAACGCCGTCGCCTGGGTGGGCGAGGAGCGCAAGGAGTACGAGTCCCCGACCTATCGGGAGGCCGACACCACCTCGACGCCGACGAGCTTCCGCGGCCAGGACGCGGCGCTCCTCGACGCCACGTACACGGAGCGCGGAGCGGGCGGGTCCCCCACCCGCGAGATGCGGTTGATGATCGTCACCGACGCCGGTGACGCGTACGAACTGATGGTGCGGATGCCCAAGGGCGTCGCCCGGTTCGAGAAGCGGGGAACCGATCTCTTCAAGGCCGCACGCGAGCGCTTGAAGGTGGGAAAGGGGGCCATGGGCTCCCGCTAACGCCCTGATCAGCGGCTTTGCTGCCAGCGGACACTGGCGTGGTGCGAGGGGCCCGGCGAGGGCGCGTGCGAGAGCGGTGAAAGCTCGTTACCCATGGGTACCCAAAGCGTCCGGCCAGGCATACGCTCACCGTCATGACGGACTCGCAGGCCCCCGCGGCGCCCCTCGGCACGAACCCGATCGCTCCGGCCCCCCGTGGCTCGCGCACCGCCGCGGACGTGGTCACGCCCGAGCTGGTCGCCCAGCTGACCCGCGACGTGCTCGGCTCGGGCCGCACCGCCAACCACACGCCGCTCACCGGCGAGAAGCTGGCCGACCTGCCCGAGTCCACGCCCCAGGACGTCGCCACCGCCTTCGAGCGGGCCCGCGTCGCGCAGATCGCGTGGGCGCGCACCCCTGTGCGCCGGCGCGCGGCTGTGCTGCTGCGCTTCCACGACCTGCTGCTCCAGCGCCAGGGCGAGGCCCTCGACCTGATCCAGCTGGAGACCGGCAAGGCGCGGCTGCACGCGCACGAGGAGGTCCAGGCCGTCGCCGTCGCGGCCCGGCACTACGGCCGCCGCGCCGCCGCGTATCTGAACCCCAAGCGCCACACGGGTGTCGTGCCGGTCCTGACGAAGGTCACCGAGCTGCGCCAGCCGCGCGGTGTCGTCGGCCAGATCGCCCCCTGGAACTACCCCTTGGAGCTGTCCATCGGCGACGCGCTGCCCGCTCTCGTCGCGGGCAACGCGCTGGTGATGAAGCCGGACACGGAGACCGCCCTGACCGCGCTGTGGGCGCGAGACCTGATCATCGAGGCGGGGCTGCCCGCCGAGGCCTTCCAGGTGGTGCTCGGCGAAGGACCGGTCATCGGGCCCGAGGTCGTGAGCCGCGCCGACTACGTCTCCTTCACCGGCTCCACGCGCACCGGCCGCGAGGTCGCCACCGGTGCGGCCGCCCGGCTCGTGGGCGTCTCCCTCGAACTCGGCGGCAAGAACGCCATGCTGGTGCTGCACGACGCCGACGTGGAGAAGGCCGCCGCGGGCGCGGTCCGCGCCTGCTTCTCGTCGGCGGGCCAACTGTGCATCTCCGTCGAGCGGTTGTACGTCCACGAGGCGATCGCGGACGCGTTCGTCGAGCGGTTCGCCGCGCGCACCAAGGCGATGCGCCTCGGGTGCTCGCTGGCGTACGGGGCCGACATGGGCTCGCTGGTCGGGGAGCGGCAGCTGGAGACGGTGCGGCGGCACGTCGACGAGGCCGTCGCCAAGGGCGCCACGCTCGTCGCGGGCGGCGTGGCACGGCCTGACCTTGGCCCGTACTTCTTCGAGCCGACCATCCTCGACGGCGTCGAGTCGCCCATGGCCGTGTGCACCGAGGAGACCTTCGGCCCGGTCGTCTCGATCTACCGCTTCACCGACGAGAACGAGGCAGTGGAGCTCGCCAACGCGACGCCCTACGGCCTCAACTCCTCGGTCTGGACGAAGGACGGCAGGCGCGGCCGCGCCGTCGCCGCCCGCCTGCGCACCGGCACCGTCAACGTCAACGAGGGCTTCGCGCCCGCCTACGGCAGCGTGCAGTCGCCGATGGGCGGCATGAAGGACTCCGGCCTCGGCCGCCGCCACGGCGCCGAGGGCATTCTCAAGTACACCGAGGCCCAGACCGTGGCCCACCAGCGGCTCATCCCGCTGGCGCCGTCGTTCGGCATGGACGACGAGCAGTACGCGGCCTTCATGACGCGAAGCCTGCGGATCATGAAGGCGCTGCGCCTGCGCTGAGCCGGGCGGAGATTCCGGCGCCGGTACGGGAGCGCCCCGAAGGGGCGCGGGGAACTGCGCGCTCAGCCCCCGCGCGCCCGCAGATTCGACTCGCACGGAGGAGACCCCATGTCGCAGGACACCTCTGTCCAGCACGAGGACAACAAGGGCGGGGAGGGCGACGACGGCAGCGACTACGACGTCATCGTCGTAGGCTCCGGCTTCGGCGGCTCCGTGGCCGCGCTGCGGCTCACCGAGAAGGGCTACCGCGTCGGCGTCCTGGAGGCGGGCCGCCGTTTCACGCGCGCCACGCTGCCCAGGAACTCCTGGGACCTGAAGAACTACCTCTGGGCGCCCGCACTCGGCCTCTACGGCATCCAGCGCATCCATCTGCTCGGCAATGTGATGGTCCTGGCGGGCGCGGGCGTGGGCGGCGGATCGCTGAACTACGCGAACACGCTCTACGTACCGCCTGCGGCGTTCTTCAACGATCCGCAGTGGAAGGACATCACGGACTGGCAGGACGAGCTGCGTCCGTACTACGAGCAGGCCAAGCGCATGCTGGGCGTGCGGCTCAACCCCACGACCACCCCCTCCGACGTGCATCTCCAGGCGGCCGCCGAGGCCATGGGCGTGGGCGACAGCTTCCACATGGCGCCGGTCGGCGTCTTCTTCGGTGACGGACGGGACGCCACCGGTGAGTCAACGGCCGAGCCGGGCAGGGAAGTTCCCGATCCGTACTTCGGCGGCGCGGGCCCGGTGCGCAGCGCGTGCACCGAGTGCGGCGAGTGCATGACGGGCTGCCGCCACGGCGCGAAGAACACGCTCACCGAGAACTACCTCCACCTCGCGGAGCGGGCCGGGGCCGTCATCCACCCGATGACAACGGTCGTCACCCTCACCGAGGACTCGCGCGGCGGCTACGCGGTGGCCACGCTGCCCACCGACGACAAGCGCAAGGGCGCGGGCCGCACGTTCCGGGCCCGCCGCGTGGTCCTGGCCGCGGGCACCTACGGCACCCAGACGCTGCTGCACCGGATGAAGGACAGCCATCTGCTGCCGCGGATCTCCGGGCGCCTCGGCGAGCTCACCCGCACCAACTCCGAGGCCCTGGTGGGCGCGCAGACCACCGACCGCCGCTATCGCCAGCGGCACGCGGACGCCCCGGGCGGGCGGGTCGACTTCACCCGGGGCGTGGCCATCACCTCGTCCATCCACCCGAACGACACCACCCACATCGAGCCCGTCCGCTACGGCAGGAAGTCCAACGCGATGGGCGGCCTGACCCTGTTCCAGGTCCCGTACACCACCAAGGGCGGCAGGGCGCGCGTCGCGGGCTGGCTCGCGCACTCCGCGCGCCATCCGCTGCTCACGCTGCGCTCCCTGTCGAACCGCCGCTGGTCGGAGCGCACCATCATCGGCCTGGTCATGCAGACCCTGGACAACTCGCTGACCACGTACCGCAAGGAGAAGGGCCTGGGCAAGGGCCTGCTGACGGCCCGGCAGGGGCACGGCGCGCCCAACCCGGACCAGATCCCGGAGGCGACCCGCGCCGCGACGCTCATCGCGCGGGAGATCAACGGCTTCCCGGGCTCCAACGTCGGCGAGCTGATGGGCACCCCGCTGACCGCGCACTTCCTCGGCGGCTGCCCGATCGGCGACTCGGCGGAGACCGGCGTGATCGACCCGTACCACCGGCTGTACGGGCATCCGGGGATCTCCGTCGTCGACGGCTCGGCGGTGACCGCGAACCTCGGTGTGAACCCGTCGCTGACGATCACCGCGCAGGCGGAGCGCGCCATGTCGTTCTGGCCGAACAAGGGCGCCGCCGACCCGCGTCCGGCCGCGGGGGCGCCCTACGCGCGCCTCGCGCCGGTCGAGCCGAAGTCCCCGGTGGTCCCGGCGGACGCGTTCGGCGCCCTGAGGCTGCCGTTCCTCGGGGTGCCGGTGGTGCCGCCGAAGGAGTAGCGCCCTCCGGTACGGGCGCTGCGTACGCGAAAGGACCCCGCGTGCTGCGTACGCGAAAGGACCCCGCGTGCTGCGTACGCGAAAGGACCCCGCGTGCTGCGTACGCGAAAGGACCTGCACCCCCCTCCGAGTGCAGGTCCTTCGCGGTCCGGCGGGGACGTCGCGGCCGGTGGCCGTCGCGTCCCTCAGGTGCCCCGCGCGCGTCTCAGCCGCGCGGAAGGGCGTGCGGATGGGCGTTACGAGGCGGCGTCCGAGTTCCCTCGGCGGCGCACCACGAACACGGCCCCCGCGCCCACGACGACGGCGGCGCCGCCGATGAGGCCGATGGTCGGCAGCGCGGAGCTGGAGCCGGTCTCGGCGAGGCTCCCGGTGGGCGGGATCTCGGAGACGGTCTGCTTGACCTTCTTGATGCCGCCCTGCGGCCTGGGCGCGGGCTTGTGCTCGGGCCGGGCAGGGCGCTGCTCGGCCTCGCCCGGGTCGGTGTTCTCGCTGCCCGGCCGCAGCACGGTGAAGTCGAAGAAGTCGAACGAGCTGTGCGTGCACTCCAACTCGGGGTCGGTGTAGCCGCCGAGTCCGATCGCGTAGCCCGGCCCCGCGGGGGCCTTGGCGCTGATGTCGAGGCGCAGCTTGATCTCGACCTGCTCCTTGGCGCCGAGCGTGGTCTTGCCGAAGTAGCTGCCGTCCGAGATCTCGTCGATGATCGACTTCCAGCCCTTGGCCTCGGGGTCGTAGTACTGGATGCGCGCGTAGGTGCTCAGCCAGTCCTTCTCGCGCTCGCTGTCGGAGAAGTTGTCCACGGCCGCGAGCCAGTTGACCTCGCCGAGCTCGTCGTCGCTCGGGTTGGCGGCGGTCAGCGTGAACTCGTGCCAGCCGCTGCCCGCGACGATCTTGCCGGGCAGGCCGTCGATGCGGAGCTCCAGCTGGCTCTCGAAGTCCTCGCCGGTCTCGTCGTCGATCTCGCACGGCTCCAGCGAGGGGTCTTCGTCGTCCTTGTCGTCGTTCTTGTTCTCGTTCTTGTTCTCGTTGTTCTTGTTCTCGTCCTCGTGCCGGGAGTTCTCGTCCTCGGCGGAACCGTCGCCGTCCTCGGCCGGGGGCTTGGCGTCCTCGTCACCGGGCTTCTCGCCGGGCTTGGTGCCGGGCTGACCGGGCTCGCCGGGCTTCTCGCCGGGCTTTCCGTCCGAGGGCTTCTCCGGGTTCTGCGGGTCGCCGGGGGTGCCGGGCTCGCCGGGCTTCTCCGCCGGGTCCGTGGGCTCGCCGGACGGGGCCGGGGTCTCGCTGGCGCTCGCGCCGGGCGTCGTGGTGCCGCCCTCGGTCGCGAGCGCGGCCGGGGCCGACAGGAGCGCGAGCGGTGCGAGTGTGGCCGTCGCGGCTGCGACGGCCAGAGCACGGCGAAGCTTCATGAAGACCTCGGTGAGTCCGGCGCGCCGCGCGTGGCCGCGCGGCACGGAGCTGGAGGCCTCCACGCGGACACGCGGAATCCGCGCGGGCACGCGGAAGTGGCCGTAGTTACGCATGGATGACCTGTGTTCACTGTGAATGGTTGCATGCGAACTCACGGAATCTTTATGTGGCTTGAGTCACATGTTTGAAAGATGTGAAGACCCTTGGCTTGTGCGGCCCTCGTGGGATGTCGTAGAACTTCCCCCGTTTGCAAGCGAGATGGGACCCGCTGTGAGGGAACGGGCGGGGGGATGGGGGCAACAGTGTCCGTGCGGTCGCCGCGCGAACCCGATGACGAGTCGGCCATACCTGACGAGGTATGGCGCAAATTCGCGGAGGACAGCGAACGGGACATCAGGAGTTCCGCGCCGAAGGAGCCGTCCGCGCGGGCGCGCATGGTGGCCGACCGGCTGCGCCGCCTGGACGCGGAGGAGGCCCGTCGGCAGGCCGAGGGCACGGTCGGCCGCAAACGCCGCCAGCGCAAGGAGGAGTCCGCCGCGCCCTGGCGCCCCGACGAGTGGCGGGCCGCGCCCACGGGTCCGCGCCGGGGCACGGGGTCGGGCCGGTGGCGCCAGGCGCGCAGCGTGGTGATCGTGGTGGGCTTGATGGCGCTGGCGATCGTGCTGCTGAGCCCGTACCGCTTCTGATCCGTACGGATTCCATCCCGGTTCCACCCCGGAATTCACTGTGCCGATTCGTGGAACCGACTGCGGCGATCTTCAGTCGTAGAAGGGGTGCGGGTGACTCCGCGTGTACGGGCAAGGCGAAAGTGGGGGAACGTGAAGTCAGCAGTGTCGCGTGTCGTGGTGGCCGCTTCGGTCGTGGCGACGCTGGGCCTGACCGCCGCGTGCGGCGGCGGTGACGGCGGGAGCGAGGACGGCGGCAAGCGTGACGGCGGGCCGTCGACCGCGCAGGCGAAGCCGAAGGGCCCGGCCGGTGGCGGGGCGACGGCGCGGCTGGCCGACGCCGCCCTGGTCAAGGGCGACGCGGACGGCTACGAGGTGTCGACGCGCAAGCCGACCGAGCGCGAGGCCGCCTGGGCCGGGGCCCCGGCGTCCCCCTCCGTCTGCGCCCCGCTCGCGGACCTGCTGACCCCCGCGACCCCGCCGAAGGCGAAGGCCCACTTCGGCCGCGAGGTGACGGCCAAGGGCGGCTCGACGACGTACGTCGAGCTGTACGCGTACGCCGACTCCGACGCCGCCGCCCGGGCGCTGAAGGACCTGCGCGCGGCGGCCAAGTCCAAGGGGTGCGCCACCTTCCGCACCGGGGACCCGCGCTACTTGGGCGTCACGGCGCTGACCGCCCCGGACAAGGGCGACGAGGCGGTCGCGTACCGGCTCGGCCGCCGCGTGGACACGTTCGTGGAGCGCCGGGCCGTCACCGTCGTGCGCGACGGCTCGACGCTGGTGTCCTTCGCCGCGACGAACCTCTACGACCCGGAGGGCGCGGCCACCGACGTGCGGGACCGCGAGGAGTCGGGCGCGGCGCTCGGCGACGCGACGGCGGACACGGCGGACATGGAGCCGAAGGTTCCGGCGGCGGTCGTGGACGCGCAACTGGCGAAGCTGGCGAAGTAGACGGCTCTGAGGTAGCAGGGGAGCGCCACTGAGGAGGTGGGTGGCGTCGGCGGCGTCGGTGGAGCGGGCGCCGTCTGAGGAACGAGCGAAGGGCCCCGCGGGACGGATCCGCGGGGCCCTTGGCTGTCAGCATCGACGTCAGGGCAGCGTCGATGCTTCGGGGCGGCGCCGGGGGGAGTACGCCGCTGGCTTTGTGCGCCGGTGGCCGCTCCGGCGCACTGAGGGAGCGCGCCCGGTATAGACCAATGGCGATGAAGTTTTAAAGTGCGGGGCTTTTGTCTCCCGCCCTGTACGCATCGTGGAGGATGGCCGGTTATCCGCGCAACCGTTTCGACAACATCCACTTGTGCCCGAGGGGAACACCCGGGCGAGAGGTCTGAGGCCGGTCGGCCCCGGGCGTCCCCGGAGCCGACCGTTCCCTGGGTGACCGGGCTGCTGTCCCCTGCCGTCCGGTCACATCTCTGGGGCGAGGTCCCACGGCGCACGGGGTGCGTGCGCCTCATCGCCCCAGCGGAGCCACGCGTGGTTCTTTCGGGCCCGCCCCTGGCTGGCACGGACAACGGGACCAACGAAGCCCCTCCGGAACCGGTCACGCGCCGTACGGGTGAGAAGCGGCCCGAACTCAGGTCCGTGGCGCAGTGGTTCTCCCTGTTCCCGTGGGGCGCGTGACGGGTCCGGGACCAGGGCGGACGCGTGAGTCGCGGCCCGTGGGTCGGCCTGCGGCTCGGTCGGCGGTCCGGCCGGCGGGGTGGACCGTGTGGCGGTCGACGTGGTGGCCCGCGCGGTGGTCGGCGGGGCCGCGGCGGCCACCGCGCGGGGCCGTCAGACGCGGCCCCGGCACAGCTCCAGGAGCGTCATCGCGAGCGCGGTGCCCGGCTTGCCGAGCGCGTCCCTGTAGTGGCTGAGGACCTCCATCTCGCGGGCGAGGTTCACGCGCCGCCCGCCCGAGCCGATCCGGGCCTCCTGGATCACCGCGGAGACCGCCATCCGCTCCTGGACCAGACCAATGATCCGGTCGTCGAGGGCATCGATCCGCTCACGGGCGCCGCCGATCAGTTCGGCGGCCTCGGGGGTGCGGGCGCCGGTCCGCTCGGCGGGGGTGGCGGCCGGGTGCGCGGTCGCGGGGTTCTGGGTGGTGGTGGTCATCTGGGGCTCCTCGCTGGAATCGGGCGGTGGCGGCGCCCCGGAGCGACAGGACCCGGAAACGACAGGACGCCCCGGGCCTTGTCGGCCCGGGGCGCCTGGGAAGTCGCTTGTCTAGAGGATCAAGCAGCTCGACCATGGCAGCCGGCGGGCCGGTTGCCATAGGTAAAGAGGAAGCCGAGGTGCTTGTTCACGGGCCCAGTATGCCCCCACACGCGTGTGCCGGGTCAATCCGGGGCACGGGGCGGCCCGCATGGTGAGACACGGGGCCGGGCGGCCGACGGAGGATGGCCGACGGTGGCTGGCGTCGGGGCGGCCGGGGCGCCCGGGGCGGCCGGGGCGCCGGGCCCCAGGCACCCGGTTCCGTCGGATACGACGAAGCCGGTACGCGCGGGCCCGTTAGAATCGACAAAACAACCCCAGCTCCAACCGCGCGCGCCTCTCGCGACCCCCCGCTCACGAACCTCGCGCGCGCTCAACGCCGGAAGGCCGCCGCCGTGTCCTCAGCGACTCCCGCTGCCGCCGCTCCCGACACCGTTCTGGTCGTCGACTTCGGAGCGCAGTACGCCCAGCTCATCGCCCGCCGCGTCCGCGAAGCCCGGGTCTACAGCGAGATCGTGCCGAGCACCATGCCGGTCTCCGAGATGCTCGCCAAGAACCCCGCGGCGATCATCCTCTCCGGCGGCCCGTCCTCCGTGTACGCGGAGAGCGCCCCGTCGGTGGACCGCGCCCTGTTCGAGGCGGGCGTCCCCGTCTTCGGCATGTGCTACGGCTTCCAGCTGATGGCCACGACCCTCGGCGGCACCGTCGACAACACCGGCGCCCGGGAGTACGGCCGCACCCCGCTCGCCGTGTCCAAGCCCGGCTCGACCCTCTTCGAGGGCACCCCGGCCGAGCAGTCGGTGTGGATGTCGCACGGCGACGCCTGCAGCGCCGCCCCCGAGGGCTTCGCCGTCACCGCGTCCACCGACGTCGTCCCGGTCGCCGCCTTCGAGAACGACGAGAAGAAGCTGTACGGCGTCCAGTACCACCCGGAGGTCATGCACTCCACGCACGGCCAGCAGGTCCTGGAGCACTTCCTCTACCGCGGCGCGGGCCTCAAGCCGAACTGGACCACCGGCAACGTGATCGACGAGCAGCTCGCCGCGATCCGCGCCCAGGTCGGCACCAAGCGCGCCATCTGCGGCCTGTCCGGCGGCGTCGACTCCGCCGTGGCCGCAGCCCTGGTCCAGAAGGCCATCGGCTCCCAGCTGACCTGCGTGTACGTCGACCACGGCCTGATGCGCAAGGGCGAGACCGAGCAGGTCGAGAAGGACTTCGTGGCCGCCACCGGCGTCCAGCTGAAGGTCGTCGACGCCCAGGAGCGCTTCCTGACCGCCCTCGCCGGGGTCTCCGACCCCGAGGAGAAGCGGAAGATCATCGGCCGCGAGTTCATCCGCGTCTTCGAGCAGGCCCAGGCCGAGATCGTCGCCGAGGGCGCCGCGGACGGCGAGGCCGTCGAGTTCCTCGTCCAGGGCACCCTGTACCCGGACGTGGTCGAGTCCGGCGGCGGCACCGGCACCGCCAACATCAAGTCCCACCACAACGTGGGCGGCCTCCCCGAAGACCTTGAGTTCCAGCTCATCGAGCCGCTGCGCCAGCTCTTCAAGGACGAGGTCCGCATGGTCGGACAGGAGCTCGGCCTGCCCGAGGAGATCGTCCAGCGCCAGCCCTTCCCCGGCCCCGGCCTCGGCATCCGCATCGTCGGCGAGGTCACGCGCGAGCGGCTCGACCTGCTGCGCGAGGCCGACGCCATCGCCCGCGAGGAGCTCACCGCGGCCGGGCTCGACCGGGAGATCTGGCAGTGCCCCGTGGTCCTGCTCGCCGACGTCCGCTCGGTGGGCGTCCAGGGCGACGGCCGCACCTACGGCCACCCGATCGTCCTGCGCCCCGTCTCCTCCGAGGACGCCATGACGGCCGACTGGTCCCGCCTGCCGTACGAGGTGCTCGCGAAGATCTCGACCCGCATCACGAACGAGGTCGCCGACGTCAACCGCGTCGTCCTCGACGTGACGAGCAAGCCGCCGGGGACGATCGAGTGGGAGTAGTGGTGAGGGTGGTGAGGGTGCAGGCGTGGGCGCTTCTCCGCTGACGCGGAGGTGATCCGCCGCCCGGCACCATCGAGTGGGAGTGACATCCCCGCACCGCTGAACGGCGCCGCCCGCCTCGCACGAGGTGGCGGCGCCGTTCGCGTGCGCGTCGCGTGCGCGGGACGTCAGGTGCGGCGGGTCTTCCGCACCGGCCGCCCCGGCTTCCACAGCTGCACCGCCAGATACCGCTCGTCCTCGATGTACGTACGGACCACCTCCGTCAGCTCCGTGCGGAACAAATGGAACGCGTCCGGGTCCGGAGGGTTCACCGCGTCCGCGTAGCGCGCGATGTCCTTCGGGTCCGTCACCTCCACCGCCCGCCCCGCGATCCGGACGTCCCCGCCCGCCATCTCCGTGCCGGAGCCCGGGTTCGCCTGCAGCGCGAAACGCGGATCGCGGCGCAGGTCCAGCGCCTTGAGCGAGTCCGGCATCATGCCGAGCCACAGCTCCCCGCGCAGAAAGCGGACCTCGAGCCCAGTCGTCCGCGGTGACCCGTCCTTGCGGAGCGTCGCGAGCACATGGTGGGTGAACGCGCCGAAGCGCCGCTCGATGATCGCGGCGAGATCGGGCTCCGCCGCGGTGAACGCTTCCCAGTTGACCGTCTTGACCGTCATACGCCGAGTCTGCCGCCCAAACCCGACACCCCCTGTCGCCTTTGATCGGGTATCCCTCGTACCCCGCGCGTCCCCCTCTAGCGACCTCGCAGCCGCCTGGATCAACCACCAGTCCCTGTGGCAGGACATCAGCCGCGCCGAACCCGATCTGCTGGCCTGACCCGGCCGCGCCACCGGGTCTTTTCACGCCCCGCGTCAACACGCGTGTCCCCACTCCACCCCCGCTGACCTGACCCGCGGAACACGCACAGGCGTCCGTACGGCACAATTCCCAGTCATTGCAAGGTAGTTCGCGGACCCGTGGCCGATGGGAGAACCGGTCGCGAGTTCGATCACGGCCTCGGCCGAGGGCGGGGAAGGCGGCGTACGCGGTGGCGGTGCAGGAAGCCAGGCAGGGCACGCACGGGGGTGGCTGCACGTGCGGCGACTGCCCGCACGGCGCACGGGAGGGACATCGGCGCGCCGTGGCCGCATTCCTCGCCAAACGCGATGAGCTGGCGGCCGGGCACGGGGTGCCCGCGGCCGTCGTCCACTCGGCGGGCGCGTCCCGCCAATGGGTCTCGGACGAGCTGACCCAGTCCGCGCGCGCGGTCGCCGAGCGCGGCCGCGCCGAGGGCGAGGCCTGGCTGGCCCGCCTGTGGCGGTACACCCTCGCCGCCGTGTGGGCCGGAGTCGTCGCGCTGCTGCTCGTCCAGGCGCTCACCGCCGTCGGCACCGGGTGGACGGACGCCCGCACCGCCGGGCTGCTCGCGGCGCTCGGCGTGGCCGTGCCGCTGTCCTGCGCCGCGTATCTGCACCGGGCGCGCGGCGGGGTGCTCGCGCCCGTCATCGGGGAGGACAACCGACTGTCCACCTCACGCGCCGTGGCTGCCTCCTGGGTGGTGCTCGTGGTCTTCGCCGTGCTCGTCCTCGCGGGTGAACTCGCCGCGGCCTCAGGCCGCGCGGAGCGGGACGCGCTCATCGACGGACTGCGCATCGGGCGCGCCGCGGGGCTTGTGACCGTCCTCGCCGTCGTCTGCGCCGTCGCCGTGCTCGTACGCCGCGTCGTGGGTGTCAGGGTCCTCGGCCAGCGGCTCCAGAAGGTGCGCGCCGACCGGCCGCGGGCCGCGGACCTGCTGACCGACGACTCCGGCCGCGGCCACTTCGCCGACGCCCAGTACCTCGTCGTCAGCACCGCCGCCGCCGTGTTCGTCGCCGTACGGCTCGCCCGCAGGCCCGAGCAGCTGCCCGACCTTCCGTGGGGCCTGGCTCTCGTCGTGCTCGTGTCCGCCGCCACGTACGTGGCGGGCAAGTACTCCGAAGGCGGCCGCCCGGTGATCCTGTCCGTGGTCCGCGCGCGTGAGGCGGGCGACCTGGACGCGCCGATCCGCACGGGCGACGACATCGAGATCCGCGGCGCGGGCTTCGTGCCCCCGGGCGCGCAGAGTGCCGACCGGCTGGCGCGGATGGCCGTCCGCATCGGCGCCGTCCACGTCCACGTGCCCCTCGTGCCCGTCACCGGGGGCTTCACCAACCCCTCGGACACCGTCCTCACTGTGCCCGTGCCGGTCGATGTCGAGCCCGGCCGCGTCGACGTCCAGGTCGTCACGGCGGCGGGCCTCGAGACCAACCGCTGCACCATCGACGTGACGGACTGACCGGCCCGCCGCACCACTGCCCACACCCCGCCGAACGGACGCATGGCCTTCCCCCCTTTCCCTGTGCTCGGAAGCCGTGACGCTCAGCGGCTTCCGGGGCACACCTCGCGGAATCCGCCGCACGTCACTGAGCGGCGGCTCCCTTTCCTACGTATCGTCAGTTGACGGGTCAACGGGAGAGTCGCGGGAGAGGCGGCGGGCAGCCATGGCTCACGGCATGCGCACCAACAGCCACACCAACTACGTCAGGCGGAGCGGCTGGCGGGACTCCGGCAGCCGTTACGCCCTGCTCCCCTTGCGGATCTTCCTCGGTGTCACCTTCATCTACGCGGGCCTCGACAAGCTCACCGACAGCGCCTTCATGAAGGAGAGCGGCCCCGGCTCCATCGGCGAGCAGATGCGCAACATCCGTGACATCTCCGCGATCCCCGAACTCGTCGACCTGGCCCTGAAGAGCCCCGTCGGCTTCGGCTACGCCATCGCCCTCGGTGAACTGGCCGTCGGCATCGGCACCCTGATCGGTCTGCTCGCCCGGATCGCCGCGCTCGGCGGCGCCCTGATCTCGCTCAGCCTCTGGCTGACGATGAGCTGGTCCGCCGAGCCGTACTACTACGGCAACGACCTCGCCTACCTGATGGCCTGGCTGCCGCTGGTGCTCGCCGGGGCGTCCTACCTCTCCGTGGACGCCTGGCTCGCCCAGCGCCGGGGCGCGTTCGGCCCGATGCCGCGCTAGGGGGCCTCGCCCGCGTCGGTGACCGCCGCGTCCTCGGCGCGGTTCGCGCGGGCCTTGCGTATGCCGTGGGCGACGGTCGCCGTGGCGCCCGCCAGGCACAGACCTCCGACGATCATCGGGATGATCGCGAACCAGGGCGTGTCCCACAGCCCGCCCGCGTCGCCCGCGAAGACGAGCCCGGCCAGGGCCACGAAGAAGCCCGCCACCAGCCTGCCCGGCTGGAACTCATGACGCAGCACGTGCCACCTCCGCCTGTCCGACGCCGACCTCGAGCCGCAGGTCGAGCGTGCCGCCGCCCTTGGCACCCGCGGGTGGGTCCAGGGTCACCGTCTTCTCCTTGCCCGGGGCGATGTCCACGTCCTGGCTGCTGTCGCTCGGCAGCTGGATGTCTCCGACGCCCACCTCGACCTTCAGATCCACCGTGGCGTCCTTCGGCACGACCACCTTCAGCCGCCCGGCGCCCACCTCGGCCCGGGTGCGCAGCGTCTGGTCCCCGCGGAGGTCGATCCGGCTCAGGTCCAAGGTGGCGACGCCTGTGCCCAGCTCGTACCTCGGACGCACGTCCGCCGTGGCGGCCGGGGTCCAGTCCCTGCGTATCCACTCCGTCGTGATGTTCTTCGGCAGGGCTGCGGAGCCCGCCATGAGGGCGGCGACGATCACGGCGAGCACGAGGGAGCCCGCGCCCGTGCGCCCCAGGAAGGAGCTGATCGCGATGCCGAGGCCCAGCACGGCGAGCGCGCAGGCGAAGCCCGTCTGCAAGCTGGTGCCGAGCGGGTGGTCCTCCCAGGTCACGCCGGTGCCGACGCAGGCCGCGAGCAGGGCGGCCAGGAACACCCAGCCGCCGAGCCGGCGCGGCCCGCGCGGGGCGGGCTCCTGCGCGGCGGGGGACGGGGCGCGCCAAGGCGAGGCGTGGCGGTCGTCCGGCTGATACTCCACCGCGATCGAGTCCGGGCCCCAGAAATAGCTGACCGTCCCGTCGAGCTCCTTGGAGAGGGGGCCGCGCCACCATGAGGGTGCCCCCGCCATGGGCGGGGCCTTGGTCTCTGGCGGGGCGTCGGCCACGGCCTGGGCGGCCGCCGGGTCGGGATCGGGGGCGCCGCGCTGTCGCGACCAATACCCCGCGCCCGCGAGGAGCAGGCCGAGGACCGCGGCGAACGTCAGCGCCTGGCCGTTGCTCAGCAGGGTCAGGAACACGCCGCAGCCGACGAGCGCGAAGAGCACGGCCGCCAGCGCGTGGCCGTCCACGCGGGCGGTCAGGAGGCGGCGTGCCTCGTTCTCCTCCTCGTCCTCGTAGGGAATGAGGAGCCAGGTGAAGCCGTAGAAGACGAGCCCGAGTCCGCTGGTGACCGCGAGCACGGCGAGGCCGATGCGGAAGATCACCGGGTCCATGTCGCAGTGCCGCCCGAGCCCCGCGCACACGCCGCCCAGCTTGCGGTGCCGGCGGTCGCGGCGGAACTTGCGCTCGCGGGCGGCCTCCGCGCCCGGCTCATCGGCCGGGGCGGAGAGACCGTCGCGTGGCGGGGCCTGAGGGCCCGGCGCGGGCTGCTGATCCGTCATGGCTCCATGGTGACGGTCCCGGACCGCCCGCGGCAGCCGGGACAACCCTGGCCGAACCCTGATATCGCCCCTGACCGACCCGGACGACCGCCCCTGATCGACTCGACGACCGACTCGACGATCGCCCCGGAGCCGGAGCCGGAGCCGGAGCCGGAGCCGGAGCCGGAGCCGGAGCCGGAGCCGGAGCCGGAGCCGGAGGCCCGACGGGTGTGGGCCGAAGCCTGGCGCGGGCAGCGGCCGCGGGCGGTCCGGCCGCTCTGAACTGTTCCGGGCGGCCGCGGCCGGTCCGGCGCTCTGGGCGGTCCGGCCACTCTGGGCGGTCTAGGCGGTCCAGGCGGTCCGAGATCAGGGGAGTCTCCGGGGTTGACCCTGATGCCCCCGGCCCCGCCCCCGTGTGACCATCGATGACATGCCCGAAGCCGCAGCTGTATCCATCGAAGACGAGCGGCCGCTGCGGAAGCTGTACCGCAGCGGTGAGGGCCGCCTGCTGGGCGGGGTCGCGCGCGGTCTCGCCGGGCACCTCGGGCTGCCCGTGATCTGGGTGCGGCTCATCTTCATCGGGCTGTTCACGGCGAACGGCCTCGGCGCGCTGCTCTACGCCGCGTTCTGGTTCTTCGTGCCGCTGGGCGTGGGCGGCGTGGCGGCGGCGCAGCGCCCCTCGGTGGTCACCACGGAGACGGCGGCGGACGGCCGCCGCAGACTCGTCGCCCGCAAGCCCGACAAGGGCCAGATCGTCGCGCTCCTCGCGATGCTCGCCGTCGCCATGGTCTTCGTCGGCAGCGTCGAGCTCGGCGGTCCGACGAAGGCGTATCTCTGGCCGACGCTGCTCGTCGCCGCCGGTGTCGCCCTCGTCTGGCGCCAGGCGGACAACGCCCGCAGGGCCCGCTGGATGGAGGTCGGCCGCAAGCGCCGCACCCTGACGATCGCCCGGACCGCGGCCGGGGTGCTCCTCGTCGGCGTCGGTGTGTCCGGCATCTTCGTGCTGCGCGGCGCCGGGTCCGACCTGGGCGCGGCGCTGCAGGCGGCGCTCGCCGTGCTCGTCGGCATAGCCCTGCTCGCGGGCCCCTATCTCATCCGCATGACCCAGGACCTCTCCGAGGAGCGGCTGATGCGCATCCGGGCCCAGGAGCGGGCGGAAGTCGCCGCCCACGTGCACGACTCCGTGCTGCACACCCTGACGCTGATCCAGCGCAACGCGGACAACGCGGGGGAGGTCCGCCGCCTCGCCCGCGCCCAGGAGCGCGACCTGCGCGCCTGGCTCTACAAGCCGGAGGGCACCGGCAAGGACGAGGCGGAGGAGCCCGACACGCTCGCCGAGGCGGTGCGGCGCGACGCGGCGGAGGTGGAGGACAAGCACGGCGTCCCCATCGAGGTGGTCGTCGTCGGCGACTGCCCGCTCGACGAACGCCTGAAGGCACAGACGCAGGCCGCGCGGGAAGCGATGGTGAACGCCGCCAAGTACGGTGGCGAAGGCGGCGCGGTGCAGGTCTTCGCCGAGGTCGAGGGGGAGACGGTCTTCGTGTCCGTCCGGGACCGCGGACCGGGCTTCGACCTGGACGCGGTGCCCGAGGACCGGATGGGCGTACGAGAATCGATCATCGGCCGTATGCAGCGCAACGGCGGCACGGCGCGGCTGCGCGCGGTGCCGGGCGGCGGCACGGAAGTCGAGCTGGAGATGGAGAGGACGGCGGCGACATGAGCGACGCGACCGGAGCGGGCGGGCCCGAGCGGCAGGGGGCGCCCGGGGCGGCGGAGCCCGGTGACCGGCCCGCCGGGGCCGAAGAGGCCGTCGGCGCGGGCCCGGGGCGGCACGTGCGGGTCGTCCTGGTCGACGACCACCGCATGTTCCGCACGGGAGTGCAGGCGGAGATCGGCCAGACCGAGCGCACGGGCGTCGAGGTCGTCGGCGAGGCCGCCGACGTCGACCAGGCGGTCACGGTGATCACGGCGACCCGGCCCGAGGTCGTGCTGCTCGACGTGCACCTGCCGGGCGGCGGTGGCGTGGAAGTGCTGCGCCGCTGCGCGCCGTTGATGGCGGACCTGGAGAGCCCGGTGCGATTCCTCGCGCTCTCCGTGTCGGACGCCGCCGAGGACGTCATCGGTGTCATCCGGGGCGGTGCCCGCGGCTATGTCACCAAGACCATCACCGGTACCGACCTGGTCGACTCGATCTTCCGTGTCCAGGAGGGCGACGCGGTGTTCTCGCCGCGGCTCGCCGGTTTCGTCCTGGACGCCTTCGCGTCGACGGACGCGGCACCGGTCGACGAGGACCTGGACCGCCTCACCCAGCGCGAGCGCGAGGTGCTGCGCCTCATCGCGCGCGGGTACGCGTACAAGGAGATCGCCAAGCAGCTCTACATCTCCGTGAAGACGGTCGAGTCGCATGTGTCGGCGGTCTTGAGGAAGCTCCAGCTGTCCAACCGGCACGAGCTGACACGGTGGGCGACGGCGCGGCGCCTGGTGTGACACCGCGGGACGGCTGAGGGCGGTCGGCACGGCGCGCCTCAGGCCACCCGCGTGGCCCCCGCGAACGGCATCTGGTCGATGGGGGCGAGGCGGACGGGGGCGCTGGGGTTGGGGGCGTGGATCATCTGCCCTCCGCCCACGTAGAGGCCGACGTGGCTGATGCCGGAGTAGAAGAACACCAGGTCGCCCGGCTGGAGTTCGGAGCGGCCGACGCGGCGGCCCGCGTCGATCTGGGCATAGGTCGTGCGCGGGAGCGAGAGCCCCGCGGAGCGGTACGCGGCCTGGGTGAGGCCGGAGCAGTCGAAGGCGCTCGGGCCCGTGGCGCCCCACACATAGGGGCTGCCGAGCGCCTTGTAGGCGTACGACACGGCCTGTCCGGCGCGGGCGGTGGGGGCCTTGGCGGGGGTGCCGGAGGCGGCGTCCCGCGTGTTCCCCCGCGACGCCTGCTCCTGGGAGCCGTCGGAGCCGTCGGTGCGCTCGGCGGCGGCCAGGCGGGCGCGTTCGTCGGCGGTCAGCCGGGCGAGCAGCCGCTTGGCCTCGCCGAGCTTGCCGGTCACGGTCTTCTTGTGCGTGCGCAGCTCCGCCTGGCGGGACCTGAGGTTCGCCAGGGTGTCGTCGGCCTCGCCGCGGAGCTGGTCGAGCTCGCGGACCTGCCGCTGTACGTCGCTGACCTCGGCGGCCTGGCGGCGGCCGACGCGGTCGGCGACGCTGGCCCGGTCGAGGAACGCGTCGGGGTCGGAGGAGAGCGCCAGCTGGACGGACGGGTCGACGGCGCCGGTGCGGTACTGAGCGGTGGCCAGCGAACCGAGGCCCTGGCGCGTGGAGTTGAGCCGCTCGGTCTTGCGGGCGGCCTCGTCGCGCAGGTCCTTCAGGGACTCCTCGGCGCGGTCGGCCTTCTCCTTGGCGCCGTTGTACTTCTCGGTGGCGACCTCGGCCTCGCGGTAGAGCTCGTCGACCTTGGCCTTCACCTCGCCGGGGGTGAGCTGCGGCTCGGCGTGCCCGGTGCCTTCGAAGGCGGTCGCCGTGGCGGCCGAGGCGAGGGCGAGGGTGGCCGCGGTACGGGCCGTATGGCCGCTGAGCGGGCGCTGTCGGGGCTTGCGGTGCTGCGCCACGGAGGCTCCACGTCCTTCCACTGCGGCCGGGTCCGGTGTCCGGCGACGCCGCGCACAGGGGGAGCGTGACGCCGCCGGACCTCTCGGCGGTGGTGTCCAGCTAGCCGCCCCTGGTCCGGACGGCGATGGGGAGCCGGTCACCGGTGAAGGACGCTAAACCTGGCCGTCACCGGGTCGTGTCACGTTGTGCGGAAGTGGCGGGTGCGGGCCGCTCGCGACCGGACCTGACCGGCTCGCGGGCCGCTAGGCGCCCGCTTCGCCCGTGCCCGCGACCGATGTGGCGGTTGTGCCCCACCTGCCTGAAGGAAGCTGATACGGGCCCGGTTAGGCTCCGCCCCATGGACGTACTCATCCATCTCTTCGTCGGCCTGCACATCATCGGCATCGCCTCGCTCCTGGGCGGCTTCCTGACCCAGATGAAGGCGATGGGCGAGGGCACGGCCCGCTTCAGCCCCGCGATGCTGCACGGGGCGCTGACCATGCTGGTCACCGGCGTGGCCCTGGTCGGCCTGAACCAGGCCGACGACAACGAGGTCAACAACATCAAGATCGGCGTCAAGCTGGCGCTGCTGATCGTGATCCTCGCGCTCGTGTACGTGAAGCGGGACGAGGAGAAGGTCGAGAAGGCGGTGTTCGGCGCGGTCGGCGCCCTGACGACGGCGAACATCTTCATCGCCGTCCTGTGGACGTAGGGCGCACACCGCCCGCCACGCGCGCGTGGGCCCGCACCCCCTCCGGGTGCGGGCCCACACACGTATCAGCCCTCTACGTACGCGTATCAGCCCTCTACGTAGAGGGCGGGTTCGCTATCGCTCCTCTACGGAGACGGCGGTCACGCGGGTCGTACCACGCTGTGGATCGGCATGTAGTAGATCGACTCGACGCGGACGTTCGCGCCGGGCTTCGGGGCGTGGATCATCTTGCCGTTGCCGATGTAGATCCCGACGTGGCTGATGTCGTCGTAGAAGAAGACCAGGTCGCCGCGTTTGGCGCTGGACGTCGACACCTTGGTGCCGGTCTTCACCTGGTCCCAGGTGGTGCGCGGCAGCGAGATCCCCGCGGTCTTCCACGCGGCCTGGGTGAGCCCGGAGCAGTCGTACGAGCCGGGCCCGGTGGCGCCCCACACGTACGGCTTGCCGATCTGCTGCTCGGCGAAGGAGATCACCTTCTCGGCCTTGGCGGCGTACCCGCTGTCGGTGTCTCCGGACCCGGACCCGGACCCGGTTCCGGATCCGGTGTCTGACCCCGTCCCGGCCCCCGAACCATCGCCGGAACCCTGGTCCCGGTCCCGGTCCTGGTCGCGCTCCCGCGCGCGCTCCCGTTCGGCGGCCTTCTCGGCCTTCTCAGCCTTCTCAGCCTTCTCGGCTTCCTCGGCCTTCCGCTTACGCTCCGCCTCGGCGTGCTCGCGCGCCAGCTCGGCGGCCTTGCGCTGGGCCGCCTCTTCCTTCCGCTTCTCGATCGCGGCGAGCCGTGCCTTCTCCTCGGCGGTCAGCTTCGACAGCATCGAGCGCGCCTGGGTGAGCTTGGTCTGGACGGTCCGTTTGCTCGACTTCAGGTCGTCGCGCGAGTCGCTGAGCGACCGCAGGCTCTTGGTGGCTTTGGCGCGCTGCTTGGCCGCCGCGACCGTCTGCGTCTGGTAGTCGTCGACCGCCTTCTTCTGGCGGCTGGTGAGCCGGCCCGCCAGGTGGTTCTGGTCGAAGAACCCCTTCGGGTCGTCGGCGAGGAGCAGCGCGGCGGTCTCGGAGACGGCCCCGGTGCGGTACTGCGCGGCGGCGAAGGAGCCGAGCTCCTGACGGGCCTCGTTCAGCCGGTCCGTGCGCTGGGCCACGTCGTCGAGGATCCGGTCGACCTTCTTGCGCTGCTTGTCGGCGCGCTCCTTGGCCGAGTTGTACTTCTGGGTGGCCACTCCCGCCTGGTGGTAGAGGTCGTCGACCTTCTTCTGGACCTCTTCCAGGGACGGCTTGCCGGGCTCGGACGGGGCGGACGGCGCGGCGTTCGCGCTCTGCGAGAGCACGGCCACCGAGGTCAGGGCGGCCGTCGTGATGCCGAGGGCGGGGGCGTTGCGGATGCGGGCGGGTCGGCTGCGCGGCTTGCGGTGCGACGCCAAGGTCGGCGACTCCTTCCGTGGACCGCCTACCGGGTTAGCTGTCGGGTTCGGGCGGGTGGTTCGGAAGGCTGCCCTACCGTCCCGTACTGCGTACGGGACCGATTCACCCCGGGATCATGGTGGGTCCCCGGCTCCACGAGCGTCGCGGCGACGCGTCGGACTCGGCGGAGGCCACGCGTGACCGGCGGGGATCGCCGGTGGGGGACGTGCGGCCCGCCGAGCACGCTAGCCAACTCCTGTGGCGTCGGGGAAGGTTGATGTTCGATATGCCCGATACGTTTTCGTTACTTTACGAAGCCCTTGGCGTGACCCTGATGCGCTGTCGCGCAGGGTGACGGTGCGGGGGCGGAGCGTGGATGGCCGGAACCCGGAGCGGGTTGTCAGTGCGGCCGCCTAGACTCGGGAGGCGATGAGCAGCCTCTTTGACGACAGCTTCCTGGCGGACCTCAAGCCCTCGCAGGGCACCGAGGAGCAGCCCCCGCCGCCGCCCGAGGACAGCGCTCCGGAGCCGATGCCGGACGATCTGTTCGACGGGAAGTTCGACGCGCCCATGACCTCGGACGCGTACTACCGGGACGGCGCCCCACGCCCGGCGATCGACCCGGCGACGCTGCTCGACGGCCTGAACGAGAACCAGCGCGCGGCCGTCGTGCACGCGGGCTCCCCGCTGCTCATCGTCGCGGGCGCGGGCTCCGGCAAGACCCGCGTGCTGACCCACCGCATCGCGTATCTGCTCGCCGAGCGCGGCGCGCACCCCGGCCAGATCCTCGCGATCACGTTCACGAACAAGGCCGCGGGCGAGATGAAGGAGCGCGTCGAGCAGCTCGTCGGCCCGCGCGCGGCCGCGATGTGGGTGTCGACGTTCCACAGCGCGTGCGTGCGCATCCTGCGCCGCGAGTACAAGAAGCTGGGCTTCACGTCCTCGTTCTCGATCTACGACGCCGCGGACTCCAAGCGCCTGATGGCCCTGGTCTGCCGCGACCTCGACCTCGACCCGAAGAAGTTCCCGCCGAAGTCGTTCAGCGCCAAGATCTCGAACCTGAAGAACGAGCTGATCGACGAGGAGGACTTCGCGGGCCGGGCCGCCGACGGCTTCGAGAAGACCCTCGCCCAGGCGTACGCGATGTACCAGTCGCGGCTTCGCGAGGCCAACGCCCTCGACTTCGACGACCTGATCATGACGACGGTCCACCTCCTGCGCGCCTTCCCGGACGTCGCCGAGCACTACCGCCGCCGCTTCCGCCACGTCATGGTCGACGAGTACCAGGATACGAACCACGCGCAGTACGCCCTCGTGCGCGAGCTCGTCGGCCCCTCCGGGGACGCCGCCGACGGCGACGGGCCCGGCGAGCTGTGCGTCGTCGGCGACGCCGACCAGTCCATCTACGCCTTCCGCGGCGCCACCATCCGCAACATCCTCCAGTTCGAGGAGGACTACACGGACGCGACCACGATCCTCCTGGAGCAGAACTACCGCTCCACCCAGACGATCCTGACCGCCGCCAACGCGGTCATCGAGCGCAACGAGTCCCGCCGCCCGAAGAACCTGTGGACGAACGCGGGCGCGGGCGCCCGCATCACCGGGTACGTGGCGGACACCGAGCACGACGAGGCGCAGTTCGTCGCCGACGAGATCGACCGCCTCACCGACGCGGGCGACGCCAAGGCGGGCGACGTCGCGATCTTCTACCGGACGAACGCGCAGTCCCGAGTCTTCGAAGAGATCTTCATCCGCGTCGGCCTGCCCTACAAGGTCGTCGGCGGCGTCCGCTTCTACGAGCGCAAGGAAGTCCGCGACGTCCTGGCCTATCTGCGGGTCCTCGCCAACCCGGAGGACGGCGTCCCGCTGCGCCGCATCCTGAACGTGCCCAAGCGCGGCATCGGCGAGCGCGCCGAGGCCATGGTCGACGCGCTCGCACAGCGCGAGAAGATCTCCTTCCCGCAGGCCCTGCGGCGCGTCGACGAGGCGTACGGCATGGCGGCCCGCTCGACGAACGCGGTCAAGCGCTTCAACACGCTCATGGAGGAGCTGCGCACCGTCGTGGAGTCGGGCGCGGGCCCGGCGGTCGTCCTGGAGGCGGTACTCGAACGGACCGGCTATCTGGCCGAGTTGCAGTCCTCCACGGACCCGCAGGACGAGACGCGCATCGAGAACCTCCAGGAGCTCGCCGCGGTGGCCCTGGAGTTCGAGCAGGACCGCCCGGACGGCGAGACGGGCTCGCTCTCCGACTTCCTGGAGCGGGTCGCCCTCGTCGCCGACTCGGACCAGATCCCGGACGAGGAGGACGACGGCTCCGGCGTCATCACGCTCATGACGCTGCACACCGCCAAGGGCCTCGAGTTCCCCGTCGTGTTCCTCACGGGCATGGAGGACGGCGTGTTCCCGCACATGCGCGCCCTCGGCCAGACCAAGGAGCTGGAGGAGGAGCGGCGCCTCGCCTACGTCGGCATCACGCGCGCGCGTGAGCGGCTCTATCTGACGCGGTCCTCCATGCGCAGCGCCTGGGGCACGCCGTCGTACAACCCGCCGTCGCGTTTCCTGGAGGAGATCCCGGAGACCCATCTGGACTGGAAGCGGAAGGGTTCCGTCGGCGCGCCCGCGTCGTCGGGTCCCGCCGCCGGGGTGGCGTCCTCGCTGTCGTCGTCGCGTTCGCGCGCGGGCGGCGCGCAGGGGTTCGCCACGCGCCGGGCGTCCGAGAAGCCGGTGGTGTCGCTCGCCGTCGGCGACCGCGTGACGCACGACCAGTTCGGCCTCGGCACGGTGGTCGGAGTGAAGGGCACGGGCGCGAACGCCGAGGCGTCGGTGGACTTCGGTGGCGGTAAGCCGAAGCGGCTGCTGCTGAGGTACGCGCCGGTGGAGAAGCTCTGACAGCGTCGCTCGCGGGGCCCTCCGGGGCCCCGTAGAGGGCGTCGCGTCACGGGGGCGTCGCGCCGGTTTGCAGTAGTGGCGCGTACTACGTCGGGTCGAGCCCGTGGCTGCGCAGCCACGGCAGCGGGTCGATGGCCGAGCCGCCGCCCGGCCGGACCTCGAAGTGGAGGTGCGGACCGGTGGAGTTGCCGGAGTTCCCGGAGTAGGCGATGACGTCGCCCGCCTTCACGGGACCGCTGGCCACCTTGTTCGTGGAGAGGTGGCAGTACCAGGTCTCCGTGCCGTCCTTGGCGGTCACTATCGCCATGTTGCCGTAGGCGCTGTTCCACTTCGTGGAGACGACGCCGTCGGTCGCGGCCATCACGGGCGTGCCGTACGACACCGGGAAGTCGATCCCGGAGTGCGCCGACATCCAGTTGACGCCCGCCTGGCCGTAGTACGCGCTCAGGCCGTGCTGCGAGACCGGCAGCGCGAACTTCGGGCGCAGCCGCTCCTTGCGGGCCGCCTCCGCGATCGCCTTCTTGTGCGCGGCGTCCTTCGCGGCCTTGAGGTCAATACGTTCCTGCGTACGGCTGGCCCGGTCGGCGAAGTCCCCCGCGTCGGCCGAGAGGTTGGCCAGCTGGGTGTCGAACTTGCTGTTCGCCGCGGACGGCTGCACCGACGCCGAGTCCGGCGCGGAGGCCCGCGCCTCCTTGTCGTCGTCGCCTCCGCCGAGGCCGCCCACCGTCGCGGCGGCCACGCCCGCGACGCCCATCACGCACGCCGAAGGAACGGCGACGGTGAGCAGCGCGGAGCGCTTCGCGGGGGAGCGGCGCGAACGGGAACGCGTGCGCGGGGCGCCACCCCGGGGGGCTCGCGGGCGCTCGGCGGGGGCGTGTTCGTCGTGCCCCGCACCAGCTTCGATGTCGCCGAGTTCGTCGGCGGGCGTGTCGTCGGGGGTGAACTCGTGCGGCTCGTAGGCGTCGCCCGTGTCGGCCGGGGCGCCGTTCGCCGCGTACGCGTCGTCGTACGTCTCGGACGTGGGCGTCGTCGCGCCGTACGCGTCCTGCTCGCCGTCCGAGTTCCAGGCGGTGGCGTCGTAGGCGCCGGTGTCGAAGACCTGGGTGGACCACTGGCCGGTCCCCGGGGCGTCGGTCCAGGAGTCGGTGGACCAGGCGGCCGTGCTGTCGGGGCCCGGCTGCGAAGGAATGTCCGTGAGCTGCTGGTATCCGGTGCTGCCCCACAGCGTCGCCGCGTCGTGGCCGCCCGTGTCGTACGCGGACTGGGCCGGGGCGCTGAACGCGTCCTGGCCAGGGGTCTGCGGGGCCGTCGTGGCCCACTGGCCGGTGTCGTAGCCCTGGCCGGGCAGCTCGCCGAAGAGCGGGTCGGAGGGGAAGCCGCCGCCGGGGATCGCGAAGCCGGAGCCAGAAGTGTCGAAGACACCCGTGCCGTCGTGCGCACCCGGCGCGTTGAACCCGGTGGCGGTGAACGTGCCGGTGGAGTAGCCGTCGTACCCATAGCCGAGGTGCTGTGCGCTCTGGTCGTAGGACCCATAGGGCGCGTAGTCGGCGTCGGGTGCCGGGGCCGGAGCGGGGGTCCCCGGCGGGTGACGGTCGTTCACCAACTTCTCTTTCGCCTCGACAGCATGGGCTGGCAGCGCAGTGCCCGCGACTGTACCCGGCGGTATGCGGGCGCGACAATCTTCGGCAGGTTCCGTGCTCGCCGGAAACGGGCATTCGGCCGTCTTTCGGCGGACTGCGGACGCAGGCTTGGCCTGGCGTTCGAGGAGTGTTCGAGGTCGGCCGGGGTGCGCGCGCCGTTTCGGCAAGGGGGCGCGCCGACCGGGCGGGGGTGTTCCGCGCGGCCCCGGCGGTGTCAGGCGACCGTCAGACCTCCCGTCGACGCGGAGGCGCTGGCTCCGGGCTCCACGAGGTCGAGGGCCTGGCGGATCGCCGACGCCATGGCGGGGTGCACCGGCAGGGCGAGGTGGCCGATGCCCGAGACGCGGACGTTCCGCGCGATGAGGTCCGGATGCTCGACGCAGGCCGTCTCGACCGGGTCCATGATCTGGTCCAGCTCGCTCCAGAAGCTCACGAACCGCGTACGGCAGCCGGGCGCGGGCCGCCGCAGCTCCTGGACGACGTCCGAGCCGGGGCGCATCTGGCGGACGATCGGGTGCGCGTCGGCGAGCGGCGCGACCCGGGTGCCGCCGTGCGGGGTGCCGAGCGTGACAAGGGCGCGGACGCGGGCGTCGCCGCCGAGCCGCTGCGCGTAGTAGCGGGCGATGAGGCCGCCGAGGCTGTGGCCGACGATGTCCACGCGCTCGTGCCCCGTGCGCTCGCAGATCTCCTCCACATGACGGCCGAGCAGTTCGGCGGCCTTGCGGATGTCGCAGGTCAGCGGGGAGTAGTTGAGGCACTCGACATGCTGCCTGCCGTGCTGGGCGAGGCTGCGGCGCAGCAGCACGAACACGGAGCGGTTGTCGATGAAGCCGTGCAGGAGCAGGACCGGGGGTTTGCCCTGGGACGGCAGCCGCGGCGCGTCGGGCGGCGGGGACGGAGGTGACGAGCGGCCCTCCTGGACGATGCCCGAGGGATACAGGAGCAGGTGTCCGGCGAGGATCGCGAGCTCCAAGGCGGTCGCCTTCAGCAGGGCGAGGGAGAGCCCGGCCAGTCTGGGCGCGAGCAGCGCACCGCAGAGACGAAAGGGCTGGGCCTTCGTGGCCGTCTTGACCCTCGTGACCGTCATGTCGACCTCCCGGTCGGCACGCGGGCAGACACTCCTGTCCCCCGTGTGCCTCTCATGGGAAGCCGTGGCCTAGGCCTGCTGAACCGCGCTGCGCCGCGCCGGGCGCGACGCACCGCGACCACCGTGCCGTGCGGCTGAACGGCGCGGTGGTGCGGCGGCCTCGCGACGGCTCCCCTCGCGCGCTCCCCAGGCGCCCCGTCGTACGGGAGCCGCGCGTGGCTAACGTGTCCCACCGTGTGATTTCCCCCTCCCTCTCCACCGCGAAACGGCGGGGTGCGGGATGCTGGAGATAACGTTCGTTCACTTACCCTGCCGGTGCGGTGCGGGGTATCCGTGCCGGGACGGCTGGATTCCCGTACGGGATGTCTGTACATGGAGGCAGTGATGGGTGTGGGAGCCGGTCCGATCCGCGTGGTGGTCGCCAAGCCGGGGCTCGACGGTCACGATCGCGGAGCCAAGGTGATCGCGCGGGCGCTGCGCGACGCCGGCATGGAGGTCATCTACACCGGCCTGCACCAGACGCCCGAGCAGGTGGTCGACACGGCCATCCAGGAGGACGCCGACGCGATCGGCCTGTCCATCCTGTCCGGCGCGCACATGACCCTGTTCGCCCGTGTCATCGAACTCCTCAAGGAGCGCGACGCGCAGGACATCCAGGTGTTCGGCGGCGGCATCATCCCCGAAGAGGACATTCCGCCGCTCAAGGAGCTGGGCGTCGCGGAGATCTTCACCCCGGGGGCGACGACGACGGCGATCGTGGAGTGGGTCAGGGAGAACGTGCGGCAGCCGACGGAGGCGTAGCCTTCGGCGGCGCGCGGGGCCCGGCGCGCGCGGGGTGCGGGGGTTTCGCTCCGCACGGCGCGGACGCGACGGCTCGGTGTTCGCCCGGCGGCTCGCTGCTCACCCGGTGAGCTCCTCCCGCATCGTCGCGCGCAGGCGCAGCGTGGTGACCAGGCGTTGGAACGCCTCCGACCAGTAGCCCCCGGCCCCGGGCGAGGCGTCCTCGGGTTCGTCCGTGCGGGCCGTGAGGGCGTCGAGGCGGACCGCTTCGGCCGGGTCCAGGCAGCGTTCCGCGAGCCCCATCACGCCGCTGAAGCTCCAGGGGTAACTGCCCGCGTCCCGGGCGATGTTCAGCGCGTCCACCACCGCGCGCCCCAGCTCCGGCGACCACGGCACCGCACAGACGCCGAGCAGCTGGAAGGCCTCCGACAGGCCGTGCGCGTCGATGAAACCCGCCACCCACGCGGCCCGCTCGGGCGCGGGCAGGGCGGCGAGGAGCTTGGCGCGCTCCGCCAGGGACACCGCGCCCGGTCCCGCCGCGTCGGGCGCCGATGGAGAGCCGAGCAGGGCCCGCGACCAGGTCGCGTCCCGTTGGCGCACGGCCGCGCGGCACCACGCCGCGTGCAGTTCGCCGCGCCAGTCGTCGGCCACCGGGAGCGCCACGATCTCCGCGGGGCCGCGGCCGCCGAACCGGGGCTGCCAGGTCGCGAGCGGCGCGGCTTCCACCAACTGGCCCAGCCACCAGGACCGTTCGCCGCGCCCCGCGGGCGGTTTGGCGACCACGCCGTCGCGCTCCATGCCCGCGTCGCACTCGTGGGGCGCCTCCACGGTGAGCGCGGGCGTGCCCGCGGTGCGGTCCAGGGCCACGCAGGAGGAGGCGCGGTCGGCCATGCGGGCGGCCAGCGCCGACTCCGGCAGGGCGGAGAGGAGCTCCGCCGCCGTGGAGCGGACGTTGCGGCTGCGGTCGCCGAGCGTCCGCTCCAGGAACGGCTCGTCGGCCGGGCCGAGCCCCGTGCGCAGCGAGTCCAGGAACATCAGCCGGTCCTCGGCGCGCTCCGTCGGCCAGGTCCCGGCGAGCAGTTCGCGCCCGGCGTCCGGGTCGCGCGTCCGCAGGGCGGTGAGCAGGGCGACCCGCTCCGCGAACAGCCCCTCCTGCCACCGGCGTTCGACCTCCTGGCCCTCGTCCTCCTGTGGGCCGACCGCTGGCGCGCGGTGCGGGGCGGCGCGCAGGGCGAACTTCCAGTCCGGGTTCAGCCCGGCCAGCCACAGGGCGCGCGGGCCCGCGAAGGCCAGGGCCTGGGGGCGCAGGTCGGTGCGCCCGCGCGCCGCGTTCAACAGGGCGGGCAGCAGCTCCGGTGGCGCCTTGAAACCCTGGTCGTTGGCCAGGGCCAGCCACTGCGGGAGCAGCTCCATCAGGTCGGGCGCGGTGCCGCGGCGGCCGCCCCCTGACGCCGGGTGGTCGGTCAGCAGGGAGGCGAGCCTGCGCCCGGCCGCGGGCGGGACGACGGGCCGGGTGTCCTCGGGGGCGGGCTCGGGGAGCGGTGCGGCGGGGGCGGGGCGCAGGCCCGCGCGGCGGCGCACCGTCTGGACCGCCGCCGCGTCCAGGAGCGCGGCCGGTGCCTCCTTGCCGGGGGCGGTGTGCGGTGGTGTGCGGCGGTCGGTGCCCAGGAGTGCCGCCGTGACGAGCTCCTCCCAGGGGGTGCCGGTGAACGCCGCGGCTGCCCGCGCGTGGGTGGTGGGTGTGGTCATCTTCGCTCCCTCGGTGGGGCGTTGTGGATCACGTATGGGCTGGGGCTGGCCCCGGGTCAGGCGGCGGGCTCGTGCGGCGGACTCCGCCGTCCTCACAGCCGTACGGTCTCCGGCTTGCGGTCGTACGGCCTCGGCCTCACAGCCGTACGGTCTCCGCCTTGTCGTCCGCCCAGGCCGCCAGCGGTGTGAAGCCCTGGTGGCCGCATTCGCCGAAGACGGTGAGCGGGGCGCCTCCGGACAGGGCGACCAGGCGCCAGAGGCCGGAGCGCGAGACGGCGGAGCCGGTGAGGGGCAGGGCCAGGTCGCCGTCCGCGTCGGACAGTTGCCAGCCCGTGCCGTCCGGGACCGGTATCACCCCGTCAAGGGTGGCGGGCCAGGCGTCCAGCCAGGGGTCGGCGCGCAGCGCGTCGCCGTAGCGGGCCGCCGCCTGGGCCGGGGTCAGCCCCGGCGGGTGGCCCGTGGCGGGGCTCGGGGCGCTGAGCTGCTCGCCCAGGTCGGCGCGCAGGCCGGGAGAGGCCGGGTCCGCGGCGTACGGGACCAGCTCCGCGTCCAGGGCCGTGCCGACCGGCAGGCTCAGGGCGGGGGCGCGGCCCGCGGCGCCGTACGAGAGGAGCAGGGCCGTGCGCCCGGACCGCTCGCCGTGCAGCCAGACGCGGCGCGTGGTCAGCTTGCTGTCCGCCGTGTCGTACTGCGCGAGGACCTGCCAGACGTCCCGCACCGGCGGACCCTGGGCCGGTGCGGACAGGCCGACACGGGAGCGGACCGTGGCCGCCAGCGGCTCCGGCAGCCGCTCGCGGCGCAGCCAGCCCGAGGTGAGAAGCCGCAGCAGTGCGCACTCCTCCAGGAGCCGGGCGGGCCAGCCCGCGCCGGAGGACGGTATGGCGCCCAACTCCCGGACGCGGGCGGCGAGTCCCGGGGCCTGGGCGTCGACCATGCGCGCGGCGGTCTCCTCCCATAGGCCGTACCCCGCCTGCTCGGCGGTGGCCAGGCCGCCGCGCAGCAGGTCGGCGAGGCGCCGCTCCAGCTCCGTGGCCCCGGCCGTGATGTGCTCCGCTCTGCGCTCCGCCCGCTTGCGGGCCGCGTCCGGGTCAGCGGTCCGTCGCGGGGCCGTGGCCGGACTCCGCTTGGCCTCCGCCTTCTCGCGTCGCGCCGCCAGCCACTGCGCGGCCCACTCCGGCCGCTCCCCGGCATCCGGCACCAGGGCCGCGCCCTCTTCGCCGGCCCAGAGCAGCAGCAGGCCGAGCGCGTGCTTGCACGGGAACTTGCGGCTCGGGCAACTGCACTTGTACGCCGGGCCCGCCGCGCCCGCCACGTCGACCACTGTCTGGTACGGCCTGCTGCCGCTGCCCTTGCACAGTCCCCATACCGCCCCCTCGCCGGAACTTCCCGCTCCCGACCACGGCCCGGCCGTGCCGAGCCTGCTTCCCGCCTTGCGTGACGATGCGTCAGGTGCCAGTGCCAGCACCTGGTCCGCCGTCCAGCGCACCCCCTGCTGAGTCATGTCTCCGACGGTAGGTCCCGGCACTGACAATCAGCGGTCGACAGGGCGTTCGCGCAGTTCAACGCCGTGCCGGGGTCGATTGTCAGTGGCGTGGTGCACGGTGGAACCACATCGCGGCCAAGCCGTCGGCCAGGCCGCGTCGTTGCCGACGCATGCGCGTTCCGGGGTCGCTGGCGCATGCCCGAGCTGGAGGGGGACCACCATGACCGTTTCCGTGGAGCGGACCGGAGGGGGCGCCGCGCCCGAGGTGGCGCGCGAGGGCGGGGACGAGGCCGCCGCGCAGGCGCTCAGGCCGCACGCCGAGACCGCCTTCGCCGCCGAACTCGCCGCCCTCGCCGCCCTTGACGACCGGCCGCGCCCGGCCCGCTGGCGGCTCTCGCCCTGGGCCGTGGCGACGTATCTGCTCGGCGGCACCCTGGCGGACGGCACCGTGATCACGCCCAAGTACGTGGGCCCGCGCCGCATCGTCGAGGTCGCCGTCACCACGCTCGCCACCGACCGCGCCCTGCTCCTGCTCGGCGTGCCAGGCACCGCGAAGACCTGGGTGTCCGAGCACCTCGCCGCGGCGGTCAGCGGCGACTCCACGCTGCTCGTGCAGGGCACGGCGGGCACCCCCGAGGAAGCCATCCGCTACGGCTGGAACTACGCGCGGCTGCTCGCCCACGGCCCCAGCAGGGACGCGCTCGTGCCCAGCCCGGTGATGCGTGCCATGGCCGAGGGCATGACGGCCCGGGTCGAGGAGCTCACCCGCATCCCGGCGGACGTCCAGGACACGCTCATCACCATCCTGTCGGAGAAGACCCTGCCCATACCGGAGCTGGGCGAAGAGGTGCAGGCCGTCCGCGGCTTCAACCTGATCGCCACGGCGAACGACCGCGACCGCGGGGTCAACGACCTGTCCAGCGCCCTGCGCCGCCGCTTCAACACGGTCGTGCTCCCGCTGCCGGAGAGCGCGGACGCCGAGGTCGACATCGTCGCGCGCCGCGTCGACCAGATCGGCCGTTCCCTCGACCTGCCCGCGGCGCCCGACGGCATCGACGAGATCCGCCGCGTCGTCACGGTCTTCCGCGAACTGCGCGACGGCGTCACGGCGGACGGCCGTACGAAGGTGAAGTCGCCGAGCGGCACCCTGTCCACGGCGGAGGCGATCTCCGTGGTCACCAACGGCCTGGCGCTCGCCGCGCACTTCGGGGACGGCGTGCTGCGCCCCAGCGACGTCGCCGCGGGCATCCTCGGCGCGGTCGTGCGGGACCCGGCGGCGGACCGCGTGGTCTGGCAGGAGTACCTGGAGGCGGTCGTGCGCGAGCGCGACGGGTGGAAGGACTTCTACCGCGCGTGCCGTGAGGTGAGCGCATGACCAGGACCACGACCACGGCCGCCCCGCGCGCGGGAGGCCCGCTGCTTCTCGGGGTGCGGCACCACGGTCCCGGCTCGGCGCGGGCGGTGCGGGCCGCGCTCGACGCGGCGGAGCCCCGCGTGGTCCTGATCGAGGGGCCGCCGGAGGCCGATGGCCTGGCGCCGCTCGCCGCCGAGGAGGGCATGCGGCCGCCGGTCGCGCTGCTCGCGCACGTCGTGGACGAGCCGGGGCGGTCGGCGTTCTGGCCGCTCGCCGCGTTCTCCCCGGAGTGGGTGGCGATCCAGTGGGCCGTACGCAGGGGCGTGCCGGTGCGGTTCATGGACCTGCCCGCCGCGCACGCGCTCGCCCGCCGCGCCGAGGAGCCCGAGGCGGAGCACGTCGACGGGGCCCCGGGAGCACGGCTCCCCGCGCGCAGGGGGGACCCCATCGGGTCGCTCGCCGAAGCCGCCGGGTACGACGATCCGGAGCGCTGGTGGGAGGACGTCGTCGAGCACCGAGGGGCGGGCGGCGACCCGTTCGCGCCCTTCGAAGCGCTCGCCGAAGCCATGGGGGTGCTGCGCGAGACGTACGACGAAGGCCACGGCGACGGCCACGACGGTGACGGCGATGCCAGCGATGGTGACGGCGACAGCGGCGATGGTGACGGCGACGGCAGCCATGACCGGGACCTCCTCCGCGAGGCCTACATGAGGCTCCAGGTGCGGGCGGCGCAGCGGGAGTTCGGCGCGGACGGGACCGCGGTCGTGTGCGGGGCGTGGCACGTGCCCGCGCTCCGCAGGAAGACGACGGCGGCCGCCGACCGGGCCCTGCTCAAGGGGCTGCCCAAGGTCAAGGTCGACATGACCTGGGTGCCGTGGACGCACCGGCGCCTGGGCCGCGCCAGCGGGTACGGGGCGGGCATCGAGTCGCCCGGCTGGTACGGCCATCTCTTCGCGGCGCCCGACCGCCCCCTGGAGCGATGGCTGACGAAGGTCGCGCGGCTCCTCAGGGCGGAGGACCGGCCGGTGTCGTCCGCGCACGTCATCGAGGCGGTACGGCTCGCCGACACGCTCGCGGCGATGCGCGGGCGGCCGCTCGCGGGCCTCACCGAGACGATGGACGCGGTACGGGCCGTGATGTGCGAGGGGTCGGACGTGCCGCTCGCGCTGGTGCGCGACAGGCTGGTCGTGGGCGATGTCCTCGGGGAGGTGCCGGAGTCCGCTCCCGCCGTCCCGCTGCAGCGGGACCTCACCCGGAGCCAGCGGGCGCTGCGGCTCAAGCCGGAGGCGCTGGAGCGGGAGCTTGAGCTGGACCTGCGCAAGGAGAACGACGCGGCGCGCAGCCGCCTCCTGCACCGGCTGCGGCTCCTTGGCGTCGCGTGGGGCGAGCCCGCCGAGTCCCGCGGCAGCACGGGCACGTTCCGGGAGACCTGGCGGCTGCGGTGGGAGCCGGAGCTGTCCGTACGGGTCGCCGAGGCCGGGGTGTGGGGCACGACGGTGCTCGGCGCCGCGACGGCACGGGCGGAGTCGGACGCGGTGGGCGCGGAGGCCCTCGCCGACGTGACGGCGCTGGCGGAGCGCTGCCTGCTGGCCGAGCTGCCGTCCGCGCTGCCGGTGGTGATGCGGGTCCTCGCCGACCGGGCGGCGCTGGACGCGGACGTGGGCCACCTGGCGGAGGCCCTGCCCGCGCTGGTGCGGTCGCTGCGCTACGGGGACGTGCGCGGGACGGACACCGGGGCCCTGGGAGAGGTGGCGCTCGGCCTCGCGGAGCGGGTCTTCGTGGGCCTTCCCTCGGCGTGCGTCGGGCTCGACGCGCAGGCTGCGGAGCGGGTGCGGGGGCACGTGGACGGGGTGCACGGCGCCGTCGGGCTCCTCGGCGACCTGGCGGCACCGGCCGCGCCGGGGACCGGTCCGGCGGCACCCGGCACCGGCGGCGGCCTCCGCTCCCGGTGGCGGAGCGTGCTGCGTGGGCTCGCGGAGGGGGAGCGGGTCGCGGGAGTGGTCCGGGGGCGGTGCGCCCGGCTGCTGCTGGACGACGGAGCGCTGGCGGAGGGGGAGGCGGCACGGTTGATGGGCCTTGCGCTGTCGCGCGGGACCGAGCCAGGGGAGTCGGCCGCGTGGATCGAGGGGTTCGTCGGCGGCGGCGCGGGCGGCGGCATGCTGCTGGTACACGACGAGCGGCTGCTCGGCCTCGTCGACCAGTGGCTCACCGGGGTGTCGGACGAGGCCTTCGTCGACGTCCTGCCCCTGCTGCGGCGGACGTTCTCCGCGTACGAGACGGGCGTGCGGCGCACGCTGGGCGAGCTGGTGCGGCGGGGCCCCGGCCAGGCCGGGGCCGTGACGGTGACCGAAGGGGTGCCCGGCTTCGCGCCGGAGCTCGACCCAGGGCGCGCGGACGCCGTCCTGCCCGTCCTTGGCCTGCTGTTGGGGCTCGGCGAAGGCGGCGGCGGGCGCGGCGAAGGCACCGTGCGCGACAGCGCGGACGACGGCGACACCGGCTGGGGCGGCGGGCGCGGGGACGGGCGCGGCAACGGCGGTTCGAGCGGGGGCCGCAGCCCGGCGGCACGGGCGCGGGTCGGCGGCCTGGCGCTCAAGGGCACGGGCACGGCGGTGCGGAGCAACTGCCTGGTGGGGGACGCATACCTGGCGGGGGACGCAGGCCCTGCGGGGAACGGAGGCCTTGCCGGACGCGGGGACCTGGTGGATCACGGCGGATGGGCGGGGGCGGCCTGATGGCGGACGTCAGCGAGGCACGAGCACAGGAACGGCCCCAGGCGCTGGCACCGCCACAGGCGCTGGCGGCGCCCCATTCCCAGTCCCAGCCTCAATCCCAGCCCCAGCCCCAACCTCAACCTCAACCCCAGCCCCAATCCCAGCCTCAACCCCAGCCTCAACCCCAATCCCAACCCCAGCCCCAACCCCACGCACAGGACGAGCGCCTGCGGCGGTGGCGGATGGTGCTCGGGGGCGGGGAGGCGGACGGCACCGGCTGCGCGCTCGGCGGGCGGGACGCGGCGATGGACGGTGCGCTGTCCGCGCTGTACGGGCAGGGGGACAAGAAGGCGCGGGGGCAGGGGCGCGCGGCGGGGCTCGGGGCGTCGGCGCCGTCGGTCGCGCGCTGGCTCGGGGACATCCGGACGTACTTCCCGTCCTCCGTCGTCCAGGTCATGCAGCGCGACGCGATCGACCGGCTCGGGCTCTCCGCGCTGCTCCTCGAGCCGGAGATGCTGGCGGCGGTGGACGCGGACGTCCACCTGGTCGGCACGCTGCTCTCGCTGAACAAGGCGATGCCGGAGACGACGAAGGAGACGGCGCGCGCCGTGGTGCGCAAGGTGGTCGAGGACCTGGAGAAGCGCCTCACCACCCGCACCCGGGCCACCCTCACCGGCGCCCTGGACCGCAGCGCCCGGGTGAACCGCCCGCGCCACCACGACATCGACTGGAACCGCACGATCGCGGCCAACCTGAAGAACTACCTGCCCGAGTACAAGACCGTGGTCCCCGAGCGGCTCATCGGATACGGGCGGGCCTCGCAGGCGGTGAAGAAGGAGGTCGTGCTCTGCGTCGACCAGTCGGGGTCGATGGCGGCGTCCGTCGTCTACTCCTCGGTGTTCGGAGCGGTGCTCGCCTCCATGCGGTCCATCGACACGCGCCTAGTGGTCTTCGACACGAACGTGGTCGACCTGACGGAGCAGCTCGACGACCCCGTGGAGGTGCTGTTCGGCACGCAGCTCGGCGGGGGCACCGACATCAACCGGGCACTGGCCTACTGCCAGGCGCGGATCACCCGGCCCGCGGACACGGTCGTGGTGCTGATCTCCGACCTGTACGAGGGCGGCATCCGGAACGAGATGCTGAAGCGGGTCGCGGCGATGCAGGCGTCCGGGGTGCGTTTCGTGACGCTGCTCGCGCTGTCCGACGAGGGGGCGCCCGCCTACGACCACGACCACGCCGCCGCGCTCGCCGCCCTCGGCGCCCCCGCCTTCGCCTGCACCCCCGACCTCTTCCCGGAGGTGATGGCGGCGGCGATAGAGCGGCGCCCGCTGCCCATACCGGACGTGAATACGCACCGGTAACAGGAGGCGTCACCTGATCGCGCAAGCGAACGAGCGGGCCTCGTCGCCCTCGCGTCGCGACGGGGCCCGGCCCCTCCGGAACCCGTGGGCCCCGGCGCCGCACGGCGCCTCGCACCCCCTGCGCCCCCCTCCGCATAGCACCGCGCGCACGATCTGTGACCGTCATCACCGCGCAAATGTGATCTGCGATTTAGGGACGCGCGGCCCACGGCGATAACCTGCGAGACGGACATGCCGCGTACCGGACTCTTCGGCTACGCCTCCCTTGTGACAGCGCAGTCACGTTGCCCTTCGCGGCACGCCCACGCAGAGCACGCAGAGACTGAAGCCGCTGCACGGCGGCGCGAGATCACTGAAAAGGGACGGACGCGCGTGGACCTGTTCGAGTACCAGGCGAGGGACCTCTTCGCCAAGCACGGTGTACCGGTGCTGGCCGGTGAAGTCATCGACACGCCTGAGGCGGCGCGCGAGGCCACCGAGCGGCTTGGCGGCAAGTCGGTCGTGAAGGCGCAGGTGAAGGTCGGTGGCCGCGGTAAGGCCGGCGGCGTGAAGCTGGCCGCCAGCCCGGACGAGGCCGTCGCTCGCGCGACGGACATCCTCGGGATGGACATCAAGGGCCACACGGTCCACAAGGTGATGATCGCCGAGCTGTCTCCGGAGATCGAGGCGGAGTACTACGTCTCGTACCTCCTCGACCGCACCAACCGCACCTTCCTCGCCATGGCGTCGGTGCAGGGCGGCATGGACATCGAGGAGGTCGCGGAGAAGACCCCCGAGGCCCTCGCGAAGGTCCCGGTCAACGCCGTCGAGGGCGTGACCATCGAGAAGGCCCGCGAGATCGTGGCCCAGGCGAAGTTCCCGGCCGACGTGGCCGAGGGCGTCGCCGAGGCGATGGTCACCCTGTGGGACACCTTCGTCGCCGAGGACGCGCTCCTCGTCGAGGTGAACCCGCTGGTGAAGACCAAGGACGGCCGCATCCTGGCCCTGGACGGCAAGGTCTCGCTCGACGAGAACGCCGACTTCCGCCAGCCCGACCACGAGGCCCTCGAGGACAAGGACGCAGCCAACCCGCTCGAGGCTGCCGCCAAGGCCAAGGGCCTCAACTACGTCAAGCTCGACGGCGAGGTCGGCATCATCGGCAACGGCGCGGGCCTGGTCATGTCGACCCTGGACGTCGTCGCGTACGCCGGCGAGAACCACGGCGACGTGAAGCCCGCCAACTTCCTCGACATCGGTGGCGGCGCCTCCGCCGAGGTCATGGCGAACGGCCTGGAGATCATCCTGGGCGACCCGGACGTCAAGTCCGTCTTCGTCAACGTCTTCGGCGGCATCACCGCCTGTGACGAGGTCGCCAACGGCATCGTGCAGGCGCTCGCGCTGCTCAAGTCCAAGGGCGAAGAGGTCAGCAAGCCGCTGGTCGTCCGTCTGGACGGCAACAACGCCGAGCTGGGTCGCAAGATCCTCTCCGACGCCAACCACCCGCTGGTGCAGCGCGTGGACACCATGGACGGCGCGGCCGACAAGGCCGCCGAGCTCGCTGCGGCTGCGAAGTAAGGGACGAGGGACTCAGACCACCATGGCTATCTTCCTCAACAAGGACAGCAAGGTCATCGTCCAGGGCATGACCGGTGCCACGGGCATGAAGCACACCAAGCTCATGCTCGGTGACGGCACGAACATCGTCGGCGGCGTGAACCCGCGCAAGGCGGGCCAGTCGGTCGACATCGACGGCACCGAGATCCCGGTCTTCGGCACCGTCGCCGAGGCGATGGAGAAGACGGGCGCCAACGTCTCCGTCCTCTTCGTGCCGCCGGCCTTCTCCAAGGCCGCCGTCGTCGAGGCGATCGACGCGGAGATTCCGCTCGCGGTCGTCATCACCGAGGGCATCGCCGTGCACGACTCCGCCGCGTTCTACGCGTACGCGAAGTCGAAGGGCGACAAGACCCGGATCATCGGCCCGAACTGCCCGGGTCTGATCACCCCCGGTCAGTCCAACGCCGGCATCATCCCGGGCGACATCACCAAGCCGGGCCGCATCGGCCTGGTCTCGAAGTCCGGCACGCTGACGTACCAGATGATGTACGAGCTGCGTGACATCGGCTTCTCGTCGGCCGTCGGCATCGGTGGCGACCCGGTCATCGGTACGACGCACATCGACGCGCTCGCCGCGTTCGAGGCCGACCCCGACACCGACCTGATCGTCATGATCGGCGAGATCGGCGGCGACGCCGAGGAGCGCGCGGCCGACTTCATCAAGGCGAACGTGACGAAGCCGGTCGTCGGCTACGTCGCGGGCTTCACCGCGCCCGAGGGCAAGACGATGGGCCACGCCGGTGCCATCGTCTCCGGCTCCTCCGGCACGGCCGCCGCGAAGAAGGAGGCCCTGGAGGCCGCCGGTGTGAAGGTCGGCAAGACGCCGACCGAGACGGCGAAGCTGGCGCGGGCGATCCTCGCCGGCTGACGCCACGGCTCCGCAAGGCGGGCCCGCACCCCATCACGGGGTGCGGGCCCGCCTTCGTCGTGCGGCTAGCTCGGTTGCGGGGTCAGGCGTTCGGGGCCCGGGTGGGGGGCGGACCGAAGCTTCTGCTTCAGGGTCTCGTCCTCGTAGCTGAGGGGCCCGGGGCCCATGCGCGGGGGTACGCCGCTGATGGCGCGGCCGGGCGCCTGGGGCGCTTCGTAGTGGGTGGGCGCGGTGCGCAGGGTGAGCGCGGTGGCGGTGACGATCAGCGCGGTGAAGGCGATGGCGGCGTGGGTCCACAGGCGCGCGCGGCGCTCGCTCCCGGCGCGTACGCGGGCCGGGCGCGGGACGGCGAGCCGTTCCGCGCGGCCCAGTGCGGCCAGGCGCTCGGGCAGGGCTTCGGGGCCGAGGTCCGCGAGGTGGGCGGCGACCGTCTCGCGGGCGCGCAGTAGCCGGCTCGCCGCGGCCGGGGTGCTGGCCTCCGTCTCCGCGGCGGTCTCGGGCAGGTCGAGGCCGACGCCGTCGTAGAGCATCAGGGTGCGGCGCTGGGCGGGCGGCAGGTCGAGGAGCGCGTCGAGGACGGCGCGGTCGGCGGGTGCGGCGGGCGGGGCCTCGGGGTGCCGAAGGCGGGGGCGGAGGCGGTGCCAGGGCGACATCGCGTACTCGTACGCCGCCGCCCTGACCCAGCCCGCCGGGTCGCGGTCCACGGCGACCTCCGGCCAGCGCTGCCAGGCGAGTTGGAAGGCGCGCTCCACGGACTCGGCGGCGAGGGCGCGGTGGCCGGTGAGGGCGTACGCCTGCCGCAGCAGGGCGGGGGCCGTGCGGACGCACAGGGTGTCGAACGCCTCTTCCGGGGTGGCCGCGGGCTCGGGGGCGTCGGGGCCCTCCGGCGCCACGACGGCTTCGGCGGCGGGCTCGACGGCCGTCTTGGCAGCGGCCTCGGCGGCCTCGGCGGCCTCGGTGGCCAGGGACTCCAGGAGCCTCGCGTACGCCGCGCGTCTGCTGCCGCGGGGGTCCGTGCGGCCGGACTCCCAGGAGCGGACCGTCTCGCGGGCGACGCCCACCAGCGCGGCGAGTTCGGCCTGGCTCAGCGACTTCGCCTCGCGCAGCCTGCGGCGTTCCTTCGGGGGCGGTAGGGGGACGGCCGGGCTCTGGGTCATGGGCAGCCGTTCCTCCGTACGGAAAAGAACATAAACGTATATTGAGCGACACATCCGGTATTCGCGTGTTACGCGGAGAAAGCGCGTGTCGTTGGGAGCATGGCGCGCGTGACCCATGTGACCGAACCTGGCTCCGGCTCCGACTCCGAATCCGGCGCCTGGCCGCCGCCGCAGGAGCAGCCGCCTCCGGCGCCCCCGGCGGCCCCGGCCGGGACGGCGCGTGACGCGACGTCAGGCATCGCCACGGGGGTGCTGGGCGGGGCGATCGCGGCGGGGCTCGGGCTCGGCGCGTTCGCGGTGCTGGTGATCGCGCTGTGGATCAGTTCGCCGTACCCGGACAGCGGGCTCGACGGGGCGCTGCACCTGGCGGCGTCGCTGTGGCTGCTCGCGCACGGCACCGAACTGATCCGCGCGGAGACCCTGTCCGGGGTGCCCGCGCCGGTGGGGGTCACCCCCCTGCTGCTGCTCGCGCTGCCGTGCTGGCTGCTGTACCGGGCCGCGCGGGACGCGGCGGACCCGGACGGGCGCGCGCTGGGCCTGCGGGCCGCGTGGTGGGGCGTGGTCGCGGGCTATCTGCTGGTGGGCACGGCGGCGACGCTGTACGCGGCGGACGGCGACCTCGCCCCGTCCTGGCCGAGCGCGGCCTGGCACGTGCCGCTCCTCGCGGTCGCCGCGGCGGGCTGTGGGGTGTGGGCGGCGCACGGGCGCCCGCGCGGGCCGCTGCCCGCGCCGCTGCGCCGGGCCTGGGAGGCGCTGCCGACCCCGGTGCGCCGCCCCTTCGGTCTCTTCCGGTCCTCCGCTCACGTCGTACGGGAGCGGGTGCTCGTCGCGGTACGGGCCGCCGTGGCTGGAACGGTCGTTCTAGTGGGCGGGGGTGCACTGCTGGTGGGGGTGTCCCTGGTGTTGCACGGCGGCCTGGTGCGGGAGTCGTTCCTGGACCTGACCGGGGTGTGGTCGGGGCGGTTCGCGGTGCTGCTGCTCGCGCTCGCCCTTGTGCCGAACGCGGCGGTGTGGGGTGCGGCGTACGGGCTCGGGCCCGGGTTCGCGCTCGGCACCGGCACGGTGGTGGGGCCGCTCGGGGCCGGGGACGCGCCGCTGCTCCCGGTGTTCCCGCTGCTCGCCGCGGTGCCGGGGGCCGGTCCTGGCTCGCCCCTCACCTGGGCGGTGGCGGCGGTGCCGGTGGCGGCCGGGGGCGCGGTCGGCTGGTTCACGGCGGCCGCGTGCGCCGCGGGCGACCGGGACGCGGCGTGGACGGCGGGCCGTACCGCCCTGGTGGCCGTCGGGGCGGCGCTGGCCTGCGGGGTCGCGTGCGCGGGGCTCGCGGGGGCGGCCGGGGGTGCGCTCGGCGTCGGGGTGCTCGCGGAGTTCGGGCCCGTGTGGTGGCTCACCGGGGTGGCGGCGGTGGGATGGACGGCGGCGGTGGGCGTCCCGCTCGCCCTGGCGGTACGGGCCTGGCGCCTCCGCGAGCCGCGGGCGCCCCGGCCCTGGTGGCCGCGCCGACTGTGGGCGGCACACGCACCACGGTGGCACCGCCGCCCCGCCCCCACACCGCCCCCGCCCCCGGAGGCGTCACCCCCGCCCCCGCCTCCGATCCCCCTGTTCGAGCCGTACGACTTCCTGCCGCCCCCGGGGGACCCCCAGGACTAACGCGCCCCCGGCGGCTTCGGGCTGTGCCCACCCGTTCCGCCCTCTGGGCGGACCAGCTGCCCACAGCGCGGGGGTGAAAAGGGCGGCCGCCGGCCCGCCCGTCCGGTGGGCGAGGGCAAGCGCGCAGCGCGGAGATTCAGCCCGTCCGGCGTTTGAGGACGAGGCGCGAAGCGCCAATGGTTTTGAGCGGGGGGACGGGGGCGGCCAGCACCCGGAGCGGGAAGGGGCGGGCCTGGGGCGCACCGCGAGGGCGAGCGCCCGGCTAGTCGCGGTCGGTCAGGAGCGGCCGCAGCTGCTTCGGCAGGAGGTCGTCGCAGGCCTGCCGCGACTCCCCGGTCAGCGCGTCGTCACGGCACGTGTAGTAGTCCTGGTAGACCAGCTGCGCCCCGAACGTCGCGAGCACCATGACCAGCGCGAGCGACGCCGTCACCAGGCCGCTGATCGCCGCCGTGGTCTGGGGCCGGGAGCTGCCCGCGGGGCGCGCCTCCGGCGTTGCCGGGTCCGGCCGCCGGGGCTTGGCCCGCAGCGCGCTGATGCCCCAGTACGCCCCGAGCGCGCCGAGCAGCAGCGCGACGTAGTCCCAGCCGAAGAGCGCGAAGAAGAACGCCCACATGCCGGAGAGCAGCGCGTAGCGCGCCCGGCGCTGGGCCGGGTCGGTGGGGTCCCAGCGCAGGCCGCCCTGGCCGCCGGAGCCACCGGGCCCGTCCTGGCCTTGGCCCTGGCCCTGGCCGCGAGGCCGGTCGCCGAAGCCGCCCTGGGAGCGGCCGGGCTGCTGGTCGCTCCACTGGCTGCCCCAGGGGGAGCCGCCCTGGCCGCCGTCCGAGCCGTTGCCGCCCTGATCGCCGGAGCCGGAGCCAGAGCCGGAGCCCGGCCCGTGCGCGGGCCGCCGCGGCTGCCACGGCTGCTCCGGCGCGTTCTCGGGCGGCGGCGCGAAGGGGTTGTCCTCCTTGGCACCCGGCGCCGCGGGCGAGCCCTGCCCGCCCTCCGAGTCCTCGGGCGCCGAAGACGCCGAGGATGACGAAGACGAAGACGACGCCGCCCCCGGCCGCCCTTCCCGGAGCAGCACCGAACCCGGACCGGGTGTCGAGCCGTGGCGCCCTTCGTGGGGCAGGCCGTGCGCGGCTGCGAAGGGTGGCGAGAGGCGGAGGCTGCGGTCCGGCATCAGGTGTGCGTCTTCCCCTTGTGTAAAGCCCTTGTTCAGAGCCTTGGTCGAGCGTGGCGGCCCGGCTCTGCGGAGCAGGGCAACTCGGCGATGAAGCTTGGCGACTCGGCGTTCGGGCGTCTGCCCCCACAGACGCTACCTTCCGGGCGCGCCCCCGTCCCGTGAGGGGCCGTCTGGTGTGCCGGTATCGTTGCTGACGGTCGGCCGCTTCGTAGAGTTCCCCGTATCGGGGGACGCGAAGCCTTCGTACGACCATACAAAGAGCACTCCCGAGAAAGGGCCCCGTCGTGGCCAAGGCCAAGCGCCTCGTCGTGCTGGTCTCCGGATCAGGCACGAATTTGCAGGCATTGCTCGACGCTATCGCCGAGCACGGCCCCGACGCCTACGGCGCGGAGATCGTGGCGGTCGGCGCCGACCGCACCGGCATCGCGGGCCTGGAGCGCGCCGAGCGCGCGGGCCTGCCGACGTTCGTGTGCCGGGTGAAGGACCACGGGACGCGGGCGGAGTGGGACGCGGCGCTCGCCGAGGCGACGGCCGCCTACGCGCCGGACCTGGTCGTCTCCGCCGGTTTCATGAAGATCGTCGGCAAGGAGTTCCTCGCGCGGTTCGGCGGGCGCACCGTCAACACCCACCCCGCGCTGCTGCCCAGTTTTCCCGGGGCCCACGGCGTCCGCGACGCGCTCGCGTACGGCGCGAAGGTCACCGGGTGCACCGTCCACTTCGTCGACGACGGCGTCGACACCGGCCCGATCATCGCGCAGGGCGTGGTGGAGGTCAGGGCCGAGGACGACGAGAGCGCGCTGCACGAGCGCATCAAGGACATCGAGCGAAGCCTGCTCGTCGACGTCGTGGGACGCCTCGCCCGCGACGGCTACAGCATCGAGGGACGAAAGGTAGTTATCCCGTGACCGCCGAAGGTACGACGACCCAGACACCCCAGAGCGGAGCCGATCAGCGGCCCGTCCGCCGCGCGCTGATCAGCGTGTACGACAAGACCGGCCTGGAGGACCTGGCGCGCGGCCTGCACGAGGCCGGGGTGGAGCTGGTGTCGACCGGTTCCACCGCCGCGCGGATCGCCGCCGCGGGCGTCCCCGTCACCAAGGTCGAGGAGCTGACCGGCTTCCCCGAGTGCCTGGACGGCCGCGTCAAGACGCTGCACCCGCGCGTGCACGCGGGCATCCTCGCGGACCTGCGCCTTGAGGCGCACCGCAAGCAGCTCCTGGAGCTCGGCGTCGAGCCGTTCGGCCTGGTCGTGGTGAACCTCTACCCGTTCCGCGAGACCGTCGCCTCCGGCGCGAGCGTCGACGAGTGCGTCGAGCAGATCGACATCGGCGGCCCCTCGATGGTCCGCGCCGCCGCCAAGAACCACCCGTCGGTCGCGGTCGTGACGAGCCCGTCCCGGTACGCCGACGTCCTCGCCGCCGTCCGCACCGGCGGCTTCGGCTTCGCGGCACGCCGTGCGCTCGCCGCCGAAGCGTTCCAGCACACCGCCGCGTACGACATCGCGGTCGCCAACTGGTTCCTGGAGACGGAGTCCGGAGCCGACGAGCGCTTCCCGGCCTTCATCGGCGCCGCCTTCGACCTGAAGAACCAGCTCCGCTACGGCGAGAACCCGCACCAGAAGGCCGCCCTCTACACGGACGGCCGCGGCGGCCTGGCCGAGGCCGAGCAGCTGCACGGCAAGGAGATGTCGTACAACAACTACACGGACACGGACGCCGCCCGCCGTGCCGCGTACGACCACGACGACCCGTGCGTGGCGATCATCAAGCACGCCAACCCGTGCGGCATCGCGATCGGCGGCAACGTCGCCGAGGCGCACCGCAAGGCGCACGCCTGTGACCCGCTGTCCGCGTTCGGCGGCGTCATCGCCGTCAACCGCCCGGTCACCAAGGAGATGGCCGAGCAGGTCGCCGACATCTTCACCGAGGTCATCGTCGCGCCCGACTACGAGGACGGCGCGCTCGAGGCGCTCACCAAGAAGAAGAACATCCGGGTCCTGCGCGCCCCGCAGGCGCCGTCCGCGCCCGTCGAGGTCAAGCCGATCGACGGCGGCGCGCTGCTCCAGGTCACCGACCGCCTCCAGGCCGACGGCGACCACCCCTCCAGCTGGACCCTCGCGACCGGTGACGCGCTGTCCCCGGGCGAGCTGGCCGAACTCGCCTTCGCCTGGCGGGCCTGCCGCGCGGTGAAGTCCAACGCGATCCTGCTTGCCAAGGACGGCGCGTCCGTCGGCGTCGGCATGGGCCAGGTCAACCGCGTCGACTCCGCGAAGCTCGCCGTCGAGCGGGCGGGCGAGGAGCGGGCCCGGGGCGCGTACGCCGCGTCCGACGCGTTCTTCCCCTTCCCCGACGGCCTGGAGGTCCTGACCGCCGCGGGCGTCAAGGCCGTGGTGCAGCCCGGCGGTTCGGTCCGCGACGAGCTGGTGGTCGAGGCCGCGAAGAAGGCGGGCGTGACGATGTACTTCACGGGGACGCGGCACTTCTTCCACTGAGCGGTACGTCTTCCGGCAGTACGTCTTCCGGCAGTACGTCTTCCAGCGGTACGTCTTCCAGCGGTACGGATACGGCCGCTGGGCGGTCCGGATACGGCGCGGGCGCCGCACCCCTGTCGGGTGCGGCGCCCGCGCCGTCGCGTGCCGTGGCCGGTCAGTTGTTGGACCGCTGGATGACCATCGTCTTGGCGACCTTGTCGTGCCAGCCCTGCTGGCGCCCCGACTTGTCCCAGAACGGGGACAGATAGACGAGGAACTGGCCGATGCCGCAGGCCAGGGAGCCCACGAGCGGGATGATGTAGCGGAGGAACGCGGCCCCGACCCCCGGGTTCCTGCCGGTCTCCGCGTCGACGACGCGGATGCCGACGGCGAGCTTGCCGAGCGTGCCGCCGGCCAGGGCGGTCATCAGCCACTCGTACACCAGGCCGACGACGCCGATGACGACGACGACGGCGCCGATCTTGGCGGCGAGGTCGGAGGACGCGTCTTCGATGCAGCTGTCGTAGTTGGCGGTGCCGGGCTCGCAGTCCTTCGCCTTGTTGAACGCGCTGACGGCACCGCCGGCGGTGAGCAGCGCGAGGATGATGGCGAACGCGACCCCGTCGATGACGCGGGCCCCGAAGCGGCGCCCCATCGAGGCCACGGTCGGGCCCATCCCGCCCGGGTAGCCGTAACCGCCGGGCTGCTGGGGATAGGCGCCGTACGGCTGCTGGGCCTGCTGCGGGTACGGGGCGTAGCCCTGACCCGGATAGCCGCCCTGCTGCGGCGGGACGCCCTGGGGGGCCTGCTGGGGGTAGCCGTACCCGGGGCCGTGGCCCGGCGGGGGCTGGTTGGGGTCTTGGGGCGGGGGCCCGTAGGGGTTGCTCATGGTGGGGATTCCTCCGTGGGGAACGCGTGCGGGGACGGCGCGGCACGCGCGGAGGAAACGTTCACCAGGAGCGTCGGTCCCCCCGACACCGGCCGCGGCACTGAGGATGCATCGTTCTGTAGCGCCGCCGTGTTTGTCCAGTTGCGCCCCTAAACGTTGTGCGAGTGCAATCACCAGGCAGCACACGGGTGCGCGGGAGCCCCACCGGATTGGTGCCCGGGCGTGCTCATCCGGGAGGATGGGGCCATGACCGCCCAGATTCTCGATGGCAAGGCCACCGCAGCAGCGATCAAGTCCGAACTGACCGCCCGCGTGGCGGCCCTGAAGGAAAAGGGCGTCACGCCCGGCCTCGGCACAGTCCTGGTCGGCGACGACCCGGGCAGCCAGAAGTACGTCGCGGGCAAGCACCGCGACTGCGCGCAGGTCGGCATCGCCTCCATCCAGCGCGAACTGCCCGCGACCGCCTCCCAGGAGGAGATCGAGGCGGTCGTGCGGGAGCTGAACGAGGACCCGGCCTGCACCGGCTACATCGTGCAGCTGCCGCTGCCCAAGGGCATCGACGAGAACCGCGTCCTGGAGCTGATGGACCCGGCCAAGGACGCCGACGGCCTGCACCCCACGAACCTGGGCCGCCTCGTCCTGAACGAGCCCGCGCCGCTGCCCTGCACCCCGTACGGGATCATCCGGCTGCTGCGGCAGCACGACGTGGAGATCAAGGGCGCCGAGGTCGTGGTCATCGGCCGCGGCGTCACCATCGGGCGCCCCATGCCGCTGCTCCTGACCCGCAAGTCGGAGAACGCCACGGTCACGCAGTGCCACACCGGCACCCGTGACCTCTCCGCGCACCTGCGCCGCGCCGACATCATCGTGGCCGCCGCGGGCGTGCCGCACCTGGTCAAGCCGGAGGACGTGAAGCCGGGCGCCGCCGTGCTCGACGTCGGCGTCTCGCGCGACGAGAGCGGGAAGATCCTCGGCGATGTGCACCCCGGCGTGGCCGAGGTCGCCGGATGGCTCTCGCCCAACCCGGGCGGCGTGGGCCCGATGACGCGCGCCCAGCTCCTGGTGAACGTGGTCGAGGCCGCCGAGCGCGGTGCCGCGGCCTGAGCCGGGAGTGGCCGCCATGAGTGCTGACGCCAAGGACGGGACCGAGCGGCCGGGAGCCGCGGCCCGGACGGAGCAGCCGGAGGAGCCGGGGCAGTCGGGGCAGCCCAACGGGCCCACGGAGCCCACGGAACGGGATGAGCCCACCGCCAAGGGCGCCGTGAGCGCGCCGGGACCCGACGGCGCGCCCCGCAAGACCTCCCGGCGCTTCCCCCTGTTCACGCGGGACACCGCGCGGCCCGAGGGCGGCGGCCGTGCCGCGCCGGGGGACGCGCCCGCGCCCGCGCGGCAGTGGCCGCTGCTCGCCGTCGTGTCGGTGGTCGCCTTCGGGCTGCTCCTGACCGCGTTCGACGTCTTCCGGGTGGGGACGATACTGGTCGGGCTCGGGCTGCTCGCGGGGGCCGTGATGCGCTGGACGCTGCCGAGCGTCGGCATGCTCGCGGTGCGCTCGCGGTTCACCGACATGGTGACGTACGGGGTCCTCGGCCTGGCCATCGTGCTGCTCGCGATGATGGCGCAGCCCAAGCCGTGGCTGGTGATCCCGTTCCTGGACGACACGCTGCACTTCACGATCAGCAGCTGACCGCGCGGCAGCTGGCCATGCGGTAGCTGATCACGCAGTAGCTGTCCGCGGCCCCGGACGCCCGGGGCCCGGACACACCGACGGCCCGTACTCGCCAGGAGAGTACGGGCCGTCGGCCATGGGGCAGGTGGTGCTCTGGCGGCCGTGTGCCCGTTTCCCCCGCGCGCCCCCGCACGAGGCCACGACCTCAGTGGTCTCTGGTGTGCCGCCGCGTCGCCGCGACGGCTGGGAGCGGGCCCGAACCCCCGTGCAAACCCCCGTTCATCGAGCCCGCGTCCCCTTCCCCCGTGCGCGCCGTTGGTGGGGCGGCGCGGGTGGTGGTGCTGAGCCAAGAAACTACGCGCGGTGGGTACCCCCCGTCGTCCCGTGCCGGGTTGACGTTCGTGTACTGCCCTGGGAGTAGGCGTGTCCGGACTGCAACCAGCGTGGTACGGCGAAGGGTTGATGTTTACTCGTCGGTACGCGCGTTACGCTGCGGCGATGCGTCTCCGCCCGTTCACCGTCGATGTGCTGCTCGTCCTGGGGCAAGCGGCCAACGTGGCGTTGACCGGACACCAGGCGGAGAAACTCGGCTGGCCCGCGCTCGACCTCCGCGGCTACACCCTCGTCGCCCTCGTGATCCTGCCGACCCTCGCGCGCTCGAAGGCGCCGGTCGCCGTCTGTCTGTCGACGTACGGCATCTGGGCCGTGTACATGGCCTACGGCTACTGGCCCGTGGTGACGTCCGTCGGCCCGATGGTGTGTCTCTACACGGTCGCGGTCCAGCGTTCCATACGGACGTCCGGGTACTGCGCGTGTGTGCTCGTGGCCGTCTGGATCTTCGGCGGTGTGGTCAGTGACTACCCGGACACCATCCCCACCATCACCGTCCAGGCGATCTGCTTCAACGCCCTGGTGTGGCGCATGGGTTACCTCGCGCGCCGCTCCGCAGAACTGGCCCGCAAGACGCGCGCCGAGCAGCAGGAGAAGGCCCACCGGGCGGTGCTCGAGGAACGCGGGCGCATCGCGCGCGAGTTGCACGACGTGGTCGCCCACCACATGTCGGTGATCTCCGTGCAGGCGGGCCTCGCGAAGTTCGTCTTCGACTCCGACGCGAAGACCGCGCGCGCCGCGCTCGGCACCATATCCGGCACCAGCGCCGAGGCCCTTGAGGAGATGCGGCGCATGCTGCGGGTGCTGCGGGACCAGGAGGCCGAAGGACTGGTGCCGGACGCGCCGATGCCGGGCCTCGCCCGCATCGAGGAGATGGCCGAGCGGGTGCGGGCGGGCGGCGTCCCCGTCGAGTTCCGGGTGACGGGAACGGCGCGGCCGATCGCCCCCGGTGTCGAACTGTGCGCGTACCGAGTGGTCCAGGAGGCCCTCACCAACGTACTCAAACACGCCCGGCGGGCGAGCGCCGTGGTGGAGCTGAACTACCACCGCGACCACATCGAGGTGTCCGTCACGGACGACGGGGAGGGGGTGATACCGGACAGAGCGGGACGGAGCAGCGGGCATGGCTTGATTGGCATGCGGGAGCGGGCCAAGCTCTACGGCGGGACGATCAGCATCGGGCCGCGCAGTGTGGGTGGGTTCGCCGTCAGGCTGACTCTGCCCACGTCGGCGCGGGCCTCGCCGCCGGGAGACGATGCCACCGCATGACAGCACGCATCAGGGTCCTCGTCGTGGACGACCAGTTCCTCATCCGCGCTGGGCTCGCCGGCGTGCTGCGGGCCGCGCCCGGCATCGAGGTGGTGGGGGAGGCGGGCGACGGCGCGGAGGCCGTGGAACTCGCCGCGCGGACCCGGCCCGACGTGATCCTCATGGACATCCGCATGCCCGGCATGAACGGCATCACGGCCACCGAGCGCATCCTCGCGGCCGCCTCCGAACCGCCGCCGCGCGTGCTCGTCCTGACCACGTTCGACCTCGATGAGTACGTGTACGGGGCGCTGCGCGCGGGCGCGGCCGGGTTCCTCCTGAAGGACTCCGGGCCCGAGCGCCTCCTCGCCGCGGTGGCGGCGGTGGGCAGCGGGGACGCGCTGTTCGCGCCGAGCGTCACGCGCCGTCTGGTGGAGGCGTTCGCGGTGCGTTCGGGGGTCGTCCCCGAGGGCGTCGAGGCGCCGCCCGACCTCGCGGCGCTCACCGGCCGCGAGGTGGAGGTCCTCAAGCTGATCGCGCGCGGCCTGTCCAACGCGGAGATCGCCGACCGCCTCTACATCAGCGAGGCGACGGTGAAGACGCATCTGAACCGCACGATGAACAAGCTGAACCTGGACACCAGGGCCCAGGCCGTGGTGATCGCCTATGAATCGGGCCTGGTGACACCGGGCGCCTCGGGCCTGTGAGAGCCCGTCCCCGGGGCGCCCGGGTCCCTCGTTCATCCGTGGCTGTCTCTCAGCAGGTCACGGTCTTGTCGTAGGAGCCGAAGGGCCAGCTGTAGCGGGCCCACGCCCGGTGCTTGAGGGCGTAACAGCGGGAGTCGGGACCGTGCTTGACGACGATCTTGACGCGCATGAGGCGCCCGCAGCGGTTGTTCACGGTGGCCGAGCGGCCGCGCACCGACCGCTGGACGCAGGCGGGCGCCGTGCCCTGCGCGGCGGCCGCGGACGCCTCGGCGGTCCGGTTCCCGGCGGCCGCGGTGGGTGCCGCGGCCGCTTCCGGGGCGAGGGCGAGCCCGCCGCCGAGGACGGCCGTGACCGCGAGGCCGACGGCGGCTCCCCTGGCGTAGGACCGGGCGCGCGCGGCCGCCCTGCCCCAGCCGGTGTCGTGGGTGTCGATGGTGTTCATGTGGACGCGTGTGCCTTTGGGCATGGAGTGATTCCCCCCGTGGATGCGGCGTACCGCCGTGAATGCGGTGTTCCGTGGTGGATGCGGTGTTCCGTGGTGGTGCGCCATCGACTGTGCCGAGCCGAATCGGTCTCGCTCCACAGCGACGGGGCGTGGTGGGCGGCTGTGGGACGTCCCATGCACTGACCTGCGCGGATTCTGCGGCCGTGGGCGCGGGAGTGGGACGTGGGAGGCGCCGGGGGATGGCCATTTCACGCGTGCGGGACCGGCCGGAGGGAACCGGAATGGGTGCATCCGGCATCTTTCGAAGCACAAGGGGCCACGCGCCCGGGGGACTTGTGCGCGACTGGGGTGGGAAGATGCCGCGTTGGAAAGAACTGCCCGCGCACCTGGAGGAGCAGGAGCGCCAACTCCTCGTGCAGCTGCGGAGGATGAAGGACCACAGCGGGCTCAGCCTGGCCTCGCTCGGGGCCAGGACCTCGTACAGCCGCTCCTCGTGGGAGCGCTATCTGAACGGCAAGAAGCCCGTTCCGCGCGCCGCCGTCGAGGAGTTGGCCCAGGTGTGCGGCGCGGACCCGACCCGGCTCCTCGTGCTGCACGAGGTCTCCCGGGTGGCGGACGGGGTCGAGGACGAGGTGCCGGAGCGCGCCGCCGAGGGGCCGTCGTCCTCGCCGGTGACACGTGAGAGCGCGGCGACCGCACCGGGCGCGGCCGCGCCCGCCGCGGCGCCCGTCGTGCGGCCCGCGCCCCGCACGGTGCGGCTGCGCCCCGCGCTGACGGCCCTGGGGCTCGCCGTGGCCGCCGCCTTCACGGGCGGCCTGTTCGCCGGGCAGGCGTTCTCGGGGGACCGGGGCGACGAGGGCCGTGGTGTGTACGCGTACGAGGAGGGGCGTACGTACGCGTGCGAGGACGGGCGTGCCGACGGCGCGCGGTACGCCGGGTACAGCATGAGCCGGACCGCGATCCTGGACCGGGGGTCCAGCGGCTGGGAGGCCGTCGAGGCGCAGTGCCTCCTGAAGCGGCACGGCTTCGGCGCCGGGGACGTCGACGGGGCGTACGGCGACGGCACCAAGGCGGCGGTGAAGGAGTTCCAGCGGGCGCGCGGCCTGGTGGACGACGGGATCGTCGGGCCCGACACCTGGGGAGAGCTGCGGAAGTGAGAGTGCGGGAGGAGCGAAGGGACCGGCGCGGGGACGGGCCCGCCCTCGCGCCTCCCGCGTGTCTGCGGCTGGCCGGGGCGCTGCGGGAGTTGCGCGAGCGCACCGGCCTGAGCCTCGTGGCCCTCGGCAGGCGCACCGCGTACAGCAAGTCGTCCTGGGAGCGGTACCTCAACGGCAAGAAGCCCGTGCCAAGGAAGGCCGTGCTCGCCCTGTGCGCGCTGGCCGAGGAGCCGCCGGGGCGGCTCCTCGCGCTGTGGGAGCTGGCGGACGCGGCGTGGAGCGGCCGCTCGGCACGGCCGCGGGACGGGGCCGGGGCGGCCGTGGGGGCGGCCGCCGGGGCCGACGGCGCGGCGGCGGACGGGCCCGGGGGATCGGCGCACGACACGGTGCACGGCACAGCGCACGGCACAGCGCACGACACGGCGCACGACACGGCCGAGGGCGCCGGGGCGGCCCGGTCCGGGCGGCGCTGGGCGGTGGCCGGGCTCGTGGCCGCCGTCGTGCTGGCGGGCGGCACGGTCGCGGGGCTCGCGGTCGCGGACGGCGGCGACGCGAGCCCGCGCCGCCCCGCGAGCGCGGCCGGGCCCTACGAGCCGCGCTGCGTGGGCGCCGCCTGCGAGGGCAAGGAGCCCAAGGCGATGGGCTGCGGCGGCCCGGGGCAGGTGACGTCGGTCGCCACCCGGTCCCTCGCGCCCTCGCGCCGGGTCGAGCTGCGCCACGGCACGGCGTGCGCGGCCGTGTGGGTGCGGGCGAAGGGGCTGCTGCCCGGCGACCGCGTGGAGCTCACGGTGCCGGGGGCCGCGCCGAAGCGGCTGCGGGCCGCGACGGCGGGCGACACCCGGCGGTATCTGGCCACCCGGATGACGGCCCTCAAGGGCGGCGCGGGCGGCGGCGTCCGGGGCGCGAGAGTCTGCGTGACCCTCGTGGACGGCGCGGGCAAGGAGTGCTTCTCCGGCTGATGTCCGCAGGTCACACACGTGAGACGGCGCCCGTCCTCTCCCCCGTGGGAGGACGGGCGCCGCCGTCTTTCCGGAGTCGGTCGTGCGCTCTCCGTGTGACTCAAGCGTCATGGACGCGCCATGTCCGCTTCAAGGGCCGCCTGTTCCCTGTGGCATGGAAGTGACCATTCCGCAACGGTGTGCCGGGGGCGCTACGGCTGCGCGACGGGGTGCGGACGCCGTTCCGCGCTGGGGCGCGGGCGCGGGCGGCAATCCCCCTGAAAGGTCTGTTTTCGGCTCCTGGGGCGCCGTGTTCGATAACACGGCACCGGAGAGGCGCATTTCAGTGTCAACCCCTACAACCAGGACGGTTCTTGGGTGTCCGGGTGCGGGAGCCGGGGTTCCGCATCGTGGAGTGCGATGTCGGTGGGACACTGTGCGTGGACCGCGGAGCGTGCGACGGGGCACATCTGGCCCAAATGCTCCCGTGCGCCCCCAATCCGGGAACTGTCATCCTGGCTCGACGCATCTCTCTGGGTAGTGCCAGAACCGGAGCGTTCGGGGGCTGTGCGGGTCACGGGCCAGGCGGCACGATGCGTGGGGGATCAAGCACGCACGGGGGGATTGGGGGAGCGATGCCTCGTTGGAAAGCGCTACCGGACGACCTCGACCCACAGGTCAGGGAGTTCGCGAGCCAGCTGCGCAGACTCGTCGACCGCAGCGGGCTCAGCATCGCGGCGGTGGCCGACCGCACCGGCTACAGCAAGACGTCGTGGGAGCGCTATCTGAACGGGCGGCTGCTCGCCCCCAAGGGCGCGATCGTCGCCCTCGCCGAAGTGACCAGTACGCCCGCGGTGCACCTCGTCACCATGTGGGAGCTGGCGGAGCGCGCCTGGAGCCGCTCCGAGATGCGGCACGACATGACCATGCAGGCCATTCGCATCTCCCAGGCCCGCGCGGCCCTCGGCGAGCTCGGCACGTCGGCCCCGGCCAAGGACAAGGGCCGCGAGAAGAGCAGGGAGAAGAGCCGGGAGAAGAGCGGCGACAAGAGCGGTTCGGGTACGGGCAGGCCGCGCGGCGGCGTCGGCGCCGTGACCGGCGTCGCGGGCCCCGCCGGGGTGTCCCCGACGGTGCCGCCGCGCCAGGACGGCGTGCGCTACGGCGCGCAGGCGGCCGGGGGCGCCGCCAGGACCAGGCCGGAGTCGTACGCGGGGCCGGGGGCGGCCTCGGGTGCGGGTGCGGTGGCATCGCCGACCACGCCGTCCGGCCCGGCAAGCCCGGCCGCCCCGGCTGGTTCGCCCGAGGGTTCGTCCCCGTACCCGTCCTCACTGTCCTCCTTGTCCTCGGCCTCGGCCTCGTACGACGCCTCGGCGACGCCCCCGACGGCGGCGGCGTCCGCCCGTGCCTCCGCCGCGACGTCGTACGGCGGCGGGGCCCCGACGGCGCCGCGGCCCTCGGCCCCGGCGGTCGGCCCCGACGGGAAGTCGCCCGACGGGCAGCGGCGCAAGCGCAAGCTGACGATGTTCCTCGCGGGCGTCGTCGGCGCGCTGGTCGTCATCGCGGCGGCCGTGTTCCTCACCGGTGTCGGCAAGGACGACGACGGCAAGAAGGCGGGCCCGTCCGTCGCGCCCACCACCTCCACGGCGGACCTGCCCGCGGGCGTCGAGTGCAGCGGCGCGCAGTGCACCGGCAAGGACCCCGAGAACATGGGCTGCGGCGGCGAGTTCGCGCGGACCACGGCGCGGGTGACCGTCGGCCCGAAGACGCTCGTCGAGGTGCGCTACAGCAAGACCTGCGGGGCCGCGTGGGCGCGGATCACCCAGGCGAAGCCCGGGGACAAGGTGCAGATCCAGGGGGGCCGGGCCCGGCAGAACGGCACGGTGGACGCGGACGCCGACGCGTACACGCCCATGGTGGCCGTGAAGTCCGGGGCCCAGGCCAAGGCCTGCGCGACGCTGGCGTCCGGCACGCGCACCTGCACGAAGTAGCTGCCGCTGGCTTGCGGGGTGCCCGGGGTGCCGGGGGCCCTTGGCGTTGCGGGGTGCCCGGCGGCTTTGGGGCTGTGCCCACCCGTCCCGCCGTGCGGGACGATTGCCCACAGCCGGTGGGCGGGTGCGGGTGGGAGGCGGCTTCCGTTCCGCGGCGGGGGCGGCTGGCGGTGCGGGTGAGGGTGGCGTTGCGGAGCCGTGGGGTGAACGGGCGGGTGGGTGGGAAAGCCCGCGGCGAAGCCCCGGGGCGCGGGCCGGGTGGCGGGGAACTTCGCCGGGGGCGGGGCGCATGAGGCGGGCTGACGGGGGCAGGCGCACCGTACCCCCACGGGAGTGGTCACACCCCCACAGGCGGCCGCCACATCACCCTCTCCCGAGGTGGCGGCCGCCACCCCTGGCGGGCGGGTCAAGGCCCAGGGGCCAGGACTTGTGGGGTGAGCCACACCGCCCTGGTGCCCCCGGTGAGAAACGGCGCGATAGCCTGACCGCGGATCTCTCTTGATGCCAAGAGATCGATCATCGAGAGGCGATCGAAGGGGCGTCGGCGGGGATCCAGCACATGGGGCAGGGACCCCCACCGCCAGCTGTCTTACGGAGATCGCCATGACCCGCACTCCCGTGAATGTCACCGTCACCGGCGCGGCCGGCCAGATCGGCTACGCGCTGCTGTTCCGCATCGCCTCCGGCCACCTGCTCGGCGCGGACGTTCCGGTCAACCTGCGCCTGCTGGAGATCACTCCGGCGCTGAAGGCCGCCGAGGGCACCGCGATGGAGCTCGACGACTGCGCCTTCCCGCTGCTGAACTCGATCGAGATCAGCGACGACCCGAACGTGGCCTTCGACGGTGCCAACGTCGCGCTGCTCGTCGGCGCACGGCCGCGCACCAAGGGCATGGAGCGCGGTGACCTCCTGGAGGCCAACGGCGGCATCTTCAAGCCCCAGGGCAAGGCCATCAACGACCACGCCGCGGACGACGTGAAGGTCCTCGTCGTCGGCAACCCGGCCAACACCAACGCGCTCATCGCGCAGGCCGCCGCCCCGGACGTACCGGCCGAGCGCTTCACCGCGATGACCCGCCTCGACCACAACCGCGCGATCTCGCAGCTGGCGAAGAAGACCGGCACCACGGTCTCCGAGATCAAGAAGCTCACGATCTGGGGCAACCACTCGGCGACCCAGTACCCGGACGTCTTCCACGCGGAGATCGCGGGCAAGAACGCCGCCGAGGTCGTCAACGACGAGCAGTGGCTGGCCGACACCTTCATCCCGACCGTCGCCAAGCGCGGCGCCGCGATCATCGAGGCCCGTGGCGCGTCCTCGGCCGCCTCGGCCGCCAACGCCGCCATCGACCACGTGCACACGTGGGTCAACGGCACGGCCGCCGGCGACTGGACGTCCATGGGCATCCCGTCGGACGGCTCCTACGGCGTCCCGGAGGGCCTGATCTCCTCCTTCCCCGTCACCACCAAGGACGGCAAGTACGAGATCGTCCAGGGCCTGGAGATCAACGAGTTCTCCCGCGCCCGCATCGACGCCTCCGTCAAGGAGCTCGCGGAGGAGCGCGACGCCGTCCGCGCCCTCGGCCTCCTCTGATCCACGTCTGATCGACATCTGACCGGCCTCGCGGCCGTGTCACCCGCCGCCCCCGGCGCCGCTGTCCCACGCGGCACCGGGGGCGGTTCGTGTCTCGTCAGTTCGAGGGACATCCGTCCATTCCCCCCACCCCGCGCCCGCGCGCCCGATACGGTTCCAACGCCGTTGAGGGCAATCGGAGTTGAACGTGGCATCGGGGGTGCCGGGAGATGCAGGAGACACCGCCCGCGGGGCGGTACGCGCACACCGAGGCGACCCGGCTGCTGAGCGCCGGGGCGCGCGAGAACGCCGACTTCCGCAGACGAGTCATCGGCGAACTCATCGGCCACGCCGAACGCCCGGTCGCGCCGCCGCTCGGCGCGGACGTCCTCCCGGTGCTCGCGCACGCGCTGCGCGCCCGGCGCGAGGAGATCGTCACCGCGCTGCTGCTGCTCGCCGTCTGGGCCGGGTTCCTGGCCACGGACGCGGTCGTCGCGTGGGACAACCTGGCGGACAGCTCCGGCGGCGAGACCGACCTCTCCTTCTGGGACACCGTCATGCTCGCCCTCAACGGCGAGGACTTCGGCGGCGTCGAGGCCGACGCGGGCGGCCTGGTGCCCGGCGGCTGGGCGCCGCTGTACGCGGCGGTCAGCGTGCTCCTGTGGTGCGGCCGGGTCGTCTCCGGCCGGGACACGGGCGTGGGGGCGCCGCTGCGGCCGGTGCGCCTTCCCGCCGTCCTCGCCTGGCTGCGCGCCCGCTTCGGCTGGCTGGTGACGTTCAACGCCCGCCTCTTCGCCTTCGTGTACTGGTTCGCCGCGTTCACCGGCGTCAAGGACACGCCGTACCCGGTGATCTTCCCGCTGCTGCTCGCGGTCGTCGTCTGGCGCCACCGGTTCCGCGGCAAGCGCGTCCTGCGCGAGCAGCTGTCCCGGCAGGTCTTCGCCGAGACCGGGCAGCCGTCCCTGCCCGCCCGCTATGAGCGCATCGCCGCGTGCGTCCGCCGCGAGCAGGACACCCCGCTGACCCTGTACGACGCCAACCGCCCCTTCGTCGGCGCCGGAACGCCCCGCAAGCCCTGGTCGGTCGTCCTCGAACTGACCCGCGCCGGGGGCGACGGCGTGCCGTCACAAGGCGGGCGGCCGCTGACCGCGCGCGAGGTCATCGACATGATCGACCCGCGGCTCCGGGCCCTGCGCCAGTCCGCGGGCGCGACCAGCAGGGACCGCCTGCGGGACCTGGAGATCGAGGAGTTCGTCTACCTCCCGGCCGGAGCGGGCCGCGACGAGGAGCTGTACACCGGGCAGGACGGCAAGACCGCCCTGGTGTACGACGCCGACGAGGCGCGGCGGCACATCCTGGAGGCGGTCGGCGAGGGCGGGGAGGCCCGGCGGCACTTCCTGCGCATCCGGGTCGGCGCCTGGAACGAGCAGGTCGTCGTCTCCCTCCTGGTCCGGGTGCACACCCAGGGCGGGATGCTGGTCCTCGAAGTGGTGCCGCACGTGCTCGGCCCCGTCCTGCCCGAGTTCCGCCGGGTCGACGCGGTCGCCGCGAGCGAACCGGAGGGCCCCGTGCGCGACGCCCTGCGCGCCTGCGTGGACGGGCCCGCCTACGGCGTCGCGATCGGCATCGACGCCCTGCGCGCGCTGCCGTCGCTGCTCCCTTCGCTGCGGCTGTGGCTCACGGCGGAGCCCGAGGAGCCCGCGAAGTCCGCCGGGGGACACGCGAAGCCCGCCGGGCCGCTGCCGAGGGCCCTCCGGCTGCTGCGCGCCCTCGGCGCCCGGCTGCTGCCCGCGCCCTCGGCGCCGCCGGACGCGCCCCTGGTCTCGCTGCGCCAGCTCGCCGCCACCGACGATCTTTCCCTGTTCCAGGAGATGGACGTCGCCCGGTACACCCGCACGCTCCAGGACCGCATCGGCGAAGGCGTCCGCGACGCCCTGCGGGCCAGCGGCTACCGCACGGACCGCCTGGAGCAGCACATCACGCAGATCAACAACAGCGGCGTCTACATCAAGGAGATGTCCGGCGGCGCGCTCGCCACGGGCACCCACGGCCAGGCGACGCACACGGACAAGACAGCGGTGTGAGGGAACGTCATGAGTGAGGGGCTGGGGAAGGCATGAGCGAGGACGAGAAGACCGGCGGCGGCGCGAACGTCAGCATCGGCTCGGTCAGCGGGGGTTCGCTGGCCTTCGGCGAGCACGGCAAGGCGGAGTCCACCAACTTCACGACGGTGGTGGCCAAGGCGGAGTACGCCGAGCTGCTCACGGCGGTCCGCAGGCTCCGCGGTGAGCTGGCCGGAGCCGCGCGCACGGCCGACGACGACGCGCTCGACGCCGAACTCGCCGAGGTCGAGGGCGCGCTCAACCGCACGGGCCGCGTCGAGGCCGGGCCGCTGCGGCGGCTGCGGGACCGCCTGACGGGGTACGCCTCCGCCGCCACGACGGTCGGGGTCGTGACGGCGGTCGCGCAGGCGGTCGGCCAGGCCCTGGGCGCGGCGGGCTGAGCAGCGTGCGGATCTTCGACAGGGACCGCGGCGAATGGGTCGGCCGCGAGCAGGAGCGGGAGGTCGCCGCGCTGCAGCGGCGGGACGCGGCCCGCCAGCGCACGGCGGTGCGCGGCACGGTCGCGGTCCTCGCGGCGTGCGGGCTCGCCTTCGGCACCTGGGCGCTCGGCTGGAAGGACGAGCCGGAGCCGTCGGTGTACTTCGTCGCCCCCGAGTCCGCGGACGGCGCGAACGCGAGCGACTCGGCCTCGGGAGGCTCGGACCCGGCCGACGGGAGCACGCCGTCGCCCTCGTCGACGGACGGCGCGCTCGGCTCCGAGGCCGCCCCGCCGCAGGGGTACGAGACCGTGACGGACCTGGAGGGCTTCCGGGCCGCCGTGCCGGTCGGCTGGAGCCGCACCAGCACCGACGCGATCCACGGCTTCGACATCGTCCACTACCGCAACGCCGACCGGACCAGGCGCCTGCAGGTGTACGAGGTCAGCGAGCCGACGCCGTACGAGTCGCTGGAGACCTACGTCGACGACGACCGGGTGAAGGAGGACAGCGGCTTCCAGAAGCTGTCCCTGAAGCGCCTGGACGCCGACGGCCGCCCGGCCGCCCGGCTCACGTACCTCAAGGACGAGATCGACGGCGAACCGGACGTCGGCGGCTGGTACATCGTGGACCACCGCTTCCAGGCGGCCGACGGCAAGCTCTACGCGCTCACGGGCTACGGCCCCGAGTCGGAGGGCAGGGACGCGGTGCGGGAGCTGGTGACCAACGCCCTCGACTGGTTCTGCCCGCCGCTCACGCAGTGCCCGGCTCCCGGCGGCGGCTGAAGCCCGCCGTCACCAGGGCCGCGGCGATCACCACGACGACGCCGACCACGCGCAGGGCCCCGGCCATGCCCGCGGTGAAGTCGGCGGCCCCGCCGGTGTGCCGGGGGCCGGTGTGCGCGGCGAGGACCGTGCCCGTGACGGCCACGCCGAGCGCCGCGCCCACCTCGCGGGCCGAGGTGCCGAGCCCGGAGCCGAGGCCCGCCTGGTGCGGGGGCAGCGAGGTCACCACGCCCATCGTCAGGGCGGGCATGCACAGTCCTGTGCCCGCCGAGATGACGAGCAGCCAGCAGGCGTACAGGGCGTAGGGCGTGCCGGAGCCGGCGGTGGAGGTGCCGAGCAGGCCCGCGCCGATGAGCAGGAGGCCGCCGCCGATCACCGGGCGCGGCGAGGCGGACCAGCGGGCCGCGAGCCGCGGCACGAGGGCCATGCCGATGGTCAGCGGCACGATGGCGAAGCCCGCGCGGGCCGCCCCGTACCCCTTCACGTACTGCAGGTACTGCGAGTTGACGTAGAAGAGCGAGAACAGGCCGAAGAACGCGGCGGCCGTGCCGAGCGCGGAGGCGCTCAGGCGCCGGGAGCGGAAGACGCGCGGGTCGAACAGGGGCGCGCGGGAGCGCAGCGCGTGCGCGGTGAACGCGCCGAGCAGGGCCGCGCCCGCCGCGAAGGCGCTCAGGACGCGGGCCGAGCCCCAGCCGTGGAGCGGGCTCTCGATGATGCCGAAGAGGACCGCGACGAGACCGGCGACGAGCAGCAGCGTGCCGAGCGGGTCGAGGGACGGGGCCGCGTCGGAGGGGGCGGTGCGCGGGACGGCGCGGGCGACGGCGAGGGCGAGGAGCGCGGCCAGCGGCAGCATGATCCAGAACAGGGCGCGCCAGGGCTGGTACTCGCCGATGAGCCCGCCGAACGCGTTCCCCGCGAAGCCGCCGAGGCCCGTGGCCAGCGTCCAGGAGGCCAGGGCGCGCGGCCGCTCCTCGGGGGCCGCGACGCGCACCAGGATGGACATCGTCGCGGGCATGATCAGCGCGGCCCCGGCGCCGGAGACACCGCGTCCGGCGATCAGGAGCGCGGGCGAGGTGGCGAGCGCGCTGACCGTGGCGCCCGCGGCGAACAGGCCGAGCCCGGTGAGCAGCGCGCCCTTGCGGCCGTACCGGTCGCCGAGCGCGCCCGCCGGGATAAGGAGGCCCGCGAAGACGATCACGTACGCGTCGACGGTCCACAGGACCTGGCTGGCCGAGGGGTGCAGCGAGGACGAACTCAGCTGCGGGATCAGCAGGTTGATGGCGGCGACCATGCTCTGCGCGACGAGGACGCAGGCGCACAGGACGAGGAGCGTGGACCGCTGGAGCGCGGCCCGTGGGCGGGCGGCCGGATCCGTGGCCGGGGCGTCGTTCAGGGCAGCGGAAGGCAAGGCTCCTCCTCGGGAGCGGGGTGGTGGGGGATGCGTGGCCACCGTAGGCTCGCCCGGTACCTGCTTTCCAGTGCAACTTTCGCAAGGAGTGATTGCGTATGACGCAATCAGGCGATCCCCTCGCGCCGCGCCCCGACGTCGACCTGAATCTGCTGCTCGCCCTCGACGTCCTGCTCGACGAGCGCAGCGTGCGGGGTGCCGCGGCCCGGCTGCACCTGTCGGAACCCGCGACGAGCCGCACCCTGGGCCGCATCCGCAAGGCGCTCGGCGACCCGGTCCTGGTGCGGGCGGGCCGCCAGATGGTGCCCACGCCGTACGCGCTCGCGGTGCGGGCGGAGGTCAGCGCGGTGGTGGAGCGCGCCCGCGGCGTTTTCGCGGGCCCCGGCGCGCAGGACCTGCGCACCGTCGAGCGCACCCTGACGATCGTGGGCCAGGACGCGCTGGCCGCCGCCTACGCCCCGGAGCTCTTCGCCCGCGCGGCCGCGGAGGCGCCCGGGGTGCGGCTGCGGTTCCTCCAGGAGAGCCATGTGGACGCGCCGGTCCTGCGCGAGGGCGTCGCTGACCTGGAGGTCGGCGTGATCGACACGACCGCGCCCGAGGTGCGCGCCGAGCACTTCTACGACGACGTGATGGTCGCCGTCGTGCGCCCCGGACATCCGCTCCTGGAGGGGGAGATGACGGTCCGCAGATTCGCGGGGGCGGACCATCTGACGGTGTCGCGCAAGGGCCGGATGTCGGGGCCGCTGGACGCGGCGCTCGCCGAACGGGGGCTGCGGCGGCGGGTGGTGGGCACGGCGGGGACGTACCCCTCGTCGCTGTTCATCGTGCTGCACACGGACCTGGTCGGCCTCGCGGGCTCCTCCTGGGCCCGCCCCCTGACCGAGACCCTGGGCCTGGTGACCTTCCCCGTGCCGCTGGAACTCCCGCCCCTGAAGCTCGGGATGGCCTGGCATCCCCGCCACGACGCCGACCCGGCCCACGCGTGGCTGCGCGGGTGCGTGCGCGACGTGGTGCGGCGCGTGTGAGTACGTGTGAGTGCGGGCACGGGCCGGGCGCGGTACGTGCGCGGGCCCGGGCCGCCGTGCGGCGGTCCGGGCCGTTGGGTCCACGAGGAGGGGGTGGGCCGATCAGAACTGCGGCTGCTGCTGTTGGGTCATCGGTGACTGCTGCGGCTGCTGCTGCTGTTGCTGCGACTGGTGCTGGGACTGCTGGATGGCGCCCCTGGGCACCTCGATCTCCACGCCGCGGACCAGCATCCGGTCGTCATAGGCGACGCGGACGGCCTGGCCGGACTGGATCGCGATGACGACGGCCTGGATCGCGAAGTCGCTCGGGTCGAGCAGCTGCACGGGGCGCCCGTCGACCAGCAGGAGCATGGCGCGCTCGACGCCGGGGAACGGGACGATCGGGGCGCGGACGGCCTGCGCGTAGCCCACCTGGTACTGGCCCTGCGGCTGCGTGCCGGGCTGCTGGCCCAGCTGCTGGAGCAGGCCCTGGAACGGCTGCTGCTGGCCGAACTGCTGGAGCTGCTGCTGGAGCTGCGGGGGAATGAGCCCCGTGCTCTGCGGTGCGAACGTCATGCCTGTCCTTCCCTTCGCTCCGGTCTGTCTGGTCTCTCCGGTCTCCCGGCTTCGTTGGGGGTGGGGTGCCTCCGGTCGCCACCTTCGTACCGGGTGGTGGACCTGGGTAGCCGCACAACGCGACAAAACGGAGAGACGGGGTGAGGGTGTCGATACAAGACATGGTTCGCTTTTCACGGGCCGCCCGCCCCCGTCCGTACGAGGTCGGACGCGGGCCCCCGCGCCTGGCGCGGGGCGTCAACCCGGCTTCCGGACGATTCGCCTCCGGGCGTCCTGGCCGGGCGCCGTCCACGATCTCCGGCCGGAAAGTGGCCCTTCGCTGTTGCCCGTCTGCTGAGGAATGTAGTACTTCTTATACATGAGCGAGCAAGTCCACAACAGGCTGGCCGTGGTGCGCGCCGAGCGAAAGGTGTCGCGCCAGAGCCTGGCCGAGGCCGTGGGCGTCCACTACCAGACCATCGGCTACATCGAGCGCGGGCAGTACAACCCGAGCCTCGACCTCGCCCTGAAGATCGCGAAGTACTTCGGGCTGCCCGTCGAGGCGCTGTTCGCCCTTGAGCCGTTCCGCCCGCTCACGGACCAGCTGTACGGGAGGGACCAGTAAGTCATGGAGCGCCAGGAGCAGTTGACCGCGTACGACCGCCGCATGCACGCCCTGATGAACCGCACGGAGGGCGCGCCCCTGTATCGCACGGCGGCCCGCCGCCGCGCCGCCGTGTGCGCCCACATCGCCCTGACCGCGGGCGCCGTCGCCGCCTGGCTCGGCCTGGTCGTGGGCGACGCGGCCTGGTCGGGGTATGTGATGTTCGGCCTGATGTTCCCCTGGAGCGTGGCCACCGGGGTCATCAACGGCGCCACCCGCGGCCTCCTCGAACTGCGCCCCCGCGCCCTCGACGAGCGCCAGCGCGCCGAGCGGGACCGGGTGCGGGCCCGCGCCCACCAGATCATGACCTGGCTGCTGCTCGCGGCCGTGGCCGGCACGGGCGTCGCCGGGTTCGCGGGCGCGGACGTCAAGGCGCTGGTCTTCCAGGTGATGTTCTGCGCCTTCGTCACGCACTGGCTGATGCCGCTGTGGGTGGCGGGCCTGTCCGCGCGGGACGAGCCCGCGGAGGACTTCGCGGACGACGCGGACGACTGCGCGGACGGCCTCGTCGTCGCCTAGGGCCCGAGCGGTCCCTCACGTCACGTGCGTCCCAGCTGCTCCTGCAGCTTCCCGATGTCCACGGACTCGCCGGCTGACGGCGTCTTCGTGGGCACCGGCTTGTCGTAGTCCGAGAACGTCGTCGTCTGGTCCGTGTCGCTGTCCTTCTCCGTCGCGCGGATCGGGTACGGGGTGCCTTCGGAGGCCACGTACAGCGTTTTGTCCGTGCCGTCCTCGGTGCCTGTCAGCGGGATGACCTTCGTGCCCGCGACCGTCGTCTCGGCGCCCTTCTTCAAGTTCTTCACGTCACCGGAGTCGTCGGAGTCATCGGAGCCGTCGCTGTCGCTGGCGTCCTCGTTCACGTTCCGCTGGAGCTCCTTGAGGTCGCACACCTCGGCGAGGTCCTTGAGCATCGCGTCATTCGTGGTGCCGTGCAGATAGCGGCCCTTGAACAGCTCGGCCGCCGCCGCGCCCTGGCCCTGGGGGACCTGGTTGCGCCAGAACGCCTCGTCGGGCTTGAGCCACACCTTGTCGCCGCGTTTGACCAGGTCGGCCGTGCCGCCCTCGCGCGCGAAGGTGAGGGTGCCCGCGCAGTTGCCGTCGCGGTCCAGGGTGAGGTCCATGGTGGCCGGGTCGTCCTTCTCGGCGTCCGGGCTCTTGTCCTCCAGCTTGACGCGCACGGACGTGGCGTCGAGCAGCGCCTGCTTCGCCTTGTCCGAGATCTCCTGGGCGCTGAGGTCCGCGGTCTTGTCCTTGTCGCTGTCCTTGCCCTTGCTCTTGCCGCCGTCGCCGTCGTCCGACGAACACGCGGGGACGAACAGCGCCAGGGCCGCCGTGGCGCAGACCGCGGTCGCGGTCCGTGTCCGCATACGGGACATTCGACTCATCACGTCACCTCCGGTGACAGAACGTGCTTCGAGCGTACGTTCCACCCCGTATACCCGCACACGCAGTGACACAGCGCACCTTCGGCCACTGATTGCGCATGGATCTTCGAGGCCAGGGCAGGTGCACCCGGCTACCACGAGTGATCAGGTGGGGCAATCAGGGCAGAACATGCCAGGAACGGAAGGCAACAGGGACGTGTCCGCACAACAGACCATCCACGTCGGCGGCGAATGGCGCGTGGCCGTGTCCGGCGCCACGCGCGAGATCCTCGACCCCGCGGACGGCAAGCCCTTCGCGCTGATCGCCGAGGGCGGCGCCGAGGACGCGGACGCCGCGATCGCCGCCGCGCGCCGCGCCTTCGACGAGGGCCCCTGGCCCGCCACGCCCGTCGCCGAGCGCGCCGCGCTCCTGCGCCGCGTCGCCGACCTGCTGGTGCGCGACCGCGAGGAGATCGGGCTCCTGGAGAGCCGCGACGCGGGCAAGACCCTCGAAGAGGGCCGGGTCGACGTCGACTGCGTCGCCGACGCCTTCCGGTACTTCGCCGACCTCGTGATCGGCGAGGGCGCGGGCCGCGTCGTCGACGCCGGGTCCGACGACATCCACAGCGTCGTCGTGCACGAGCCTGTCGGCGTCTGCTCGATGATCACGCCCTGGAACTATCCGCTGCTCCAGGCCAGCTGGAAGATCGCGCCCGCCCTCGCGGCCGGGAACACCTTCGTCATCAAGCCCAGCGAGATCACCCCGCTCACGACGGTCGCGCTCATCGAGCTGCTCGTCGAGGCCGGTCTGCCCGAGGGCGTCGCCAACATCGTCACCGGGCCCGGCCACACCGTCGGCGCCCGCCTCGCCGACCACCCCGACGTGGACCTGGTGTCCTTCACCGGCGGACTCGTCTCCGGCACCAAGGTCGCCCAGGCCGCCGCCCTCGGCGTGAAGAAGGTCGCCCTCGAACTCGGCGGCAAGAACCCGAACGTCGTCTTCGCCGACGCCTGCGCCACCGACGAGGCCTTCGACACGGCCGTCGACCAGGCCCTGAACGCCGCGTTCATCCACAGCGGCCAGGTCTGCTCCGCGGGCGGCCGCCTCATCGTCGAGGAGTCGGTGCGCGAGCGCTTCGTGGCCGAACTCGCCCGCCGCGCCGAGAAGATCAAGCTCGGCCGCGGCACCGAGGACGGCGTCGAGTGCGGCCCGCTCGTCTCCGCGCAGCAGCGCGAGAAGACCGAGGGGTACGTGGCCTCCGCGCTCGCGGAGGGCGCGGTGCTCCGCTGCGGCGGCAAGCGGCCCGAGCCCTCCGCCGCCCGGCCCGCCACCGGCTACTTCTACGAGCCGACCGTCCTCGACCAGTGCCACCGCGAGATGAAGGTGGTCCGCGAGGAGGTCTTCGGCCCGGTCCTGACCGTGGAGACCTTCCGCACCGAGGACGAGGCCGTGGCCCTCGCCAACGACACCGAGTACGGCCTCGCGGGCGCCGTGTGGACCGCCGACGCCGGGCGCGCCCGCCGCATGGCCCGCCGCATGCGCCACGGCACCATCTGGATCAACGACTTCCACCCCTACCTGCCGCAGGCGGAATGGGGCGGCTTCGGCAAGAGCGGCGTCGGCCGCGAGCTGGGCCCGGCCGGGCTCGCCGAGTACCGCGAGGCCAAGCACGTGTACCAGAACCTGGCGCCCGCGCCGGTCCGCTGGTTCAAGGGCTGACCCCCGCCAGCACCAGCCCCCCCAGGGCCCGCGGCCCCGCACCCGAACACCCGCTTACGCACGACCCCCTTTACGCGCAAGCACCTTGGCAGCGACGAGGAGCAGTACCCCCATGACTGGAACGCCTGAGAACCCCGAGGCAACGGCCGAGTTCGACTACGTGATCGTCGGCGGCGGCACCGCAGGATCGGTGATCGCCTCACGGCTCACCGAGAACCCCGACGTCACCGTCGCCGTGATCGAGGGCGGCCCGAGCGACATCGACCGCGAGGACGTCCTGACGCTGCGCAAGTGGCTCGGCCTGCTCGGCGGCGAGCTCGACTACGAGTACACGACGACCGAACAGCCGCGCGGCAACTCGCACATCCTGCACAGCCGCGCCAAGGTCCTCGGCGGCTGCTCCTCGCACAACACGCTGATCTCGTTCAAGCCGCTGCCGTCCGACTGGGACGAGTGGGAGGCCGCGGGCGCCACCGGCTGGAACGCCCAGGCGATGGACCCGTACTACGGCAAGCTGCGCAACAACGTGGTGCGCGTCGCCAAGAAGGACCAGAACCAGATCGCGAGCGACTGGATCGAGGCCGTCAAGGAGGCCCTCGACGTCCCCGAGGTCGTCGGCTTCAACGACCGGCCCTTCGACGAGGGCGTCGGCTTCTTCGACCTGGCGTACCACCCGGAGAACAACAAGCGCTCCTCGGCGTCCGTCGCCTACCTCCACCCGCACATGGAGGCCGGTGACCGCCCGAACCTCCACCTGTTCCTGGAGACCTGGGCCTACCGCCTGGAACTCGAAGGCACGACCGCGCGCGGCGTCCACGTGCGCGCCAAGGACGGCGCCGAGAAGCTGCTCACCGCCCGCCGCGAGGTGCTCGTCTGCGCGGGCGCCGTGGACACCCCGCGCCTGCTCCTGCACTCGGGCATCGGCCCGAAGGCGGACCTGGAGGCCCTCGGCATCCCGGTCGTCCACGACCTGCCGGGCGTCGGTGAGAACCTCATCGACCACCCCGAGTCCGTCATCGTCTGGGAGACCAACGGGCCGATCCCCGGCAACTCCGCGATGGACTCCGACGCGGGCCTGTTCGTGAAGCGGGACCCGGCCCACAAGGGCCCGGACCTGATGTTCCACTTCTACCAGATCCCCTTCACCGACAACCCCGAGCGCCTGGGCTACGAACGCCCCGAGCACGGCGTGTCGATGACCCCGAACATCCCCAAGTCCCGCGCCCGCGGCCGCCTCTACCTCACCTCGGCCGACCCCGAGGTCAAGCCCGCCCTGGACTTCAGGTACTTCGAGGACGAGGGCGACTACGACGGGCGGACCCTCGTCGACGGGATCAAGCTGGCCCGCAAGGTCGCCGAGGCCGAGCCGTTCAGGAAGTGGCTCAAGCGCGAGGTCTTCCCCGGCCCGGGCATCACCGACGACGCCGAGATCGGCGAGTTGGTGCGCAAGGCCGCACACACCGTCTACCACCCTGCGGGAACCTGCCGAATGGGTGCTTCCACTGATGAACTTGCCGTCGTCGACCCGGATTTGAAGATCCGCGGCCTCGATGGAATCCGTATCGCGGACGCATCCGTCTTCCCGACGATGCCCGCCGTGAACCCGATGATCGGAGTGCTCATGGTCGGGGAGAAATGTGCCGAGCTGCTGGGGGGTGACGCCCGTGAGTGAGGCCGTCACCGCCACCGCCGCCACCACCACCGACACCGCGTCCGGGGCGCCCGTCTTCGCCGTCGAGAACCTGTGGAAGGTCTTCGGCCCCAAGTGCGAGCGGGTCCCGGGCGATCCGGAGCTGACCTCCCTCACGCCCGCCGAGCTGCGCGAGCGCACCGGCTGCACCGCCGCCGTGCGGGACGTGTCCTTCGAGGTCAACAAGGGCGAGGTCTTCGTCGTCATGGGCCTGTCCGGCTCCGGCAAGTCCACGCTCGTGCGCTGTCTGACCCGCCTCATCGAGCCGACGGCGGGCTCCGTCGCCATCGACGGCGAGGACGTCCTCGCGATGGACAAGAACCGCCTGCGCGAGCTGCGCCGCCACCGCGCCTCCATGGTCTTCCAGCACTTCGGCCTGCTTCCGCACCGCACGGTCCTCGACAACGTCGCCTACGGCCTGGAGATCCAGGGCGTCTCCAGGGCCGAACGCCGCGAGCGGGCCGCCGAGGTCGTCGCCAAGGTGGGCCTCGAAGGCCTGGAGCAGCGCAAGCCCGGCCAGCTCTCCGGCGGCCAGCAGCAGCGCGTCGGCCTCGCCCGCGCCCTCGCCGCCGACCCCGAAGTCCTCCTGTTCGACGAGCCGTTCAGCGCCCTCGACCCGCTGATCCGCCGCGACATGCAGGAGGAGGTCGTGCGCCTGCACCGCGAGGAGGGCCGCACGATGGTCTTCATCACCCACGACCTCAGCGAGGCGCTCAAGCTCGGCGACCGCATCGCGCTGATGCGCGACGGCCGCGTCGTCCAGCTCGGCACGCCCGAGGAGATCGTCGGCTCCCCGGCCGACGACTACGTCCGCGACTTCGTCCGGGACGTGCCGCGCGAGCAGGTCATCACGGTCCGCAGCGCCATGCGCCCCCTCGACCCCGAATCGGAGCAGGACGGGCGCGGCCCCGCGGTCGCCCCCGACGCCACCGTGTCCGAGGCCATCGAGGCCGTCGCCCGCTCCGGCTTCCCCGCCCGCGTCATGGACGAGGGCCGCTGCCTCGGCGTCGTCGACCAGGAGCACCTGCTCGGCGTGGTCGCGGGCGTGCCCGCGCGGCGCGCGGCCGGCGAGGGGGTCAAGTAATGGCCACCGCCACCGCCTCCACTCCCGTACGAGATACCGGCGTCGGGGCCCTGCTCCGCCACCGCGCCGTCACCAAGCTCCTGCTGCTCGCTGTCGTCGCGGCGGTCGCCGTCCCGATCGTCAACGCCAAGTGGGCCTCCGGCGCCTGGCCGGACGCGCTCACCGTCGACCTGTCCGAGCCGCTCGGCAAGGCCAGCGACTGGATCATCGACAACCGCGACAGCCACCCGCTGTTCACGTACTTCCTCGGGCACGTCTCCAACGCCGTCGTCCTGTCCGTGCGCGGCGTCTACCTGGTGCTTCTCGCGGCGGGCTGGGCGGGCGTCACGGCCGCCGCCGGGGTCATCGCCTGGCGCGTGGCGGGCGCGCGGCTCGCCGTGACGGCGGCCGCCGCCTTCGGGATCTGCGGTCTGCTCGGCATGTGGGTGCCGACGATGCAGACGCTGGCCCTGATGACCGTCGCGGTCCTGGCGTCCGTGCTCCTCGGTCTGGCGCTCGGCCTCGCCGCCGGTCTCAACGACCGGATCTTCCGCATGATGCGCCCGGTCCTCGACACCATGCAGGTCCTCCCGGCCTTCGCCTATCTCCTGCCGGTCGTCCTGGTCTTCGGCATCGGCGTGCCCGCCGCCGTCTTCGCGACGGTCGTGTACGCGGCTCCGCCGATGGCCCGCCTCACCGCGCTCGGCCTGCGCGGCGCCGACGGCGGCGTGATGGAGGCCGTGGCCTCGCTCGGCGCGACCGGCCGCCAGCGGCTGCTCTCCGCGCGCCTTCCGCTGGCCCGCAAGGAGCTCCTCCTCGGCCTCAACCAGACGATCATGATGGCGCTCTCCATGGCCGTCATCGCCTCCGTCATCGGCGCGGGCGGCCTCGGTGACCGCGTCTACCAGGCGCTCGCCTCCGTCGACGTGGGCCAGGCCCTCGCCGCGGGCATCCCGATCGTGCTGCTCGCCGTGGTCCTGGACCGCGTCACGGGCGCGGCGGGCGAACGCCTGGGCGCGCACGCGGTGGACACCTCACCGCTCCGGGGCTGGCGCGGCTGGTCCCTGGCCGCCGCCGTGGCCCTCGCCGCCGCGCTCGCCACCCGGTTCGCCGACCGCCTGGAGTGGCCGACGAGCTGGGTCGTGCAGATCGCCGAGCCGGTGAACACCGCCAAGGACTGGATGGTCGACCACCTGTACACGGGCGTGCCCGTGGTGGGCGGCACCGCCGACTGGGCCGCGCACTTCACGACGTACGTACTCGACCCCGTGCGCGACGGCCTCCAGGGCCTGCCCTGGTGGTCGCTGCTCCTCATCGTCGCGGCCCTCGCCTGGGTGATCGGCACCTGGCAGACCGCCCTCACGGCCGTCCTCGCGATGGCGGCGATCGGCGTGCTCGACGTGTGGAACGCCTCCCTCGACACGCTCTCGCAGGTCCTCGCGGGCGTCGCCGTGACCCTGGTCCTCGGCTTCGCGATCGGCGTGGCGGCCTCCCGCAGCCGACGCCTCGAACGCGCCCTCCGCCCGGTCCTCGACGTCTTCCAGACGATGCCGCAGTTCGTCTACCTGATCCCGGTCGTCGCGCTCTTCGGCGTCGGCCGCGCCCCCGCGGTCTTCGCCGCCGTCGTGTACGCGCTGCCCGCCGTCGTCCGCATCACCACGCAGGGCCTCAGGCAGGTCAGCCCCGCCGCGATGGAGTCCGCGAAGTCCCTGGGCGCCACCAACTGGCAGGTCCTGCGCCAGGTCCAGCTGCCGCTCGCCCGCCCGGCGCTGCTCCTCGCCCTCAACCAGGGCGTCGTGCTCGTCCTCGCCGTCGTCGTCATCGGCGGTCTGGTCGGCGGCGGCGCGCTCGGCTACGACGTCCTCGCCGGGCTCGCCCGCGGTGACCTGGCGACCGGCCTGGTCGGCGGCATCGCGATCGTCTGCCTCGGCCTGATGCTGGACCGGGTCACGCAGCCGACGGAACGCCGCGCGAAGAAGGGAGCCTGACATGGGTACGCGTACGACACGTACGACGTGTACGCGCGTCATCGCCTCGGTCGGCGCGGGCGCGGCCCTGCTCGCCCTCTCCGGCTGCGGCAAGGCCGACATGAGCAAGCAGGCGTCCCCGTACGCGAACGCGGCGGGCGCCAAGACCGTGACGCTGTCCGTGCAGTCCTGGGTGGGCGCGCAGGCCGACGTCGCCGTCGCCGAGTACGTGCTCAAGCACGAGCTCGGCTACCGCGTCGACAAGGTCCAGATCGACGAGATCCCGGCCTGGGACGCGCTCAGCCAGGGCCGCGTCGACGCGATCATGGAGGACTGGGGCCACCCGGACCAGGAACAGCGCTACATCAAGGACAAGAAGACGATCGTCCCCGGCGGCGACGTCGGCGTCACCGGCCACATCGGCTGGTACGTCCCCACGTACTTCGCGAAGAAGCACCCCGACGTCACCGACTGGAAGAACCTCAACAAGTACGCGAAGGACTTCCGCACCCCCGAGTCCGGCGGCAAGGGCCAGCTCATGGACGGCTCCCCGTCCTACGTCACCAACGACAAGGCCCTCGTCGAGAACCTCGACCTGGACTACAAGGTCGTCTTCGCGGGCTCCGAGGCGGCCCAGATCACCCAGATCGAACAGTTCGCCAAGCAGAAGAAGCCGTTCCTGACCTACTGGTACAAGCCCCAGTGGCTGTTCAAGAAGGTCCCCATGACGGAGGTCAAGCTGCCCGCCTACAAGGAGGGCTGCGACGCCGACCCCGCCGCGATCAAGTGCGCCTATCCGCACACGCCCCTCCAGAAGTATTTCAACGCGGACTTCGCGAAGAACGGGGGCGCGGCGGCGGCCTTCCTGAAGCGCTTCAAGTGGTCGGAGGCCGACCAGAACGAGGTCTCCCTGATGATCGCGGACAAGAAGATGTCCCCCGAGGACGCGGCGGAGCGCTGGCTCGCGGATAACGAGGCCAAGTGGAGGGCGTGGCTGCCGAAGTAGCCCGCACCCCGTATCGGCGCTCCGCGCCTCGTCCTCAAACGCCGGACGGGCTGGAACCACCGGTAGGTTCTAGCCCCTCCGGCGTTTGAGGAGCGGGGTCTGGGGCGGAGCCCCCGTTCGGGAAGGGGCGGGTCTGGGGCGTCCCACGCGGGCCCTAGCGCAGCTGTCGCGCCATGTCCCCCAGCGCCGCCATGGCCCGCCGGTGCAGCCCAGGCCCGAACGTGACCCGGGTCGCGCCGAGTTCCCCGAGCTCCCGGGGCGAGGCCCCACCGGTCACCGCGAGAGCGTTCAGCGGCGCCCCAATCGCGGAGCGCAACGCGGGCAACACCTCCACCGGCGCCTTGATCACGTACACGCAGTCCGCCCCGGCCTCGACGTACAGCCGCCCCCGCGCCACGGTCTCCTCGAAGTCCGCGACCCCTCGCAGATACGTGTCGACGCGCGCGTTGACGAACAGCTCGCGCCCGGCCACCTCCCGCACCGCCGCGAGGTAGTCGGCCTGTTCCCGGGAGTTCTTCAGGCTCCCGGCGGCCGAGGAGTCCTCCAGGTTGCACCCCACGACCCCGGCGTCGAGCAGCCGCCCCACCAGCTTGCGCGCGGGCAGCCCGTACCCGTCCTCGACGTCCGCGCTGACCGGCACGGACACGGCCCGCGCGATGCGCCCGACGGCCTCGAACATCTCGCGCGGCGGCACGGAGCCGTCGGCGTATCCGAGGGCGGCGGCGACGCCCGCGCTGGGCGTGGCGAGGGCCGGGTGCCCGGCCTCCTCGAAGACGCGGGCGCTGGCCGCGTCCCACGGCCCCGGCAGGACGAGCGGGTCGTCGGGTGCCCGGTCGCGGTGCAGGGCGCCGAAGGCCTCGGCGGTGGCGGTCACGCGTGCGCCCCGGGCTGGTAGGTGGGCGGGTTGCGGATGCTGACGTTGATCCGGTTCCAGGCGTTGATGATGGTGATCATCGAGATGAGCTGGCCGAGTTCGGCCTCGTCGAAGTGGGCGGCGGCCCGCTCGTACACGGCGTCCGGCACGAACCCGTCGGTCAGGACGGTGATCGCCTCCGTCAGGGCGAGCGCGGCCCGCTCCCGCTCGGTGTAGTGGTCCGCCGCCTCCTCCCAGGAGTTGAGGAAGTAGATCCGCTCGTCGGTCTCGCCCGCGATGCGCGCGTCCTTGATGTGCATGTCGATGCAGTACGCGCAGTGGTTGATCTGCGAGGCCCGGATCATCATCAGATGCTTGAGGTGGACGTCCATGCCCTTGGCGGCGGCGTTGTTGGCCTCCAGGAGGGCGTTGAAGACGGCGAGTTGGATCTTGGCTCCGCGATTGCTCATGGAATGTCAGCTCCTACGGGTAGTACGGGTAGTACAGGTAGTACGGGTGGTACGGGGGACGTCAGTCGGCCGGGCGGTGGGCGGTGGAGCCCGGGGTGTAGTGGCCGGGGACCATGCGGCTGGTCACGGCGAAGCGGTTCCAGCCGTTGATGAGGGTGATCGCCGCGATCAGATGGGCCAGTTCGGTGTCGTCGAAGTGGGCGGCGGCGCGCGCGTACACCTCGTCGGGGACGAAGCCGTCGGTGAGCACGGTGACGGCCTCGGTGAGCTCGATCGCCGCGATCTCCCTGGCGGTGTAGAAGTGCCTGGACTCCTCCCACGTGCTGAGCTGCACGATCCGCTCGACGCTCTCGCCCGCGGCGAGGGCGTCCTTGGTGTGCATGTCGAGGCAGAACGCGCAGTGGTTGATCTGCGAGGCGCGGATCTGCACCAGTTCGAAGATCACCGGATCGACGCCGTTCTTCGCGGCCGCGGCGAGCCGGATCATGGCTTTGTACGCCTCTGGGGCATGCTCGGCCATGTTGAGGCGGGGAGTGTGCTCGGGGAGGCGGTCGTCGGAGCCGCGGTGCGGGGGAGCGGCGGATGTCTGCGGTGTCGTGGTGGCCATGTCCTCGAACCTACGCTTCGATTAGCCCACCGGTATGGTCCATTCCCATGGAAGAATCGTGGGCCACTTCGGCGGGTGACGACGCGTCCGGCACGGGTGGCTGGAGCGTTGACCTGCATCTGGACGCGGCCGGCGCGGGGCCGCGCGCCGGGGTGCGCAAGAGCCTGACCGACGCGCTGCGCGAGGCGGTGCGCGGCGGCCGCCTCGCCCCCGGCACCCGCCTGCCCTCGTCCCGTACGCTCGCCGCCGACCTCGGCGTCGCCCGCAACACGGTCGCCGACGCGTACGCCGACCTCGTCGCGGAGGGCTGGCTCACCGCCCGCCAGGGCTCGGGCACGCGGGTCGCGGAGCGGGCCGTGCCGCGCCCGGCGGCGCCCGCCCGCCCCCGGCGCACCGGCGGCGCCCTCCGCTACGACCTGATGCCCGGCACCCCCGACGTGACGTCGTTCCCGCGCGCGGAGTGGCTGAAGGCGGCCCGCCGCGCGCTCGCCGCGGCCCCCGACGACGCGTTCGGCTACGGCGATCCGCGGGGCCGCGTGGAGCTGCGCACGGCGCTCGCCGCGTACCTCTCCCGCGCTCGCGGCGTGCACGCCGACCCCGACCGGATCGTCGTCGTACCGGGTTTCATGCACGGTCTGACCCTCCTGTCCGGACTGCTCTCCGCGCGCGGGGTGCGCCGGATCGCCGTCGAGTCGTACGGCCTCGATCTGCACTGGGACCGGCTCGCGGGCGCGGGCCTGCGCACGGTGCCGCTCGGCGTCGACGCGCTCGGCACGCGCACGGACGGCCTCGACGGGCACCGGGCGCTGCTCGTCACCCCCGCGCACCAGTTCCCGACGGGCGTGCCGCTGCACCCCGACCGGCGGGCGGCGGCCGTCGACTGGGCCCGGAGTGTGGACGGCCTGATCCTGGAGGACGACTACGACGGCGAGTTCCGCTACGACCGCCAGCCCGTCGGCGCGCTCCAGGGCCTGGACCCCGACCACGTCGTCTACCTCGGTACGGCGAGCAAGTCCCTGGCCCCCGGGCTCCGCCTGGCGTGGATGGTGCTCCCGGCGGCGCTCGCCTCCGAGGCCGCCGAGCTGAAGTACGCGGCCGGTGCCTCGAACGGGGTCCTCGACCAGCTGACGCTCGCGGAGTTCCTGACGTCCGGCGCGTACGACCGGCATGTGCGCGCGGCGCGGCTGCGGTACCGGCGCCGCCGGGACCAGTTGGTCGCCGCCGTCGCCGAGAGCGCGCCCGAGGTCCAGGTCACCGGCATCGCGGCGGGGCTGCACGCGGTGCTCCAACTGCCGCCCGGTACCGAGGAGTCGGTGGTCCAGGCGGCGAGCTGGCAGCGCCTTGGCCTGCAGGGCCTGTCCCGCTTCCGCCACCCGGAGGCGACGGCTCCGCGCCGGGACGGCCTGGTCGTCGGCTACGCCACGCCCCCCGACCACGCCTGGCCCCCCGCCCTCGCGGCCCTGACCCGGGCCCTCCCCTGACCCCGTGTCCTCAAGCGCCGGACGGGCTATCTCCCACCCGCCCACCCTTACACCTGCGGCTGCAACCGCACCCCCCGACCTAGCGGCTCGCGCGTGGGTGGGTGGGAAAAACAGCCGGAGCAAGCGACGGTTTCAGCCCGTCCGGCGTTTGAGGACAAGCGCGAAGCGCGGTGATTCAGCCCGTCCGGCGTTTGAGGACGAGGCGCGGAGCGCCGAAAGGCTGTGAGCGGGCCCCGAGGGCAGCCGCCCCGGAGCGGGAAGGGGTGGGCCTGGGGCGCGCCGCGAGGCCTACCCCCGGCCCCCCTCCGCCACCAGCCACTCCTCAAACGTCGTCGGCACGATCCGCGCCCCCGCGCCAGGCAGCAACACATCCCCCGCCATCCCCGGCCCGAACACCCCCGACCACGTGGGCACCAGCGAAACCACCCGCCCCCGCGCCTGGTGCGTACGCCGCGCCATGTCCACGAGATCCTGCGTCCCGGGCCCGGCCACATCGGCGTACCGCCCCTGAGGCGCCCCCGCCACGACCTCCGCGAGCACATCGGCGACATCCCCGGGCGCGACCGGCTGCACGAGCAGCGGCGCGACGGTGGCGACCCCGTCCCGCTCGGTCCAGCCGGCGACCATCGCGGCGAAGTCGTGGAACTGGGTGAACGGGACGATGGTCCACGGCACCGGCCCCGCCTCCACGAGGCGCTCCTGCTCGCGCTTGCCCGCGTAGTGGGCGTTGCCCTCGATGCCGTGGATGCCCACGATCGAGAGCAGCACGTGGTGCCGGACCCCGGCCCGCTCCCCGGCGGCGAGCAGCTGGCGCGTGGTGGCGCCGAAGAACGCGACGGTCTCGGCGGGGTCGGTGGCCGTGCAGTTGGTGGTGTCGACGACGGCGTCCACCCCGGCGAGGGCGGCGTCGAGGCCTTCCCCGCTGACCAGGTCCACGCCGAGCGACCGGCTGATCCGTACGACGTCGTGCCCGGCCTTCTCCAGCGCGGTGGCGGTGCGGGCCCCGATGTTCCCGGTGGCTCCGGCGACGGCGATGCGCATGACGTACCCCTCCACATGAGTCTGCTGCCCCTGCGGCGTCCCGAATGACCCCGTGGCGCCCCACGACAGTATCCAGGACTAAATAGATCCGCAATATCCGAGATCTGGGATGTCCGAGATAGACTCACCGCCATGAAGCTGCCTGTGAGCACGGAGTGGGTGTTGCACTGCGCCACGTCGCTGGCGCAGCTCGACCCCGGGGCGACCGCGTCGGCCGCGCAGCTCGCGGGCTACTTCGAGCTGCCGCAGGCGTATCTCGCCAAGCAGCTCCAGCCGCTGGTGAAGGCGGGGGTCCTGGCCGCGACCACCGGCCCCCGGGGCGGTTTCCGCCTGGCCCGCCCGGCGGCCGACATCACCTTCCTGGACATCGTCGAGGCGGTGGACGGCGCCGCCGCTCCCTACGAGTGCCGCGAGATCCGCCAGCAGGGGCGGGGGGCGCTGCCCCCCGAGCAGTGCCGTGCCGTGTGCCCCATCGCCGCCAAGATGGCCGCCGCGCACGCCGCCTGGCGCGACAGCCTGGCCGGGGTGACCCTGGCGGACGTCCTGACGGAGATCCCCGAGGAGGCCCCGGCCCGCACCCGGCGCTTGCTGACCGGCGCGGGCTGACCGGCGCGGGCTGAGGGCCGCCGGGGCGCGAGCGTCACCGGCGCAGTGCCTCCACCGGCTGCACCCGGCTCGCCCGCCACGCGGGATAGAGCCCGGCGAGGACGCCCGTGCCCAGGCCGATCGCCGGTGCGATGGCGACGGTGGCCGGGTGGATGACGGGCGTCCAGTCCCGGGCGATGGCCACGGCGAGCACGGTGCAGCTGCCGACACCGCTGCCGACGAGGCCGCCGAGCGCGCCGAGCATGCCCGACTCGGCGAGGAACTGCCCGGCGATGTGCCGGGCCCGCGCCCCAAGGGCCCTGCGCAGCCCGATCTCGCTGGACCGCTCAAGGACGGAGACCAGCGTGATGTTGGCGATGCCGACGGTGCCGACCGCCAGGCAGATCGCCGCCAGGAGCAGGAACAGGTCGTTGAGGTCGGAGGTGACGGACCCGCGCAGGGACTTCGGGTCCGGCGGCGAGGCCGACTTGAACCTGCTGACGTGCGCGGGGTCGAGGGCCAGTGGCGCTTCGGCGGCGATCTGCCGGGCCGCTCCCATGTCGGTGGTGATGAGCATCTTCGCGCTCTTGTCCCGTGGGGCTCCCCAGAGTTCGCGCGCGGTGGTGTCGGGGATGAGCACCGACATCAGGAGGTCGGGCTTGCGCTGGACGTCGGACAGGACGCCGATGACCACGAACGGCTTCTCGTCGATGAACAGGGCCGGGCGGGTGCTCAGCGTGGTGATGCCGAGGCTTTCGGCGAGGCCGGTGCCGATGACGGCGACGCGGTCGCGCTCGGTGGCGTGGAAGGCGTCGAAGGTCCGGCCTTCGTACAGGACGGGTTCGATGGCCCGCAGCAGCCCGGGGGTGGCGGCGACGACACCGGGCTGCTCCCCGGCGGAGCCGTCGAGGGGGGTGGCGCGGACGGGGAGGCCGCCGCCGGTGCCGGAGACGTTCCAGTACACGCCGGTGCCCCGCACTCCGCGCAGCCCGCCGACGCGGGCGTCGGCGTCGCGGGGGAACGGCGGCCCCGTCGTGTCGTCCTCGCCGGTGTTGTCGGACACGGTGACCTCGGTGGCCTTCAGGGTGTCGAAGCGCGAGTCGATCTGGGACGAGGCGGTGGCCGTGAGCCCGAGGATGGTCACGAACGTCGCGACGCCAAGGACCGTGCCCAGGGCGGTGAGGGCCGAGCGCAGGGGGCGTTGCAGCAGCCCGGCGGTGGCCTCGGCCGCCAGATCACGCGCCGAGAAGCGCCCGGAGCGCGTCCGGTGGAGTCTGCGGAGGCGGGGGAGGCGGGGGAGGCGGGGGAGGCTGCGGAGGTGACGGAGTCGAGGGCGCCGGGGCCCGGCGCGGCGGAGCGTCGGTCTCACGGCCGCCCCACCACCCGCTCGCTCACCACACCGTCCCGAAGGGCGATCCCGCGCTGCCCGCGCCGGGCGACCTCGTCGGAGTGCGTGATGACCACCATGGTCATGCCCGAGGCGTGCAGGTCGTCCAGGACGTCGAGTATCTGCCGGGCGGTGACGCTGTCGAGGTTCCCCGTCGGCTCGTCGCACAGCAGGAGCGAGGGCCGCCCGGCGAGGGCCCGCGCGATCGCGGCGCGCTGCTGCTCGCCCCCGGAGAGGGTGCTGGGGGAGGCGTCGAGGCGGTGTCCCAGGCCGACCCTCCGCAGTTCCTCCCGCGCCCGCCGCGCGCGGACCGCGCGGGGCACGCGCTGGTACATCATCGAGAGTTCCACGTTCTCGGTGACGGAGCGGTGGGGCAGCAGGTGGAAGGCCTGGAAGACGAAGCCGATCCGCTCCGCGCGCAGCCGCGCCCGTTCGTGCTCCTTGAGGGAGGCGACGTCGGTGCCGTCGAGGCGGTAGTCGCCGCCGCTGGGCACTTGGAGCAGGCCGAGGATGTTGAGGAAGGTGGACTTCCCCGACCCCGACGGGCCGACCACGGTGACGTACTCGCCTCGGTGGACGCGCAGGTCACAGGGTTTGAGGGCGGGGACGGGCGGCGGCCCCGGGTAGGTCAGGCCGACCTGGCGGAAGTCGATGACGGGTGTCACGGGCCGCCACCGCCGTGACGCGCGCGCCCCACGATGACCTTGTCCCCTTCATCCAACTTCCCCTGGACGGCGGAGACATGGACGTACCCGTCCCCCACGGACCCGGTCCGCACGGCGACTTGGCGCGTGTCGTCGCCGGACACGACGGTCACCGTGGTCCGCGCGTCCGCACGGGCCGTGACCGCCGAGGTGGGGACGACCAGGACCGCGCCCTTGGACGCGGCCGCCTCGATGGCGAGTTGGACGTCCTGTCCCATCAGGGCGGCGGGCAGGGGCCCGTCAGGTTCGATCACCGCCGTGGACCCCGCGCCCCCTTCCTCTGAACCCTCAGCGCCCTCCGCGTCTTCAGCGCCGCCCTTGGAACCCGCCGCCGACGCGGTCCGCGTGACGGACGTGACGCGCCCCGTGGCCTCAGCCCCAGACGTCTCCGCGGTGATCCGTACGCGCTGTCCGCGCCGTACGAGCCCTTCTTCGTGCTCGCCGAGGCGGCCCTTGACGATCAGATCGCCGCTGGAGACCGTCATGACCTCCTCGTGGGCCTCGTCGCCGACGCTCGCCCGGAGCTTGTCGACGCGCGCGGGAAAGGCGGGCAGGAAGACCACCTCGTTCGCCGGGACCATCGCCCCGGCGGCGCCCCGCCCCTCGCTCCTCGGGCCCTCGCCCGTCCGGACGGGCGCGTATCCCATACGGGTGTACAGCGCGGCCACAGCCGCCTCGGTCCCGGGGCCGAAGTGCCCCGGCCGGTCGCTGTTGCGGGGGCCGCCCAGGCTCGCCAGGGCCTTCTGCAGCTGCTTGATGTCGTCGCCGCGGGCGCCCGGCTTCAGGTCCCGGTAGGCGGGGATGGCCCCGCGCAGGGCGAAGACGGGCCGCCCCGACACCTCAAGGAGCATCTTGCCCGGGGTGACGCGCCCTTGGGGCGTGACCCGGACCTTGGTGACGATCGCCCGCGACGCCTCCGTGTCCCGCGCCTCGGCCCTCACCTCGACGGTGCGACCGGCCGACACGCTTCCCCTGACGACGAGGTGGTTCTTGAGGACGCGGCGCTCGACGTCCGCCGTCAGGACGTCGGGCCGGGGCGGCCCCTTCTCCGCGGCCACCTGCCGCGGTGACTTCACGAAGGACCCCGCGGTGACCCCCGCCACGCCGAGAACGACGGAACCGGCCACGATGACGGTCCCGAGCCGCCGCGGCCGCGACATCTTCCTTCTGGCCTTCAACCTGGCCCTCAACCTGGCCTTCAACCTGGCCTTCAACGGCCCCTTGCGCGCGAGCATCGGACTCAGCGGCCCGCCGTCCGGCCGGAGAGCACGTCGTTGGCCGCGGAGACCTGCTCCTTGAGCTTCGTCCTGACCTCGTCGAGGGCGGCCGCGTTCTCCTCCACGGCCCGCCGCTGGTACCCCATCTCGACCGAGGACCACACGCCGACGACGTTCGCCTTCCGCTTGCACCGGACGTCCGCGACGGCCAGGTTCCGCTCCCGGCTTGTGGGCTCGTCGGACACCTTCCCCTCGCGTTCCAGGACGTTGATCGGTGTCTGGTGGGAGTACCCCTTCTCCTTCATGCAGGCGCTCCACTTCCTGAACACCGCGCGCACGCGGCTGTCGTTCCTGGCCTGGTCGCTGGATTCCAGGACCAGTTCGTCCGCGAGGCGCACGTCGACGTCCCTGGGGCCGCTGGCGAGGATCGTCCTGCTGGACTGCCGCAGGCATCCGCCCTGGGGGACCTTGATGCCGCGCTGTTCCTTCACGCGGCCCATCAGCACGGCGTCCTCGTCCTTCGAAGTGGTCGACGGGGGGCGGGTGGCCGACCGCGGGGCGCTGGGGTTGCGGTAGCCGTAGCGGCGGGCTTCGCCCTCGTCGGTCACTCCGTAGACGCGCGGCTTCGGAAGGTCGTCCGCGGCGGCCCGCGCGCCGAAGCCGTAGCGGAACCCGTACGTGCGCATGCACTTCGCCGTCAGCATCTCGATGGCCTGGTCGAGCGCGCGCCCCTCGGCGGGCGAACCGCGGTAGCTGTCCAGCGGATACGTCAGTCCGCTCGCGCTCACCCGGTGGACGATGTCGACGTCCGGCTCGCGCCCCCCGGTGTCACCGGAGTCCTGGTCGCCGCACCCGGCCAGCGTGAGCACCGCGGCCATGGAGACGACAGCGGCCACCGCGTGCCTTCCGCTGATCATGATGACTCTTCCCTCCCTGAGGAAGACCGGTCAGTTCGGGTGCTTGCCGAACCAGTTCACGAGGTACTGCCGGGTGTTCAAGATGGGCCCTTTGGACCGGTTGAGGTCGTCGCCTCGGGTACGCATCGACTTCTGCATGCCGTCGATCCTGCGCGTCGGCTCACGGAAGCGCCCGGCGTCCGAAGAGCCCTTCATGGCGGTCTTCAGGCGGTCCAGCTCCTCCGAGACGCTCAGCAGGTAGTCGCCGCAGTCGCCCTCGCCGCACCCCGACTGCAACGTCGCCTGCACCCGCGCCCAGGCGTCGCTCACCGGCTCCACGGCGGCGTCCTCGCGGCGGTCGGGACCGTCGTCGGACGACTGGGCGCACGCGGTGACGTGACTCAGCAGCAGCGCGCAGACAGCAGCGACACCGGCGCGGTATCGAGACACGGAGGTCCCTACCTGTAGTGCAGGTGGGAGCTGAAGGCGTTCTTGCGGCTGGCGGGCAGCTCGGGCCAGTCGCTGTACCCGATCGGGCCGCCCTCGCCCTCGCTGCCGTACTTCCAGACCTTGAAGCACCAGCCGTCGTAGTCGTAGTACTGGCACGCCTTCACGTTGTACTTCTTGTCCCGCAGCTTCACCGAGGCGCTGTTGTTGTTGATCTTCCCGCCGCTGCCCCGGTACTTGAGGCTGCCGTAGGCGCCGAAGGAGAAGGCGAAGTCAAAGATCCCGGACCGGTACGCGCTGTTGTAGTACAGGCAGAACTGGTCCGCTTTGCACTTCATGCTGGCCGCGGCCTCGGCCCCGGACGCGGTGGCCGAGCCCCCCACCGCGAGCAGTCCGGCGGCCATGGCCCCCGCTGTGGCCATGCTGGCAAGCCGATGGAATGTCACGTCTGCCTCCGTCTGGATCGGTCGACTCACTGTAGGTACGGCCCACATTTTTCACGGTTGTTAATTTCAGAGGCGGCAAGCAACTGGCTTGAAAACAACCACAATCGGAATGCTCAGGTATCACCTACAGCCCGCATGAGACGTGCACGCGCGGAGGGAAATGGAACGGTGAACCAAGTATTCCGCATCAGCACAGGTTGGCTGGTTAACGATGACCAACACCCCTAGATTTGCTGCCGGGACCCGTAAAGCCAAGCCGGCGAGGTGATCAAGGCCGTCCGGCGTTTGAGGACGAGGCGCGAAGCGCCAACGCAGTTGAGCGGAGGGCCGGGGGCAGCCGCCCCCGGATCGGGAAGGGGCGGGCCTGGGGCGCCCCGCGAGTCCTAGCCTTCGGCCGTCCCCTCCCCGAACCGCGCCAGCCCCAACGCCCCCACCACAGCCACCGCGAACCCCACCACGGCCAGCCACCCAAGCCCCTCCCGCGTCTGGTCCCCGAGCCAGGCCACCCCCACCACCGCGGGCCCCACGGTCTCCCCGATGACCATCCCGGCGGTGGCGGCGGTCACCGAGCCGCGCTGGAGGGCGGAGGTGAGGAGCAGGAAGGCGGCGCCGCCGCCGAGAAGGAGGGCGTAGACGGCGGGGTTCGAGGTCAGCGCCCCCGGAGAGACGCCGTCGACGAGGCGCACCCCCACCTCCACGACCCCGAACCCGAGCCCGGCCCCGAGCCCGAGCAGCGGCCCCCGTGCCCGCTCCGGAAGCCGCCCCGCCGCCGCGCCGAGCAGCAGGACGGCCAGGGCGACGCCCAGCATCGCGTACCGCAAGACCATCGAACCCGACGATTCCCCTTCCCCACCGGACGCGAGCCCGAGCATCGCGAGGCCCGCGCACACGACCCCCACCGCACCCCACTCCCTCCCGCTCAGCCGCACCCGCAACAGCCGCGCCGCGACGACCGCCGTCACGGCCAGGGAGGCGGCGAGGGCGGCGCCGACGGTGTAGAGGGGCAGGGAGCGCAGGGCCACGATCTGGAGGAGGAACCCGAGCCCGTCGAGGCCGAGCCCGACGACGTACCGCCACTGCCGGGCCGCGCGCAGCAGCAGCGCGGGGTCGACTCCGGACCCCGTGCCGGGCGCGGTGGAGCGCGCGGCCATCGCCTGCAGCACCGAGGCCGTGCCGAAGCAGACGGCGGAACCGAGCGCGCAAATCATCCCAAGGGTCACAAAGCGACTTTAGGGGAGGGGGGAGCGGGGAAGCACGGGCGGCGGCTCTCTAAGGTGGGGCGCTGATCGCGTACGTACAAAGTGCGTGGCAGGAGTACGACACGGGGGAGTGTCACCTGGCATGGCGGCAGAGAAGAAGCAGAGAGCGGAAGAACAAGGACCCGCGCGGCTGCGGCTTCGGCCGAGCGGCGTCGCTCCGGGCCGTCCCGGCATCCGGGGCGGGTGACCCCGGACCGCCATGGAACGCCGCACCACCACACCCCGCCCCGGCTGGCAGCGCACGGTCGAAGGGCAGGGCCTGAGCTGCCCGCTCACCCGTCACGCGGACGGCGTCGCGCGCCCGTACTGGGACGAGTCCGCGTACTACGTCTTCACCCGGACCGAGGTGAGGGCGCTGGCGGACGTCGTCGAGGAGCTGCACGCCATGTGTCTGACGGCGGCCGCGCACCTGGTCGAGCACGACCGCCTGGCTGACGTCGGCATCACGGACGCGCGCCTGGCCGCGCTGGTCACGCAGGCGTGGCACCGCCGCGCCGAACTGCCGTCGCTGTACGGCAGGTTGGACCTGCGCTACGACGGCGTCGGCCCGGCCAAGCTCCTGCGGTACGACGCGGACACCCCGACGTCGCTCGTGGAGGCGGCGCGCCCGCAGCGGCATTGGCGGGAGGAGCGCTTCCCGGACGCCAGCCAGTGGAACTCCCTCCACGAGCGCCTCGTCGCCGCCTGGCGGACGCAGGCCCGGTCGCTGCCGCCAGGCACCCCGGTGCACTTCGCGCACTCGGCGGGCGACGGCCTCGGCGAGGACCTGATGACGGTCGCCTATCTGCGGGAGACGGCCGATGAGGCGGGCCTCGCCACGGAGTCCATCTGCGTGGAGGACATCGGCTGGGACCGCCTGTCCGGCCGGTTCGTCGACCTGCGGCTCGGGTACATCCGCTCCTGCTTCAAGCTGTACCCCTGGGAGTCGTTGACGACGGACCGCTTCGCACCGTACGTCCTGGACACCCTCGACAACGGCGGCGGCGGTACGGGTACTACGCGATGGATCGAGCCCGTGTGGAAGATGCTCCTGGCCAGCGAGGCGCTCCGCGCGGTCCTCTGGGAGCTGTACCCGGGCCACCCGAACCTCCTGCCCGCGCACCTCGACGGCTCCCACGCCGACGCCGCCGCCCACGTCGACGGCAACCGGGTCGTGCTCGGCGCGTGGGTCGTGGCCGACGAGGCGGCGGGCCTCGGCATCCGGGAGTACGCGGGCCCGGCCACGGACGCGTACGCGTACGCGTACGAGTACGCGCGGTTCGTACCGCACGTGGTGCTCTGACCTCGGCTACACACCGTCCGCCCCCCTTATTCGTCACCCCCCACCCAGTCCCCCCACATGAATCACAGGATCAGGAAGCACATGAGCACTCAGCGAGCAGTACAAGTCCGTCGGCGTCTCGGCCTGGCGGCCACCGCCGTGATCACCGTCGTGGCCGTGGCCGCGTGCGGCGGTTCCGACGGCTCGGGCAAGAAGCGGGGCGGTTCCGGCGGTTCCGGCGGCGCGGCCGGTGAGGCGTCCGAGGCGCCCAAGAACCTCAAGGTCGGCCAGGCGGGACCGGTGCAGGAGGTCACCCGCTACAACAAGACCGGCAAGTTCGAGATCACGCCGACGAAGGTCAGCCTCGGTAAGTCGGAGGACCTCAAGGAGCTCAACGACCCGAAGAAGTACAAGGACCAGAAGGTCGCCTGGATCTACGTCAAGGCCAAGCACGTCGGCGGTCCGGCGGTGAAGGAGCCGATGGTCATGAGCAACGTCGGCGCGGAGACCGTGAGCGGCGGTCCCGCGCGGAAGTTCATCGTCATCGGCTCGCTCTCCAGCCAGCCCGCCGACTGCAAGGGCAGTGACGCCAAGAAGCAGTACGGCAAGGACGACTTCTGGAAGCCGGGCGAGGAGCGCACGGTGTGCGAGCCGTACCTGATTCCGGCTGACACCGAGGTCAAGGCCGTGACGTACTCCCAGGGCTTCTACAAGGAGCCCATCAAGTGGGCGCTGCGGTAGCCCTGTCCAGGGGCGGGGGACGGGCTTGGGGCCCGTCCACCCGGCCCGGTGCGCCGAAGCCTCGGATCCCCGTGGCACCGGCAGTTAATCTCAGTGCCATGAACCACCGGAAGCAAAAGAAGCTCTCCCAGCGCCTCTTCAGCGCGACGCTGATGGGCGACACCGCCACCGTGAAGGCGGTACTGCGGGCGGGCATCGCCCCCAACAAGCCGTACAGCGATGGCACCACCCCTCTGTATCTGGCATCCGTCACTGGAGAAGCAGACATAGTCCGCCTCCTCCTCAAGGCCGGTGCCTCCCCCGACGCCGAGAGCAAGGGCGGAATGGGCTCGGAGGGTACTCCGCTGTGCGCGGCCGCGTGCTGGGGACGCACCGGAATAGTGCGGGAGCTGTTGGCGCACGGCGCCGATCCGAACGCGCGCGAAGACCACGGAAGGGGCCGCTCCCCGTTGGATTGGGCCAACCAAGGTCCCCACCCTGAAACCGCCGAACTTCTCACCGCGGCGGGAGCTCTCGACCAGCTGGTAACGGCCTAAGCGCGGTGCGCGCGCAGCGCCGCGCGCACGGCGGGCGCGCCCCGGGCCGTTTCGGCGGCTCCGTGGCGCCTCCCTGCCTCCGCCCGCTCCTGGCGGCACGGCCCGCACCGGTCCTCCCCGGCCACCGGCCGGAACAGCGTCGGCCGCGTGTGCGGGCCCGCGCACTCCCGCAGGGCGGCGACCTGGGGCTGCTCCGCCGCCGTCGCGCGGGGCGGGGCCGGGTCGCTGAGCAGGTAGCGGACGAGGCCTCCTGGCCGGTGGATGACCGGGGGCAGGTTCCGTCGGATCTCGTTGCGTACGTCGTCGGGGGTGTGCCCGAGGGCCAGCCACCGCCCGGCGAGCTCGGTGAGCTGGGGCAGCATGCCGCGTGGGACGCGGAGCCGGGGGTCCAGGTCGGGGAGTCCTTCGACGAGGCGGTGCGCCTCCGGCTGCTCGGCGCGCTCCGGGGGAGGTTGGGGGGTGTTCACCGGGGGTGTCGCTTCTGGAAGGCCGCCGACGGTTCGGCACTCGGGTGCGCCGACGGTCGGCTGCCGGTCACTCGGCGGCGCGGCCCCGTCCCGTAACGCGACGGCCTCCGCCGATGCCAGCGGTACGTTCGCGATGAGCTGCCGGGTGCTCCAGCGCCCCCGCTCGCGCTGCTCACGCCACTCGTGGAAGTAGCCCTCGGCCTTCAACTCCCGCTTGGCCCGGTTGAATCCGGCCCGTCCGATGCCTGCGCTGCGCGCGGTGGCGGAGAGGGGTTCGTCCACCCCGTCCGGCAGGGAGAGCTGCCAGGTCAGGAGCCGTACCGCGTCCGAGCAGAGCCGGGGGTGGCGGAGGATCTCGTTCGGCACCTGGGAGAAGAAACGGGCCGGGGCGATAACATGGCGATGCATTGTCGGGTGCTCCTTTGTCAGCACTCGGCGTGAAGGCCCTCGCTGCTGGTTGCCGCCAGCGCGGGGGCCGTTTATCTGCGGTCACCGTACATCAACACGCGTGTGCGTACGGTCACTTCGGGGTGCGCCGTATGAAGTCCTCCCAGGCGGCGGGCGTGACGGTGAGGTGGGGGCCTTCGGGGTTTTTGGAGTCGCGGATGTGGATGGTGGTGGGGGTGGGGGCGACTTCGACGCAGTCGGCGGTGTCGGCGGTGCTGTGGGTGCTCTTGCGCCAGCCGACTTCTACGCACTCGGGCTCATCGGCGCTGCTGTGGCTGCTCTTGTGCCAGGCCACTTCGACGCAGTCCGGCCCGTCATCGGTGCTGTAGCTGCTCTTGAACCACTCCCGTGTCATGTGTCTCCCCGTACTTTCTCGATGAAGCCCACCCAGGCGGTGGGGGCGACGGTGAGCTGGGGGCCTTCGGGGTTTTTGGAGTCGCGGACGTGGATGGTGGCGGGGGTAGGGGCGACTTCCACGCAGTCCGCTGCGTCGGCGGTGCTGTAGCTGCTCTTGCGCCATGCCACTTCGACGCAGTCCGGCTCGTCGGCGGTGCTGTAGCTGCTCTTGAACCACTCCGTTGTCATGTCTCTCCCCGCACTTTCTCGATGAAGGCCAGTGAATCCCGAGGTGTGAGAGCCTGCGCCCGGATCATGCCATAGCGCATTTCGAGGATCTGGAGCTCTCGCGGATCGGTGATCACTCGGCTGATGAACTGGACTTCGAGGTGTCCGAGCGTGGTCCCGTTCTTGAGCTTGAGGAGCCGGAGTGGCCCGCCAAGCCCGGCGTTCTCCTCACGGTCCAACGGCAGGACCTGAACGGTGACGTTCCGCAACTGCCCGACCTCCAACAGGCGTTCGAGTTGCCTCTGCATCACCATCCTTCCCCCGTTGGAGCGCCGCAAAGTCGACTCACACTGCACAAAGCCGAAAACGGGTAGGCCTGACGCGTTGTCGACGATCTTTTGTCGAGCCACTCGGGCAGTCACGCGTCGCTCGACCTCGTCCTCAGGGAAGGGGGGTTGCCGGTTCCGGACCTCGGCTTCCGCGTACTCCTTCGTCTGCAACAACCCCGGGATCACCGTGTTGTTGTACGAGCACACCTCGACGGCCCGCGCTTCAAGCTTGGCCAAGTCCCGAACCTTCTTCGGATACCGCGCCTTCTCCGCATCGGGCTTCAGTGCCGCCAGGTGCCCACCCGCCCCCAGGAGCTCATCCGCCCGGTCTAGAAACTCCGGCCTCGGAATCCGCGCCCCACGCTCCACCTTGTGGATCAGGTTCTCCCCGTACCCCATCCGCTCCCCGAACTGCACCACCCGCAGCCCCGCGGCCTCGCGCCAGCACTTGATCTGCCGCCCGATGAGTTCGGCGATGGCGCTGGACTCGTCGTCGGTCTCGACCTCCCAACCCACTTCGTCCATGCCCTCGTTACCGTTACCGTTGCCGTCCAAGGGGTACCTCCCGTGGTCACGGGTACGGTTGGTACGGGTGGGGACACCTTCGTACAGCCACCGTACGTACTGGCATCGTCACTGTTCAGGCTAGGCGCCAGCCGCCACGCTCAGTTATGTGAATCCAGAAATCACCCGAACCACGCGTTCCGCGTGGCCCGCGCGGAGCTACCGCGTGCTGCTGCCCGCCACGCATCGTGGCGCACGCCGCGCCAGGCTGCTGGCGATCGAGAAACTCCGGTCCTGGGGACTGCCGTTCGAGGACGCGGGCCAGATCACGGCCGAGCTGGCGTCGAACGCGGCGGTGTACGGGCGTACGCCTGCGCGGGAGTTCACGCTGGTGCTGGAGGCGAGAGGCGACGGCGTACTACGCATCGAGGTGACGGACACGCGCGGTGACCGGCTGCCGGTGCTTCGGGACCCGGACGGGGAGGACGAGTCGGGCCGGGGCATGCTGATCGTGACGGCGCTCGCGGACCGCTGGGGCGTGGAGGTCGAGACGGGGGCGCGGCCGCGCAAGACGGTGTGGGCGGAGCTGAACGGCTGAGGGAGACGCCCGCGCTCAAGACCGCTGGTGCCGCTCCCAGTAGGCGGCGAAGGGCACGGCGGCGGCGAGGGCCCGGTCGCGGTAGCCCTGGTACTCGCTCAGCCGGTCCCCGGGCAGCAGCTCACCACTGATGAACGCGCCGGTGTCCGAGTAGTGCATGCGGTACACGTCCCGGTCGTCGAACACCCAGAAGTCGTGGTCAGGCAGGCCGTCCACGGTCTGCTCGGCGCGGTCGATGATCCCGATGGATTCACCGGCGGTGATGTTGCCGGGGTAGGCCGCCAGTTCGTACCGCAGATAGTCAGTCAACGGGGAGGTGAGGACGTGGACGCGGGACACCCGCTTGCCCTGGTCGGTCATGGACCGGACCCAGGGGTTGTCGTGCCACTCGGGACCCATGTCGCCACCGGCGAGGAAGCGGGCGATCTCGTCCCGCTCCTCGTCCACGTCGTACTGGGACAGGGTCTCAAGCCGAAACGCGGTCCGCTCGAAGGTGTCGAAGAGCCGCCCGAAGGCTTCACCGGTCAGCTGGGTGTCCATCAGGACCTAGCCAGGGGACGCCCCGCTTTAGCGGGGTGGGGAATGGCTTCTGGCCCCTGCTCTGACCTCGACTGTGCGTACGGAGTCGCACTGTTCACCTGGGCCCACCTTTCTGCCGCACTAGACCTGTGGCGTACGTATAGTGATTGTGTGACCGTGGCCAGGAAGGTTCGCCGATTCTCCGGTGGCGTGTACGACCTCGGGCTCCACATCGTGTGGTGCCCGAAGTACCGCCGTCCGGTCCTCGCCGGCCGGGTCGCGGAACGACTGGACGAACTGATCCGGCAGAAGGCCGACGAACGCGGATGGGAGATCATCGCCCTTGAGGTGATGCCCGACCACGTGCACCTGTTCGTGAAGCACGGCCCGAAGTCGTCGGCCTCGTACGTGGCGAACCAGTTCAAGGGCTTCACGTCACGCGTGCTGCGCGAGGAGTTCCCGCACCTGAAGTCGCGGATGCCCACGCTGTGGTCGTCGTCGTACTTCGCGGCCTCGGTCGGCGCTGTGTCGGCAGCCACGGTCGAGAAGTACATCAACACCCAGTGGGAACGCCCTTGGAAGAAGGGGGACGGCTCGTGATCCGCGCCTACAAGTTCCTCCTGCGCCCCACGGCCCGTCAGACGGCAGCGCTCGGCGAGATGCTGCGCGACCACCGCTCCCTCTACAACGGCGCCCTCCAGGAACGCCGGGACGCCTACCAGCACATCTCGAAGACCAGCGTCCGGTACGGTGACCAGTCCGCCCAGCTCAAGGAGATCCGCTCGTTCGACCCTGAGCGTCAGGGCCGCTGGTCGTTCTCCTCCCAGCAAGCCACCCTGCGCCGCCTCGACAAGGCGTTCCAGGCGTTCTTCCGCCGCGTCAAGGCCGGACAGACGCCGGGCTACCCGCGCTTCAAGGGCGTCGGGCACTTCGACACCGTCACCTTCCCCAAGGACGGCGACGGCTGCCGCTGGGACTCCACCCCCTACGACGCGCAGACCCGCGTCCGTCTGCAAGGTGTCGGGCATATCCGCGTGCACCAGCATCGGCCCGTGCAGGGCCGCGTCAAGACGATCTCGGTAAAGCGTGAGGGAAACCGTTGGTACGTCGTCCTCTCCTGCGACAACGTGCCCGCCGAGGAACTGCCGCCCACCGGGGGAAACGTCGGTATCGACATGGGCGTCGCCCACTTCCTGACCGCCTCGGACGGCGAACACGTCGCCAACCCGCGCTTTCTTCAAGCGAAGGCCGACGAACTGGCCGAAGCGCAGCGGCACCTCGCGACGTTCCCGAAGCGGACCCGGCAGCGCACCAAGCGCCACCGCGCCGCCGCCCGGAAGGTCGCCAAGCTGCACGGCAAGATCCGGCGGCAGCGCGCCGACTTCCACCACAAGACCGCCCGTACGCTGATCGCCGACCACGACGTGATTGCGCACGAACGACTCAACACGGCGGGCATGACCAAGAGCCCCGCACCCAAGGCCAACCCTGAGCAGCCCGGCAGCTTCCTGCCGAACGGTGCTGCCGCGAAGGCCGGACTCAACCGCAACATCCTCGACGCGGGTTGGGCGCAGTTCCTCGGAATCCTGGCGAACAAGGCTGAGAGTGCCGGTCGCCTGGTGGTTCCGGTGGACGCGCGCAACACCTCCCGCACGTGCCCCGAGTGCGGGCATGTCACGAAGGAGAACCGCGCCACCCAAGCGAAGTTCGAATGCACGGCGTGCGGGTTCGCGGCGAACGCGGACCACGTCGGCGCGACGAACGTCCTCAACAGGGCCGGGCTGGCCCTCTGCGCGGCGGCTTAGCCACCGACACAGGAAGCCCGCGCGTTTACGCGTGGGTGGAGTCACGTTTTCCCTTCGTCCGCAGGGCGGAGCGGGAAGGATAGCGTGAGCCGCGCATTCGGCTGCGGGTTCTGAGGGAGGCTGACCGTGCTCTTGGACGGCGACGGCTGGCGTCGGTTCTTCGACGCCTTCGAGCGGGAAGCGTGGCGGTTCGAGGCGCAGCCCACGTACATCATGCCCAAGGAGCAGGCGAACGTGGCCCGTTTCCTGCGGGGCGAGGACAAGCCCGCCGACCACAACGTCCGCTGGCACGATCGGGTGCGCGGATACGCGGAGTCCGGCAGGCGAGTCGGCCGTGTCCGCGTCGTACGCCAACCGCTTACGGACTACCAGCGGTACCAGTTCGCTTGGGGCATCCCCGGCAACATCGCGGCGGGCGAGGACATCCGGGTCCTGGACGTGACGCGGGACGACCACGGCCTGCCACTGACCGGGCGGGACTGGTGGCTGTTCGACGAGACCCGCGTGGCCCACCTGAACTTCCGGCCGGACGGCACGCAGATCAACCGCGAGGCCTATGAGGGCGACCCCGCCCCCTACCGGGAGTGGAAGCGGATCGCCCTGGAACGCGCGGTGCCCTTCGGGGAGTACATGAAGGGCTTTGACGTCTGACCCTGGCCCAGCGATTACTGTTCACCGCAGACTCTGTACGCCTCGTGGATAGGTATCGTAAACAGTCGGATCAATAACTCGGCCATGTTCAACCCGCTCCGTCAGCACCTCTTCCCGTTTAGCGATCGACCTCCTACGCTTCTTCGCGCAAGTGAAGCCGAACAGGAAGCAGGTGGCGGATGAGAACGATGGCTCCGTGGCCCATCAATGCCATCGACAAGTCCGGATGCGATCATCGGGTCTGGGTTCACAAGAATGTGAACAAAAAGGTGATGAGTACTGTATTCGGCCGGGGCAGTACGCTATCGGAATGCGTAAGATCAAGTATCCTGCCTGGATTGTCGTCGGCGAAAAGAAGACGTGCCCTCCCGGCACGGGCCCTTGATGGCATGCGGAACCCCGCCGATGCCGCATCGGCGGCAGTGAGAGTGTGAGGTATGCCGGAGCTGTTATACGAGTTCGCTCTAGTGTCATCCGATGAAGTGGCTCTGAGCACTGGCGAGATAGAAAACTATGCTGACGAACCCGAAGTGGCTCCTGCCCACTTCACGACGTATGCGGTTTCGTGGGTGGACTCCATCTCATGGCACATCACGGCTCCCTCCCCGGAACCTCTCCAGGTGACAGGGGAATTTCCCTCAGGCGTGAAGTTCGACTACAGTGCCACGCCAGGAATTCCAGGAACTCTGGAGGATGCTCGACACGTTTCGGTGTTCAGTCGCATCGAAGTGCCCGGGCGCACCAGGGCAGTGGTGTCAGTGGTTGGGACTCACCGGCTGGAAAAATGTGCGGTGTCGGGACCTGTTGTCGGTGAGATGACCAGCTCGCGCATCAGTGAAATCCGACTAAAAGTCACGCTGCTGACGCCCGAAGGGGAACATCGGGAAACTCGATACCTAAAAGCCGCAGTCTCCGCAGTGGGACGGCGTCATCCGGGAACGTAGCGAAAGCGACGCACCAGCCTCTTCGCTGGTGCACACCGCCATCCCGGCATGACGCAAGGCATCGAGGGCACGGGCCACGGTGCCACCGGCCAAGCCCGACGCGTCCCACGGCGGCGACGAGGGCCCGGTCGCGGTAGTCCTGTTACGGGGTCCTCCGATGCCCGGGCGGAGCGGACATGGACGCGCTGTCACGCACTCCGTATGGTCGTGGTCGACAACGGCTCGATGGCGAGCCCGTGTTGAGGGAGGCCTTCCGTGTTCCTGGATGGTGAGAGCTGGCACGAGAAGTTCCGCACCTTCCGGGCGGAGGCATGGCGGCTCGAAACGTTGCCCGCCTACAACGTCCCGCAGGAGGCGGAGGAGATTCGGGCCTTCCGTTCCGGCGAACGCATCGACCCGCATGCGTACGCGAACGACTACACCGAAGACCTGAAGAGAGTGCGTGGCGAGGGGAAGTCCAAAGGGCGCGTGCACATCGTCACCCGCCCGCTCACGGAGTACCTCCGCTACGAGTTCATGTACTACCGCCCGCACGTGTGGGCCGGTGAAGACATCCGCATCATGGACGTCACCGACCGCGTGAACCCGTTGGCAGATGTCCAGGACTTCTGGATGTTCGACAAAGCGGAAGTCGTCCTGATGCACTACGAGCCGGACGGCACCCAGATCAGCCGTGAGGTGTACGAGGGCGACGTCCGTCCCTACCTCGAGTACCAGCGCATCGCCCTGGCCGAATCGGTGCCCTTCGAGGAGTACGTGCGGGGCCTCGACGTGTGAGCCAGGCGTACCGGCCGGGTGCGCGACCCCGCCCCCGTTTAGGCCGTGTTGATCACCTGTTGAACCCCCACTGGCAACGTCCCCTCACGGCGGCCGCAGACCACGGTCGCCGGTAAACGGAGGGGAACACAGGGATGAAGCGCTCGCTCAGAGCACTGGTGGCCGGTGCGGTGGCCACCGTCGCGCTTGGCGCCAACGTCGTCGCGGCCGGGAGCAGTTCGGCCGACACCTGGCGCGGCAGTGGGTTCGACCGCAACTGCGCCCGGGGGAATGGGTCGATGGACCACCTCAGGTCCGGGATGTGCCTGCGCGCGGGGGACCACATCTCGACGCCGATCATCTTCGGCAGCTCCGGCCTCGGCGGCATGGTGGCCACGCAGGAGGGCTACCGCGCCGACTACCAGGAGGACGGGAACCTCGTCATCTCGCACTGGAAGACGTGGATCCCGCCGGAGGTCGGCGGCCCGCCCAACTTCACCAAGCTCGCCAAGCTGATCATGAAGTGTGCGGTGGGCGGCGACTGCGGCGAGGGCGACACGGTCGTCGACGTGCTCTGGACCTCCGGGACGAGCGGCAGGAGCGCGGGCGCGGCGGTCATGCAGGAGGACGGCAACTTCGTCGTGTACGACGACGACGGCCGCGCCGCGTGGAGCAGCGGCACCCACCAGTGCCAGGGCCGGTCCGTGTGGGCCCGCATGCAGAAGGACGGCAACTTCGTTCTGTACAAGGGGTACGCGGCCGGTGAGGGCGAGAGGCAGTGGCGGGCCGTCTGGTCCACCAAGGGCGGCCGCACGGGCGAGCCCTGCTGAGGCGCCCCTGACGTGCCGGGTCAGCCGGTGCCGCCGTGTCGTTCGGTGAGGAGGCGGTGGCACTGGCGGGCTCGGGCGGCCAAGGGGCCGTCGAGGGGGAAGAGTTCGGCCAGGTACAGGAGCGCTTCCCTGGTGGTCCTGTGGCCAGGGCGCGATGACAGGAAGTCGTCGGCTGCCTCGGCCACGTCGTGCTCCGGTTCGAGGACCACTCGCTGGAGCAGGCGGACGACGCGCCTACGGGAGGACTGCGACAGGTCGCGTGCGAAGAGCGCGGACCACTGCTCCGCGCTCGCCTCGGGGCCCGACTCGACCGTGTTGAGCATCGCCGTCTCGAAGAGGAGCGCGATGGTGTCGCCTTGGAGCGCGACGGCCCTGGTGAGGTCCTCGCGCGCTCGGGAGAGGTCCCCGGACCGCCGGTGGGCGACGCCGCGCAGGCGCAGGGGGCGGGCGTGCTCGGGGGCGGTGTCGAGGACGGCGGTGAGGTCCGCCACGGCGTCCCCGCAGCGCCCGGCGAGGAGGTGCGCGTCGCCGCGCTGAATGAGCACGCTGAGGTTGCCGGGCTCCGCGTCGATCACGGTGGTGAGGTCCGCGACGGCGTCGTCGAACCGGCCTGCCTGCTGGTGGATGGCGCTGCGGCACAAGAGCGCCAGCGTGTCGGCGGGGTTGACTTCGAGCACGGCGGCGATGTCCGCGAGGGCCGGTTCGTGCCGCTCGGCGTGGTAGTACGTGGCGCCGCGCAACGCGCGCGGAAACATGTCCGTGGGGTCGTGCTCCACCGCCGCGGTGAAGTCGGCGATGGCCTCCTCGTACCGACCGGCCTCCCGGTGGAGCACCGCCCGCTGCGTGAGCGCGATGGTGTAGGTCGCATCGAGGCGGAGCGCGGAGGTGTAGTCGGCGATCGCCTCCTCGCCCCGGCCGAGCTTCCGCAGGGCCGTGCCGCGCTGCACGAAGGCGAACGCGGAGTGGGGGCCGAGCTCGAGGGCCGCGGTGAGGTCCTTGACCGCGTCCTCGTACCGCTCCGTCTTGACGCGCGCGCAGCCGCGCAGCATCAGGGCCCTCGCATGGGCCGGATCGATGGCGAGGACAGCCGTCAGATCGGTGATCGCCTGCTCATAGTGGTCGGCCTGGAGGTGCAGGGCACCCCGCACGACCAGCGCGAGGTGATCGGCGGGCCGCAGTCCGATCACGGACGTGAAGTCGGCGATGGCGTCGTCGAGCTGGCCGAGCCCCTGATGGGCCCTGCCCCTGAACCCCCACGCCGTGGCGTCGCGGGGATTCAGGGCGATGGCACGGCTCAGCTCGGCGAGGGCCTCCTCGTGGCGCTCGGCCCTGCCGAAGCAGCGGCCACGGTGGCGGTGCGCCCGCCCCCGCCCCTCCGTGCTCAGCGGGCCGTGCTCAAGCAGCTCCGCCAGCGCCGTCAGGGCGGGCTCGTCCCCGGTGACCGCCGCCTCCAGCCTCCGGGCCCACGCCAACAACCCCGCGTCCGCCGTGTCGTACGCCGCAAGCTGCAGCACGTCCACCCACTGCCTCAGGACCGCCACGTCCCGCCCGGCGGCGTGGACGGCCTCCTCCAGGGCCGCCGTCAGTTGGCACGTCGGCTGGGCGCACAGGCGGTGGTACGTCTCGTCCAGGCGGTGCCGCAGCCAGCGCGCGTCGGTCCAGCGCTTCGACGGGGGCAGGTCCCGCTCGGCCGCGGCACGCCACGCGGCGTGCGCGTCGGCGAGGCGCAGATGGGTCTGGGTCCACCGCTGCGGGGAGTGCGCCAGCTGCTGGCGCACCATGCTGGCCCGTACCACCGCGTGGTAGTGCTTGAAGTCCCCGTGCCCGCTGACGAACGGCTGGCCGCACAGCCACGTCCACCGGCCCCGCGCCTCCTGCGGCACCGCCGCCGCGAAGACGTCCTCGTTCAGGCGGGGCGCGAGGGCGCACGCGAGGACCGCCTCGCGGTCGTGGGGATCGTTGACCCACTGCACGAACCGGTCCACGGCCACGTCCACGACGTCCGCGTCCGCGCCCACGTCCTCGGCGCTCTCGGGCTCGGCCAGGGCGAGGAGTTCGACGAGCAGCGGCAGGCCGAGGGACAGGCGCAGGACGGCGTCCACCACGCCCGGCTCCGTGACCCCGCGCGCCGCCAGCAGCGTCCGCGTCTCCGTCTCGGTGAACTCCGCGAGCGGTACGTCCACCACGTGCGCCCGCAGCGGCGCCCAGGGGCGCTCGGCCAGCACGCCACGCCCGGCCATCACCACGATCACGTTCATGGGCAGGGTGCCGGAGGGATCCTCCAGGAGGTCGCGCAGCCATGCGTCAAGGAGGCCGCCCGTCTGCTCCCACGTGTCGAAGAACAGCACCACCCACGGGTGCCGTCCGCACAACCGGCCGAGCTCCGCTACGAACGCCCGGTTCATGCCCGACGCGTCGACCCCCCGGCCCTTGCGGCCCCGGGACCGCGCCCCGGCACGCAGCCGGTCCAGGCCCTGCGCGGCCGCGTCCGGGTTCGCCATCGACGTGGCCGCGCCCACCCCGGGCAGGAACGACGCCGCGCCGAGCACCGCCTGCGCCGCGACCCGGCTCGACACCGAGGGGTCGGCCTGGACCGCCTCCGGTCCCTCCGCCAGGAGCAGTTCGGCGGCGGCCGCCTCCTGGTCCTTGCGGTACTGCTCCGCCGCCTTGTCGAACTCCTTGAGCGGGCCCGCCTGTTCGGCCAGCTGCCGGGCCAGCTCCACCAGGGCCTGCGGCACCCCGTGCGCGTCGCCCTCGTCCACCACGGCCGTCAGCGCGCCCGCCCGGCGCGCCGCCTCCTGCCACTGCCGCAGCAGCGTGGACTTGCCGACGCCGCCGACGCCCCGCACGTGGAACAGGAAGTCCGCGGGGTCCTGGGCCGACGCCGGGTCCTTGCCCAGGTTCTCCGAGAACAGCGACACCTGCGCCTGCCGGCCCACGAACCGCGCCCGCGTGCGCTCCCGGATCAACTCGCCCCGCGACCGCCCCCGGCTCCCCGCCCCAGCCATGCCCCTACCTCCACCCGGCGCGGTGCCCCCACCCCGGTCTACGCGAGCCCAACGCCCGCCATGCTGCCACTCACCGCACCGCCACGCGGGCGGTATGCGCAGCAGAGACGTTGTGAGCAGGGGAAGTTGGACTGGAGCAGGGAAGGAGCCTCGGTACCCTGCTGCTCATGGAAGCTGACCGAAGAGGCCAGGAGACGGGGGATACGTCTGCTCACGAGGCCGAGTTCACCCGCACTGAGTGCAAGGCGTGTGGGGCTGAGGTCCTGGGGCTGAACGGCCGCTTCGCTTGCACCCTCTGTGGGTGGTGCAACCACTGGTCAGAGGGGCACAACGAGTTGCCGTCCGCTGAGGAGGACCCGGACTCCCCCGGGAAGCGGTCGAGCCGTTAGCTAGAGCGCAGGTGAAGACGGCCCCGGCATGCCTTCTAGCGGAGCAGAGCGCTCCGCGCGGGGCATGGTCACCGGGACCGGTCAGGTGACGGCGGGGCCGGGAGAGGTGGCCCCGCCGTCACGTGCGGTGGGCTGGACCGCGATCTAGCTGAACCACACGCTGTGCGGGAGGGGCTCGAAGTAGCCCCGCTCGTCCCCGGGCGGCAGCGTGTCCATCTGCCGTTCACAGCCCCGGTCGTAGTAGACCGTGGCGGTGGCGTCCGTGAGGTTGTGGACGCTGTCCGCGCCCTGGAGGAGGAGGTAGCACTCGCCGTTGTCCGGGTCGGTGATCTCCAGGTCGCCGGACTCGGGCGAGTGGTAGTACAGCGTGCCCTCGGCGGCGTGGGCGGTGCTGGTGGGCAGCGCGGCGAACAGGGCGAGGGCGGCGCCCGCCGCCAGGGCTACGCGGCCGAAGCGCGTCGCTGAGAAGCGTGTGGTGGTCATGGACCCACGGTGTCGCGCGAGCGGGCGCGGCGGCCAGGGAGTCCACTCCCAGAGGGCCGGGAAGGCGGAGCGGGGGCGTGGGGTACGCGCGGGGTGCGCGCCGCCGCGCGCACCGTCGGCGCGCCCCGCCCCGGCTAGCGCGGCGGCCGGTCCCCGGCGGGCGCCATGTCCTGCGTCCCGATGACGGACAGCAGCTCCAGGCGCGCCGCCCCCTCCGTGCCGGGCGCCGCGGTGAGCCACAGCAGCCGCTGGTGGCCGTCCTCGCTGAACAGGGTGTGGCAGTCGACCTCGATGACGCCGAGCGCGGCGTGCGCGATCCGCTTGTGGTCGGCGCGGCGCACGGCCACGTCCCGGGTGTCCCACAGCGCCGCGAACTCGGGGCTGCGGCGGCGGAGTTCGGCGACCATGCGCGTGACGTCCGGGTCGCGGCCCCGGCGCGCGGCCACCGCGCGCAGGTCCGCCACGAAGACCTCCGCGTGGTGCGGGTGGTCCTCGGGTGGATAGATGTCGCGCGACGCCGGGTCGGTGAACCAGCGGTACACGAAGCTCGCCGCCGGCCCGCGCACCGCGGGCGGCGGCCCGAACAGGGTCGTGGCCAGGGCGTTTTGGACCAGCGTCTCGTGCAGGTCGGTGAGGACGAGGGCGGGCGTCGCCGCGTCGAGGCGGTCCAGGAGGCTGAGCAGGCCCGGCTCCACATGGGCCGTCGGGCCGTGCGCGGCCGGGGGGACCCTGCGCTCCGCCAGGTGGAAGAGGTGGTCGCGCTCGTCCCGGGTCAGGCGCAGCGCGCGGGCGAGGGCCGCGAGGGTCTGGTCGGACGGCTGGGCGCCGTGGCCGCGCTCCAGCTCCGTGTAGTAGTCGGCGGAGAGACCGGCGAGCTGCGCCACCTCCTCGCGGCGCAGGCCGGGGACGCGGCGCCGGGGCCCGGCGGTCAGGCCCACGTCGCAGGGGCGGACGCGGTCGCGCCGGGAGCGCAGGAACGCGGCGAGTTCGGGGAGGTCCACGCGGTCCATCCTGACCGGCGCGGGCGCGCGGAGCCAGGGGGTGGCGACCCCAGGGTCGGCGGCGGTCTGGCTCGCGCCGCGCCACGCCCCGAGGGTGGAAGCCGTCCGTCACCGGCCCGCGAAGGAGCTGCCCGCCATGCCGTACGCCAACTTCAAGGTCCCCGCCGGGACCCTCGACGCGCCCCAGAAGGAACGGATCGTCACCGCCGCCACCGAGCTGTACGTCAGCCTGTACGGCGAACGCGCCCGCGCCACCACCCTCGTCCTGGTCGAGGAGGTCCCCGACGGCGGCTGGGGCATCGGCGGCGACGTCCTCACCCTGGCCGTGCTCCAGCAGGGCCAGCCGAGGCAGCAGAGCCAGCAGGGCCAGCCGAGCCAGCACAGTCAGCCGAGTCAGCCGAGTCAGCAGAGCCAGGGGAGTTGAGTCGTGGCCGGTCACAGCGCCCCGCGCCGCCGCGCCGTCCTCGCGGGCGCCGCCGCCCTCGCCGCCGCGCTCGCCGCGCCGTCCACCCGGGCCCTCGCGCACCCGGGACACCCCGGGCCTGGACCGGTGCGGCCGGGCCCCGCACCCGAGTACGGCCGGGGCTGGCGGCCCCTGCCGCGCATCGGCGGCGGCCCCCGCCAGGAGCACGCCGTCGCCGCCATCGGCCGCACGGTGTACGTCGTCGGCGGCATCCACCCGCTCCCGGGCGGCACCTTCACCACCACCGGCCGCGTCGAGGCGTACGACACCCGCACCGGCCGCTGGACGACCGCCGCGCCGCTGCCCGTCCCCATGAACCACCCCAACCTCGCGGCCGTCGGCGGCAGGCTGTTCGTCCTCGGCGGCCTGGCGGGCGGCGCCTCCTGGGAGGCGGTCGGCGACGCGTTCGCCTACGACCCGCGCGCGAACCGGTGGCAGCGGCTCGCGCCCGTGCCGCGCGGCACGGAACGCGGCAGCGCCGCGATCGGCGCGCACGGCACGAAGGTCTACCTCGCGGGCGGCATGCGCACCCTCGCCCCCGTGCCGGGCGGCCTCCAGGACACCGTCGACACCGTGACGTCGTACGACGTCACGACCGGCCGCTGGCGGGAGCTGCCCGCGCTCCCCGACGCCCGCGACCACGTGGGCGGCGCCTTCGTCGACGGGCTCTTCTACGTCCTCGGCGGGCGCGTACGGGGGCAGGCGAACGTGCGGGGCGACGTGTTCGCGTACGACCCGCGCGCCCGCCGCTGGCAGGCGCGCACCCCGATGCCGACCCCGCGCGGCGGCCTCGCCGCGGCCGCCGTCGGCCCGGTCGTGTACACCTTCGGCGGCGAGGGCAACCCGGCCGGGGGCGCGCACGGCGTCTTCGCCGACACCGAGGCGTACGACACCCGGCGGGACCGCTGGCGGGTGCTCGCCCCGATGCCGGTGCCCCGGCACGGCACGGCCGCGGCCGCCGTCGGCGGGCGCGTGTACGTCCCCGGCGGCGGCACGGCCCTGGGCGGAGCCCCCGTGGACACGCATGACGCGTACGCTCCCTCGTCCGGGTGAGTCCTGGAATAGGGGGATATGGCGGTGGGGAGGGGCAACTGGGCTGGCAGAAGCCAGCCCGCCTACACCCCCCGAAAGGACCGCGCACATGCGCTTCCGTACCGCCCTGGCCGCCGCCGCGGGCGCCCTGACTCTGATCGTCACCGTGCCGACGTCGGCCACCGCGGCCGTGGGCGAGTTCCAGTACACGTACGTCGGCCTCGACGGCAATCCCCGGATCGGTATTCTCTTGGACCCGGAAGGCGGGGAGTGCATCACTTTGCCCGAGGTGGCGGACCCGGACTCCAGCTCGCCCGCCCACTCGCCGCGCAATAGGACGGACGCGTACGCCACAGTCTTCACGGGGCCGGACTGCGTCGGCGACGCGTTCACCCTGCGGCCCCACACCGGCTACGGCTCCGAGCGCCTCAAGCTCCGCTCGGTCGTGTTCTCCTCCTGAGCACCGGCTGACCCCCGCCGCGACGGCGCACGCCGCCCGCGCGCCTCACGCGCGCGGGCGGCGTGCCGTTTCAGGGCCGGTGGGCCCTCGTCACTCGCTCTCGACCGGGGAGACGTACTCCAGGGTCCAGGTCTCCTGGAACTCCGGCTTCGGCGGCGCGGCCTCGATCTGGGCGCCCCGGTGCCCGGCGCGCAGGGCGAGGCCCTTGTCGGTGAGGATCCTGACGCCGCCGATGACCCCCTCGAACGTGAACGCCGCGAGCTGGTCGCGGGCGGCGCTGTTGACCCAGAGCTTGTCGTCCTTGATCAGCAGGCCCGCCCCCTCGTGCGAGGAGAGGCGGATCACGTACGGCGAACCCGGCACCGGCTCCTTGGGCTCGATGATCCACTCCTGCTCGATCGGGAGCGGGTTGAACCGGTCGACGATGACGGGGGCACCGTGTTCGGTGACGTGCTCGGTCGCCGTCAGCAGCGACGACGGGCCGATGATGTGCGCGTGGATCTTGTAGACGCCGGGCTTGATCGGGATCGGAGGCATGGGCGGCACGTCCTCTCTCGCAGTCCGTCGTCCTCCGCGGCGGGCCGCCGTGGAGGACAGCAACCACCTTCGGCGAGCGCTCGCGGTTGACACACCACCAGAAATCGCCAAGTGGAATACGGCTCGGACTTATCGGTCCTCATGGCGAAAGAGCGGTCCTCATGGCCAAAGAGCGGCTCTCATGACGAAAGAGCAGGCCGAAACCTGCTCTTTCGTCTCGTTACGCGCTCTCGCCCCGCTGGGCCCGGTAGTGCTCAGCGATCTCGTCCGATGTCGTCGTCCACACGCCCGGGTGGTTTACGAGGTACTCCAGGGCCTGGTCCAGGTACTTGGCGCGGAACGCCTGGCCGATGACGAAGGGGTGCAGGGCCAGCGGCATGACGCGCCCGCTGTCCGTGGCCTCCGCCTCCGCGTGCAGCTGGTCGACCTGGTCCTTGAGCATCTGCACGAAGTCCGGGCCCGAAGTGGTCTTCCCGACGAACAGGTTGATGTCATTCAGCTCGACCGAGTACGGCACGCTGAGCACGCCCGGCTCGTTCAGTTCGAACGGCTGGTCGTCGGCCGTCCAGTCCAGGACGTAGTCGATGCCCAACTCCTTCGCCAGGCGCGGCGTGTTGAAGGTCTGCGTCAGGCCGGGGCCCATCCAGCCGCGCGGCCGCGTCCCGGTCGTCCGCTCGATCGTCTCGACGATGTCCTTGAGAGCCGCGCGCTCCTCGTCCTCCGTCAGGCCGGTGTGGAGGTCCGAGTTGGTCTTGCCGTGCGCGAGCCAGGCCCAGTTCCGTTCCTGGCCCGCCTTGATGATCTGCGGGTAGCGGTCGCCGACGTCGGAGTTGAGCAGGGCGCTGGCGCGCACGCCGTGCCGGTCCAGGGTTTCCAGGGTGCGCCAGAAGCCCACCCGCGCCCCGTAGTCGCGCCAGCCGTGGTTGAGCGGGTCCGGGGTGAGGACCGAGGTGCCCGGGTAGATGCTCGTGGACGGCTTGTCGACCTCGAAGTGCTCGATGTTCAGGCCGATGTAGAAGGCGACGCGCTTGCCCTCGGGCCAACGGATCGGCTCGCGCTCGACGATGGGGCTGTAGTCGTAGAGCTTGTTGTCCATCACACTCACCTCTGAAGTAACCCGTACTGTCCGTCGCTGTCCGCGGTGTCTCCGCTGTCCGCGGTGGCGCCGTGACCTCATGGTCGAACCCTCACACTGATGTGAAGGTCAAGACGGCCCGGGAAGTGGCCTCGGTCACGCGGTGTCGGTCACGCGGTGTCGCTCATGCGGTGTCGCTCACGCGATGTCGGTCACGCCGCGTCGAGGTAGTCCCGCAGGGCCGCCGGACGCAGTCCCGCCGCCCGCGCCGCGTCGAGCACGCGGTCCAGGTCGGCGGCCAGGTTCTCGTTGAAGTGAAGCAGCACGATGTCGCCCCGCTGGAGGTCGGGGGCGGCCGGCGGGCGGGCCGGGTCCCACGTCGTCTGGTCGTGCGTCCAGGTCACGACCGCCTCCGCGCCGCACGCGCGCGCCACGTGCCGGGTGTTCTCGTCGTACGTGCCGTGCGGGGGCCGCAGCAGCCGCGGCGCGTCGCCGAACGCGGCGAGCTGGCGGTCGCGGGCCCCGCACACCTCCCGCCGCTGGGCGTCGGCGCCGAGCCGCTCCAGGCGCGGGTGGCTGAGCGTGTGGTTCTCCACCCGGGCCGGTCCGTGCGCGAGGAGCCCCTGGAAGTACGCGGCCCCCTCCGGGTCCCGGTACGCGTCCGGCAGCAGGAACAGCGAGGCGGGGACCCGGCGTTCGAGCAGCACCTTCCGCGCCGCCGGGTCGCGGACCCAGCCGTCGTCGATAGTGAGGAAGACGACGGGGTCCGCGGTGGCGACCCGGGAGAGGACGGGCGCCGGGCGCTCGTCGGCGGCGAAGGACGGGGCCGCGGCCGCGGGGGTCACCGGGGCCAGGGGGAGGAGCGGGGCGAGGACGGCGGCGAGGGCCGCGGCGAGGAGCGCGGGGCGGAGGCGGAGCCTTGTCGCGCGGGGGCGGAGGCGAAGGCGGGGTCTCGGCATGTCCGCATCATTGGTGCAGACCAATTCCCGTGTCAACGGCGGGTCCACGCCCCGGACCAGGCCCACCGCGTACCTCACCGACCGGCTCGCCGAGCACCCCGTCAAGGGCCTCGTCAAGGGCCTCGTCCACGACCGCGAACGCGCTTTCGCCCGCCGTCAGTGAGCCGTACACGAACCGGACCGAGGACCGCTCGGGCGCGATGCCGCAGCACTCCGAGATCCCCGTGCGCAGCACGTGCGTCAGCGTCTCCTCCGAGCCCGCCGCCACGAACCGCTCCCGCTGGTACGCGGTCAGGCCGAGCCACAGCATCCGGGTCCGCGCGAGCGGGGAGCCGTCGCCGCCGTACGCGAAGCCGTGGTTCCACACCCGGTCGATCCAGCCCTTCAGGGGCGACGCGGTGGCCCCCGGCGGCGAGCCGGTCCCGGGCGTGCCGGGCGCCGCCGACTACGACGAGGCCGCCCGCCTTCAGCACGACGGCATGCGCGGCGCCGAGGAACTCGAACTCTGGACCGAGGTCTCCTTCCGCCTCTCCCGGCTCGGCCGCCTCGCGCTGCTCACCGGCGACGACGCCCGCGCCACCGACTACCACGAACGCGCCGCCCGCCTCGCCGCCCAGCGCTCCCACCGGCCCGCGCAGCAGTTCGCCGAGACCGGCCTCGCGCTCGGCGGCCGCCGCCGCGGCGACGCCGACACCGCCGAACGCCTGCTCCTTCCCTGGCTCGACTTCAACCGCCGCTTCGGCATCGCCTCCGGCACCGCGCTGATCCTCGCCCAGCTCGGCTACGTCGCCGAGGCGCGCGGCGACGCCCCGCGCGCCGAGCGGCTCCACCGCGAGGGCCTCGCCGCCGCCCGCGCCACCGATCCTGCTGGCTTATTGTGCGGTGGCCTCGACGGTGTCCTCCGACTTGCGGGCCAGCAAGTGGGCGTCGAGGAAGCCCCGCTCGGAGGCCGGGTCGTGGAGCAGCCGCGCGAACGTGACGAGCCCGGACCGGGCCAGCAGCTCGGCGAACCGGTCCGCCGGCCAGCTATAGGCGGGCGTCACCTTGTGGTCGAAGCGGACCGGCTCAGGCCCCTCGGTCCCAAAGAAGGACACCAGGAGCAGGCCCCCTGGTGCCAGGACACGCGCCTGCTCGGCGAGCAGCGCGGGCAATTCCCCAGGCGGGGTATGGATCATCGAGTAGTGGGCCAGCACGCCGCCGAGCGCGCCGTCCTCGACTGGCAGGGCCTCCATGCGCGCCTCGTCGAACTGCAGCGCCGGATGGGCCCGCCGGGCGTGGTCGACCATGGCTGGGGAGAGGTCGAGCCCGAAGGCATCCAGCCCCAGGTCATGCAGCATGGCCGTCAGATGTCCGGGCCCGCAGCCGACATCGGCCGCCCGCGGGTTCCCCGTCCCGCGCACGAGCTCGGCGAAGGTGCCGATCATGTTCCGCGAGAACGGCTGCGTCTCCAGCCGGTCAGCGAACATCGACGCATACAGCTCGACGACCCCGTCGTAGGCCGCCCTGGTCTCGTCCTGGTGCTCCGCCACGGGAAGGAAGTTAACACCCGCCGTTCGCAGCTGTTCTCCCACCTCGTGCCGAATCCCGCGCCCGTCGCCGCAGACGCTCTCGCTACCACGACAAGACCACCACCCGGCTCCGCAACGAGGCCGGTGGGACCCGGAGCCGATACGCCGTTGGCAACCCAGTCGGTCACCAACTGGCTGGGTTCCTCGGGAAACCGGCGACAGTTGATTAGGCGATCACACCAGTAAGACCCCTATTCGGTCACGCGGCGAGGGAGAGGTCGAGTCGGGCAAGGTGGCTGACGCGGGTGCGGTCGAGCGGGTGGCCGTTCCACCAGGCATCGAGGCGGATGAGGTGGAGCGCAACGGCGGAGAAGACGTGCTCCAGGTGGGTCTTCTGGAGACCGAGGTAGCGGGCACGTCTCATCCCGGTGACCGCGACGGCCTGGTGGATGGTTCCCTCGATGCCCGCGCGGGTTCCGTACCTGGCTCGCCACTGCTCGTCGTCCTGCTGGAGGCGGGCATGGCCGAGGACTTCTTGCAGCTCGCGGGGTTGCAGGGAGAGGGTCCGGCCGTCGGCCTTCGAGGTCGCGCACCGGGCAGGCAGCGAGCATGTGATGGACCGGTTCGGTCATTTCCGCGTCGGTCACTGGGGCGTCGGTGGTCGCGATACCGGTGATCAAGCGCGGCGGCGGCCCCTCGGCTCCAGGGGCCAGCGCCTGGCCGCCGACAGCCGGACCCTGGTCATCGGGATCGTCACAGGACTCACTGATGTGGATCTTGTAGCCGCTCCACCAGGAGCCCTGTTTGAGGCCGTAGCGCGCGTCGGTGTCGTACGGAGAGGCCAGCCTCAGTCTGCCGGGCGGGAGGTCTTTGCTCTCCCGCCGCTTCACCTCCGCTCCGGCTTCGGACACGGTGCGGTGGTAGTTCTGCACCCACATCGTGCGCAGGACCTGCACCGCCGGGAGTTCGCGCAGCCAGGCCGGCACGTCAGGGGCGTGCACCGCCTCCAGCAGCGCGAACCCGTCCCGGCCGTAGACCAGAGCCATCTCCTCGCGTTTGCTCGTGGAAGCCGGCGGATGCCAGGAGTGAGTCCGTGGGCCGTAGCGGTCGGCCCATTCCCGAACGGACACCGCCCCGGCCAGCCAGTCCGGGGCCGCGCAGGCCAGCGCCTCCAGCGTGGTCCGCAGTGTTTCCCCGGCCAGCTCCAGCCTGTTCAGGTCGCGGACCGCCGCCAGCACGCGGGTGGAGTCGGTGCGCTGCCTGCCTCCCGCCTTCACCAGGCCCCGGTCCTTGAGGGCGGTCAGCAGCAGGTCGAGCACCTTCTCCTCCATCCCGTGCTCGACCAGCCGCGTGCGGAACTCGGACAGCACTGAGGCGTCGAACCCGGGATCATCCAGCTCCAGGCCGAGCGCGTACTTCAGGTCCATGCCGTACCGCACCCGATGCGCTGCCGCCCGGTCGGTGAGGTTCTCGGCGAACTGCAACACCGTCACCAGCGCCAGCTGGCCCGGTGACCAGCCCGGCCGCCCTCTGGCTCCGAACGCCTCGGCGAACTCGGCGTCCGCGAACAACTCGCCCAGCTCGTCACGGACCCGCATCGCCAACGGATACGGGCCCCGTGCCGCCACCGCCCGCGCCACCTGCGCGGTCAGCTCAGGCACCTTCGGCTACGGCCTCGGCCGCATCGACTTCCACACCCCACCCGCGACCGGGAACGCCAAGACGGCCGCTGCTGTCCCGCCCAACGAGCCGCCAGCCCCGCCGGGCACGGAATAAGCCAGCAGGATCGCCACCGGGGACAACCGGGCCGGGGCCGTCGCCCTCGCCCTCGAAGGCCTCGCGGGCGCCCGCTCCCTCGCCGCCGATCCCGCCGACCCCGCCGACTCCTCCGGCCCGGCTGAGGCCGCCGTGCCGCCGCCGGGGACGCGTACGAGGAGGGGCGGGCCGGGCCGTCCCCGTTCGCGGCGGTTAGCCGAGCACCGTCCGCAGCTGGTCCAGGCCCCAGTCCAGGTCCTCCTTGCTGATCACCAGCGGGGGAGCGATCCGGATCGTCGAGCCGTGGGTGTCCTTCACCAGGACGCCGCGGTCCATCAGCTTCTCGGAGATCTCCCGGCCCGTACCGCACGACGGGTCGATGTCGACGCCCGCCCACAGGCCGCGCCCGCGCACCGCCGTCACCTTCCCGGAGCCCGCGAGCAGACCGAGCTCGGCGTGCAGATGCTCGCCCAGCTCCGTCGCCCGCTGCTGGAACTCGCCCGTCTCCAGCATCGCGACGACCTCAAGCGCCACCGCGCACGCCAGCGGATTGCCGCCGAACGTCGACCCGTGCTCACCGGGCCGGAACACCCCGAGCACCTCCGCGTCCGCGACCACCGCCGACACCGGCACCACGCCCCCGCCCAGCGCCTTGCCCAGCAGATACACGTCCGGCACCACGCCCTCGTGCTCGCACGCGAACGTCCGCCCCGTGCGGCCGAGCCCCGACTGGATCTCGTCCGCGATGAACAGCACCCCCCGCTCCCGCGTCAGCTCCCGCACGCCCGGCAGATATCCCGGCGGCGGCACAAGGACCCCCGCCTCGCCCTGGACCGGCTCCAGGAGCACCGCCACGGTGTCCTCCGTGATCGCGTCCCGAAGCGCCCCGAGATCACCGAACGGCACGATGTCGAACCCCGGCGTGTACGGGCCGTAGTCCGCGCGGGCCTCGGGGTCCGTCGAGAAGCTGATGACCGTCGTCGTCCGGCCGTGGAAGTTGTCGCGCGCCACCACGATCCTGGCCCTGCCGTCCGGGACGCCCTTGACCCGGTACCCCCACTTCCGTGCCGTCTTCACCGCCGTCTCCACGGCCTCCACACCCGTGTTCATCGGCAGCACCATCTCCTTGCCGCACAGGGCGCCGAGCCGCGTGCAGAACTCCGCGAAACGGTCGTGGTGGAACGCGCGCGACGTCAGCGTGACGCGGTCCAGTTGCTTCTTCGCCGCCTCGATGAGCCGACTGTTGCCGTGGCCGAAGTTGAGCGCCGAATACCCGGCGAGCATGTCGAGGTAACGGCGCCCCTCGACATCGGTCATCCACGCGCCCTCCGCGGACGCGACGACTACGGGGAGCGGGTGGTAGTTGTGCGCGCTGTGCGCTTCGGCAGAGGCGATGAGTTCTTCCGTGGCAGTCACGGCGTCTCCGTTTCTCGCGTTCGCACCTCGTTGTGCGAGTTCCTACGGCTACTAACGGCGCAGGGGGTGTTCTTGCGGTGTTTCCCAGGCACGTGGCCCAATTCCTATGGTCGCTCGCATCCTGGACGACGCACCCTGCCACCTTGTCGACCCCGATACGCTGGCTTCCACAGCGCGGCGACTGGCGCACAGGGAATCGACCCTGAGGAAGCCGCGCGAGGCAGAACCTTCGAGGTGCCGCCCTTCCCCAAGCTCTCGGCTCCGCTCGAGCAGGGGAGACCCCATCGGCACCCCGGGACCACGACCGGACACCATCACCGCTCGCCCCGGAGGACGCCATGACGCATCCCGTCACCCCCCAGCACCCCGCGCTCGCCGCCACCGACCCCGAACTCGCCGCCCTCGTCACCGCCGAGGAGCAGCTCCAGGCCGACACGCTCCGCCTGATCCCCAGCGAGAACTACGTCTCGGCCGCCGTCCTCGAAGCCTCCGGCACCGTCCTGCAGAACAAGTACAGCGAGGGCTACCCCGGCCGCCGCTACTACGAGGGCCAGCAGAACATCGACCAGGTCGAGCGCCTCGCCGTCGACCGCGCCAAGGCCGTCTTCGGCACCGGCCACGCCAACGTCCAGCCCTACTCAGGATCCCCGGCCAACCTCGCCGTCTACCTCGCCTTCGCCGAGCCCGGCGACACCGTCATGGGCATGGCCCTGCCGATGGGCGGCCACCTCACCCACGGCTGGGGCGTCTCCGCCACCGGCCGCTGGTTCCGCGGCGTGCAGTACGGCGTCCGCGAGGACAACGGCCTGATCGACTTCGACGCCGTGCGCGACCTCGCCCTCAAGGAGCGGCCCAAGGTGATCTTCTGCGGTGGCACCGCCCTGCCCCGCACCATCGACTTCGCCGCCTTCGCCGAGATCGCCCGCGAGGCCGGGGCCTTGCTCGTCGCCGACATCGCCCACATCGCCGGGCTCGTCGCGGGCGGCGCCCACCCCTCGCCCGTGCCGTATGCCGATGTGATCTCCACGACCACGCACAAGACCCTGCGTGGGCCCCGCGGCGCGATGCTCCTCGCCCGCGACGAGCACGCCAAGGCCATCGACAAGGCCGTCTTCCCCGGCCTTCAGGGCGGGCCCCACAACCAGACCACCGCCGCGATCGCCGTCGCCCTCCACGAAGCCGCGCAGCCCTCCTTCCGCACTTACGCCCACGCCGTCGTCGCCAACGCCAAGGCCCTGGCCGACGCGCTGCTCGCCCGCGGCTTCGACCTCGTCTCCGGCGGCACGGACAACCATCTGATCCTGATGGACCTCACCCCCAAGGACGTGCCCGGGAAGGTCGCCGCGAAGGCCCTCGACCGGGCCGGGATCGTCGTCAACTACAACACCGTGCCCTACGACTCCCGAAAGCCGTTCGACCCCTCCGGCGTGCGCATCGGCACCCCCTCCCTGACCTCGCGCGGGCTCGGCGTGGAGCACATGGCCGCGGTGGCGGACTGGGTGGACCGGGGCGTCCGCGCGGCCAAGGCCGAGGACGAGGACGCCCTTGCGAAGATCCGGGCCGAGGTGGCCGAACTCATGGCGGCACATCCGGCGCCGGGGCTGCCCACGGCGTGAGCCCTCACGCGTCCAGGAGCTCCTGACGGGGAGGCTCCCCCCGCGCAGGGGTGCGGCGGCGGTAGCGCAGCGCCGCCGCCGCACCCGCCAGGGCTCCCGCCGCCGCGCTGGGTATCGCCCACCGCCAGGCCGCCTCGTCCGCGGAAGAGCGCGGGCGGGGTGCGGCCGCCGCCGTGGTGGCCTTGGGCTCCTTGGGCTCCTTGGAGTCCTTGATACGGGCCGGGTACGGCTGCGCCGGGGATATCCCCTCGTACCCGTCGTCCGATTCCTGGCCCAGGACGCGCAGGGACTTCAGGAGGGCGCGCACGGCGCCCGGCCGCTGCGCCTTGTGCCAGGTGCCGGTCATCGAGTCGAGGTCCGTGGTCGTGTGGATCCAGACGGCGCCCTTGCCCTCGGGATAGACGTGGTCGAGGCGCCAGGGGCGGACGTCGTGGATCATCCAGGTGACGTTGATCTGGCGGCCGCCGAGCACGGTGAGCCCCGGCGCGGACTCCCGGGTGGTGCTTGCCGGGTCGCCGAGGAGCGCGGCCAACTGGTCGTACTCCTCGTCCGCGTAGTACAGCGAAGCCGACTCCGCGCTCGCCGGTGACGTCACCAGCACGCTCGTCGGGCCGCCCGCCGATGCCTTCGGTGTGGCTATGAACAGCGTCAGGATCAGCGCCAGGAACAGTGCCGGGACCAGTGCCGGGATCAGTGCCGGGGGCAGCGCCACGACAGGCACCGCCGCCGTCAGCCCCCAGGCCGTGTCCCTGCGCGAAGCCCTGCCCCTTCGGATGCGCACCATCGGCATCAGCCCCCTGTGGCTCTCCGGCGCGGGCCCTCCGCGCCGCCGTCGCACGTCACTTCGTCGCACGTCACTTCTGGTACACCGCCCGAGCCCGGCGGGTTCCCCTTTCGTCAGGACGACTTCGCCAGCTCCGTCGCCCGCCCCTTCGACGGCACCCCCTCAAGCCGCAGCGTCAGCCGCTCGCCGTGGGACCACAGCAGCGTCGGGCCCGCCGTGCGCACCGTGCGGGACCAGCGCTCGCCCGAGGCGTCCCGCAGCCAGAACTCCAGGCGGTGCGGCCGGGGGAACCACAGGGCCGGGGCGCCGCCGCCCAGGTCGACCCATTCGGGGTGGCCCTTGATGAGCTTGCTGAAGCCGGGGTCCAGGGGCGCCGGAAACGCGTCCAGGCGGATCGCGCCGCCGTCCTGGCCGCGCCAGCACAGGGTGATCCAGGAGCGGCCGCCGGGCGCCCGCGTGACCGTCACCGCGCGCGGCTCGCCCAGGGCCTTCGGCACCACCGGCCGGAACCCGGCCTCGCGCGCCGCCCGCTCCAGGGACACCGAAGGACCGCCGCAGCCGGGGGCGCCGCCCGAGGTGGGCGCGGGCGACGGGTCGTACCGCACCTCGACCCCGCCGAAGTCGAACCACTCGAAGACCGCGGCGCGCACCGGCGGCGTCAGCGCGAGGACCGTGAGCAGGCCGCACAGCGACGCCGCGACCGCGCGCCACCGCGACCGCAGGGCCCGCCGCAGCCGCCGCCACGCCTCCCGGAGCCGGTCTCCGGGGCCCGGGCGGCGCACCACCGCGCCCTCGGCGATGATCTGCGCCAGGACCCGCTCGACCATCGTCTCGCCGGTCTCCGGCCGGTCGAGCTCACGCCCGAGCGCCCGCAGCTCATCGGGAAGCCCCTGGGGCGGCCCCGCACCCGGCTCCCGCCGGTCGTCCCCGCCGGTCTCAGCCACGCCGCTCACCTCCCTCCAGCCCTTCCGGCCCTTCCGGCCCCTCCGGTCCCGACCCCCGTGCTCCCTCCGGCAGCAGCCGTTCCAGCTTGCGCAGCGCGCGGTTCAGCCGGGACTTCACCGTGCCGCGCGGCCAGCCGAGGGCCTCGGCCGTCTCCGCCTCGTCCATCTCGAGCAGATAGCGGTACGTCACGACCAGGCGGTGGTGCTCGCCCAGGCGGTCCAGGGCGGACAGGAGCACCGCACGGCGCTCGCGCTCCAGGGCCGCGACCGCCGGGTCCGCCGATTCCGGTATCAACGGATGCGCCTCGGTGAGCGCGGCCTCGCGGCCCGCCACCGAGCGCCGCCGCGCCGCCGACCGCACTGTGTTCCTCGTCTCATTGGCGACGATCGAAAGCAGCCACGGTCTGAACGCCGCGCCGTCCCGGAAACCGCCCAGCGCGCGATACGCCTTGAAGAAGGACTGCTGCACCACGTCCTCGGCGTCGGCGCCCGCGCCGAGCGCGGCCGCGGCTCTGAGCGCCGTGCCGGTGAAGGCGCGCACCAACTCGGCGTACGCCTCCGCCTCGCCGGCGCGCACGCGTGCGATGACCGCCGCCTCGTCGACGCCGATGCCGTCCCCCTCCAGCGCCCGCTCCGGCTCGAGCCCGCGCCCCGCCCGATGCCCCGGAGCATCCTCCAGAACCTTCCCCCGTGCACTCACACCTTTGGTACACCGCCCGGACCGAATCGGTTCCCACCCGTCGCGCCTCTGTCCTCGCCTCTGTCCTCGCTTCTGTCCTCTCCTCTGTCCGCTTTGTTCACGACTCTGTCCGCGCCTGTGTCCGCGCCTGTGTCCGCGACGAGTCCGCGACGAGTCCCGACCAGTTCCCGACCAACCGGCGGCACCTGAGAGAATGCTGGGCATGGCCTCTGACAGTCCTCGCGTGCTCTCCGGGATCCAGCCCACCGCGGGCTCGTTCCACCTCGGCAACTACCTGGGCGCCGTCCGCCAGTGGGTGGCCCTGCAGGAGTCCCACGACGCCTTCTACATGGTGGTGGACCTGCACGCGATCACCGTCCCGCAGGACCCGGCCGAGCTGCGCGCGAACACCCGCCTCGCCGCGGCGCAGCTGCTCGCCGCCGGTCTCGACCCGGAGCGCTGCACGCTCTTCGTGCAGAGCCACGTGCCCGAGCACGCCCAGCTCGCCTGGGTCATGAACTGCCTCACGGGCTTCGGCGAGGCCTCCCGCATGACGCAGTTCAAGGACAAGTCGGCCAAGCAGGGCGCCGACCGCGCCTCCGTCGGCCTGTTCACGTACCCCGTCCTCCAGGTTGCCGACATCCTGCTCTACCAGGCCAACGAGGTCCCCGTCGGCGAGGACCAGCGCCAGCACATCGAGCTCACCCGTGACCTGGCCGAGCGGTTCAACGGGCGCTTCGGCCCGACGTTCACCGTTCCCAAGCCGTACATCCTCAAGGAGACGGCGAAGATCTACGACCTTCAGGACCCGTCGATCAAGATGAGCAAGTCGGCGTCCACGCCGAAGGGCCTGATCAACCTGCTCGACGAGCCGAAGACCACCGCGAAGAAGGTCAAGAGCGCGGTCACCGACACGGACACGGTGATCAGGTACGACACCGAGAACAAGCCGGGCGTCAGCAACCTCCTCACCATCTACTCGACCCTCACGGGCACGGGTATCGCGGAACTCGAGCAGAAGTACGTCGGCAAGGGCTACGGTGCGCTGAAGACCGACCTCGCCGAGGCCATGGTCGAGTTCGTCACTCCGTTCCGGGACCGCACCCAGGAGTTCCTGGACGACCCGGACACGCTCGACAAGATCCTGGCCAAGGGCGCGGACAAGGCGCGTGCCGTCGCGGCGGAGACCCTCGCCCAGGCGTACGACAAGGTGGGCTTCCTGCCCGCCAAGCACTGAGCCCCACCCCGGGCACCACCGTCGCCGCACGGCGCGGCGGTGTGCCCTGCCCCTGCCCCTGCCCCTCTTCGCCCCCTTCTCAACCGCCCGCACACGACGACAGGAGTACGACGTGGGGACCGTAACGATCGGTGTGTCGATCGCGGTCCCGGAGCCTCACGGCAGCCTGCTCCAGGAGCTGCGCGCGGGCTTCGGTGACCCCGCCGCGCACGGCATCCCCACCCACGTCACGCTGCTGCCGCCGACCGAGGCGGACGCGGGCGCGCTGGCCGCGATCGAGGACCACCTGGTGGCCGTCGCGGCGGCCGGGCGCCCCTTCCCGATGCGGCTTTCCGGCACCGGTACGTTCCGCCCCCTCTCACCCGTCGTGTTCGTCCAGGTCGTCGAGGGCGGCTCGGCCTGCTCATGGCTCCAGGAGCGGGTCCGCGCCGCGTCCGGGCCGCTCGCGCGCGAACTGCAGTTCCCGTACCACCCGCACGTCACCGTCGCGCACGGCATCGCCGAAGAGGCCATGGACCGGGCGTACGAGGAGCTGTCCGGGTACGAGGCCGAGTGGCCCTGCACCGGCTTCGCCCTGTACGAGCAGGGGGCCGACGGGGTGTGGCGCAAGCTGCGGGAGTTCACGTTCGGCGGGAGCACGGTGCCGCCGCAGGCCGCCGCCCGGGACACACTGCCCGCGCGCTGACCCTCCCGGCACGGCGGCGCCTCACACCGGCAGCCGCCGGAACAGCGGGCGCGGCACATGCCGCAGCGCCGACATCACCAGGCGCAGCGAGCCCGGCACCCACACCGTCTCCGAGCGGCGCCGCAGGCCCGTCTCGATCGCCTCGGCCACCGCCTGCGGCGTCGTCGCCAGCGGGGCCGCCTCCAGGCCCGCCGTCATCTTCGACCGTACGAAGCCGGGGCGTACGACCATCACGTGCACGCCCGTGCCGTGCAGGGCGTCGCCGAGGCCCTGGGCGAAGGCGTCGAGGCCCGCCTTGCTGGAGCCGTAGATGAAGTTCGAGCGGCGGGCGCGCTCGCCCGCGACGGAGGAGAGCACGACGAGGGAGCCGTGGCCCTGGGCCTGCAGGGCGCGGGCGCAGACCAGGCCCGCGGAGACGGCGCCCGTGTAGTTCGTCTGCGCCACGCGGGCGGCCGCCAGGGGGTCGGCCTCGTCCTTGGCCTGGTCGCCGAGGACACCGAACGCGAGCAGGACCATGTCGATGTCGCCCTCCGCGAAGACCTTGCCCAGGGCGGTCTCGTGGGACTCGGGGTCCAGGGCGTCGAACGCGACGGTTCTGGCGTGGGCGCCCTGGGTGCGGAGCGCTTGCGCGGACCTTTCGAGGGTGGGGGAGGGGCGGCCCGCCAGCCAGATGTCGCGCGTGCGGTGTGCCGCCAGGCGGTGGGCTGTGGTGAGGGCGATCTCTGAGGTGCCGCCGAGGACGAGGAGGGACTGGGGGGCGCCGAAGGCGTCTTTCATGGGGGGCCTTTCTGGGGTGTGTGTCTGTTCGGTTCTGTTGGTGTTCCGCCGCGGCTGGTGTCGCCTCGCGGCACGCCCCAGACCCGCCCCTTCCCGAACCGGGGGCTGCCGCCCCCGTCCCCCCGCTCAAAGCAATCGGCGCTCCGCGCCTCGTCCTCAAACGCCGGACGGGCTGAAACACCGCGCTCGCCCTCAAATGCTGGACGGGCTGAAACACCGCGCTCGTCCTCAAGCGTCGGACGGGCTGGAGACTCTCGCCGCACTCGGACTAATCAGCCCGGCCGGGGAACTCCAGCCTGTCCGGCGTCTGAGGACAAGCCGCGAAGCGGCGAGCCTTTGAGCCCGTCCGGCGCTTGAGGACGAGGCGCGAAGCGCCGATGGGTTTTCAGCCCGTCCGGCGTTTGAGGACGAGCCGCGGAGCGGCGATTGAGGGGCGGGTGGGTGGGTGGGGAGAGAGTCTGTCCGGCGATTGAGGACGAGCGCGTCAGCGTGATGGGGGGCGGGCGGGTGGGTGGGGGAGTGAGGTCAGAGCGTGAGGCGGCGGGAGAGGTCTGAGCGGAAGAGGGAACGGGGGTCGAGGTCGGCGCGGAGGGCTCGGAAGGCGGGGACGCGGGGGTACATGGCCTCGAGGAGGTCGGGGCGCAGGCGGGAGTCCTTGGCTAGGTAGACGCGGCCGCCGGCGGCCGCGACCTCCTCGTCCAGGGAGTCGAGGAGCGCGGCGAGCCCGGGCAGCCCGGCCGGGATGTCCAGGGCCAGGGTCCAGCCGGGCATGGGGAAGGACAGCCAGCCGGGATCGGCCTCGCCGAAGCGCTTGAGGACGGCGAGGAAGGACGGGCACCCGCGCCCCGCGATCCGGTGCACGATGCGCCGCAGGGCCTCCTCCTGCCCGTACCCGACGACGAACTGGTACTGGACGAAGCCGCCGCGGCCGTAGACGCGGTTCCAGTGGGGGACGCCGTCCAGGGGGTGGAAGAACGTCGAGAGCCGCTGGAGTTCGCCGAGGCGAAGGCGTGGGGCCCTGCGGTACCAGAGCTCGTTGAACAGGCCCACGGTGGTGCGGCTCAGCAGGCCCTCGGGGATGAGGGAGGGGGCGGCGGGGAGCAGGCGCGGGCGGAAGGACAGCGGGGCCCGGCGCGCGCGGGCGGGCAGGGCGTCCAGGGGGGCGTGGTCGCCGCGGGTGAGGACGGCGCGGCCGGTCGCCGCGCCGCGCGCGAGGAGGTCGATCCAGGCGACGGAGTACCGGTAGCGGTGGTCGGTGGCGGTCAGGCGGGCCATCAAGTCGTCCAGGTCCGTGGCGCGTTCGGTGTCCACGGACATGAAGGACGTCGCGACGGGCACGCACTGGATCCGCGCCTTCAGGACGACGCCGGTCAGGCCCATGCCTCCCGCCGTCGCGTTGAAGAGCTTGCTGCCCGGCTTCACCGTACGGACCGTGCCGTCCGCCGTGAGCAGGTCGAAGGAGCGCACGTGGCGGGCGAACGAGCCCGAGACGTGGTGGTTCTTGCCGTGGATGTCGGCGCCGATCGCGCCGCCGACGGTGACGTAGCGGGTCCCGGGCGTCACCGGCACGAACCAGCCGAGCGGCAGCAGGACTTCCATCAGGTGGTGCAGGGAGACGCCCGCGTCGCAGACGACGGCGCCCGTGTCGGCGTCGATGGTGTGCACGCGGTCGAGGCCGGTCATGTCGAGCACGGCGCCGCCCGCGTTCTGGGCGGCGTCCCCGTAGGCGCGGCCCAGGCCGCGCGGGATGGTGCCGCGGTCCGCGCAGGCGCCGAGCGCGGCCACGGCCTCCTCACGCGAGCGGGGGCGCACCAGGCGGGCGGCGGTGGGGGCGGTGCGGCCCCAGCCGGACAGGGGGACGGCGGCCGCGGTGGGCCTCGCGGGCGCGGCGGACGCGGCGGTTTCCAGGGGCTTGGCGGGCGCGGCGGGCGCGGCGGCGGGCACGGCTGGCATGGCGTGACCGTATCGCCCTGATATGTTCCGCTTGCTCCCTCTGAGGGACTGTCCCGTGTTATTCGCCCTTAGTCTCACCGGAATGGGCGATTAAAAGAGTGTCACCCAACAATCCTGCAATTCGTGGGGTGTTGCCTAGGGCGCATGCATGACATGGACCACCGGCTCCTGACGGCCCTGCGCGACTGCGGCGGCGATCCGCGCGTGGCCGCCGCCGCCCGCGCCCTCTCCCACGGCGGTGAGCACGGCGCGCTGTGGATCGCCGCGGGCCTCACCGGCGCCGCCCTCGACCGCGAACGGCGCGGCGCCTGGCTGCGCGCCACCGCGCTCACCGCCGCCGCGCACCTGGCCAGCATGGGCGTCAAGCGCCTGGTGCGCCGACCACGCCCCGCGCACGTCACCCCCCTGGTGCGGACCGCGGGGCGGCACTCCTTCCCCAGCTCGCACGCCACCTCCGCGGCCGCGGCGGCCGTCGCCTACGGCGCGCTGCGGCCCGCGGGCGCCCGGATCGTGCCGCCGCTGGCCGCCGCGATGTGCGTGTCCCGCCTGGTCGTCGGCGTCCACTACCCGACCGACGTGGCGGCGGGCGCCGCCCTCGGCGCGGCCACCGCCTACGCGGGCGGCCCCTGGCTGAGGAGGGCCCGCCGCGATGGCTGAACGCACGTCCGCGATGGCGGAACACACCGCCGCGATGGCTGAACACACCGCCGAGATGGCTGATCGCGCCACCGCCCTCCTCGCCCCGCCCCGTTCCCCCGAGCCGCGAGGCCCCGGCCCCGGCGGCCTGCCGCTCGGCCTCCTGCGGACCGCCCGGCCCCGCCAGTGGGTCAAGAACGTCCTGGTCATCGCCGCCCCCGCGGCCGCGGGCGAGCTGTTCTCGCGGCACGCCCTGACCCAACTCGCGCTCGTCTTCGCCCTGTTCACGGCCGCCGCGAGCGCGGTCTACCTGATCAACGACGCCCGCGACGCCGACGCCGACCGCGCCCACCCCACCAAGTGCGCGCGGCCCGTCGCGGCGGGCACGGTCCCGGTGCCCCTCGCCTACGCCACGGGCGGCCTGCTCGCCCTCCTCGCGCCGCTCGCCGCCGCCGCGCTGTGCACCCCGCTCACCGCGGGCCTGCTCGCCGCGTACGTCGTGATGCAACTCGCGTACTGCGTCAGCCTCAAGCACGTGCTCGTCGTCGATCTCGCCGTCGTCACCACCGGGTTCCTGATGCGGGCGATGATCGGCGGGGTCGCGCTCGGGATTCCGCTCTCGCGCTGGTTCCTGATCACGACCGGCTTCGGCGCGCTGTTCATGGTCTCCGCCAAGCGCTACTCCGAAGCCGTGCAGATGGCGGGCAAGGCGGGCGCGACGCGGGCCCTTCTCACCGAGTACACCACCGGCTACCTGCGGTTCGTCTGGCAGCTCGCGGCGGGCGTGGCGGTGCTCGCGTACTGCCTGTGGGCCCTGGAGACCGGCTCCGCCGAGGGCACCGGCGTGCTGCCGTGGCGGCAGCTGTCGATGGTCGCCTTCATCCTCGCCGTCCTGCGGTACGCGGTGTTCGCCGACCGGGGCACCGCGGGCGAGCCCGAGGACGTCGTCCTGCGCGACCGCGCCCTCGCCCTGATCGGGCTCGCCTGGCTCGCGATGTACGGGCTCGCGGTCGCGGACTGGTGACCTCCGTGCGCCCCGCCCCGCGCGAGCTCCTCGGCTTCGCCGCCGTCGGGATCTGCGCGTACGCCGCCGACCTCGGGCTCTTCGTGTGGCTGCGGGGGCCCGCCGGGCTCGACCCGCTGACCGCCAAGGCCCTGTCGTTCGTCGCCGGGTGCACCGTCGCATACGCGGGCAACGCGCTCGGCACCTACCGGCGTACGGGCGCGCCCGGCGCCTCCCGGGCGCGCCAGTACGCCGTGTTCCTCGCCGTCAACGTCGCGGGCGCCCTCGTCCAGCTCCTGTGCCTGGCCGTCTCCCACTACGGCCTCGGCCTCACCTCGCAGCGCGCGGACACCGTCTCGGGGGCGGGAATCGGCATGGCACTCGCCACTGTCCTGCGGTTTTGGGGTACCCGGACCTTGGTATTCCGCTCACAGGCCCCGGAGACCACGCGGGCCGCACCAGGAACGGGGCAGGCGACATGGACTGGCTGAAGAAGGTGCCCGGCGTCGGGCCGTACGTCGAGCGCCTCACGCGCACCCACGCGTGGCGCTCCTACGAACGGCTCGACGAGGTCCACTGGGCCCGGCTCGCCGCCGCGATGACCTTCATCAGCTTCATCGCCCTGTTCCCGCTGATCACGGTCGCCGCCGCGATCGCCGCGGCCACGCTGTCACCCGAGCGGCAGCGCAAGATCGAGGACAAGATCTCCGAGCAGGTCCCCGGCATCTCCGACCAGCTCGACCTGAATGCGCTGATCGCCAACGCGGGCACCATCGGCCTCGTCGCGGGCGCGCTGCTGCTGTTCACCGGCGTCGGCTGGGTCGGCTCGATAAGGGAGTGCCTGCGGGCGGTCTGGCTCCTGGAGGACACCGAGGAGAACCCGTTCCTGCGCAAGCTCAAGGACCTGGGCGTGCTCGCCGGGCTCGGCGGCGCCGGGCTCGCCTCGCTGCTCGCCTCCGCCATCGCCTCGACGGCCGTCGGCTGGAGTGCCGATCAGCTCGGCGTCGACAAGGAAGGACCCGGCGGCGTCCTGCTTCAGGCGGCCGCCTTCGCCATCGCCGTCCTCGCCGACTTCCTGCTCCTGCTGTACGTCCTCACGCTGCTGCCCGGGGTGCAGCCGCCCCGGCGCGCGCTGATCGTCGCCGGACTGATCGGCGCGGCCGGGTTCGAACTCCTGAAGCTGCTGCTCGGCGGCTATATGAAGGGCGTCGCCGCGAAGAGCATGTACGGCGCCTTCGGCGTGCCCGTCGCGCTGCTCCTGTGGATCAACTTCACCGCGAAGCTGCTCCTGTTCTGCGCCGCGTGGACGGCGGTGCCGAGGAAGGAGCGGGAGGAGACGGCCGCGGCCGTCAGCCCCGGCGCCGCCGCGCCGACTCCGACAGCGGCCAGCGACGGTTGAGCAGGAACGCGCCGCCCGCGACCAGGACGACCACGCCACCGGCGATGCCGAGCGCGACGCCCATGCCGCCGGAACTCTTCTCGGAGGCCCGCGCCACGGTCTTCGCGTCGGCGCCGCTCTCGCCCGGGGCGCCCTTGCCCGCGCCGGTGTGCGCGCCCTTCGGCGGCACCAGCTCACCGACCGGCTTCACCTTGCCGTGGGCGGCGAAGCCCCAGTCGAGCAGCCGGGCCGTCTCCTTGTAGACGGCGTGCGGCTCGCCGGAGGAGGGGTTCATCACGGTGACGAGGAGCACCTTGCCGTCGCGCTCGGCGACCCCCGTGAAGGTGTTGCCCGCGTTGGTCGTCGAGCCGTTCTTCACGCCCGCGATGCCCTTGTAGGGCTCGACGCCGTCGGCGCCGGTCAGCAGCCGGTTGGTGTTCTGGATGCCGAAGGGCTCGCGCTTCGTCTTGCCCTTGTCGTTGCCCTTCTTGATCTTCTCCGTCTTGCCGGGGAACTCGGCGGTGGCCGTCGAGCAGTACTCGCGGAAGTCCTTCTTCTGCAGGCCGGAGCGGGCGAACAGGCTGAGGTCGTACGCCGACGACACCTGGCCCTTCTCGTCGTAGCCGTCGGGCGTGACGACGCGCGTGTCGAGGGCCTGGAGGTCCTCGGCGTGCTTCTGCATGTCCCGCACGGTCCGCGGCACGCCGCCGTTCATCTCGGAGAGGACGTGCACGGCGTCGTTGCCGGAGCGCAGGAAGACCCCCAGCCACAGGTCGTGGACCGAGTACGTCTCGTTCTCCTTGATGCCGACCAGGCTGCTGCCCGCGCCGACGCCCTGCAGGTCAGACAGCGCGACCTTGTGCTTCTGCGTCTTGGGGAACCTCGGCAGGATCGTGTCCGCGAACAGCATCTTCAGGGTGCTCGCGGGGGCCAGGCGCCAGTGCGGGTTGTGCGCGGCGAGCACCTTGCCGGACTCCGCGTCCGAGACGATCCAGGACCGGGCCGAGAGCTTCTTGGGCAGCACCGGAGCGCCCGCCCCCAGATCGGCCTGCGTGCCCGGCTGACCAAGGCGGGCACCGCCGACCGTCGACATCTTGGCGGGCGGCTTCGGCTGGTCGTCCTTCTTGCCGCCGGGCTTGTCGTCGGCGAGCGCGGGCACCGTCGCCGACAGGGAAAGCAGGGTCGCGGAGGTGATGACCAGGGCGGTCTTCTTCAGAGCGGGCACGGACGAGAACGTACAGGGCCGGGCCGGGCCCGCCGCCGCCGAGGTCACCCGGACGGTACGGCGCTCCCCACCCCGAAGGCGGCGGGCGAGGGCGGCTGGTGATACTGAGCCCATGAAGCTCAGCCGCCCCGTCTCCTGGTTCCTGCTCGCCTTCGGCGTGTGGAGCTGGGTCATCTGGATCACTTTCGTCAAAAACCTGTGGAAGGACGGCAGCGGGCTCGCCTTCGACGACGCGGACAAGCCCACCGGGTACTTCTGGGTGCACCTGACGCTCGCCGTTGTCTCCTTTGCCTTGGGGACGGCGGTAGGGGCCATCGGGTTCCGTGGACTGCGCGCACTGCGCCGAACGTCATAGCGGTGGGCGTCCTCGGGGTCGTCCTCGTCGTCATCGCGGTGGCCGCCGTCTTCTGCGCCCTGCTCTGGTACGTGTGGCGACGGATGGTGCGGGACACCACGGCGCGGGGGTCGTGGGGGCGGCGCCTGGGCACCGCGGCGTACGTCGCGGGCCCGCTGCTGATGTTCGCGGCCCTGGCGGCGGAGCGCGGCGGCGCCCCGTTCTGGCTCCAGCAGGCCTTGGCCTGGCCGGGCTTCCTGTGGATGGCGTTCGCGCTGTACCTGCTCCTGGCGCTGGTGGTGGGGGAGGCCGTACGCCCGCTGTTGCGACGGTGGCTGGAGCGCAATCCAGCCCGTCCGGCGCTTGAGGACGAGGCGCGAAGCGCCGATGAAGCGGGGAAAGGGGCGCAGCCCCAGACGAATGACCAGGCCGAGGGCACCCGGGACCTCTCCCGGCGCCTCTTCGTGGCCCGAACAGTAGCCGCGGGCGCAGCCACCGTCGCGGCGGGAACGGTGGGCTACGGCACGTACAGCGTGCTCCGCGGCCCCCGCGTGAAACGCGTCACCGTCCCCCTCGCCAAGCTGCCGCGCGCAGCGCACGGCTTCCGGATCGCCGTGGTGAGCGACATCCACCTGGGCCCCGTCCTCGGCGAGGGCTTCGCGCGGCGCGTCGTGGACACCGTCAACTCCACGCAGCCCGACCTCATCGCGATCGTCGGCGATTTGGTGGACGGCGACGTCGAGGACCTCGCGGGCGCGGCCCGCCCCCTCGCCGACCTGCGCGCACGCCACGGCAGCTTCTTCGTCACGGGCAATCATGAGTACTTCTCCGGAGCCGAGCAGTGGGTGGAGCACGTGCGCTCGCTCGGACTGCGGCCCCTGGAGAACGCCCGTACCGAACTGCCGTACTTCGACCTCGCCGGAGTCAACGACGTCCAGGGCGAGGACGAGGGCCAGGGCCCCGACTTCGCCAAGGCACTCGGCGACCGGGACCGCACCCGCGCCTCCGTGCTCCTCGCCCACCAGCCGGTGGTCATCCACGACGCCGTCGAGCACGGCGTCGACCTCCAGCTGTCCGGCCACACCCACGGCGGCCAGCTGTGGCCCAACAACTTCGTCGCCGACCTCGCCAACCCCACGCTCGCGGGCCTGGAGCGCTACGGCGACACCCAGCTGTACGTCACGCGCGGCGCCGGGGCCTGGGGCCCGCCCGTGCGGGTGGGCGCCCCCTCGGACGTCACGGTCGTGGAACTGGCTTCTCGACAGGCGTGAGCGGGCCCGGCACGGCGGGCGGCACCGGCACCCGGGGCAGCGTGACCAGGACCGTCAGACCCCGGCCGGGGGCCGTGCGGACCTCGGCCGTGCCGCCGTGCGCCGCCAGGACCCCGCGCACGATCGCCATGCCCAGGCCGCTGCCCGCGCCCCGGCCCGCCCGGAAGAAGCGGTCGAAGATCCGGGCCGCGTCCGCCGCGTCCATGCCGGGGCCGTCGTCGGCCACGGTCAGGCGGACGAGTCCGTCGCTCCGCTCCAGGGCGAGCGCCACCGGCGTCCCGGCGGGGGTGTGGGCCCGTACGTTGCCCAGGAGGTTGGCGAGGACCTTGCGCAGGCCCTGCTCGTCCGCCTGGACGAGGATCGCGCCGTCCGCGCGCACCGACAGCGGCCGGTCCGGATCCTGCGCCCGCAGGTCGTCCGCCGCGTCCCGCACCAGGCGGCTCACGTCGACCGTCCGCAGCCGCAGCTCGGGCCGCTGGTCGAGGCGGGCCAGGGTGAGCAGCTCCGCCACCAGGTGGCTCATGCGGTCGGCCTCGGCGTGCATCCGGGTCCACGCCCGCGAGCGGTCCTCCGGGTCGCTGAGCATGCCCCTGTCGTACAGCTGGAGGTAGCCGCGGATCGCGGACAGCGGGGTGCGCAGCTCGTGCGAGGCGTCCGCGACGAACTGGCGCAGCTGGGCCGCGCTGCGCTCACGGGTGTCGAAGGCCGCCTCGACCTGCTGGAGCATGGAGTTGAGCGCGAGCCGCAGCTGTTCGGTCTCCAGGACGGCGGCGCCGCTGGAGGGCACGCGCCGCTTCAGGTCGCCCTCGGCGATCGCGGACGCCGTCTCGACCATGTCCTCCAGGGGCCGCAGGCGCTGCCGCGCGGAGATCAGCGTCAGGACGGCGAGCAGCCCGAGCAGCACGGCGCCGAAGGCCAGGTCGAGGCGGAGCGCCTGGCGCACGCCCGCGTGCACGTCCTCCGTCGAGATGGCGATGGCGAGGACCGAGCGGTCGGCGAGGTGCACGCCGATCGCGCGGTAGGGGGCACCGCTCAGGGTGACGTCCGTGGGCGTCGAGCGGCGGCCGAAGCGCTGGGCGTCGCCGATGGCGGCGACCAGCTGGCGCTGCAGGCCGGACGAGGGGACGTAGCTGATGTCGACGGACTCGCCCGAGCGGTCGACCGCCACGATCACCGACTGCGTCGGCGTCAGCTCCTTGGCGCCGTCGGGGGTGCGCCGCAGCTCCTCGATCACCTCGTCGATCCCGGTCAGCGCCTGGAGCTGGGCCAGCGTCAGGGTGGTGTCGCGGAGCGAGGCGCGGGAGGTGGCGAGCTCGGAGTCGATCCTGTCGAGGAGGTAGTGCTTCATGCCGAGGACGCTCACCGCGGTCGCCGCCGCGATGCCGAGCGCGAGCAGCGCCACGTTCACCAGCGTGAGCTTGGCGCGCAGCGACTTCATGCCGAGGCGGCCGCGGCGCGCCGAACGCCCGGGGCCGGCGGGGCGGGTGGTGCGGGCGAGCCCGCCGAGCGGCCGGAGCGGACGCCTCATGCCAGGCCGTACCCGACGCCGCGCCGCGTGGTGATCAGCGGCGGCCCCAGCTGGTCGAGCTTGCGCCGCAGATAGCTGACGTACGTCTCCACGACGGTCGACTCGGCGGTGTGCTCGATGTGCCAGACGTGCCGCAGGAGCTGCTCCTTGGGCACGATCCGGCCGCCGTTGCGGACCAGGAAGCGCAGCAGGGCGTACTCGGTGGGGGTGAGCTGCACCGTGCGGCCGCCGCGGCGCGCGGCGTACGTCGTCTCGTCCAGCTCCAGGTCGCCGTAGCGCAGCGGCGGCCGCCGCGGCAGCACGTCGCCGGTCCGGGTGCGGCGCAGGACCGCGCCGACGCGGGCCACGACCTCGTCGATGTGGAACGGCTTGGTGATGTAGTCGTCGCCGAAGCCGAGCGCGCCCACGACCTCCGCGGGGGCGTCCCGCGCGGTCAGGAACACCAGCGCCAACTCCGGGCGGCGCGCCCGCAGTTCACGGCCGAGCGCCCGGCCGTCGCCGTCCGGCAGCATCACGTCGAGCAGCGCGCAGTCGGGCCAGGCGCCCTCGGCGAGCGCGAGGGCCTCGCGCACGGTGCCCGCCGTCATCACGTCGAAGCGGTGGAAGCGCAGGGCGATGGCGAGCACGTCGGCGATGCTCGGCTCGTCCTCCACGACCAGGACGGTGGCGTGGCGGGGCGCGGGGGCCGCCTCCGCGACAGGTGTTCCCCGGTGACCTTCGGCGTGGCTCATGTCCCCAGTATCGGGCGCTCGTTGAGCATCGTGCGGGCCCGCGTCTTGGAGTTCCTTGTGAATCAAGGAGGTTCACGCGCCGTCCGGGCACCGCGCCGCCGATGGTGGGGCGCGGGCCGGTGGGCCCGGCGGGACCGGCCGGGCGGACGGCGCCGCGGACGGCGCTGACGAAAGGGCGGACAACGTGGTGGCATGGGCGCGCTGGTGCTACCGGCACCGGCTGGTGGTCCTGGTGCTGTGGCTGGGGGCGCTGTGCGGCCTCGGCGTCGCGGGCGGCTCGGCGGGCCCCGACTACGCGAACGTCTTCTCCGTGCCCGGCACGGACTCCCAGCGCGCGCACGAACTCCTGACCGAGGCGTTCCCGGAGCGCGGCGGCGACACCGACACCGTCGTCTGGGAGGTCACGGGGCCCGGCCGCGACGCCTCGGTGCGCGACGCCTCCGTACGGTCGCGGATCGAGCCCGCGCTCGCCCAGATCGCCCGCCTCGACGGCGTCGGCGAGGTCGCCGGCCCCTACGCGCCGGGCCCGGCCGCCGCCGCCCGCGTCAGCGCGGACGGGCGGATCGCGTACGCGCGCGTCACCTTCGCGCGGCAGGCCGCCGAGGTCCCCGAGCGCCTGGTGCGGGACGTCGTCGACGCCGCCGAGCGGGCCGAGCGCCCGGGCCTGCGGGTCGAGCTGGGCGGCCAGGCCGTCGCCCGCGTCCAGGAGCCGCCCGCGGGCACCTCGGAGGCCGTCGGCGTCGCGGCGGCCTCGGTGGTCCTCTTCCTGGCCTTCGGCTCCCTGTTCGCCGTGCTCCTGCCGATCCTCACCGCCGTGTGCGCCGTCGGCGCCGGGCTGCTCGCCACCGTGCTGCTCAGCCACGTCACCGACGTGCCCGAGGTGGCCCCGCTGCTCGGCTCGCTGATCGGGCTCGGCGTCGGCATCGACTACGCCCTGTTCATCGTCACCCGCCACCGCCGGGGCATCCTGCGCGGCCTCGACCCCGAGGAGTCGGCCGCGCGGGCGCTCAACACCTCGGGGCGCGCCGTGCTGTTCGCGGGCGGCACCGTGTGCGTCGCGCTCGCCGGGATGCTCGTGACGAACCTGCGGTTCCTTGACGGGGTGGTCATCGCCGCGTCCCTCACCGTCGTCCTGAGCGTCCTCGCGGCCCTCACGCTGCTGCCCGCCCTGTTCGGCGTGCTCGGTGCGCGCGTGCTCAGCCGCCGCCAGCGGCGCCGCCTCGCGGCACAAGGCCCCGAGCCCGAGGAGCCGAGCGGCCTCGCCGCGCGCTGGGCCGCGTGGGTCCAGCGGCGCCCGCGCACCGTCGCCCTCGTCGCGGTGGCCGTCATGGCCGCCCTGTCGATCCCGCTGCTCTCGCTGCGCCTTGGCGCCACGGACCAGGGCAACCACCGTACGTCGACGACGACCCGGCAGGCCTACGACCTGCTCGCCGAGGGCTTCGGCCCGGGCTTCAACGGCCCCCTCCAGGTCGTCGTGGAGAAGGCGGACCCGGCCGCCACCGAGGACCTGGTGACCCGCATCCGCGCCACTCAGGGCGTCGCCGAGGCCACCACCGCGCCGCCCGCCGCGGCCGGGGACACCGCCGTCATCCAGGTGGTGCCCGCCACGTCCCCGCAGTCGAAGGAGACCGGCGCCCTGATCCACCGGCTGCGCGACGACGTGCTGCCCGAGGCGGGCGCGGACGCCCACGTCGGCGGGGTGACGGCGGTGTTCGAGGACTTCGCCGCCGTCACCGCGGGCAGGCTGCCGTACTTCGTCGGCACCGTCGTCGCCCTCGGCTTCGTGCTGCTCCTCGTCGCCTTCCGCTCCCTGGTGGTGCCGCTGACGGCGGCCCTGATGAACCTGATCGCGGCGGCCGCGTCCTTCGGCCTGCTGGTGGCGGTGTTCCAGTGGGGCTGGGACGCGGGACTCCTCGGCGTCACCGAGGGGGGCCCGATCACGGCCTTCCTGCCGGTGATCATGCTGGCGCTGCTCTTCGGCCTCTCCATGGACTACCAGGTGTTCCTGGTGAGCCGCATGCACGAGGAGTGGGTCCACACGCGGGACAACGCGCGCGCGGTCCGCGTCGGCCTCGCGGAGACCAGCCGGGTCATCAACTGCGCCGCCCTGATCATGATCTGCGTCTTCGCCGCCTTCGTGCTCAGCGGCGACACCGAGGGCGCCATGGCGGGCATCGGCCTCGCGGCGGCCGTCGCGCTCGACGCCTTCGTCCTGCGCACGGCCCTCGTCCCCGCCGTCATGCACCTCGTCGGCCGCGCCAACTGGTGGCTCCCGCCCTGCCTGGAGCGCCGCCTGCCGCACCTGGCCGTCGAGCCGAAGGACGCGCCGCCGCCCGCCCCCGAGGAACTGGAGGCCCTGGTGGCGGCGGCCCTCGGCCCGGCGACACCACCGCCCGCCCCGGCCACGGCCACGACGGCCCCTGCCGGCTGCGGGGGCCCCGGCGGATGCGGGGCGACGGGCACGTACGACGCGGCCGATCCGCTGCTGACGCCGGGGAGCTGCGAGCCGTACGAGCCGTACAAGCCGTATGGCCCGTACGGGCCGCGCGGCGAGGTCCCAGAGGAGCGGGCCTACGGCAACGGGCGGCGCGAGCGCGGCCCGCACACCGTCCACGGCTTCGTCATCACGCCCGACGGCGAGCCGATCCACAGCGTGCGGCTCACCCTGCTGTCCGCGGCGGGACGCCAGCTGGACCGGGTCTCGTCCCTGGCCGACGGCTCCTACGTCCTCGCGGCACCCGCCCCCGGCGTGTACCTGCTCGCGGTGACGGCTCCCGGATACGCCTCGAAGGCGCGGCACATCGTGCTGACCGGCGGGCCGTTGACGTACGACCTGGAGCTGGTGGAGGCGGTGGGCACCGGACCGCCCGGCGGGTCCGGCGGCTGAGGGCGCGCGCGGAGCACCAGGGCGCGCCCCGCGCGGCGGCGGCGCACAAGAGCGAGGGCCGCCCCCGGCGGCCCCGGTGACGGCCCCTTCAGCTGCGTCCGCAGCCGCCGCAACCCCCGGTGCAGCGCCATCCGGACGGCGCCCGGGCGTTTGCCCAGGACGCGGGCCGCGGCCGGGCCGTCCAGACCGACCACCACGCCGAGGTACACCGCCCGGCCCTGGTCCGGCGGCAGCGAGGCGACGAGCCCGAGCGCGTCGTCGGTCGACAGCGCCTCCAGCGCCTCCTCCGCGGTGTCCCGGGCGTCCGGCACCTCAAGCGCTTCGTCCTCGGAGAAGCCGATCCTGGGCCTGCTCAGGCGGCGTCTGAGGTGGTCGCGGGCGCGGTTGCGGGCGACGGCGCGCGCCCAGCGGCGGAAGTCGGCCCCGTCCCCCGTAAACCGCCGCAGATCCCGGGCGATCTGGAGCCACGCCTCCGACGCCACGTCCTCCGACTCGTCCCCCACGAGCCCGCGCACACAGCCGAGCAGCCCCGGGTGCACCCACTGGTACACGAGCGCGAACGCCGCCTCGTCGCCCTCCTTGGCCTCGGCGATGGCCCGCGTCAGCGCCGCGTCCCCGATCTTCGCGCGCCCTGGGCCCCCGGGCCCGCTCCCGTACCGCGACCGCGTGCGCGACGCGGTCACAGCGAACGGGCCGGTTCGGCCCCAGGCGGCGCCTTCTCGGCCCGTTCGGAGTGCCGCCCCGGCAGCGTGAGGTAGAAGGTCCGCAGGGACTCCTCGGCGCCCCGCTCGTACCGGTTGACGACCTTCCCCAGCGGGCTGCGCACCCGCCCGTCGGGCATCCGCACCCCCACGGCCTGCCCGAAGTACTGCCGCTGCGCCGCGTCGAAGTCGACCCAGACGGCGCCCGCCCGCCGCACGAGGACCTCACCGACGTACGCCCCGCACCCGAAAAGCGCGTGCGCGACCTCCGCGCGCTCCCGCCCGTCCGCGCGCAACCCGTCGAGCAGGCAGTCCACGACGCGCAGGCTGCGCACCGAGAAGTCCAGCGGCAGCCGGTGGCGCCGCGTCACCCGCGCGACGAACGCCCGCGCGCACCCCCGCATCTCCTCCGCACGCGGCGTTCTCTTCCCCTCACCGGCCACCGGTCCCCACCCCTTCGGTTCCGCTCCCTGCGTGGACGAGAGCGACGACCGCCCTCTCCGCATTAACAAGCGCAACCGGTATCCCTAGCGTCACACCCTTATCCGGTGCGCCTTCTCACACCCCAACTCGCCCTGGACGCACAACTCTTGAGCCGTATTGCGCGTCCCGGGCGTACTGGTTTGCCGTTTCGGTGCCACCCGACTTGCCCGGTTGTTCCGCTGAGTGGAACCAGGTCCAGACCATGCGGTACACCGTGCGGTCACCGATGAGTGAGAGGAGCCGACCGATGCGCGAGACGGGGGAGCCCGGGGAGTCCGGACTGTCGGAAGCCGTCGTCGAACTGACCGAGGAGGAACGGGCCGCGCTGGTCGGAGAGGTGCCCGACCGACGCGTGGCACTGAGCTGCGGCCTGCTGCTCGTGCTGTCCGTGGGCGCGTTCTTGTACGGGATGTGGCGGGGCTAGGCGGTGCGGGGCGGGCCCGCGGGCGGGCGGCTTCGCCTGGACGTGCGGAAGGCCGCGCCGCGGGGCACTCCGGAGTTCCGGCGGGCGGTGGCGGCGCGTGCCGTCGCCCGGTGCCGGAGCCCGCAGGTGGCGCGGCCTCGTTGGCGTCCGCGAAGACCCCGGCCTCAGGGCCGGGCCAGCTCCGGGCGCTTGGAGTAGTCGGTGAACCCGATGACGTTCCCCCACGGATCCGCGATCTCCACCGTCCAGCCCGTGGCCACGGACAGGGGCTCCGCGAGGACCGGGATGCCCGCGTCCGCCAGGGCCCGCGCCTTCGCCCGCGCGTCCCTGACCTCCAGCCAGACGCGGGGCGAGGGCCAGGGCGGGGGCCGGCGGACCGCGCCGTCCTCCACGCGCAGGAGCAGGCCCGGGGTCTCCGGACCCGCCTTCAGGATGGCGAGGCCCGCCTCGTCGAGGCGGTGCGCGACGGGGAACCCGGCGCGCTCGTAGAAGCCGACGGCCTCGGGCAGGTCACCCACGGGGAACAGGGTGTTGTCGAAGCCGAGGGGGGCGGTGGGGTCGGGTGGGGGGCTGTCTGACATGGCGTCAGCGTACGGACGCGGGGCCGGGCGGTGGTGGCGCCCTGCCGGGGTCGTCGCGGCCGTCTCCACCCCGGTGGAATCGCAAGGCTGGGGGACGTTCACTCGTTCGGCGGATAGTGATCCAAGGCCGTTGGGTACGCTGAAACGACAGGCGAGACTCCGTCCCATGGGAGCAACCATGAGCGCCGCACCCGACCAGGAGCACGAGCTTCAGGACGAGCCGGAGCAGTACCACTGGCCGATCCCGCCCGCCGGGGGCTGGACCGCGGACGACCTCGACCGGATTCCGGGCCTCCCGCCGCATACGGAGTTGATCGACGGGAGCCTCGTCTTCATGAGCCCGCAGCGCAGGTTCCACACGCGCACGATGTACCTGCTGGAAAGTGCCTTCCTGCGGCAGGTGCCGGACCACCTCGATGTCGACCGGGAGATGACGGTGAAGCTGGACGCGCGGAACCGTCCCGAGCCGGACATCGTGGTGTATCGCGCCGAGGCGGACACCGGAAGCCACCAGACGTGGTTCAAGCCGGAAGACATCGTCCTCGCCGTCGAAGTCGTCTCCCCCGACTCCGTCGACCGCGACCGCGAGGTCAAGCCCCGTAAGTACGCCGCGGCCGGTGTGCCCTACTTCTGGCGAGTCGAACAGGACGGGACCACGGATCTCCCCGTCGTCCACACCTTCGAACTGGACCCGGGTACCAAGGCCTACGGCGACACCGGCATCTTCCACGACCGCCTCAAGACCTCCCGCCCCTTCGACATCGACATCGACCTGACGGCCGTCGACCGCCGCAGGCCGTGAACACGAGGGCCCCGCCTCCCGAAGGGGAGACGGGGCCCTCGCGCGCGTGGGCGGCTCAGAAGCGGCGCGTGATCAGCGCCCGCTTGACCTCCTGGATCGCCTTGGTGACCTCGATGCCACGAGGACAGGCGTCCGTGCAGTTGAACGTGGTGCGGCAGCGCCACACGCCGTCCTTGTCGTTCAGGATCTCCAGGCGCTGCTCGCCCGCCTCGTCACGGCTGTCGAAGATGAAGCGGTGCGCGTTGACGATCGCGGCCGGGCCGAAGTACTGGCCGTCGTTCCAGAACACCGGGCACGACGACGTGCACGCGGCGCACAGGATGCACTTCGTGGTGTCGTCGAAGCGCTCGCGGTCCTCGGCGGACTGCAGCCGCTCGCGGGTCGGCTCGTTGCCCGTGGTGACCAGGAACGGCATCACGTCCCGGTACGCCTGGAAGAACGGGTCCATGTCCACGACCAGGTCCTTCAGGACCGTCAGGCCCTTGATGGCCTCGACCGTGATCGGCTTCGACGGGTTGAGGTCCTTGATCAGCGTCTTGCACGCGAGGCGGTTCTTGCCGTTGATCCGCATGGCGTCCGAGCCGCAGATGCCGTGCGCGCAGGAGCGGCGGAACGTCAGGGTGCCGTCCTGGTCCCACTTGATCTTGTGGAGGCCGTCGAGGACGCGCTCCTTGGGGTCGATCTCCAGCTGGAAGTCTTCCCACACCGCGTCCGCCGAGATCTCCGGGTTGAAGCGGCGGATGCGGAAGGTGACCGTGATGAGGTGGGACGAGGCCGCGGCTTCCGCCTCGACCTTGTCCATCGTCGGAGTTGCCATCAGTACTTACGCTCCATCGGCTGGTAGCGGGTCTGGACGACCGGCTTGTAGTCGAGACGGATCGAGTCCGTGCCGTCGTCGCCGACCTCGCGGTACGCCATGGTGTGGCGCATGAAGTTGACGTCGTCGCGGTTGGGGAAGTCCTCGCGGTAGTGGCCGCCGCGGGACTCCTTGCGGGCCAGGGCGGAGACCGCCATGACCTCGGCCAGGTCGAGCAGGTTGCCCAGCTCGATGGCCTCCAGGAGGTCGGTGTTGAAGCGCTTGCCCTTGTCCTGGACCGAGACGTTCTTGTACCGCTCGCGCAGCTCGGCGATCTTCTCGACGGCCGTCTTGATGGTTTGCTCCGTACGGAACACCATCACGTTCGCGTCCATCGTCTCCTGGAGCTCCTTGCGGATCTCCGCGACCCGCTCGGTGCCCGTGGACTCGCGCAGGCGCTCCACCAGGTCGACCACCAGCTCGGCCGGGTTCTCCGGCAGCTCCACGAAGTCGGCCTTCGCCGAGTACTCCGCGGCGGCGATGCCCGCGCGGCGCCCGAAGACGTTGATGTCGAGCAGCGAGTTGGTGCCCAGGCGGTTGGCGCCGTGGACGGACACGCAGGCGACCTCACCGGCGGCGTACAGACCCGGGACGACGGTGGTGTTGTCCGCGAGGACCTCGCCCTCGACGTTCGTCGGGATGCCGCCCATGGCGTAGTGCGCGGTCGGCTGGATCGGGATCGGGTCCGTGTAGGGCTCGATGCCGAGGTACGTGCGCGCGAACTCGGTGATGTCCGGGAGCTTGGCGTCCAGCTGCTCCGGCGGCAGGTGCGTGAGGTCCAGGTAGACGTGGTCGCCCTCGGGACCGCAGCCGCGGCCCTCGCGGATCTCCGTGTAGATGGAGCGCGAGACGACGTCACGCGAGGCGAGGTCCTTCATCACCGGCGCGTACTTCTCCATGAAGCGCTCGCCGTCCTTGTTGCGCAGGATGCCGCCCTCACCGCGGGCGCCCTCCGTGAGCAGGATGCCCATGCGCCAGATGCCGGTCGGGTGGAACTGGAAGAACTCCATGTCCTCGAGCGGAAGACCGCGCCGGTAGCAGGCCGCCTGGCCGTCACCGGTCAGGGTGTGCGCGTTGGAGGTCACCTTGAAGAACTTGCCGGTGCCGCCCGAGGCGTAGATCACGGCCTTCGCCTGGAAGACGTGGATCTCGCCGGTGGCCAGCTCGTACGCGACCACGCCCGCCGACTTCTTGACGCCGTCGACCTCGGTGATCAGCTGGTCGAGGACGTAGAACTCGTTGAAGAACTCCACGCCCTCCTTGACGCAGTTCTGGTACAGCGTCTGGAGGATCATGTGGCCGGTGCGGTCCGCGGCGTAGCAGGACCGGCGCACCGGGGCCTCGCCGTGGTTGCGGGAGTGGCCGCCGAAGCGGCGCTGGTCGATGGTGCCGTCCGGGGTGCGGTTGAACGGCAGGCCCATCTTCTCCAGGTCGAGGACCGCGTCGATGGCCTCCTTCGCCAGGATCTCGGCGGCGTCCTGGTCGACCAGGTAGTCACCGCCCTTGATCGTGTCGAAGGTGTGCCACTCCCAGTTGTCCTCCTCCACGTTGGCGAGCGCGGCGGCCATGCCGCCCTGCGCGGCGCCCGTGTGGGAGCGGGTGGGGTAGAGCTTCGTCAGGACGGCGGTGCGGCTGCGCTTCGTCGCCTCGATGGCGGCACGCATGCCGGCGCCGCCCGCGCCGACGATGACGGTGTCGTACTTGTGAATCTTCACTTCGGTCGCCTCGGCTCTAGCGGATGTTCGGGTCGAAGGTGAAGATCACCAGCGTGCCCAGGAGGATGGTGAACACCGTGGCGGTGTACAGCAGGCCCTTGAGCCACAGGCGCGTGTTCGGGCGCTCCGCGTAGTCGTTGATGACCGTGCGCAGGCCGTTCGCGCCGTGCAGCATGGCGAGCCACAGCATCAGCAGGTCCCAGACCTGCCAGAACGGGGACGCCCAGCGGCCCGCGACGAACGCGAAGCCGATCTTCGAGACGCCGCCGTCGAGGACCAGCTGGATCAGCAGGTGCGTGATGACGAGGACGACAAGGACGACGCCGGACAGGCGCATGAACAGCCAGGCGGCCATCTCGAAGTTGCCGCGCGTGGCGCGCGGCGTCTTCGAGGTCCGCTTGCGCGGGGCCTCGATGAGGGGCGCGGGGTGGTCGACGTCGTAGAGGGACGCGCCCTCGACGGGGCCCACTCCGGACTTCTCAAGCGTGGTGTCGGACATGTCTGGCCTCAGCTCCCGAAGACTTCGCGGACGGCGTGGCCGAGCACCGGGTACAGCGCGCCGACCATCAGCACGACCCAGATGCCCACGACGGTCCAGAGCATCTGCTTCTGGTAGCGCGGGCCCTTCGACCAGAAGTCGACGGCGATGACGCGCAGGCCGTTCAGGGCGTGGAAGAGGATGGCGGCGACCAGGCCGTACTCGAGGAGCGCGACGATCGGCGTCTTGTAGGTAGCCACGACCTCGTCGTACGCCTCAGGCGATACGCGGACGAGAGCGGTGTCCAGGACATGTACGAACAGGAAGAAGAAGATGAGGACGCCGGTGACTCGATGAGCCACCCATGACCACATTCCTTCCCGGCCGCGGTACAGCGTTCCAGCCGGCACGGAAGAACCCTCCGGGAGCGGGGATTGGGGCCGGCCGGCTTCTCTGTCGGACGAGCCCGGCCGGGTACGGTCCACCGGCCGCTCGTCATCGTATCGACGAGTTGTCGGTGGACTTGCCCGGGGTCCTCAGGTGTGATCAAACAAGCAATCAAACTGGTACGTACGGGCTATCGCGGCGGGCCTCGCCACGCCTCGCCGGGGGCGCGGCGGCCTGGGACCAGCCGCGGACCAGGCGCGTGAGCCGGGCCCTGGCCACCTTGCGCAGCTCCTCGGCGGCCAGGGCGCGCTCGTCCTCCTCGTCGTTGCCGAGCCGGGCGCGCAGGGAGTCGAGCAGGTGGTCGAGGGCCTCGCCGGGGGCGACGCCGTCCAGACAGACCACGAAGGCGTGCCCGAAGCGGCTCTCGTACGCGGCGTGCGCGGCGCGCAGGGCCGTGGCGGCGGCCGAGTAGGCGGAGCCCGGCGGCAGCGCCGGTTCGATCGGCTCGGCGGCCAGGGCCTCGGTGAGGTCGGCGGGCGTGAGGTCGTACGCGGCCTCGTCGGCGGCGGCGAGCAGGGCGTCCAGGTCCGGATAGGGCCGGTGGGCGACCACCTTGGCGGCCCAGTGACGGCTCGCACAGCAGGTCAGGAGGGTGCGCTGGGCATCGTCGGCCGCAGCCGCGTTCACGGTGTCCATGGCGTCCGTGACCTTCATGGCCTTCATGACCTTCATGACGTGCGGGGGATTCACGGCGTTCATCGGGTGCGGCGGTTCCGGTATGGCGCGGTGCGACGGCAGGGGGGCTCCTCGGCGGAGGGCAAGCGGGTGGAAGGTGCGGCGCCACGCTATCGAGGGGGTGCGTGAGGTCCGTGTCCGCTTCCTGGGATCGGTGTGTCGAATTCACTCGGATAGGAGAGTTTGGCGGTACGAAGTGGACGGGCGGGCCCCGGTCGGCCGGGGCTAGCGTGGGGGTGTGCAGGCATGGACACGTGGGGCCGGTGGGGCTCGGCGGCCGCTCCCGGGGCCGCCCGCGAGCAGGGGCGCGCGCCGGTGAGGCGGCGGCCGCTGGTGCTCGCCGGTGCCGCCGTCGCGGCGGGCGCCGCCGTGCTCACCCTCGCGCTGTGGCCCGGGGGTGACGGCGGCGGCACGGGCGGCGAGGCGGCCGCGCCCACGCCGCGGCCCACCCGGTCGTACGCGCTCTCCCAGGCCCCCGAGACCATCCCCGCCGTGCGCGAGCACACGCCCGCGCGGGGGCCGGGGTGGCGTCCCGGGCGCGAGGGGCGCGTCGTCGTCGGTGACGTGCGGCTGCGGGACGAGGCCCGGCTGCTCGCCGGTGAGCTGCGCCTTCGCTACGGCGGCGAGGCGCGGCCGCGCCGGGGAGACGTACGCCTTGACCTCGCGGGACGCGGGAACCCGGAGTCGTACACCCTCACCGTGAAGGACCGCGTGGTCCGTATCGCCGCGCCCGCGGAGGCGGGCGTCTTCTACGGCACCCGCACCCTCAAGCAGTCCGTGCGCGGCGGCGGCACCGCCCCCGAGGGCGTGGTGCGGGACGCGCCCGCCAAGCCGCGGCGCGGGTTCATGCTCGACGTGGCCCGCAAGCACTTCCCCGCCGAGTGGATCGAGCGGCGCGTCGAGGAGCTCGGCGACCTGAAGTACAACGAGCTCGGCCTGCACTTCTCCGACGACCAGGCCTTCCGGATCGCCTCCGAATCCCACCCGGAGGTCGTCTCCGCCGACCACCTCACCAAGGAGCGGGTGCGCCGCGTCGTCGACCTCGCCGCGCGCCGCCACATCACCGTCGTCCCGGAGATCGACTCGCCCGGCCACCTGGGCGCCGTCCTCAGCGCCCACCCGGAACTGCGGCTGCGCGACACGCGTGGCAGGGTCGCCCCGGGAGCCGTCGACATCGCGAACCCCAGGGCCGGGCGGATCGTCGACGAGCTCCTGCGCGAGTACGACGAGCTGTTCCCCGGCGCACGCTGGCACATCGGCGCCGACGAGTACCCCGCCCTCCTGGCCCGCGACCCCGAGGCCTCCTACCCCGGGCTCGCCGCCGCGGCCCGCGACCGGCTCGGGCCCGGCGCCCGCGTCCAGGACCTGGCCACGCGGTGGCTGAACGACCGGGTGCGCGCCATCAGCCCCGCGCGCTCCGTGCGGGCCTGGAACGACGGCTTCTTCCCCGGCGGCGTCGAGCGCGCCGACGCGGGCATCGAGGTGGCGTACTGGACCGGCAAGGAGCTCGGCGCCCGCGAGCCCGTCGCGTATCTGAAGGAGGGCCGCGAGGTCCTCAACTACAACGACGAGTACCTCTACTACGTCCTCGGCGAGCCCAACGACTTCACCTACCCCACCGGGCGGCGCATCTACGAGCAGTGGACCCCGCTGGTCCTGCGCGGCACCCGGCCCGTGGCCGCCGCCTACGACCGCCGGATACTCGGCGGCTCCTTCGCCGTCTGGTGCGACCTCGCGGGAGCCCAGACCACCGAGCAGGTGGCCGCCGGCATCCGCATGCCGCTGCGGGCGACGGCCCAGAAGCTCTGGGACGCCCGGCGCCCCACGCGGCCGTGGCCGGATTTCGTACGCCTGTCCGAGCGGATGGGCTGACGGCCGTCCGGCACGCGATGACGAGGCCCGACGGGCCGATTTCCGGCCCGTCCGGCGTTTGAGGACCCGGCCCGAAGGGCCAAAATGGCGGGAAAGAGTGGGGGGCACATGGGCTACTGGGGGTATTACGTCGTCGGCCGGAGCGAGCGCCCCCTGGGCGAACTCGGCGCCCTGGCGGCGGTGCGCGGCGAACTCGCGCTCCTTGAGCGGCGGTCCGACGGGTGGCAGGTCTGGGAGTGCCCGAGCGACGGCTCGGTCGACGTGGGGAACATGAACGTGCTCGCCGGTGAGACCGGCGCGCCCGCGCTCTTCGGCTTCGTCATGAACAGCGACTGCGTGGTCGTCGAGGCGGCCGCGCCGCGCGGCGGCGCCTGGGCCACGTGCCTGGCGCGGGACGCCATGGCCAAGTACCTGGGCGCGGACGACCTGACCGTCGAGGACTACTTCCTCGAACCGGGCGACGCCGCCGCGAGGGCACTGGACTGGGCCGCCGAGTCGGGCAGGTCCGCGCGGTCCGCCGCGCTCCTCGACGTGCTCAACGCCGACCCCGAGCCCTCGGCGGAGGAGCTGTTCTTCCGCTTCCTCGACCGGCTCGGAGTGCTGCCGCAGTAACCAGGTGCCACCCAGCGGTTTTCGGCCGCAGTGACGGAAACGGGCCGCTGGACGCTGTAAGGGCATGTGAAGCCTGAAGAGTCATGCGCGAGCTTGGTGGAGCTGATCGCCCAGGCCGACGAGACGGGGCTCGCCGCGAGCGGGCTCGCCTGCCTCGACCGGTGCGTGCCGCTGTTCGGCGACGGCGTCGACGACCAGGTCCTGCGGCCGCTGTGGGCGAGCCTCGCGGACGGCACGGCCTGGGAGGGGGCGCTGGCGGAGGTGCGCCGGGTCCTTGAGGGGGATGCCCAGGGAGCCGGGGGCGCCGGTGCGTCTCCTCCGGACGAGGTGGGCGGCGAGGGCGGGTCAGGTGGAGCGGGTGGAGCGGGTGGAGCCGGTGGAGCCGGTGGAGCGGGCGGCGTCGAGGCGGCCGTGCTCGCCCGGCGCATGCTCGCCGCGACGCCCGCTGCCCGCACCCCCGCCACGCTGCGCACCTGGGCCGACGGCTGCTCCGCCGCCGCGCTCCAGATCCACCGCCTCCTCGACGCCAGGGACCAGGGCGTCGCACCCCTGGTCTCGGCCGAGCTGCGCCGCCAGGTGCGGGTCCTGGAACTGCTCGGCGCGGCAGGGCCCGGCGGCGGCCTGCGCCAGGTGCTGGACGTGTCCACCGAGGGCCGCCGGGTGCTGCGCGCGGTCGTGTCGCGGCGGGCGAGGACATCGGGGGCCTAAGCCTTTAAGGCGGGCCCCGGCCTCTGGTTCACGGCGTCAGCGACTGGCCGACGCGCGCCCCGGCCGGGGTGCCCAGCTGCGCCTTTCCGTAGAGCACGCCGCTCGTCCGCAGGACCGTGCCGTCCTTGGCGGTGTCCAGCTGGAGCACCGTGCCGGCCCCCTGGTCCTCGCCCTCCGCGCCGATCGCGAGGTCCGGGCGGCCGTTGCCGTCGAAGTCCGCGAGCGCGACCGCGGAGCCGAGCTGGTCGCCGCTCTCGGTGACGCCGGGGACGTCCGGCTCGTCCTGGCTGACGGCGAGGGCGCCGGTGCCGGTCAGGCCCGTGGGCGAGCCCTTCAGGAGCAGCGAGGTGCCCGCGTTCACGCGGGGCGTGCCCGCGCGCGTGACGTCCTCGCCGGGCGCGCCCGTCAGGACGTCCGCGCGGCCGTCGCCGTCGACGTCGGCCGCGGCCACCGACCAGCCCATCGCGTCGCCCGCCTCGGCCGCGCCCGGGACCCCGGGGGTGGCCTGGTGCACGGTCGTCGCGCCGGTGGCGGTGAGGCCGCCGGGGCCGCCGTTGACGACGGTGACCTGGCCGCCGGTGTGCGCGCCTGACTCCGCGGTGTAGGGCTGGCCGATGGCGAGGTCGTCGTGGCCGTCGCCGTTCACATCGCCCGCCGCGAGCGAGCGGCCGCCCTTGACGGGCAGCTGGCCGACGCGGCTGAGGCCGGAGCGGGTGCCCTTGAACCACAGGACGTGTCCCTGGCCCGCCGGGTCGAGGTAGGACAGGGCGACGTCCGCGTACCCGTCGTGGTTGAAGTCGCCGGACGCGGCGTCCGGGTGCGCGAGGGCCCCGGCGGCGGACGTGAGCGTGCCCGCCGTCTCGTGGCCCGCGGCGAACCTGGCCGCCCAGCTGCCGCCGGTGCCCGTGGCCACGGTGAACACATCGGCCTTGCCGTCCGCGTTGAAGTCGCCGACGGCCAGGGCCGAGCCGAACCGGGCCCCGGTGTACGCGAAGTCCTCGGAGAGCTGCAGATCGGTGCCGGAGGTGAAGCGCGGGCCGTACAGCATCGTGACCGCGCCCCGGTCCGCGTGGCCCGCGGTGTCGTCCTCACCGGGCGCGCCGATCACCAGGTCGGCGCGGCCGTCGCCGTTCAGGTCGCCCCAGGCGGTCGCGGCGGCCCACTCGTCGCCGGGCTCGCTCGCGCCGGGGACACCGGGGCTCGCCTGGGTGAGGGTCTTACGGGAACCAGCGGCCGGGCCTCCGGGGCCGCCGGGCAGCACGGTCAGGGAGCCTTTCGCCTGGTCGGCGCGGGGGGTGGCGGCGCCGAGGCCGGCGGCGGGGGCGGCCTCCGCGGTCCCCTGGGGCGCCGCCGCGGCGGGCGCCATCGCTCCCGTACCGCTGAGGACCACGGCTCCCACGGTCAGCCAGATCCGGCGCGTCGTCCCGTACCCCACCGATAGGTCACCCCTTTTATGAGATCCCCGTGAACCCGCGAGTTACTAAGACACCGATGGGGCGCGAAGGGTTGCACGGAGCGAGGCGGAAAGTCGCGTGACGTATCCCGCATCGCGCGGATGTGACAACCGCGCCGCCGCGTGCGCAGGGTTCATGAGAAGCGTATGAGAGATCCGACGGACGGCTGACGCCCGACGAGCGGGTGAGCCGACGGGCGGATGAGGACGGTGGGGACTGTGGTGGCGAAGGCACGGCGCGGGACACAGGGCGGCGGGCACCGCCGGTGGACGCGGGCCGCGGCGGCCGCGCTCGCTGTCGGGTCGCTGGCGACGCTCGTGACGGCGTGCGGCGGCGAGCGGAAGCCGGTGCGGCTCTCCGGGGGCACGTTCGAGCGGGAGCTGCCGCGCGACGAGGCCCGGGGCCAGCTGCTCACCGAGGAGGCCGTCGACCTGCTTGAGTCGGCGCGCTCGATGCGGATCACCGTGGCCCAGACCAAGGGCTCCACGACCGGCGGCACCGCGCGGCGCCAGGAGGTGACGCTGCACGCCGACCGCGACAGCAACTGCGTCGGCACCATCAAGGAAGGCCCGATGCGCGGCGACCTGATCATGGTCGGGGGCCGTATGACGTACCTCCGCTTCCAGGACTCCTCCCTGGACTCGCTGCGCGCCCTGGCCCAGGCCCGCGGCCCCGAGGTCGCGGCACAGATGGAGCGGCGCCTCGCGAAGGTGCGCGGGAAGTACGTGAAGTTCCCCACGGGGGACGGCAGTTCGGGTCGCCGCGTGATGCCGTCGGCGCGGTGCGACCTCGACCAGCTGCTCAGCGGCCTCAGCGACATGGAGGGCGAGACGACGATCCGGGCGCAGGACCCGACGTGGCGCTACGGCCGGAAGGTCATACCGCTGGTCGAGAAGCAGAACGGCGCGGTCACCAGCGTGTACCTCGCCGCGGAGGGCAAGCCCCACATCGTCGCCATGGAGATGGAGGAGCGCTCGGGCACCCGCATGACCATGCGGATCTCGGACTACGACAAGCCGGTGGAGGCGGAGGCACCGCCCGCCTCCCAGACGATCGACGCGACGGAACTCCAGGGCCCGGGTCCTGGGTCGGGGTTGTTCGACGTCTGACGGCTCGAACGCGGGGAGGGCCGGGGCCGGGCCACCCCGGTTTGATGAGCGCCGGAGGGGCGCATCCAACCGGCGTGTGTCCTAGCCGCCCAGGCTGCCCTCGATGGCCTCGAAGATGTCCGCGTCGGTCTCCTGCTGCCATTTGGGGAGGTCGGGCCAGTCAGCGACATACCCCGGCTTCGGGTCCTCGAAGTGCTTGAACATCTGCGCGGTCCAGCACGTCGCCACGAACCGGCTCTTCTGCTCCCGGGAGAGTCTGGACGCGTGACCGCCGCTGATCTCGACGAACTGGCGGACCTGCTCGTACACGGCGCCTGCGGCCTCGCGCTCCCACTGGGGCGTGTCGCCCCAGGGAGTGACGTACCCCGCTTTGGGCTCTCCGGGGAAGTGCTGGTGAACTCCCGCGATCCACGCTTCCCGGAACAGTCGTGCACCGGCGATTTGCGACATGCCAACCCCTCTCGCTACAGCGTGCTCAGCGTGGCGATATCCGCCCTCAACTCCGCCACACGGTGATCCCTGCTGAGGGGGCCCAACTTCGTGCGGAGTGGACAGGGCCTGGACCAACGGGTCAGCGCTTGTCCGGTGGAAGAAGGCTCTTGAGGTACTGGCTGGCAGCGCTGACGAACTCTTCTCGGGCCTTCTTGAAGTCCGCCCAGTTCGGCTGTGCTGGGTCGCCCCTCTCCATGTCCCTAAGACGTTCGACGAGGGCTCGCCCCTCCTTGACTGGCCCTACCCCCTCAACGTCGATGACGTTGAACTTGGCCCGGGTGGTGTCGTATGCGCCATCGATTGCGGCGAGGGCCTGCTGATTGTCGTCGTACCGTCCAGCTTCGCGGTACCAAATGACCGTTCGCTCTGCGTCTACGGCGTTCAGGAACTCCGCATAGGCGTCCCGGCGGGCGAGATATAGCGTGATCTTGGCGGTGTCGTTCATACGCGGTACTCCAGTGGTGCACGCGGACTGAGGGCCGTTACGTTACCGATGCCGCCTCTAGATCACGGAGGAACGGGCACGATGCACTGGTTGGTGGAGGGTTCCTCAGCAGCCGGTATCGGAGATCCCCGGGTCTCGGTACCGGACGCTGCGACGCGGGGACATGCGAACCGGTTCTACGGTGCTGCGTTGCTGCCCGGCATGACCTTTGCCGCCTCCGTTGCCATCGCCGCCCGTGGGGGCACATTCGGCATCGGGCGCGCATGCCAGCTGCGGGGCGCAGGTCTCGAAGCTGGGGTTGCAGTTGGGCAAGCACATGTCTGGCTGGCAACCGTTAGCCCGGGGCTTGGTGTGGGGAAACGCCTCTTCGAGCACGCCGCGGACGTTACGCATCGCATCGCCGTCGTAGATTTCCGCGAGACTCTGCGTGTGGACGTTTCCCAGAGACATCCATCGGGCGAAGACGCACGGCCAGACCTCGCCGTTGGGGGATATCGCAAACTTCCCTCGCCCACAGCGCCCGCACAGATTGCCCACGGACGGTGTCGCTCCGTCCGCACCGCGGCCGTAGGGGCGGATGGTGTCGGTTCGCACATCTCGAACGCCGAGTTGCAGCAGCTCAGATGCCGCGTAGTCCGCGCGCTGTCCTCGGAGAACTGTGATCACGCTGCCGCGCATCTCGATTCCGAGGGACCGGGCCCGTTCGATGTTGGCGCGCGTACGGGCATGGGAGCCGCGCCCCTCCGTCACGTCCTCGTGGTCCTCGGGCGTATCGCTGTAGTAGCTGAAAGCGATGCGTACGCCGGGCAGCTGGAGCACTTCCCACACATCTGGATTGATGTGGGTCATGTTCGAGAAGACTTCGATGCGCATGGCGTACTTGCGTGCGTGCCGAACGAAGACGGGCAGGCTGGGGTGAAGCGTTGGCTCCCCGCCGATGAACTGCACATCTCGGACGCCTAAGCCGTTCAACTCATCGATGACCCGAAGCCAGTCATCGTCCTTCATGTCTCCGTGATCCCCTTGAGGAGATGAACCGGCGTAGCAGTGGCGGCACGCTAGATTGCAGAATCCCGTGATCTCCAACCATGCGAACCTGGGCCGAAGAGCCATGGCACTCATGTTCCCTCCTTGATGTCATCCTGGCCCGTGTCAAGAGGTCGTGGCCTGCGTGGCCACGCGCATTCCTCGCGCAAGGGCCTCGCGGCTCGTTTGCGCACCACCTTGATAGGCATCGTCGCCTCGGCCTCGAACATCGCGCGGCCTTCCTCTGCACTCGGGCTGAGCCAAGGCGCTGCCCATTCATCAGCGGAGACCACCTCCTGGTCAGTCTGCTCCGCGAGGCGGTCAGTGGAGCACCATTCCGGTGCGGGCCGTGGAGGTTCGGGCAGCTGCTCCAGAAGCCACACCAGCACTCGATCAGTGATGCAGCGCATGTCGCCCTCCTCCCCTACCAGGGATCTGTTGGCCTTGCCGAACAGCGGGCCCCCGGCCGGTGCGGTTGTTCCGGGGCCCGCTGCTGGCCCGGCAGCTCCACAGCCGGGGCCGGGCCATTCGCGTTCGCGTGATGGAAACGAACGCGCGGGCTTGTGAGGCCCCGGCTGGCGGAGGGACCACCTCGCATCGCCAGCCGGGGCCCATGGACCCACCACACCGTTGCCAGAGCTCAGGGAGGACAGCGGTGGGTGGACTGCCCTCGCCTACTCCGGTCCCTGCAAGGGGGTGGGAGACCCATTAGGCGAGGCCAGGGCTTGGGCGCTTACAGCGCGGGCTTTCCGCAGTTCAGGTAGGGAACTGCGTCTGGCTTCGCTTCATAAGCACGTAGGGCCGCACGGATACGTCGCTCTTGATAGGGCTCCGTGTGTGCCGCCACCTCTCGTTCGGCAACCCACGAATAGTGCCTGCATACCGTCGTGTCGATCAGGATGTCTTTCGCTTCTCCGACAGACCCGCAGCCGAAGACGAACACGTACTCCTCTGGTCCGTCGGCCTCCGGCATGATGTCCACGAGGAGCAATCTCTGCGGCCGCACGTCCAGCCCGGTGGCCTCGCGCACTCCACGCCGCAAAGCCACCTCAGGCAGCTCTCTGGCACGCACGCGGCACCCCGGGAGGGCCTTGCCTCGCATGCTGGTCGGCTGGATCAGCAGAATGCGATCTGTTTCGTCGACAACGACCGCGCCGACGCTGACCGTTCGCCGGGGCGGTGCCGAGAGCGCATCGCCATCACACATGGGTGAATCTCCTTGAATGCCTTGAGACGACTACAGGGTTGCTGCCTCGCCCCCGCCGGGATCCCGTTACGCGTGTGGTTCCATCCGGCAGGGGCGAGCCTTCTCCGCCCCCTTGAAGAGGGCGGAAGCTCTACGTCTGGCCCTTCACGGCCACGACGACGGCCATGACGATCAGCACGCCCAGGAGCAGGAGAGCGGCCACGCCCCCCGCGACTTCGCCCAACCGCGCCTTGGGGGCCATCACAGGCCCCATTTACTGAGAGGCTTGGCGGTGTCGGAGCTGAGGGCTTCCAGCGTGGTGGCCGGGCAGAGGTCCTTCGGGTTTGCGTCCCACTCCATCCCGCCCTTGAGTGGGCGGAGTTGAACGTACGGACCCTCGAAGCCCATGACTTCGCCGACGCGCTTCGTCTTTGAGTCGAAGACGACCTTGCCCAGCTGGGGCTTCACAGCAGCCTCCGCAGCCTGGCCTCGACGGCCTTCAGGTCGATGGTGTCCGGATAGCCGCCCCTCGGTTGCCACAGCACTAGTCCCCACGGCCCGAGCACTCGAGTGTGCTGCACCAGTCGCGCTATGTCGTCACTGCCGGGCTGGACGGCTGTGCCAATTTGGTCAGCCATCGCTTTACGCCCCTTGCGCGCCGGGGGGTCCCCGAAGGGTCGGATCGCAACGGGCGCCTCCGCGCTCCTTTGCATCGCGCTGCTGCTGGTCATCGGCTGTACCTCGTAGGGGAGTTGGCTCTTCCGTAGGACTCCCAGCCTGCTCACCTGCGGGTACGTTTACTAGGAGTGGAGATTCCGGAACCGGACTGCGGAACGAGGCATATGCCAGGCGCGAACGAGCTCGACCCAAGCGAGAGCCTTGAGGCGTACATCGGCGCCCAAGTCAGGGAGGCACGGCGAGCGAAGGGTTGGACGCAGGTAGACCTCGCCGGGAAGGTCTTCAGCAGCAAGAGCCGTGTTTCTGAGGTGGAGAACGGCGCACCGCTAGACCGCGACCTGGCGGCCAAGCTGGGTACCGTCCTTGAACTGGGTGACGCTCTTGTCGACTTGGTCAGGATCCTTGAGCAGACCACCGTTCGGGACTATGCGAAGCCGTATCTGACTAAACAGGACAAGGCGCAGATGATTCACACTGCGGGGTTCATCGTCCCTGGACTGCTTCAGACACCCGACTATGCCCGGGAGCTTCTGCTATCTGGGCAGGGCGGAGACCCAACGGGCGTCGAGTCGTACGTGAACCAGCGCATGGCCCGACAGAAGGTGTGGGAGCGCGAAGACCCACCATGGATGTCAGCCGTCATAGACGAAGCCGCACTGCACCGATCAAGTCAGGCACAGTTGGAGAAGTTGCTGGAGGTCCAGCAGACCCCCAACATCACCGTTCAAGTACTGCCGTTCGACGCTGGTCAGTACCTCACTGGAACGATCGTGATCCTTACCCTCTCCGATGGGAGCAGGGGCGCGTACACGGAGGGGTTCTACACCGGCAACTACTGTGAGGAATCAGCGGAGGTCATCCGATATCAAAAGTTCTATGATCGGGTCGCCGCAAGCGCGTTGACGGCCGAAGCGTCCACGAGCAGGATCCACGAAGCACTGAAGAGGTCGAAGTGAACGAGACCCCCAACTGGCGCAAGTCCTCCCACAGCGGAAGCTCCGCTAACGACTGTGTAGAGGTTGCCGACAATCAGCCACGCATCATGATCCGTGACACCAAGGACCATGCGGCCGGGGTCATCTGTGTGGCCCCCTCAGCTTGGGCCGCGTTCGCTGACCACATGAGCCGCAGCTGAAGCCATCACCTCGTAGCAAGGCACAGAACGACTGAAGGCCCCTCCCGATGCCCAGGAAGGGGCCTTCTGCTGCTCTCAGGCGGCGTCGTACTCGTGCGGTCGACCGCCGCGCTACTCCACCCACCGCGGATCGTCCAGCAGGCTCTCAGCGTCTGGCAGCTCGGCCCACGTTGGGTGGATCAAGGGCTTGTCTTCGCTCGTGATGGATACCGGCTCCGTGAGGAGGGGATCACGCCGGGAGGGCCGCAGGATGCCGGGCAGGTCAGTGCGCGGTGGCGGAGCACCAGGGGGAGGTTGGATCTTCCCGAGCGGTTCCGCATCCATGACTGGCGGCACAGCAAGGTCACGAACGATCTGGATGCCGGTGAGAACCCTGTGGAGGTCTCGGCGAACGTGAGGCACAACTCGCCCGGGTACACCATGGCGAACTACGGCCAGCGTCGAGTCGAAGGGGCCCTCAAGCTCGCTTCCGGTACGGCTGAGCGCATTGGCCTGGGGAGGATCGCATGAGGAGCGGGACGCGTTGGTCACGCTGTTGGTCACGCGAGCGGTTGGAAGCCGGAATCGCCGCTGACCAGGGCGGCAGGCGACGTGGGAACGGCCGGGGCCGCCACCCCCCACAGGAGAGGCCCCGGCCGTCACACGGTACGAACCGCGTGGCGGTCCGTACTCCCTACTGCGTCCGTGGTGCGTTTTCTGTCACACCTCGCTGAGTCACCCGCTAGTTGCATGTTGTACAAACATGGACGCGCACCGCTTTCACGCCGTAGCGTGCAGTTTCGCGCCGTGTTGCGACCCACCACCGCGGGCCGTCGCGGACGACCGCGAGCGGCGGACGGCGCGCAACGAGACCCGTGAGAGCCGCGCCGGGCCAGGCGCAGAGGGGCACGCAGTGCAGGGGGAGGACGACGCTGAGCTGACCGCCGCCGTGCTCGCGGCACAGGCCGGGGACGAGACCGCGTTCCGGACCGTGTACCGCGCCGTGCACCCGCGGCTGCTCGGTTACGTACGCACGCTCGTCGGTGATCTCGACGCCGAGGACGTGGCGTCCGAGGCATGGCTGCAGATCGCCCGCGACCTCGACCGGTTCAGCGGCGACGCCGACCGCTTCCGCGGCTGGGCCGCGCGCATCGCCCGCAACCGCGCGCTCGACCACATCCGCATGCGCGGCCGCCGCCCCGCCATCGGCGGCGACGAGACCGAGCTCACCGGCAAGCCCGCCACGGCGGACACCGCGGGGGAGGCCATGGAGTCCCTGGCCACCGACGCCGCGCTCGCGCTGATAGCCCAGCTCCCGCAGGACCAGGCCGAGGCCGTGGTGCTGCGTGTCGTCGTCGGCCTGGACGCCAAGAGCGCGGCCGAGACGCTCGGCAAACGCCCCGGAGCGGTCCGTACCGCGGCCCACCGCGGCCTGAAGCGACTCGCCGAACTGATGGGCTCCGCCGGGGACGCCCAGGCGCCCGGACTCGGCGCCGTACCCCCGCAGCCGGACCCGCACGGACGCGCGGTGCCCCCGTCCCGCTGTGTGACGCATTCGCGTACGCGGACGCAGAAGGACATGTGATGGCCGACGAGCAGGACAAGTGGCTGGACCGTGCCGCGGCGGAGCGTTTGCTTCGCGGCGAGCGGCTCGACGGCGTCGCCCATCACGACCGCGAACAGGCCGAGCGACTCGCTCAGACGCTCGCCGCGCTGTCCGCGCCGAAGCCCGCGAAGACCGGGGCGGACGGAGAACTTCCCGGTGAGAGCGGCGCCCTCGCCGCCTTCCGGGCCGCCCGCGGCGGTGACACCTGGGCTTCGGAAGCGGCTCCGGTGAGGCCTGATGCGGGTGTGACGGCTGGTGCAGCCGGTGCAGCTGGTGTGTTCGGTGCCGTGAGTGCGGGTGCGGGTGCGGGTGCCGGTGCCGGTGCGCGGGATGTGCCTGGTGTACGTGATGTACGCGGTGCGCCCGCTGCGGGCGGCGGTGACGAGCCCGTGCGCATCGGTGCCGCGGCGGTCCGCCCGGTGCGGTGGGGGCGGCCCGTGCGCCTCGGCATCGCGGCGGCGCTCGCCGCGTGCATGGCGGGCGGGGTCGCGGTCGCGGCCGGTGCCGGGGTGATCCCCTCGCCCTTCCAGCGGGCCGAGCGCACGCCCGCCACCAGCGCCTCCCCCCTGGAGCGGCCGGAGCGGCCGCTGCGCAGCCCGGCCACCGACAAGGCCGTGCCGCCCGACGAGGTGCCCGACGACGAGAGCTCCGCCCCCGAGGAGGAACCCTCGGACGACCCGGAGCGCTCCGTCCCCCCGAAGGAGTCCGAGACCTCCGAGGGCACGGACGGCGACGAGCGTCCGGAGGCCACGGAGAACCCTGGTCCGGGCGCCGAGTCCGGCGAGCGCGGCAGGAAGAACGGCCGCAAGTGGTACCGGCACGTGGTGTCGGCCTGCCGCGACTACCGCAACAACGCCCTGGGCGGCGACAAGCGCCGCCGCCTGGAGGAGGCGGCGCGGGGCGCGGACCGGGTACGGGAGTTCTGCGACCGGCTGCTTGACGGCAAGGGCGGCCAGGGTGGCAAGGGTGGCAAGGACGATGAGGACGAGGACGGGCAGCAGGGCGGCGGGGAGCACGGGCGCCCCGGCGGCGGTGACGATGACGACGACTCCGGCCACGGCCGCCCAGGCGGCGGTGGCCAGCACGGCGGCCGCCCCGGCGGCATCGGCCATGTCCCCCCGGTGACCCTGCCCCACCAGCCTCGGCCCGTCCCGTCCTACTCGGCTGCCCCGGTGTTCTGAGCCCCCTCCGGCGCTCCGCGCCGTGTCCTCAATCGCCGGACGGGCTATATCTCCCACCCGCCCACCCTTACACCTGCGGCTACCACCGCACCCCCCGACCTAGCGGCTCGCGGCTGGGTGGGCAGTTCAAGCCCGTCCGGCGTTTGAGGACGAGGCGCGAAGCGCCGATTGGCTTTGAGCGGGGGGACGGGGGCAGCCGCCCCCGGAGTGGGAAGGGGCGGGCCTGGGGCGCCCCGCGCGGGTGTGACCCAGGCCGCATCCACCCCCAGTAACATTCCACGCCCCCCCGGCGCAGTAAGTAGTGAGCCGACTGGTCATCGGCCCGCGCACGAGCCGGGGGTTCCCCCCGTACCTACGGCTCCGTGCCATTGGCGCGGGCGGAATTCGTTCCCCCGATTCCGCCCGCGCCCTCAACCCGCCCCCACCGGCCGCACCAGCCCCACGGCCCCGCCGGGCCAGGGCCTACCGGTAGATCACCACCCGGTCCCCGTTCTCGACCTCCCCGAAGAGGTCGGCGATCCGCTTCTTGTCGCGCACGTTCACGCAGCCGTGCGACGCCCCGTTGTACCCGCGCGCGGCGAAGTCGGAGGAGTAGTGCACGGCCTGCCCGCCGCTGAAGAACAGGGCGTACGGCATCGGCGTGTCGTACAGCGTCGAAACGTGGTCCCGCGACTTCCAGAAGACCTTGAACGCGCCCTCGCGCGTCGGCGTGTACTCCGAGCCGAAGCGCACGTCCATCGTGGAGACGACCTTGCCGTCGATCATCCACGTCAGGGTGCGGCTCTTCTTGCTGATGCACAGCACGCGCCCGGTCAGACAGCGCCGGTCGGGCTTCGCGGGCGGCATGCCGCCGTCGGGGTAGAGCTCGGCGCGCGAAGGATCGCGCGTCATCCGCCGCAGCCGCTCCCAGGTGCGGGTGTCCGTCGCACCGGTGGGCGAGAGGCCCCGCTTGCCCTGGAAGCCCTGCACGGCGGCCGTGGTGGCCGGGCCGTACAAGCCCGTCGGGTACTGGCGGAACCAGTCGAGCTGCCGCAGCCGGGCCTGGAGCTCGCGCACCATCGACCCCTGCTTGCCCCGGGCGAGGAGCACGGGCCCGGGCGGGGGAGGCGGCGACGGAGTGCTCGCGCGGGGCCGCGTGGGCGCCGGGCTCGGCGCGCTGGACGGCGGCAACTCCGCCCGCGAGACCGGGGACTTGATCCTCGGTGTGGGGGAACGGGTTGGCGTGGGCGGGGAGTTGTCCGAGGGTGAGCGGGCCGGAGGTCGGGCCTTCGCGTCGTCCTTCCCCGCCTGCCCGACGTCCCGCTCCGCGTCCTGCCCCGCCCTGTCGACCGCCTGCGCCGTGCAACCGCAGGCCAGGGCCAGCGCGACGGCCGCTCCCGCCGCCGTGCGTCCCCCGGCTGTCGCGCGCCTGCTCATGGACCCCCCATGTCACTTCGTGTCACTGCGATGGCCAATCCCACGAAGTGTTTCCCAAGAGCGAAGGATTGTGAACCCTGCCTCAGTGGTGCCAGGCGGTCCCCCGCACGTTGTGGATCATGCGCTGGAGCACCTTCAGCGCCCGTACGTACTCGGCGTCGTCGATGCCGTCGTGGATCTCCGCGCGGACCTGTCCCTGTCGCGCGGCGACCCGCGCGCGCAGCGCGTCGCCCTCGTCGGTGATGCGCAGGGTGCGCGTCCCGCCGTCGGTCGTCTCCTCGGTGAGGAGCTTGCGGCGGATCAGGGCTTCGATGTTGTGCTGGATGCCGCCCTCGCCGAACTCCAGGTAGCCGCGCAGGATGTCGATGACGGCGGCGCGGTCGCGGGCCTCGCCCGCGGGGACCTGGTTGAGGACCCACCACTGGGGCTGGGTGAGGCCCTCCTCGGCGAGCATCGTGCGGATGTGGTGCACGACGGCCTGTCCGGCCGCCGAACTCCAGTAGCCGATGGGCTGGTTGACCAGCTCGGCGTCGCTGTGGGAAGGGGTGAAGGGCGTCTGCGCGGCGTTCGTGCTCGTGTTCGTCATGCCTCAGAACGTATGACCTCAAGTTTGGTTGAGGTCAAATAGTTCTTCAGGCCCTCCGTGGCCTGGCCCGCCCAGGCGATGTAGCCGTCCGGGCGGATGAGGAAGAGGCCGGGGCTGTACGGGGTGAGTGTCTCCGTCTGGTGGGTGTGCAGCGACGGTCCGCCAGGGAGGGGGAGGCGGTGGTCGCCTCCGACCGCGAGCAGGGTGAAGTGCCCTCCCCGGAGCGCGTCGAAGACGCGGCCGGCGCCCAGGGGGCCGTCCGGGGCGCGATCGCCCGCGCGCGGGCCCGTCGGCCCGGTGCGCTCGTCCAGGGACAGCGAGGAGTCCCGGTACTCCAGGCCGAGTTGGCGCGTGGCCGCGCCCCTGCGGGCCTGGCCCCGGTGGATGCGGGTCGACAGGTCCAGCATCCGCGCCGCGTTGGGACGCCGCTCCTCCTCGTACGTGTCCAGGACGGCGTCGGCGAGGTGCGGGTGCCGCAGGGCGAGGCCGAGCTTCCAGCCCAGGTTGTACGCGTCCTGCACGCTGGTGTTGAGGCCCTGGCCGCCCGCGGGGGAGTGCACGTGCGCCGCGTCTCCCGCGAGGAACACGCGGCCCGCGCGGAAGCGGTCCGCGAGCGCGGCGCGCGGCCGGAAGTCGGAGGACCAGCGGACCTCGGTGACGTCGGCGGCGGCCAGATGCGTGCGGGCGGCGACGGCCTCGCGCACGCCCTCGGGGGAGGTGTCGGGACCGGAGCCGTCCGTGAACTGCGCGGTGAGCTGGAAGTCGGGGACGCCCGGCAGCGGGCACAGCGCGGTGAAGCCCACGCTCCCGTCGGCGGACGGCGGGAAGATGTGCCAGTTGTCGCGGTCGAGCGCGGCCTCGCGGAGGCGCACGTCGGCGACCAGCACGGGGTGCGGGTCGACGGTCTCGCCCGTCATGCCGACGCCGAGCGCGCGGCGCACCGCCGAGCGCCCGCCGTCGGCGGCGACGGCGTAGGCGGCCCGGACGGTGCCGCCGTCCGCGAAGCGCGCGGTCACGCCGTCCGCGTCCTGGGCGACGCCGGTGACCTCGGCGCCGAAGACCACCGTGCCGCCGAGCTCCGTCAGGCGCGCGTGGAGGATCTCCTGCGTGCGCCACTGCGGCAGCAGCCACGGGCCGGAGTAGGGCGCGCCGTCCGTCGGCTCCGGCTCGTCGAACATGCGGTGCTCGCCCTGCCGGACCCCGCCGGACCACACCATGCCGACCGGCGCGGGGCCGCCCGCGGCGAGCACGGCGGCCACGACGCCGAGGTCGTCGAAGACCTCAAGGGTGCGGGGCTGGAGCCCCTTGCCGCGCGAGCCCGGGAACAGGGCGGGCGCCTGGTCCACGACGAGCGCGCGCACCCCGCGCCGGGCCAGGTCGCAGCCGAGCGTGAGCCCGGTGGGGCCCGCTCCCACGATGAGTACGTCCGTGTGCGCGGCCGGGCCCGGGGCCGCGCCGGAGCCCACGTCCTTAACGTTGTTAAGTGCCATGCCCGGAGCATGCGCTTAACGGTGTTAAATTGTCAAGGTGGCTACGACACGACTGGACCGCACCCGCGTGGCGCGCGTCGCCCTGGACCTGCTGAACGAGACCGGCCTCGACGGCCTGAGCCTGCGCGCCATCGCCCAGCGCCTCGACGTCAAGGCCCCGGCGCTGTACTGGCACTTCAAGGACAAGCAGGCGCTGCTCGACGAGATGGCGACGGAGATGCTGCGCCGCATGACGGCGGACCTGGAGGGCGAGCCGGACGCCGACTGGCCCACCGCCCTCACCGCCGCGATGCGCGGCCTGCGCCGCCACCTCCTGCGCTACCGCGACGGGGCGAAGGTCTACAGCGGCACGCACTTCACGGACCTCTCGTACGCCGCCCCGATGGAGGCCCAGCTGCGCCGCCTGACGCGCGCGGGCTTCACCCCGGGCGCGGCGGCCCGCGCCTGGCTGACCGCGTACAGCTACACCATCGGGTACGTCATCGAGGAACAGGCCACGGGCCCCGGCCCCGACGAGGGCGCGGGCGAGGGCGGCTACGACCTGGCCGCCCGCGCCGAACGCCTCAAGGACTACCCGCTGGCCGTGGCGGCGGGCGAGGAGCTGTTCCGGGGCTACGAGCACGGCTTCGAGACGGGGCTCGCGGCGGTGGTCGCGGGGATCGGGGCGACGCTGCGCGAGGCGCCGGGGGCGTGATCCCGTCCGGTGAAGTGGGCTGCTGACGCGGTTGGTTCAGCTGGTGCGGTCGGTGTCGTCGGTTTAGTCGATGCGGTTGGTCCAGCCGGTCTTGAGGAAGGTCTTCCGGGTCGCGGGGCCGCCGCCGGGCGGGGTCTGGGTCTCCAGGACGCGGGCGGTCTTCGGGTCGATCACGAAGTGCGCCGAGGGCTGTTCGGGGGAGGGGGTGCGGCCCTTGCCGCGGGCCGTGGTGAACGTGACCGCCATGCCGGAGCGGCCACGGCTGTCCTTGACCGGGCCGCCCAGCTCCACGCCCGGGGTGCGCGCGAGGACCTTGAGGAGCGCGAAGCGCAGCCAGGGGCTCGCGGGCGACTCCTCCAGCAACTCCGTGACCTGGTCGAAGCGTTGCGCGGGCGCCTTCGGGAAGTCGTTGATGAGCCGGTCCGGGTCCGTGGGCAACTTGTCGAGCTGGGTTCCCGGCAGCCACCGCGAGCCCACCAGCCAGGCACCGACCTTCTCGCCCTTCCCGCGGACCGTCCCGTGCGGCCCCGTCTCCCAGCGGTTGCCCCGGAGGTCGCTGTGCCACGTCCGGACGCCTGCCCCCGCCGTCTCGGCGCGGACCATCCAGTACTTGTCGGGCTTCAGCGCGGGCTGGTTCGACGCGACAGCCGCCATCTTGGCCAGGAACGCGGTCGTCGACCTCGCCGACGCGGGAGCCCCGGCCTCGTCCGGCGCCGGACGCGCGACGGTGACCACGACGGTGCTGGCCACGGCGACGGCGGCGACCGCCGCCGTGGCCAGCACTCCACGCCGCGCGCGACGGCTCCGCTCCGGCGCCGCGCGCGACGGCTCGTGGGTCCCGATGACGACCAGCGGCTCCGCCCGCTCGGCCTGAGGCTCGCGCTCGCGTTCCGACTGCCGCGCCCACCGCTCGCGCGCGGCGGCGAGGGCGGCCGCCGACGGGGGTGCGACGGCCCCGGCGGCGATCAGTTCGTCGGCCCCCGGGAAGTCGAGGATCTCGTCGCGTTCCGTGCGTTCGGTCATGTCGGGTCTCCAGCCATGTCGCACGCGGTGCCGGAGCGCATGCGGTTGCGGGCGCGGTGCAGCCGGGTACGGGCCGTCGCGGCCGGGACGCCGACCACGCAGGCGGCCTCGCTCGGCGTCAGCTGCTCCCAGGCGACGAGCAGCAGCAACTCCCGCTCCACCGGCGGGAGTTCCTTCAGAAGCGTCCGGAGCCTGGGCGCCAGGGCGGCGGCCACGAGCCGGTCGTCCACGGCCTCCCACGGATCGTCGCTCCCGGCGGGCCTGAGCCCGTGGGGGCCCTGCGCGGCGAGAGCGCGCCAGTGCGCGGAGAGCACGTTCCTGGCCACGCCGAACAGCCAGGCGCGCGCGGAACCGCGCGCGGGGTCGAAGCCGCGCCGCGCCGCGTACGCGCGCAGCCACAGCTCCGCGTGCAGGTCGTCGGCGGCCTGGGGCGCGCGGCGCGCGAAGTAGCCGTGCAGAGCCGCCGAGTGCCGTTCGACCAGCGACGCGAAGGCGGCCGGGTCCCGCACCTCGTGCCGCTCCTGCTCGTCCGGGTCCTTGGCCACGGGCCCTCCCTCTCAGGGACCGCCCGTCGGCGGTCTCGCCCTGTACTTGTCGGCGGGCCGCCGGTGCGTTCGCGGGGCGTGCTCCACCGGCCCCCGGCCGTGGACGCCGACGCCGCGTCCGTGTCTCCGCGCCCGCGTGTTCGCCGCCGGGCGCCGCCGCGTTCGCGCCGAGGCCCGCGCGAAGCCACTTTCCGCTGCGCCTTCGATGCGGATCCGACGGCCAAGTTCCGTATCCCACCTGCCATTTCACGGGAGGGCGACGCCCGCGGGGGCGGCGTTCCAGTACGGGTTCATCGACGCGTGGCGCCTGGTTCAGCGCGAATTCACGGAGAAAAGGGCCGGGAGCCGACGGCCGGGGGATCCGGCCGTTGAGCGGGCCGGAATCCGCCTGTCAGCATCGGGCCGCCGCCGGGCGTTCGGCCCGGGAACCCCGAACCCGCGCGGCCCCGAAGGCGCCACGCCTTCCCGTACCGCAGGACCCGTACCGCAGACCCGTACCGCGAGTCCCTGAGAGAGCACAGGTGCGCGAGTGAGCAACCACCCACCGAAACTGTCCGTGATCGTGCCTTGCTTCAACGTCGAGGCGTACGTCCCGGACACCGTGACCAGCCTCGTCAACAACGACCGCGACGACTTCGAGTTCGTCTTCGTCGAGGACCGTTCCACCAAGGACCGGACCTACGAGGCGCTCCTGGCGCTCACGCGGCGGCTGGGGCGCGGCAGGGTGGTCCGGCACGAGCGGAACGGCGGTCTGGCCACGGCGCGCAACACCGGTCTCGACGTTGCCGAGGGGCCCTACCTCACGTTCCTGGACGGCGACGACTGGCTCGCCCCCGGCTATCTGGCCGCCCTCGTGGACCGCGCCGAGCGCCTCGGCACCGACTTCGTCCGCACCGACCACGTTCAGACGAACGGCACGGCCCGCGAGATCCACCGCGCCCCGGAAGGACGCAGGGACACCCCGCTCGACCCCCGGTCCTCCATCCTCCCCGTCGACGCCACGACCATGGTCGACTACCCGTACGCCTGGGCGGGCGTCTACCACCGGCGGCTGCTCGACCGCGGCCTGCTGCGCTTCCACGACGGGCTGCGCACGGCCGAGGACCGCCCCTGGATCTGGGCGCTGCACCGCGAGGCGGAGTCCTACGCCGTCACCAGCCTGCGCGGGGTCTTCTACCGCCGGGGCGTCACGACGTCCCTGACCCGCGTCGGCGACGTGCGCCAGCTGGACTGCGCGGCTACTGCGTGGTCATGGCGCACCAGCTCCTGGACCGCGACCGCTTCGACCGGGGCGTCCACGCCGAACTGCGGCGCAGGAGCGCCGAGGCGCTGGCGCGGATGACGGACGCGGAGCTCGACGAGGCGCTTGTGGGCATGGGGGAGAGACGGGTGCGGGCGCTTCGGGCCATACGCGGCGGCATGAAGCGGATCGCGACGTGATCCAGATCTTCTTCGCGGCCACCCAGTACGCCGCCGTCACCGTCACCGCCGCCCTCCGGGCGGGCCTGTTCGGGCCCCGCGCGGCCCACCGCCGCGTCCTCGTCGTCAGCAACGTCGCGGCCGTGCCGGAGGTGACCACCCCCTGGGACCGCGCGGCCGGTTCCGGCGCACTGCGCGCCGAGTTCGACGCCGTGCACTCCTGGAACGCGTGCATCGCGCCGCACCACCCCGCCGGATGGTCCCCGCGCGCCCAGGACGCCCCGCTGTGGGAGCGGGCCGTGCGCCTGGCCTGGGACCTGGGCGAGGAGCCCGTGGAGATCGCCTGCGAGTCCCTCCAGGCCAACCCCTCCCGGGCGGTGGCGGAGATCTTCGCCGACAGCCCGATCCACGTCTACGCCGACGGCCTGATGAGCTACGGGCCGACCCGCAACCGCGTCCCCCAGGGCATGAACACCCGGATCGTCCGCGTCCTGCACCTCGACCTCGTGCCGGGGCTCCGCCCCCTGCTCCTGTCCGAGTACGGCGTCGTCTCGGAGGCCGTCCCCACCGACGCCGTCGTCGCCGTCCTCGCCCGGATCGGCCAGGACGGCGCCCGGGCCCTCGCCGACGTCCTGACCGGCTCCGGCCGCCCCACGGCGGTCCTGCTCGGCCAGTACCTCTCCGCCCTCGACCTGATCACCCCGGACGAGGAGGCGGAACTGCACGCCCGCATGGTGCGGGCCGCCGCCCGGGCGGGGCACGACAGCGTGCTGTTCAAGCCCCACCCCAGCGCGCCCACCGCGTACGGCGCGTCGCTGGAGGCGGCGGCCGCCGCGCTCGGGGTGCGCCTGACCGTCCTGCGCGAACCCGTGCTCGCCGAGACGGTCTTCGCCCACCTCAGGCCGCGGCTCGTCATCGGCTGCTTCTCGACGGCGCTGCTCACCGCCGCCGCGTTCTACGGCATCCCCGTCGCCCGCGTCGGCACGGACCTGCTCCTCGAACGCGTGAAGCCGTACGAGAACAGCAACCGCGTCCCGCTCACCCTCATCGACGCGGCCCTGCCCGACGCCGAGCACGACGCCGTCGGCACCCCGCTGGCCCTGGACTCCCTGGCGCGCCGGGTGGGCCCGCTCCTGACCGCCGTCGGCTACTGCATGCAGGCCCGCAAGCACCGCGGCCTGCGGGACGAGGTGGCCGCGTGGCTGGACGCCCATCTCGCCGAGCACGCCCGGTACTTCAAGCGCCGCCGCCTGACCAGCCTTGGGCTGCCCGGCGGCAGCCCCGTCCGCGCGGCGGCACTGCGCCGCAACCCGGTGGTGCGGCGCGTCGTGCGCCGGCTCAGGGCCGCGCGGCCCTGATGCGCGCGGGCCGTGCCGTCACCCCAGCGCGGCCCGCTTCAGCGACCGGGCGCGGCGCGCCACCTTCCGCATCGCCGCGTTGCGCGGGATGAACGCGAGCTGCACCGGGATGCCGCCCGGCAGGGCGAGCGCCGTCAGGCGGCGCTTCTTGAAGTACCGCCACGTGCGGTCGTTCAGGTGCGCCGCCAGATACGACTCCGTGGCCGGGCGAAGCGCCGGGTAGATCTTGGGCTGCATCGCGAAGCCCACCGCGCGCACCAGGGAGGTCAGCGCCCTGAGGTCGGGGCGCGCGTCCTGGTGGACGACGGCGTCGCGGTCGGCCAGGTCGGGCAGCAGGGCGTCGACCAGGGTGACCGGGACGCGGTTGCTGTTCTCGTACGGCTTCAGGCGCTCCAGGAGCAGTTCGGTGCCCACGCGGGCGACCGGCAGGTCGTAGAAGGCCGACGCGGTGAGCAGCGCCGTCGAGAAGCAGCCGACGACGAGGGCGGGCCGCATCCGCTGGTAGAGGACCTCGGCGAGCACCGGCGTGTCCAGGACGGTCAGCTCGACGCCGAGCCGCTCGGCCTCCTGCTCCAGGCCGCGCGACCAGCGCGCCGGGGCCGTCGGGTGCGGCTTGAACACCACGCGCGTGTGCCCGAGCGCGGCGACGCCGCGCAGCATGGAGGCGTGCAGCTCCTCCTCCTCGTCGGCGGTCAGGATGCCGAGCGCGGAGAGGTACTGGCCGAGCAGCAGCGCCGGTTCGCTGACCTCGGGGAGCGCGTCGATGACGCCCGCCCGCTCCTCGTCGTCCGCGAGCTCGCCGAGGACCTTCACGAAGGTCTCCGTCGGCACCAGCTCCTGCTCCACGCCGAACTCGGTGAGCAGCAGGGGCTTGAGGCCAGGCACCAGGTCGAGGTGGAGCAGCCTGCGCACCCGCGTGCCGACCAGCGGGTCGAGCTTGCTGCGGGTGGGCCCGTAGCTCATCAGGCCGTCGGCGTAGACCTCGACGGGCGCGCCCTCGAAGATCCGCGCGACCGCGAGGGCCGGGTTGACCTGGATCGACTCCACGACCAGCTCGACGTTGTCGTCGCCGAGGCCCCAGGACAGGCGTACGTAGCGCTCCCACAGCGGCAGGTCGTCGCCGCGCGGGGACCAGCCGCCGGGGTGGAAGGGGGAGATCGTCTCGTTCCAGGACAGCACGCCGTCGAAGCGGGTCCGCAGCTTCGCGAAGCCGGGCATCGTGTCGATGGACGGCGTCGTCTCGGGCGTCGCGGAGTTGTTGGCGACGAGCAGGAGCCGCCGGTCGGCCGGGCCGAAGCGGTCGGCGTCCAGGGCGGCGGCCAGCGTGGCGACGCCGTACAGCGTGGACGCGAGGAAGATCTGCGTGGTCGCGCGGCTCCGGTCGGGGCGTGCGGCGACGAGGGCGGCGGCGTGCGGTGTGCGCGCCGGGGTCTCGGCGGTGCTCACGAGGGTGGTGTTCACGCGGGCGGTGTTCACGCGGCCACCTCCCCGGCGCCGACCGGACGGCGGCGAAGGCGGCGAAGCCGGGTGGCGCGCTGCAGGTCCATGGAGTCGAGGGCCTCGTCGAGCACGCGCTGCGGCATGCGCTTGAGGGCGGCCGCGCTCAGCGTCTTCAGTTTCCGTGCCACGGCGGGCTCGAACCTTTCGATGGAACCCAGGTGATGGGAGATGATCGCGCAATAGGTGCGGACCGCTTTGGGAAGCAGCTTGTCCGCGTCGCGATCTTCCGCGGTCTCCCGCACCACCTGGTCGAACGCCTTGATGAAATCGAGTTGGCGCACGTCGCCGATCTGTGTGAGCGACGAGGAAACACCGCGCCGGTAAAACACGCCGAGCAGGCTGACCGCGGCGAACGATTCCGCGTCCCGGTGCAGCCGCCAGATCCACGGCCGGTCCTCCGCCGTGCGCAGGCCGTGGGTGAAATGCAGCAGGCCCTGGTCGAGGAGCCGACGGTGGTAGATCCCCGCCCAGGCGAACGCGTAGTCCACCGACGTGGACCGGTCGGCGGGCAGTATGACGTCGCGCGGGCTCATGACGACCCCGCGCCTGCCGTGCGGGACACGGTGCACGCTGCGCGCGCGGGCCGTGCACTGCACATGGTCGGTGCGCAAGAAGTCGCACCCCAACTCCTCGATCGACGCGAGGAGTTGCTCGTAGTATCCGGGGGCGAGCCAGTCGTCCCCGTCCAGGAACGTGAGGTATTCGCCGCGCGCGGCGTCCAGGCCCGTGTTGCGGGCGGTGGCCAGGCCCCCGTTCTGCTCGTGTCTGAGGTGCACGGCGCCCGGGAGCTCGCGCGCTGCGCGCTCCAGGATGTCCGGCGTCTCGTCCGTCGAACAATCGTCGACGAGAATGAATTCGAAGTCGTCACGCGCGTTCGCACGCAAGGACTTCAAGGTGTCGGGCGCGTATTGCTGCACGTTGTAGAACGGCACGATGACGGAGAGCTTAACCACGTGCGAGACGTTAGGTGTCGGCCCGGCATTCGTCTTGACCGGTGGTGGGATGTCAGGTGAACGAAGCGTGGCGGAATGGTTAACCGGGCCTCCCGTCACCCGTATGCCGGGCTGATTCGCCATTCGTCGGCGCGCTGTTAACCGTTTGTTGCACCTGAGTTGGGCCGCGAATCGAAATGCCTTCCTAGCGTCTGCGATGTGCCAGTAAGCAACAAGACGACGCGGGTCGCCGTGCTCGCCGACTCCGACACCCGGTGGAAGTGGGGCGCGCTCACCGCGCGGCGCCTCGCCGGAGCCGCCGAGGGCGCTGAGACCGCCGGGGCCAGCGAATCCGCCGGGGCCAGCGAATCCGCGGAAGCCGCCGGAGCCGCCGCGGCCGCCGGAGCCGCCGGAGACGATGCCGCCCCGGGCGCCCTGGCCGGTCTGGCCGACGTCCACCTCGACGGGTATCTGCTGCGCGGCCGGGCCACACCGACGCCCCGCCAGCTCCAGGAGGTCGGGGTGCGCGCGGACAGCCTGCGCGAGGTCACCGCGATCGAGTTCCTGAACGAGATGGGCCGGGACGAGCAGGCCCCCGACATCCTCGTGCTCGCGCTCGTCGGCGGCGGCGTCCAGGCCGTCCTGCACGGCCTCGCCCGCGTCTGGGCCGGATACCGGCGGCGGCCCGTCGTCGTCACCGGCTACGTCGGCGTCGTCTACGAGAAGCTCGCCGACGGCCTGCTCCTGCGGCACGGCGCGGACGTGGTCCTCGCCAACTCCCGCCAGGACGCCGAGCGCTTCCGCGCCGTGTACGAGGGCGTGGGCGCCGACGCCAGCGGCGTCGTGGAGGCCGCCCTGCCCTTCCTCGGCGGCGAGCCCTACGCGCCCCGCGACCCGCACACGGTCGTCTTCGCCGCACAGCCCTCCGTACCGGACAAGCGCGCCGACCGGCTCTACCTCCTGGACCGCCTCATCCGGCACGCCCGCCGCCACCCCGACCGCGAGGTCCTGCTCAAGCTGCGCAGCAAGCCCGGCGAGCACACCACGCACATCGAGGAACTGCCGTACCAGAAGCTGGTCAAGGGCCTGGACGCGCCCGCCAACTTCCGCCTCGTCTACGGGCACATGGGCGAGGTCCTTGACCGCACCGACCTGCTCGTCACCATCAGCTCCACCGCCGCGCTCGAAGGCCTGCACCGGCGCGTGCCGACCGCCGTGCTCACCGATCTCGGCGTGCGCGAGGCGCTCGGCAACCACGCCTTCATCGGCTCCGGCTGCCTCGCCTCCTGGGACCAGCTCGACGAGGGCCACACCCCCGAGCCCGACCCCGACTGGGTCGCGCGGCAGGGCGTCGCCGCCGACGGCACCTACGCCACCGCCTACGACGAGGCGCGCCTGCGCGTCGCCGATCTCACCGGGCGCGCCCGCGCCGAGGGCCTCGCGCCGCTCGCGCCGTACTACACCCGCACCACCGCGCCCGGCTACCTCCCCGGCATCCTCGCCCGCCACCACCTCGGCCCCGACGGCGCGCCGCTGCCCGGCGCCCCCACCGCGGAGCGCGACCCAGGCCCCGTCCGCCAGGCGGTCCGCACGGCGGCCCGCGGCGCCTACCGCCACGGCGTGCAGCGCGTGGCGCCGGTGATCCGGCGGATGGGCGAGCTGTGATCCCGGCACCCGACGACGGGCGCGGCGGACGAGCGGGGCGCACCGGACGAGCCCCGATCCCGCCGCAAGGCCCGCACCCCCCACCCGGCACCACCGACACGCCAGGCACCCCTGAAGGAGCCGCCATGTCCCACCCCCACCCAGAAGGCGCCCGCCGCGTCCTCGCCGTCATCCCCGCGCGCGGCGGCTCCAAGGGGGTGCCCGCGAAGAACCTCGCGCCGGTCGGCGGCGTGCCGCTCGTGTCCCGCGCGGTCCGGGCGTGCACCGAGTCCCCGCTGGTCACCGATGTCGTGGTGTCCACCGACGACACGGTGATCGCGGAGACGGCCCGCGCCGCGGGCGCCGAGGTGGTGCTCCGCCCCGCGGCCATCGCGGGCGACACCGCCACCAGCGAGGCGGCCGTCCTGCACGCCCTCGACGCGTACGAGAACACGCACGGCGTGACGGTGGACGTGGTCCTGCTCGTCCAGTGCACGAGCCCCTTCATCGTCCGCGAGGACGTCGACGGCATCGTCGCCGCGATCGTCACCGGCGGCGCCGACACCGCCCACACGGTCGCCCCCTTCCACGGCTTCATCTGGCGCGACGCGGGCGACGAGCCCCCCGCCATCGAGGGCGAGCGCACCGCGGCCGAGGGCGGCTCGGGCCCATCGGTCCAGGTCACCACCACCGCCACCTCCGGCGGCTACGGCGTCAACCACGACAAGTCCTTCCGCCCGCGCCGCCAGGACCGCCCCCAAGACCTCCTGGAGACCGGCGCGGTCTACGGCATGGACGTGACGGGTTTCCGTACCCACAAGCACCGCTTCTTCGGCCACACGGAGCTCGTCCGCACCGACCCCGCGCGGGTCCTGGAGATCGACGACCCGCACGACCTGGCCCGGGCGCGCGCCCTGGCCCCGCTCTTCGACGCGGACCGCGACAGCGCGCTGCCCACCCGCGACGACATCGACGCGGTCGTACTCGACTTCGACGGCACCCAGACCGACGACAAGGTGCTTATCGATTCCGACGGACGGGAGTTCGTCACCGTGCACCGCGGTGACGGCCTCGGCATCGCGGCCCTGCGCAGGTCGGGCCTGACGATGCTGATCCTGTCCACGGAACAGAACCCGGTCGTCGCCGCCCGGGCCCGGAAGCTCAAGATCCCGGTCCGCCACGGCATCGACCGCAAAGACCTCGCACTGAAGCAGTGGTGCGAGGAGCAGGGCATCGCTCCCGAGCGCGTGCTCTACGTCGGCAACGACGTCAATGACCTCCCGTGCTTCGGCCTCGTCGGCTGGCCCGTGGCGGTCGCGAGCGCCCACGACGTCGTACGCGGCGCCGCACGCGCGGTCACCTCCGTCCCCGGCGGTGACGGCGCGATCCGAGAGATCGCCGCCTGGATCCTCGGCCCCTCCCTCAACAGTTAAGGAAAGTTCCTGCCATGAGCACTACGGCCTCCAACTCCCGCCTGCGCACGCTCGGTTCGAAGACCGCCGGGCCCGGCCACCCCGTCTACGTCACCGGCGAGATCGGCATCAACCACAACGGTGACCTGGAGAACGCCTTCGCGCTCATCGACGCGGCCGCCGACGCGGGCTGCGACGCGGTGAAGTTCCAGAAGCGCACGCCCGAGATCTGCACCCCGCGCGACCAGTGGGACATCGAGCGCGACACCCCCTGGGGCCGCATGACGTACATCGACTACCGCCACCGCGTGGAGTTCGGCGAGTCCGAGTACCAGGCCATCAGCGAGCACTGCGCCAAGCGCGGCATCGACTGGTTCGCGTCCCCGTGGGACACCGAGGCCGTCGCCTTCCTGGAGAAGTTCGACGTCCCCGCCCACAAGGTCGCCTCCGCCTCCCTCACGGACGACGAGCTCCTGCGCGCCCTGCGCGCCACGGGCCGCACGATCATCCTCTCCACGGGCATGTCGACGCCGAAGCAGATCCGCCACGCGGTCGAGGTCCTCGGCTCGGACAACATCCTGCTCTGCCACGCCACCTCCACGTACCCGGCGAAGGCGGAGGAGCTGAACCTCCGCGTCATCAACACCCTCCAGGCCGAGTACCCGAACGTCCCGATCGGCTACTCCGGCCACGAGACGGGCCTGCAGACCACCCTCGCCGCCGTCGCCCTCGGCGCCACGTTCGTCGAGCGCCACATCACCCTCGACCGCGCCATGTGGGGCTCCGACCAGGCCGCGTCCGTCGAGCCGCAGGGCCTCACGCGCCTGGTCCGCGACATCCGCACCATCGAGGCCTCGCTCGGCGACGGCGTCAAGAAGGTGTACGAGTCGGAGCTCGGCCCCATGAAGAAGCTCCGCCGCGTGGCCGGGGTCGTCGCGGAGACGGAGACCGCGGACCGCGAGCCCGTCGCCGTCTGAGGTCCTGACGTCCGCCACGGCGTACGGCTCGTGGCCCCCGCCGACGGGCGCGGCGCCCGCGCCCGTCGGCCCCCTCGGCGCCCCCGGGAGCGCACCGGTGCCGCTCCCGCACCACCCGCTCCCGGGCGGCCCCTTCTTTTCCTGTTCCTGCTCCTGCCTCCGCCTTCTCTGTTTTCTCCACTGACTCGCACCGACCCGCCCCATCCCGCACGGGAGGACCCCCATGTCAGCACGGAGCGCTCGCCGCGCCGCGAGGGCACCGCACGGCACGCTGGCGTTCGTGGAGTCGCCCGTGCAACTGCTCAACGTGCTGGAGTGGGCGCACGCGTCCACGACGCGCGCCCCCGGCTCCGCCGTCGCCCCCGGCGACCTGACCCTGGTGGTGCTCGCGCCCACCGACCCCATGACACGGGGCCAGCTGCGCCGCATGGCCGAACTGGCGCGCGCGGAGGGCCACCAGCTGCGCTGGGAGGAGGCGCGCGGCGGCGCCGCCGCGCCCTTCCACACGATCGGGGGCCTCGCGGGCCCGCTGCGCCGCGCCGCCCGGATAGTGATCGGCGACCCCTTCTCGCGCTACGTCCAGCTCCTGCTCACCATCACCCGGGCCCGTGACCTGGTCGTCGTCGACGACGGCACCGCCACCATGGAGTTCGTCTCCCAGCTCGCGGGCGGCGAGCGCCTGGTGCGCTGGCACCGCAGGGGCGGGCGCCCCGGGCCCCGGGACGTGGTGTTCATGCCGGTCTCGTCCTCGGCCCGCCGCCGTCTCACCCCGAGCGCGAAGGGCGGGCGCAGCGTGGAGGTCTTCTCCTCCATGCCGATCGACAAGGTCCCCGAGGGCGTGGCGGTCACCGCCAACGACTTCGCGTGGACGCGCTCCCGCTTCGGCCCGCCGCGCCTCACCAAGGGCTCCGACCTCGTCGGCACGTCCCTGGTGGAGACGGGCGTGGTGGACCTGGACCGCTATCTGGAAGCGGTGGCCGCCCTCTCCGGCACCCACGGCGCGGCCCGCTACTTCGCACACCGCCGCGAGAGCGCCGAGAAGCTGCACCGCCTGGCGGTGGAGACGGGCCTGCAGGTGATCCGCCCGGACCTCCCCCTGGAGCTGATCGCCCGCCGCGGCCCCATCGGCCGCACCATCCTCAGCTTCCCCTCCACGGTCGTCCACACCCTCCCCCTCGCCCTGGCCGGAACGGAGGTCAAGGTGGCGGTCATGGACATCGACCCCTCCTGGCTGACGGACACGGCGTCCCCCCGCGCCCAGGGCTTCCTCTCCGGCGTGACGGGCACGGCCCGCGACGTCCACCGCCTGGCCTCGGTACGGCACACCGCCCCGGCCCTCCCGACACAGCCCACCCGGCAGGCGGTGGCTCCGGCGTGAGTGTGCGGGCCGGTGGGAAGAGCACCGGCCCGCACGTCCGCCGCCCTGGTGGGGCCACCAGCGTCACGGCGGAGGGCCCCGGGCCCACGACACGGGGAGGCGTCGAGGGGCGAGGGGCCGTCCGGAGGGGCCGGCCTGATGGGGGGCGGCTCTCCTCCGCGCGACCCGTGACCCCACCGCCGTGGGGCCCAGGACCGGGCCGCGTGTCCCTATATTCGGCGGGGCGCGCGGGGCGGATTGGGGGTGCTGGATGATTTTTCGCCTGCCGGCGCGGCGCCCTCGGGCCCCGGCGCGAGCGGAGCCTTGGGCTCCGTCCGTTGACGGAATCAAGCATCCCGCCCCGCCCTGTCCCGGTACAGGACAAGCCCACCCGCACCCGCCCGCGCGTTCGACCGCCAGTTGGACATCCGCTCGACACCCGTCGGGCCCCCGTGTTGCGCGCCCGCCCTCGGCGCCTCACCGCGAGAATGAGTCGTTGGCCGAAAAGGAGGCTGTGCTGACCTGCGGTGATCGCATGGGGTGCGTAGGAGGTAACTGAGGTATATACCCTCCGCACCAGTCACACATGCGCACGCGGGCCAGGTTTCTTACCTCAATCTGGCTGAACTTTTGTTGATCGAGGCCGAGTTGACGGGCGGGGCGCCCTACCCTTCACAGGGTGAACCAATTGATGTCCCGCGCGTCCGAAGACGCGTCCGAAGGAGCCGAGTCCGCGCCGCCCGGCAACCTGTCCGGCGCGCTGCCCGAAGCGCTGCGCGCCGAACTCATCGCCTTCCGCCGCGACTTGCACATGCATCCAGAGCTCGGCAACCAGGAGTTCCGCACCACCGCGGCACTCAAGGCGCGCCTGGAGAAGGCCGGGCTCACCCCCCGGGTCCTCCGCGTCGGCACCGGGCTCATCTGCGACATCGGCGGCACCCCGGACGCCGCCGGGCGGCCGGTGATCGCCCTGCGCGCGGACATCGACGCGCTGCCCATCCCGGACACCAAGACGAGCGTGCCCTACCGCTCGACGGTCCCCGACCGGGCCCACGCCTGCGGCCACGACGTCCACACCACCGTCGTCCTCGGGGCGGGCCTCGTGCTCGCGGAGCTGGCGCGCGCGGGGCGGCTTCCGCACCCGGTGCGGCTGATCTTCCAGCCCGCCGAGGAGGTGCTTCCGGGCGGGGCGACCGACGCCGTCGCCTGCGGCGCGCTCGACGGCGTCGCCCGGATCATCGCCGTCCACTGCGACCCCCGCGTCGACGCGGGCCGCATCGGCCTGCGCCACGGCCCGATCACCTCCGCCTGCGACCGGCTCGAGGTCGCCCTCGACGGGCCCGGCGGCCACACCGCCCGGCCCCATCTGACCACCGACCTCGTCACCGCGGCCGCCAGGGTCGTCGCCGACGTCCCGGCGCTCGTCGCCCGGCGCGCGGACGCCCGTTCGGGGCTCTCGGTCACCTGGGGGCGCATCGACGCGGGCCACGCCTGCAACGTGATCCCGCAGCACGCCGAGATGTCCGGCACCATCCGCTGCCTGGACCTGGACACCTGGCGGCAGGCCCCCGACCTGGTGCACGCCGCCGTGCAGGAGATCGCCGACCTGCACCGCGCCAAGTCCACGATCAAGTACGTGCGCGGGGTGCCGCCCGTCGTCAACGACCCTGCCGTCGCCGACCTGTTGAGGGACGCGATGGTGGCCCGGTGCGGCGCCGACGCCGTGGAGAGCACCGAGCAGAGCCTCGGCGGCGAGGACTTCTCCTGGTATCTGGAGCACGTCCCGGGCGCGATGGCCAGGCTCGGCGTCCGCACCCCCGGCGAGCGCGGCGTCCGCGACCTCCACCAGGGCGACTTCGACGCCGACGAGCACGCGATCACGGTGGGCGTGGAGCTCTTCACCGCGGCGGTGCTCCTGGACGCCGCCACGCGCACCGCCTGACCGAAGGGGAAGGGCCCGCACCCTCCCCGTACGACCTCTGAAACACCCCCGCACCACCCGCCCCACGCGCCAGAAGCGCACGGCACACCGCGGCAGCACCACCGCCGGGCACCGGAAGACCGCGGCCGACTCCCAAAAGGAGTACGGCCGACACCCGGGAAACACCCGCGCGACACGCGCCGCCAGGAATCCGCGACGCCCCGCCACGAATCGATAACGGCCGTCGCCGAACCCGTTCCCCTCCCTTTCTACGCGCGTTAATGTGCGCCGGAATCCGCGCCGTCACGGGCGCGTCGGGGAACGTTCGAAACGTAAGGGGTGCGTCCTATGCGTCGACGTCGTCTGTCCAGGATTTCCCAGGTGGCTGTGGCGGTGGCGACGCTCGCCCTCGTGGCCACCGCGTGCGGCGAGACCAGCAGCGAGGCCAACAAGGACGACGGCGACGGCGGCGACGGCGGTGGCGAGAAGGGCGGCTACCGCGGCAAGGGCATCGGGCTCGCCTACGACATCGGCGGCCAGGGCGACCAGTCCTTCAACGACGCCGCGTTCAGCGGCTACGAGCGGGCCCGCGAGGACTTCAAGATCGGCGGCGTCGACATGGAGCCGGGCGACGGTGAGTCCAGCGCCGACAAGACCCAGCGCATCGAGCAGCTCGCCCGCCAGGGCTACGACCCGGTGATCGGCGTCGGATTCATCTACGCGCCCGCCATTCAGGAAGTCGCGAAGAAGTACCCGAAGACCACCTTCGGGATCGTCGACGACAACACCGTCAAGGCCGCCAACGTCGCCGATCTCGTATTCCACGAGGAACAGGGTTCCTATCTCGCGGGCGTCGCCGCGGCGAAGGCGACCAAGGTCAAACACGTGGGATTCATCGGCGGCGTGGACATCCCGATCATTCACAAATTCGAAGCCGGGTTCGTACAGGGCGTGAAGTCGGTCGACCCGAAGATCAAGATCGAGAAGCGCTATCTGACCGAGAAGCCGGAAGAAGGCGGGTTCGCCAGCCCGGACAAGGGGCAGGACGCCGCGAGCGGACAGCTCGAAGCGGGCGCCGACGTGCTATACCACGCCGCAGGGCTCTCCGGCCAGGGCGTGATCCAGGAGGCCGGGTCGAAGAAGAAGTGGGCGATCGGCGTCGACTCCGACCAGTACCGGCAGAAGGCGCTCGCCAAGCACAAGCGCTACATCCTCGGCTCGGCCTTCAAGGACGTCGGCGGGGCCGTCTACGACCTCACGAAGTCCGTCGTCGAGGGCAAGCCGACCACCGGCACCCAGCGCTACGACCTCAAGTCCGGGCGGGTGGGTTTCTCGGACTCCAATCCGGCGTACAAGGAGATGAAGGACGTTGTGGCCGCGGTCGAGCGGGCGAAGAAGGACATCATCGGCGGCAAGGTGAAGGTCAGGACCAGGCCGTAGCGATCAAGCCGGTCCGGCGGCCGAGGGCCCAGGGACCCGCCGTCGTGGGGAGGTTCACGTCGTACGTATAACCGGCGCCCCGCCCCCGGCACCCCCGTTAAGGAGTCGTACGTATAACCCGTTGCGCCCCGGCGGATCCGTCCCGCCGGGGCCGCGTCGCCGAGTCGACACCCGGCCGACGCCCGGTGGCCACAGCTCGATAACGGAGGGGACAGAAGGGTTCTTATGTCAGGTCTACGCGCGTTACGCTGCGGCGAAATCGCGCCGGGTGAGGCGCGCCGCACGTACGTCCTCGCGTACGCCTCCGTACGTTTTCGCAGCGTATGCACGCGCAGCCGCGCACCCCACGCAGCCGCCGCGACGTATCCGCGTACACGCCAGGTCCTTGTCTAAGGAGTTCGTCCCTATGCGCCGGGTGTCCCGAATCGCGCTCGCGTCCGCCGCGACCGCCGTGCTCGCCGTCACCGCCACCGCCTGCGGTGGCACCTCAAGCGATGCCGCCAAGAACAAGGACGGCGACAAGAACAAGGGCGTCGCCATCGCCTACGACATCGGCGGCGCGGGCGACCAGTCCTTCAACGACGCCGCGACGGCGGGCATGAACAAGTCCGCCAAGGACTTCAAGATCGGCAAGAAGGCCGTCGAGCCCACCGACGGCGAGTCCGACGCCGACAAGATCCAGCGCCTCACCGAGCTGGCCAAGCAGGGCTACAACCCGGTCATCGGCGTCGGCTACGCCTACGCGCCCGCCATCAAGGAGGTCGCGGCCAAGAACCCGGACGTCACCTTCGGCATCGTCGACGACGCCACCATCAAGGCCGACAACGTCGCGGACCTGGTCTTCAACGAGGAGCAGTCCTCGTACCTGGCCGGTGTCGCCGCCGCCAAGGCCACCAAGTCCAAGACCGTCGGCTTCATCGGCGGCGTCGACAACCCGCTGATCCGCAAGTTCGAGGCGGGCTTCGTCCAGGGCGTCCAGGCCACCGACAAGTCGGTCAAGGTCAAGCGCCAGTTCCTCACCGAGAAGGCCGAGGACGGCGGCTTCTCCAGCCCGGACAAGGGCAAGGAGGCGGCCAGCGGCCAGATCGAGGGCGGCGCCGACGTGGTCTACCACGCCGCGGGGCTCTCCGGTCAGGGCGTCATCGAGTCCGCCGCCGCCAAGAAGGTCTGGGCGATCGGCGTCGACTCCGACCAGTACCGGCAGAAGGCCCTCGACAAGTACAAGAAGTACATCCTCACCTCGGCCACCAAGGACGTCGCAGGCGCGGTGTACAACCTGGTGAAGTCGGTTCAGGATGACAAGGCCGAGGGCGGCATCGTGCGCGCCGACCTCAAGTCCGGCGGTGTCGGACTGGCCGACTCCAACCCGGAGTTCACCAAGATGAAGGACCTGCAGGCCGCTCTGAAGAAGGCCGAGCAGTCCATCACCACCGGCAAGATCAAGGTCAAGACGGCGCTGTAACCGCGCCGTCCCGGCCGTGGAACGGGGCGGGGGAGCGATGACGGGTCCGTGTTCCCGTCGGCCCGCTCCCACGCCCCGTTCCCACGGCCAGGGCCTCAACCACCGCACAGGACGCCGCAGTCGGCGGACGGGTGGCCACTGAGGCGTGAAGCAGGGGCACACCGCGTGCGCGGCGCAGGCCCCTTTCCTTTAAGTCCCCGAGGAGAGTGCGCCATCGACGCGTCCACCAGCCCTCCGCCCGCCGCCCGCACCGCGTGCGCCGTCGAACTCGCCGGCATCACCAAGCGGTTCCCGGGCGTCGTGGCCAACCACGACATCCACCTCAGCGTCCGCAAGGGCACCGTCCACGCCCTCGTCGGCGAGAACGGCGCCGGCAAGTCGACGCTGATGAAGATCCTCTACGGCATGCAGAAGCCGGACGAGGGCACCATCGCCGTCGACGGCGAGCAGGTCGCCTTCGCCAGCCCCGCCGACGCCATCGCGCGCGGCATCGGCATGGTGCACCAGCACTTCATGCTCGCCGACCAGCTGACCGTGCTCGAGAACATCGCCCTCGGCAGCGAGAAGCTGTACGGCATCGGCGCCGGGGCCCGCCGCAAGGTCCTCGAACTCTCCGAGCGGTACGGACTCGGGGTGCGCCCCGATGTGCACATCGAGGACCTCGGCGTCGCCGACCGCCAGCGCGTGGAGATCCTCAAGGTCCTCTACCGCGGCGCCACCACCCTGATCCTCGACGAGCCGACCGCCGTCCTCGTCCCGCAGGAGGTCGACGCGCTCTTCGACAACCTGCGCGAGCTCAAGTCCGAGGGCCTGTCCGTCATCTTCATCTCGCACAAGCTGGGCGAGGTCCTGTCCGTCGCCGACGACATCACCGTCATCCGGCGCGGCACCACGGTGGGCACGGCCGTCCCGGCCGAGACCACCCCGCGCCAGCTCGCCGAGCTGATGGTGGGCAGCGAGCTGCCGACGCCGGAGACCGCCGAGTCCACGGTCACCGACCGGCCGATGATCGAGGTCGAGGAGCTGCGGCTGCTCGCCGACGGCGAGTCGGGCCGCGCCCTGCTCGACGACATCTCCTTCACCATCCACGAGGGCGAGGTGCTCGGCCTCGCCGGAGTCGAGGGCAACGGCCAGACCGAGCTCATCGACGCCCTCATCGGCCTCAAGCACGCCGACTCCGGCACCATCCGGCTGGCCGGTGAGGACATCACCGCCTGGGCGACGCGCAAGCGCCGCGAGGAGGGCGTCGGCTACATCCCCGAGGACCGCCACCGCCACGGGCTCCTTCTGGAGTCCCCGCTGTGGGAGAACCGCATCCTCGGCCACGTCACCGAGAAGCCCAACACCCGCGGCAAGCGCGGCCTGCTGCTCGACATCAAGGGCGCCCAGGCCGACACCCGCCGCATCGTCGAGGAGTACGACGTCCGTACGCCCGGCATCGACGTGACCGCGGCCTCGCTGTCCGGCGGCAACCAGCAGAAGCTGATCGTCGGCCGCGAGATGAGCCACAAGCCGCGCTTCCTCATCGCCGCGCACCCCACGCGCGGCGTCGACGTCGGCGCGCAGGCGCAGATCTGGGACCAGATCCGCGAGGCCCGCCGCGAGGGCCTGGCGGTGCTCCTGATCTCCGCCGACCTGGACGAGCTGATCGGCCTCTCCGACACCCTGCGGGTGATCTACCGCGGCAGGCTCGTCGCGGACGCCGACCCGGCCACGGTCACCCCGGAGGAGCTCGGCTCGGCGATGACGGGCGCGGCCTCCGGCCATCTGGAGCACGTGGAGGCGGCCGCCGCCGCGGACTCCGTACACGAAGCAGCTGCAGGCCCGGAGGACGAGGCCCGATGAAGAAGTTCGACAAGGAGCGGGTGCTCCTCGCGGTGGCCGGACCGGTCATCGCGCTCGTCGCGGCCATGGTGCTGACCTCGGTCGTCCTGGTCGCCTCGGGCAAGAGCCCGATCGAGCCGTACAGCCTGATGTTCACGCAGGCCACGTACTCGGACACCCAGGTCCTGATCATCAACCAGGCCGGGATGTACTACCTGGCGGCGCTCGCCGTGGCCGTCGGGTTCCGGATGAACCTGTTCAACATCGGCGTCGACGGCCAGTACCGGCTCGCCGCCATGGTCACCGCCGTCGTCGGCGCGCACGTATCGCTGCCGTCGGGCCTCCAGATCCCGCTGCTCATCCTGGTCGCGATGCTCACGGGCGCGTTCTGGGCGGGCGTCGCGGGCATCCTCAAGACCACCCGCGGCGTCAGCGAGGTCGTCGCGACGATCATGCTGAACGCGATCGCGACGAGCGTCATCGGCTATCTCACCCTGGACGAGAACTTCGGCGTCCCCGTCGGCAACAACCAGACCACGGGCGTCATGCACTCCTCCGGCTGGTTCCCCGGCATCGAGATGGGCGCGGCCGGTGAGATCTACGGCTTCGTGGTCGTCGCCGTCCTCGCGGGCGTCCTGTACTGGCTCGTCCTCAACCGCACCCGCTTCGGCTTCGACCTGCGCGCCACCGGCGCGTCCCCGTCGGCGGCCGCGGCCTCCGGCGTGAACGCCAAGCGCATGGTGCTCACCGCCATGCTGATCTCCGGCGCCATCGCGGGCCTCGCGGGCATGCCGATCCTGCTCGGCGACGTGCACACGTACAGCCTGAGCTTCCCGACCGGACTCGGCTTCACCGGCATCACCATCGCGCTGCTCGGCCGGGGCAACCCGGTCGGCATCGCCTTCGCCGCCCTGCTCATCGCGTTCCTCGACAAGGCGTCCCCGGCGCTCGACTACGAGGGGTACGACAAGGAGATCGCGGTCATCATGCAGGGCCTGATCGTGATCGCCGTCGTGGTCTCGTACGAGGCCGTACGCCGCTGGGGCCTGCGCCGTCAGCAGCAGCGGGTCGGCGAGGAACTCGCCGCCGCCGCCCGCGACGCGGGGCCCGGCACCAACGACTCCGTGAAGGAGGTGGCCGCGCGATGAGCACCGCCACCGTCACCAAGGCCGCGCCCAAGCCGTCCGCGCCGGGCCGCCGCCGCATCTCGCTCCCCGTCCTCCTCCTGATCATCGCGGGCGTCCTCGTCCTCACCTCGCTGGTGCGGATGATCACCGACGCCCATGGCATCACCTCCACCGGCCAGATGTCCGGCGCGCTGCGCCTGGCCGTGCCGATCGGCCTCGCGGGCCTCGGCGGCCTGTGGGCCGAGCGCGCGGGCGTGGTCAACATCGGCCTCGAGGGCATGCTGATCCTCGGCACCTGGTTCGGCGCCTGGGCGGGCTACCAGTGGGGGCCCTGGACCGGCATCGTCTTCGGCGTGCTCGGCGGCGCCATCGGCGGCCTGCTGCACGCGATCGTCACGGTCACGTTCAACGTCAACCACATCGTGTCCGGCGTGGCCCTGAACATCCTCGCCCTCGGCACCACCCGCTATCTGTCGACGTACGCCTTCGAGGGCACGGACGGCGGCACCTCCAAGCAGTCGCCGCCGGTGGACTCGCTCGGCAAGTTCTCCGTGCCGGGGCTCTCCGACTGGCTGGTGGACCTCAACCAGAAGCACTGGTTCCTGGTCTCCGACCTCGCGGGCCTGCTCGGCGGGCTGCTCACCGATGTCTCGCCGCTCACCCTCATCGCCGTCGCCATGGTGCCGCTGAGCTGGTTCGTCCTCTGGCGGACCGCGTTCGGCCTGCGCCTTCGCTCCTGCGGTGAGAACCCGGTCGCGGCGGAGTCCCTCGGCGTCAACGTCTACAAGTACAAGTACATCGCGGTCGTCGTCTCCGGCGGTCTCGCGGGCATGGGCGGCGCCTTCCTGTCCCTGGTCGCCTCCAACATCTACCTGGAGGGCCAGACCGGCGGCCGCGGCTACATCGGCCTCGCCGCGATGATCTTCGGCAACTGGATGCCGGGCGGACTCGCGCTCGGCGCGGGCCTGTTCGGTTACACCGACAGCCTGAAGCTGCGGGGCGGCGGCACGAATGTCCACGCGCTGCTGCTTCTGATCGCCATCCTTCTCGTCATCGGTGCGATCTACCTGGCGTGGCGCAAGCGCTATGTCCCCGCGGCCGTCACCGCGGCGGTCTCGGCGCTGATGTTCGCCTGGTACGGCCTCACCGACGAGGTGCCGAACCAGGTCGTCACCGCCACGCCGTACGTCGTCACGCTGCTCGTGCTCTCGCTCTCCGCCCAACGCCTTCGGATGCCGAAGGCGGACGGCATGCCGTACCGGAAGGGACAAGGGAAGTGACCACCGCCGTCGACTGGGAGGCCCTGCGGGACGCCGCGCGGGAGGCCATGTCCCGTGCGTACGCGCCCTACTCGGGCTTCCCCGTCGGCGCGGCGGCCCTGGCCGACGACGGCCGCACGGTCACCGGCTGCAACGTGGAGAACGCGTCGTACGGCCTCGGCCTGTGCGCCGAGTGCGGTCTGATCTCCCAGCTCCAGCTGACCGGCGGCGGCCGTCTGACGCACTTCACCTGCGTCGACGGCAAGGGCGACATCCTGATGCCGTGCGGCCGCTGCCGCCAGCTCCTGTACGAGTTCGGCGGCCCCGGCCTGCTCCTGGAGACCTCCTCGGGCGTACGGGCCCTCGGCGAGATGCTGCCCGACGCCTTCGGCCCTGAGCACCTGAACTGAACGAAAGGCCCCCGCCGTCGGCGGGGGCCTTCTTCAACCCCCCTCTCTATGCGCGTAGAGTCCCGTCTGCGCACGACTTTCACTGCCGGAAGGACTTGTTATGGACGTCATCTCCGTCATCCGTACGAAGCGGGACCGGGGCGAGCTGAGCGACGAGCAGATCGACTGGGTCATCGACGCGTACACGCGCGGCGCCGTCGCCGACGAGCAGATGTCGGCCCTGGCGATGGCGATCCTCCTGAACGGCATGAACCGGAGCGAGATCGCCCGCTGGACGGCGGCGATGATCGCGAGCGGCGAGCGCATGGACTTCTCCTCGCTCTCCCGCCCCACCGCCGACAAGCACTCCACCGGCGGCGTCGGCGACAAGATCACGCTGCCGCTCGCCCCGCTGGTCGCCGCGTGCGGCGCGGCCGTGCCGCAGTTGTCGGGACGCGGCCTCGGCCACACCGGCGGCACCCTGGACAAGCTGGAGTCGATCCCGGGCTGGCGCGCCCTGCTCTCCAACGAGGAGATGCTGGACGTCCTGAACGGCGTCGGCTCGGTCATCTGCGCGGCGGGCGACGGCCTGGCCCCCGCCGACAAGAAGCTGTACGCGCTCCGCGACGTGACCGGCACCGTCGAGGCCATCCCGCTCATCGCCTCCTCGATCATGTCGAAGAAGATCGCGGAGGGTACGGGCTCGCTGGTCCTGGACGTGAAGGTCGGCACCGGCGCCTTCATGAAGACCCTCGACGACGCCCGTGAGCTGGCCTCCACGATGGTCGGCCTCGGCACCGACCACGGCGTGCGCACGGTGGCGCTCCTGACGGACATGTCCACGCCGCTCGGCCTCACCGCGGGCAACGCGCTCGAGGTCCGCGAGTCCGTCGAGGTCCTGGCGGGTGGCGGTCCCGCCGACGTCGTGGAGCTGACCCTCGCGCTCGCCCGCGAGATGCTCGACGCGGCGGGCCTGCCCGACGCCGACCCGGCGAAGGCCCTCGCCGACGGCTCCGCGATGGACGTCTGGCGCCGCATGATCGCCGCGCAGGGCGGCGACCCCGACGCGGCGCTGCCGGTGGCGCGCGAGACCCACGTCGTGACCGCGCCCGCCTCCGGCGTTCTCACCCGCCTCGACGCGTACGACGTGGGCGTCGCCGCCTGGCGGCTCGGCGCGGGGCGGGCCCGCAAGGAGGACCCGGTGCAGGCCGGGGCGGGCGTCGAACTGCACGCCAAGCCGGGCACCGCGGTGGTCGCCGGGCAGCCCCTCCTCACCCTCCACACGGACACCCCCGAGCGCTTCGCGTACGCCCTTGAGTCCCTCGAAGGCGCCTTCGACATCGCCCCCACGGGCACGGCGTTCACGGCGACCCCGATCATCCTGGACCGCCTGGTCTGACATCCCTCGCGGGGCGCCCCAGGCCCGCCCCTTCCCGCTCCGGGTGCGGCTGCCCCCGTTCCCCCGCTCACAGACATTGGCGCTTCGCGCCTCGTCCTCAAACGCCGGACGGGCTGAAACACCCGCACCCGGGCTTGAAATACCCGCATCCGGGAGATCAAGCCCAGCCCGGCACCATCAAGCCCGTCCGGCGATTGAGGACAAGCGCGGAGCGCGGCGATTCAGCCCGTCCGGCGTTTGAGGACGAGGCGCGGAGCGCCGATCACGGGGTCCGGGGCGGAGCCCCGGTTTCGGGAAGGGGCGGGGTGGGGGACAGCGCACCGATGAGTTCGCCCGCCCCGCCCGGTCCCCCCTACGTGGCAACCTCCCCGAACCTCATGGTCATCACGGGCCCCGTCCGCCAGGACGACATCCCGGCGCTCTGCGCCGAGCTGCGCCGCCTGGCCGAGGCCGGCCCTCCCGAGGTGGTGTGCGACCTGCGCGCCGTCACCACCGCGGACCTGCCCACGGTCGAAGCCGTCGCCCGCCTGCGCCTGGCCGCCCGCAGGGCGGGGACGGGGCTCCGGCTGCGGGACCCCACCCCGGCCCTGTGGGCGCTCCTGGGCCTCGTCGGCCTGGCGGAGCTATGCGTCGAGGTGGAGCGGGACCCCGAACAGCGGGAACCACCGCTCGGTGTCGAGGAAGCAGTGGAATCCGGCGACCCGGCCTCCTGAGATCTCGATGACCTGGACCGCCCAGGGGCTGAAGCCGCCCTTCTCGGGATCGGGCTTGTACTGCGCGAAGGCGGGCGTGCCGTTGGCCTCGACGGGGATGAGCCGCGAGCCCGCGCAGGCCGCGCCCATCGTGGACATGAAGCCCGTGATGTCCTGCGGGCCGCGCAGCCACAGGTCGAACGGGGGCATCGTCATCACGGCGTCCTCGTGGAGGAGGGCGGTGAGCGCCGCCATGTCGTACCCCTCGAAGGCCTTCACATAGCGGTCGAGGAGCTTGCGCTGCTCGTCGTCGAGCGGGTCGGACGTCGCCGTGTCGTCCGCCGGGCGCTCGGCGAGCGTCGCGCGGGCCCGCTGGAGCGCGCTGTTGACGGACGCGACGGTGGTGCCGAGCAGCTCGGCGACCTCGCTGGCCTTCCAGGCGAGGACCTCGCGCAGGATCAGCACCGCCCGCTGCTTGGCGGGCAGTTGCTGGAGGGCGGCGACGAAGGCGAGCCGCACGGACTCCTTGGCGACGGCGGCCTCCTCGGGGCCGCCGGCGGTGGGCAGCACGCGCGCGTCCGGTATCGGCTCCAGCCAGACGTGGTCCGCGCGGGGGTTGAGGGCGGCCTGCGCGAGGGGCGTGGCGGCGGTCAGGTCCATGGGGCGGGCGCGGCGGTTGCCCGCGTTCAGCATGTCCAGGCAGACGTTCGTCGCGATCCGGTACAGCCAGGAGCGGAGGCTGGAGCGGCCCTCGAACTTCTCATAGCTGCGCCAGGCGCGGACCATCGTGTCCTGCACGGCGTCCTCGGCCTCGAAGGCCGAGCCCAGCATGCGATAGCAATACCCCGTCAGCTCGACGCGGTGCTTCTCCAGGCTCGCGTCCAGCTCCGACGTCGCCCCTACGGTCCTGCTCATCCCGACCCACCCCTGTGCCTCTGCCGTACCGATGCGGAAGTGCCAGCACCTCGGAAGCTACCGCAGCCCACTGACAACGGCTTCCGGAGCGGTGAAAACGGCAGCTCACAGGGGTCGTTTGCGCTATGGGGGCGGCGCGGGCCCGACCGCCCGCGCCGCCCCGGCGCACCATGGCCTCAGTGGTGGGCGCCCACGGCCGTCACCCGCGCCACGCGCGTCCCGTACAGCGTGATCCCCACGACGCCCGCCACCGCGAGCACGCCGAGCGCGACCGTGCCGCCCCAGCCGCCGGAGTGGAAGGCCATCGCGCCGAGCGTGCCGCCCGCGCTGGCGCCCGCGTAGTACGCGGACTGGTAGAGGGCCGAGGCCTGCGCGCGGCCCGACGTGGCCGTGCGGCTCACCGAGGAGGAGGCGACGGCGTGGCCCGCGAAGAAGCCCGCCGTGATCAGGACCAGGCCGAGCAGGACACCGCTCAGCGACGACGACAGGGAGAGCAGCAGCCCGCCGGTGGTGGTGCTCGCGGCCAGGTAGAGGGCCCCGCGGCGGCCGAGCCGCGCGACGAGCTGCCCGGCGGCCGCCGAGGACGCCGTACCGACGAGGTAGACCAGGAAGATCGACCCGATGACGCCCTGCGGCAGCGAGAACGGGGCCTCGGTGAGGCGGTAGCCGATCACGGTGTAGACGGCGCCGAACACCGTCATGAACAGCGCGCCGATCGCGTACAGACGGCACAGCAGCGGGTTCGACAGGTGTGAACGCACCGTGCGGGCCAGGGACTTCGGGCTCAGCGTGCCCGGGGTGAAGTGGCGCGCCGCGGGCAGCAGCGCGCGGAAGGCGAGGGCGCTCAGGACCGCGAGGACGCCGACCACGCCCACCGCCCAGCGCCAGCCCCAGGCCTGCGCGACCCAGCCGGTGACGATGCGGCCGCTCATGCCGCCGATGGAGTTGCCCGCCACGAACAGGCCGATCGCGCCGACGAGCGCCCGGGGCCGCACCTCCTCCGCGAGGTAGGCCATCGCGGAGGCGGGCAGTCCGGCGAGCGCCGCGCCCTGGACGGCGCGCAGCGCGATCAGCGCGCCCACCGACGGGGCGAACGGCACGAGCAGGCCGACCGCGGCGGCGACGGCCAGCGATGCGGTCATCAGGGTCCGGCGGCCGAAGCGCTCCGAGAGGGCGCTCAGCGGCAGCACGAACAGGGCGAGCGCGCCGGTCGCGGCGGACACCGTCCAGCTCGCGGTGGACGCGCTCGCGCCCAAGTCGGCGGAGATCAGGGGGAGAAGGGCCTGCGTGGAGTACAGCAGGGCGAACGTGGCGACGCCCGCCAGGAAGAGCGCGAAGCTCATGCGGCGGTAGCCGGGGCCTCCGGGTGCCATGCGGGTGTCGTGCGCGGCGGTGGGCTCGGGAGCGGGGGACGACGGAGTGAGGGCGACCGCGTGGGTGGCGGACGCCCCGCTACTGGCAGGAGGCATGTCACGAACGTAGGACCGCCCGGTCTCATGCGTCCAATGCATAAAACGGCGATAATCCATCCCATGATGCATCAGCAGAGGTCAGCGGCCCGTCTGTCGCAGAACAGTGACACAGAGGACACAGATCACATCGTGCGGCTGCTCGCCCCGCGCCTGGCGTACTTCGCGGGCGTCGCCCGCACCGAGCACGTCACGCGCGCGGCGCGCGAGCTCCAGGTGCCGCAGTCCACGCTGTCGCGCGCGCTGGTGCGGCTCGAGCGGGACCTCGGCGTCGACCTGTTCGCCCGCCACGGGCGCACGGTCTCGCTGACCCCGGCCGGGCGCACCTTCCTGGCCTCCGTCGAGCGCGCGCTCGCCGAGGTCGGCCGGGCGGCGGAGTCCGTGCGCGCGGACGCCGACCCCGCGTCGGGGAAGGTGGCGTTCGGGTTCCTGCACACCATGGGGTCCGAGACCGTGCCGGGGCTGATCCGCGCCTTCCGCGCCGATCATCCGAGGGTGCGGTTCAGCCTCGTCCAGAACTACGGCGAGGCGATGATCGAACGGCTGCGCGCCGGGGAGCTCGACCTGTGTCTGACCTCGCCGGTGCCGGACGCCCCCGACCTCGTCGCCCGGCGCCTCGACGAGCAGCGCCTCAGGCTCGTGGTGCCGGACGACCACCGCCTCGCCGGGCGCAAGCGGGTGCGGCTCGCCGAGGCCGCCGACGAGGCCTTCGTGACGCTTGAGCCGGGGTACGGCCTGCGCCGGATCACCGACGCGCTGTGCGCCGAGGCCGGGTTCAAGCCGCGGATCGCGTTCGAGGGGGAGGAGGCGGAGACCCTGCGGGGCCTGGTGGCCGCCGGGCTCGGCGTCGCGCTCCTGCCGCCGCCCGCCGTGGCCAGGCCCGGCGTGGTGGAGCTGACGGTCACCGGGCAGCGGGCGGTCAGGGAGATCGGCGTCGCCTGGCTGGACGGGCATCCGGACACCGCGCCGGTGGCGGCGTTCAAGCGCTTCCTGCTCGGCAGGCGGGGGCAGTTGCTGCCGCGGTGAGGGCCACAGGGCCACAGGGCCACAGGGCCGCCGGTAGCGCCCGGGAGCCGCCGGTCGCGCCCGGCAGTCGCCCATAAGGCCCCCGGAAAAGTCCCAAAAGGCCACGGGAGACGTCCCGTTAGGGCCCGGGGTGAGTACGGGGTGAGCACGGGGTGCAACGGCCCGACGGAATGCCCTGAACACACCGGAAATGAATAGGACTTGCCAGTAGGACGAGTTGCACATGGTGCAACCAAATAGGTTTTCGCTGGCAGTTCGGACAGTTTTATCGATCCAGGTATTGCGTCACACCAGTAATGGTCATCTAGGCTCACGATCGATCATCGTTCGATGCTCCTTCAACTTCTTCACCATCCTTTCCTTGGGAGGAGTCTGACCATGGGCAAGATCGACCAGACCGGACCCGAAAGACCTCTGGGACGCAGGTCCCTCCTGACCGGCGCCGCCGCCGTCGCCGGTGGGGCGGCCCTCGCCACGACGGTGCCCGCGAGCGCCCAGGCCGCACCCCGCTCCGGCGCCGCGGCCGCCGCCTCCGCCGCGGCCGACCCGCAGTCGGCCGCGACGCCCGACTACGTCACCGTCAGCCCCAGCGACCCCCGCTTCCCCGACCTCGTGCGCGGCACCAACCAGCGCTGGGTCGCCAAGCCCGACTACGTCCGCCTGGTCACCACCACCGCCCAGGCCGTCCGGGCCGTGCAGGACGCCGTCACCGCGAACAAGCGCCTGACCGTGCGCAGCGGCGGCCACTGCTACGAGGACTTCGTCTACAACAAGGACGTCCAGGTCGTCATCGACATGTCCGGGATGACGCAGGTCTACTACGACAGCGCGAAGAACGCCTTCGCTGTCGAGAGCGGCGCCTCCAACCTCCAGGTCTACGAGACGCTCTACAAGGTGTACGGCGTCACGCTCCCGGCGGGCTCCTGCGCCTCCGTCGGCGCGGGCGGCCACATCTCCGGCGGCGGCTACGGCCTGCTCTCCCGGCTGCACGGCCTGACCGTCGACCACCTCTACGGCGTCGAGGTCGTCACGGTCGACAAGAACGGCACCGCCAAGGCGGTCGTCGCCACCCGCGACTCCACCGACGCCGCGCTCAAGGACCTGTGGTGGGCGCACACCGGCGGCGGTGGCGGCAACTTCGGCCTGATCACCCGCTACTGGCTGCGCACGCCCGGCGCCACCGGCACCGACCCCTCCAAGCTGCTCCCGAAGCCCCCGTCCGAGGTCTTCGTACACGCCACGGCCTTCCCCTGGAAGGACATGACGGAGGCGTCCTTCACCCGCCTGCTCCAGAACTGGGGCACCTGGCACGAGCAGAACTCCGCGCCGGACTCCAAGTACAACTCGCTGTTCGGCCTCCTGAAGCTGAACCAGAAGGCCAGCGACAACGCGCAGATCGCCCTGCTCACGCAGATGGACGCCACCGTTCCCAACGCCCAGGCCCTCCTGGACGACTACCTGGCCGCGATCTCCGCGGGCGTGGGCGTCACGCGCCAGGCCATGACCCTGCGGTCGGGCGAGCACGCGGCCATGCCGCAGTTCGCCAAGCCGCGCACGCTGCCCTGGTACATCGCGACCGACTGGCTCAGCGGCGGCAACCCCACGCTGTACGGCAAGTACAAGTCGGCGTACGCCCGCAAGGGCTTCTCCGTCACCCAGATCAAGGCGATGTACAAGCACCTGACGCGCACCGACTACAGCAACGGTGACGCGCTGGTCCAGATCGACTCGTACGGCGGCCGCATCAACGCCGTCAAGCCCGGCGACACCGCCGTGCCGCAGCGCGACTCGGTGCTCAAGCTCCAGTACCAGACCTACTGGACCGACGCGGCCGAGGAAGCCAAGCACCTGGCCTGGATCCGCGAGTTCTACAAGGACGTGTACGCGGAGACCGGCGGCGTCCCGGTGCCCGGCGACATCAACGACGGCTGCTACGTGAACTACCCCGACAAGGACCTCGGCGACGCCGCCTGGAACACCTCGTCGACCGCGTGGAACAGCCTCTACTACAAGGACAACTACGCCCGCCTGCAGAAGACGAAGGCGGCCTGGGACCCGAAGGACATCTTCCGGCACGCCCAGTCGGTCCGCCTGCCGTAACGGCCGAGGTTCCCCGCGCCCCGAACGGAAGCGCCCCGAAGGGGCGCGGGGAACTGCGCGACCAGCCACGACACACCCGCGGACGGCGACGAAGCACTCAGCCCCGCGGCGTTCTCCCGAAGCCGGAAGCGAGCGGCATCCGCAGCCCAATGGGCGGCGGAGCCGCGAGCGCGTCTTCTAATGGCCGGGCGAAGGCGTGCCCGTACAGCGCCCCCTGGACGAAGTCGGCCGCCAGGGCGAGGACCTCGTCGTGGTGCTGGCGCAGCCGGTGGCCGTCGGAGTGGACCTCGAAGCGGCACACGTCCCGGTTGCTCTTCTTCGCCCGCTCGGCCAGGCGGAACGACAGCTCGGGGTCGGTCCGCTCGTCGTTCGTGCCGTGCACGATCAGGACCCGCCGCCCCGCCAGCTGCTTGACCGGCTCGGGCGGCGCCGCCACATCGTCCTCCGGCAGCCACGGGGCCAGCGCGAGCACCGCCTCGACGGCGCTGTGCCCGCCCGCCCGCAGCGCCGCACGGCCGCCCATGTCGACCCCGGTGAGGCACACCGGCACATCGCCGTAGCGGCGCACCACCTCGTCCGCCGCCCACTCGGCGTCCCGCGCGAGCTGCGCCTCGGCCCCGTTCCAGCCGCTCGTCCGGTAGTGCACCGTGTGCACCGCCAGGCCGTCGTCGCGCCCGGCGCGGGCGAGCCGCCGCCCGAGCGAGCGCACCGCGGCGGTCGCGAGCAGGGAGGGCTTGCGGGCCGACGTCGCGTGGCCGCCCGGCAGGAGCAGCACCGCCGCGCTCACCGTCGAGGGACGCGTTCCGATCACGCGTCCGAGCCTGGCCGTGCGCGCGGGACGGGAGGTCGCTTGCTGAGCCATGGCAGAACAGTGTCAGAAGTCGCGGTGCATGCCACCCGTCCGCCGGGTCACTGTTACGTATCGACCAGTGAGTTCTACGCGCGTAGGAGTTAGAGTGCGAAAATGACGAGCCAGATCAACAAGATCACAGAAGGAAGCGGTCACACGGGCCGTGGCACCGCCCCTGGAATTCCGGATTCCGAACAGATCCGCCGCGCCCCCAAGGTCCTCCTCCACGACCACCTCGACGGCGGCCTGCGCCCCGGCACCATCGTCGACCTCGCCCGGGGATGCGGCTACGAAGGCCTCCCCGAGACCGACCCCGACAAGCTCGGCGTCTGGTTCCGCGAGGCCGCCGACTCCGGCTCCCTGGAGCGGTACCTGGAGACGTTCGCGCACACCTGCGCCGTCATGCAGACGCGCGAGGCCCTGATCCGGGTCGCCGCCGAGTGCGCCGAGGACCTCGCCGAGGACGGCGTCGTCTACGCCGAGATCCGCTACGCCCCCGAGCAGCACCTGGAAGCGGGCCTGACCCTCGAAGAGGTCGTCGAGGCCGTCAACGAGGGCTTCCGCGAGGGCGAGCGCCGCGCCAGGGCCAACGGCCACCGCATCCGCGTCGGCGCCCTGCTCACCGCGATGCGGCACGCCGCCCGCGCCCTGGAGATCGCCGAACTCGCCAACCGCTACCGCGACTCGGGCGTGGTCGGCTTCGACATCGCGGGCGCAGAGGCGGGCTTCCCTCCCACCCGCCACCTCGACGCCTTCGAGTACCTGAAGCGCGAGAACAACCACTTCACCATCCACGCCGGTGAGGCCTTCGGCCTGCCCTCCATCTGGCAGGCCCTCCAGTGGTGCGGCGCCGACCGCCTCGGCCACGGCGTGCGCATCATCGACGACATCAAGGTCGCCGACGACGGCACGGTCCAGCTCGGCCGCCTCGCCTCGTACGTGCGCGACAAGCGCATCCCGCTGGAGCTGTGCCCCAGCTCCAACCTCCAGACGGGCGCCGCGAGCTCCTACGCCGAGCACCCCATCGGCCTGCTCCGCAAGCTGCACTTCCGGGCCACGGTCAACACCGACAACCGCCTGATGTCCGGCACCAGCATGAGCCGCGAATTCGAGCACCTGGTCGGCACGTTCGGCTACACGCTCGACGACATGCAGTGGTTCACCGTCAATGCCATGAAGTCGGCGTTCATTCCTTTCGATGAACGACTCGCGATGATCAATGACGTGATCAAGCCCGGCTACGCCGAGCTGAAGTCCGAATGGCTGTTCCGCCAGACCGTCTCCACCAGCGGATCTGTCGACAGCTAAGCGGATTTTGTACGTCAACGAAACGGCCGGGAGCCCCCACTCCCGGCCGTTTCGCGCTGTTTGCGGGCCGTGCTGAAGGCTGTTTAACGTCGAGGACCGCTCAACGCCCCCGTATCAAGGACGCATTGAAGATGAAGCAGTCTGCCGCCAAGACCCTCGGTGTCGCCGCGCTCGGTGCCGCCTTCGCCGCAGTGGGCGCGGGTGCCGCGAACGCGGCCTCCACCGTGCCTGACCCCACCAGCGCCCTGGAGACCGTCACCTCGACGCTGCCGCTCGACCAGGCCGCGAGCACGCTGCCCGCCGGTGCGCCCGAGTCCCTCGCCGCGGGCCAGAGCGCCCTCGCGTCGGGCCTGAGTGCCACCCAGCCCGCCCTGGAGCACTTCGCCCCGGCCGCCGCCCTGCCCGCCACCGCGGCCGAGCAGGAGGACGACCAGGGCGAGGACAGCGACAAGGCCGCCGCCAAGCCGAAGCCCAAGCCCGCCCCCGACCCCGCGACCCAGCTGCTCGGCGGGCTGCCCACCGGCCCCGTCGCGGCGCCGGGCCTGCTCGGCAAGGGCCTGCCGACCCAGGGCCTCGGCCTGCCGCTCTGACCGCGGCCGTACGCGACTGACGGGGCGCACCCTTAGGGGGTGCGCCCCGTCAGTCGCGTACGGAGACCGGTCACCAGGCCGTCTTGGCCCGGGAGCCCTCGGCGGGCAGCAGCACCCAGAGCGCGAGGTAGAGCAGGAACTGGGGGCCCGGCAGCAGACAGGACACCGCGAAGATCACCCGCATCGTGTTCGCGGAGGTGCCGAAGCGGCGGGCGAGGGCAGCGCACACTCCGCCGATCACGCGGCCGTGGGAGGGGCGGACAAGGGCGGTCATGGTGGCTCCTTCATGGACCGTGGACGGGTCGGGAGGCCCCGGTGTCCGGGTGACCTCGTTGACCTCCACCGTAGGAGCACGAAGCGGGCGAAACGTCAGGCTAGGGGGCGATCCCGACCCTGGGAATCTTCGGGGTCGCCCCCTGAGGGGCCTCCTCCCGGGAGCGGTGCGCCCGGGGCCGCGTGCCCGCACGGCGGCGCAGCCTGGCGCGGGCGGCGGGCACCACGGCGAGGTGCGCGAGGCCCACGCCCACGGTGTTCAGGAACAGCGAGTCGACGTCCACGACCTGCCCCGGCACCCCGGTCTGGAGCAGTTCGATGCCCAGGGAGAGCAGCGCCCCCGCCGCGACCGTACGGGCCAGGGACGCCAGCGGCGACACGTCAAGACGGCCGCCCACCAGCGGAAGCAGCACGCCCAGCGGCGCCAGCAGCAGCAGCGCGCCGCCGATCTGCCGGGTCGCCTGCCGGGGCCCGCGCGCCAGGTCGGCCTTGATGCCCGCCAGCGGCTCCAGGTTCGCCGCGCTCACCCAGGGCACGTCCAGTGGCCGCAGCGTGATCCACGCGACGACCAGGAGGTGCGCGACGAGGAGGGCCCCTCCCGCCGCGCGCAAGCGAATGGCGGCACCGCGCCCGCCCGAGCCTTGACGCACGCCCCCCAAGACGCGGGAGGCGGCGGGATCGGTTCCGCGTGAGTAATAAAGCCCGGACGAACGGGAGGAGCGGGCGGCTGCGACCCCAGCGGTCAGGACTCCACCGGATACGACGGCAGCGCCACCGACCCGGGCCGGGCCCGGACCTCCGGCGGGCACTCGTAACGCCGCAGCGCGGTTCCCGCAGGGCCGCCCAGGACGACGGACCCGCCGTCCGACGCGGCGCTGTCCGCGTACGTGCACACCAGCTGCGCGAGCGCGGTCGGCGGCAGCTCCTGCGGCCGCCTGCTCAGCCGCAGCGTCTCGTCCGGCTCGCCACGGCGGGGCCCGCGCACGGTCATGCCGCGGCGCACCTCCGTGGCGTACCCCGCCTGCTTCTCGTCCTCCGACGGCGGCGCGGACAGGTCGTTCAGGAGCGCCTGCGCGATGCGGGCGCGGTCCGTGGCGGCGGTCCCCGCGGGGATGCGCACCGTCCGGTCGACGGCGGCGAGCCGCCCGGAGCACACCAGGAAGACCTGCACGGGCACGCCGGTGGCCTCGTCCCGCGCCGAGAGGCCGGTGGCCGAGGTCCCGCACGGCACCCGTGAGGGCGCGGCGCCGAAGTCGGTGGGCACCTCGGTGGAGCGGATGCCGCAGCCCGCGAGCAGGGTGGTGAGCGCGGCGGCGGCAAGGGCGGCGCTCAGGCCTCGCCTGGTCATGTCTCTTCCCTGCCTTCGTCGGAACGTTCCCCGGCCGCCTTGCCTTCCGCGCCCTCACGCTCGGGCTCGGGGGCCGTCAGCGGCGAAGGGTCCCGCGGCAGCCGCAGCGTGAACACCGCGCCGCCGCTGAGCGAGTTGGCGGCCGTGATCTCACCGCCGTGGATGTGCGCGTTCTCCAGGGCGATGGACAGGCCGAGCCCGCTGCCCTCCGACCGCGGCCGGGACGCGCTCGCCTTGTAGAAGCGGTCGAAGACGTGCGGCAGGACGTCCACGGGGATGCCGGGGCCGTGGTCGCGCACCGCGATGACCAGGCTGTCCCCGTCGAGCCGCACCGACACCTCCACCGGGGAGCCGCCGTGCTTGAGCGCGTTGCCGATGAGGTTCGCCAGGATCACGTCCAGGCGGCGCGGGTCGAGGCGGGCCATCACACCGCGCTCGGCGTCCAGCTCCACCGCGTCCAGCCAGGCGCGGGCGTCGATGCAGGCGGTGATCTGGTCGGCGATGTCGACGTCGTCGAGGACGAGCCTGGCGGTGCCCGCGTCGAAGCGGGTGACCTCCATGAGGTTCTCCACCAGGTCGTTGAGGCGCCGGGTCTCGCTGACCACGAGCCGCACCGCGGGCTCGATCATCGGGTCGACGCTGCCGGTCTCGGCGTCCAGCTCCTCCTCAAGGACCTCCGTCACGGCCGTGATCGCGGTCAGCGGGGTGCGCAGCTCGTGCGACATGTCCGCCACGAAGCGGCGGCTCGCCTCGTCGCGGGCGCTCATGTCCGCGACCTTCTTCTCCAGGTTCTCCGCGGTGCGGTTGAACGTACGGGAGAGATCCGCGAGTTCGTCCGTCCCCGACACCCGAAGCCGCGTGTCCAGCTTGCCCTCGCCGAGACGGCGCGCGGCGACCCCCAGGCGGTGCACCGGTTTCAGTACGGTCGTCGCCGCGGCCTGCGCGAGCAGCGCGGACCCCACCAGGGCCAGCGCCGTGGCGATCGCGAGAGACCAGCCGAGCGAGCTCAGGTCCTTCGCCTCCGGCTCCAGGGACTTGAGCATGTACCCGGTCGGCCCACCACCGACGATCTTGGTCCCGCCGACGAGGTAGGGCGTGCCGTGCTCGACGGTCCGCTGCCAGTACAGGTGGTACGGGCTCTTGTTGCCGTCGTCGAGCGCCTGCTCCTTCTTGACGGCGTCGCGCAGCGCCTCGGGCACCTTGGCGAGCGTGAACTCGTCCAGGTCGGAGTAGCCGAAGACCCGCTCGCCCCGGGCGTTCTCGCCGACCAGGAGCACGCTGTAGCGCTGGCTGCTCTTGGCCATCTGCCCGGCGGCCGCCTGCAGCGCGTCCTGCGTCGGGTTCGGCGGCAGCGCGCCCGCGCGGGTCTGCATCTGCTGCCGGAAGTCCTTCAGGGCCGCGTCCTGCGCGCGCGTCAGGACGGCCTCGCGGTTGAGCCAGTACGCGATGCCGGACGCCGACACCGCCGCGGTCAGCGCCACCAGGGCGAAGACCACGACGAGGCGAAGGCGCAGACTCGTGAAGCGCAGGCCGGACAGGATCGCCTTGCGGGCCGCGGGCAGGCCGCGGCGCTGGTCGTGCGGTGGGGTCACTGAGGCGTGTCCAGCCGGTAGCCCACGCCGCGCACCGTACGGATCAGCGTCGGCGACGACGGCACGTCCTCGACCTTGGCGCGCAGGCGCTGCACGCACGCGTCCACAAGCCGCGAGTCGCCCAGGTAGTCGTGCTCCCACACCAGGCGGAGCAGCTGCTGGCGGGACAGGGCCTGGCCGGGACGCCGGCTCAGTTCGAGCAGGAGCCGCAGCTCCGTCGGCGTCAGCTGGAGGTCCTCGCCGTTCTTCGTGACGGTCATCGCCGCCCGGTCGATCACCAGCGAGCCGAACGTCGCCGCGTCATTGGCCTCGCGCTCGCCGCGCCGCAGGACCGCGCGGATCCGGGCGTCGAGCACGCGTCCCTGCACGGGCTTGACCACGTAGTCGTCGGCCCCCGACTCCAGCCCCACGACCACGTCGATGTCGTCGCTGCGCGCGGTCAGCAGGATGATCGGCAGCTGGTCGGTGCGCCGGATGCGGCGGCACACCTCGAAGCCGTCGATGCCGGGCAGCATCACGTCCAGCACGATCAGGTCCGGCCGCTGCTCGCTCAGGAGCTTCAGACCGTCCTCGCCGGTGGCAGCAGTGGCCACCCGGTGGCCCTGGCGCGTCAGTGAGAGCTCCAGGGCCGTCCGGATGGCGTCGTCGTCCTCGATCAGCAACAGGGAAGGCACGAACGTCATTCTGTCCCATGGCGCGGGCGCAGTTCGACTGTTGACGGGCCTCCCACACCGCACCCACACGAGCGAACGCCTCCGCCGATCTTGAATAGGGGGAGGTGGGCCCCTGTGACAGGCCTGTGACAGTCGGCGGACAACGCCATGAAGTGGCTCGGGCAGAGTTTTGGTCACACGGAAATCCCAGACTCCACGACGGGGGGCGCGAGATGAACACGCTGCACAGCACCAGCTCGAGCGCAGTTGTCACGCGTCTGCACGACCTGGGCCGGAGTTCTGAGAAGCACGAGAAGTCCGGTGCCGTGAGCGGGCGGGGGTGCGCTCGCGGCACCGGGCGTCAGCACACCGCGTCGGCGAAACAGGGCCACCAGGCCTTCATGACGGTGGTTGACGCACTGAAGGGCGGCAGCGCGGGAGCTCACGGGGGAGCCGCGTACAGGGAGGAATCGGGGGAGCGGACGTCCCGATCGGAGGCCGAGTTCACGGCCTACGTCCAGGAGCACCGCGCCTCCCTGTACGCCACCGCCTACCACCTGACCGGCGACCGGTTCGAGGCCGAGGACCTGCTGCAGAGCGCCTTGTTCTCGACGTACCGCGCCTGGGACAGGATCAGCGACAAGGCCGCCGTCGGCGGCTATCTGCGGCGCACCATGACGAACCTGCACATCAGCGCCTGGCGCCGCCGCAAGCTCAACGAGTACCCGACCGAGGAACTGCCGGAGACCGTCGGTGACACGGACGCGATGCGCGGCACCGAACTGCGCGCCGTCCTGTGGCAGGCGCTCGCCCGGCTGCCCGAGCTCCAGCGCACCATGCTGGTCCTTCGCTACTACGAGGGCCGCACGGACCCGGAGATCGCGGACATCCTCGACATCAGCGTGGGCACGGTGAAGTCCAGCATCTGGCGCTCGCTGCGCCGGCTGCGCGAGGACGAGGTCCTCAGCCACGGCCGTGACCAGGAGGAGTCCTTCGGCGAGTTGGTCGCCTGAGGATCAGGGGGAGGAACACGGGGGCCGTCGCTCCTAGGGGGGAAGCGGCGGATAAGGAGGGGGAAACCGGGGGAAAGCACGGGGGATAGCGGGGATCACGGGGGATCCACGGGGGAAAACAGCGGGACCGGAAGGCCGGGGGGTCTTTCCGGTCCCGCGCTGTTGTCCGGGGCGCTGTCCGCGGCGGACCGCCGCGCACGGGGGCCCTCTCAGGCGGTCCGCACGGGGTGTCTCAGGTGAGGGTGGCGGTGTTCCGCGCCTTGACGCAGCGGCCCGCCGCGGCCGCCGCGAGGCGGCCCAGGGCCTCCTCCTTGCCGCAGGGGTGCGCGCCGAGCCCGGTCTGACGGGCCACGATGGCGCGCTCGGAACGCATCAGACGCCAGCCGCGCCGCAGCAGGAACGGCACGGACTTGCGGCCCTCGCGCAGATCGCGCAGCAGCCGGCGGCGGAACGTCGTCGACGGCCGTCCGCGCAGGCAGATCGCGTCCGCGAGCACGCCGAGCTCCCGGCAGCGCTCCACGATGTCCGCGGCGAAGATGCCCTCGGCGATGAACAGGGGCGTGCGCTCGATGTCGAGCGTCTCCTCGCCGACCCGCGCGCTCGTGGCGATGTCGTACACCGGGACGCGGGTGCGGCCCGTGCGGCACAGCTCCTCGATCGCGGTGATCGCGACGTCCGCGTCCCAGGACCGGGGCGAGTCCCAGTCGATGTCCGAGCTGCCCCCGACCAGCGGCAGCGACGGGTCGACGGCCTCCTTGTAGAAGTCGTCGAGGGACAGGACGGGCAGCCCGGTGCGGGCGGCGAACGACGACTTGCCCGAGCCGGAAGGGCCGGAGAGCAGGACGACTCGGGTGGGTATCGGAGGATGGGAACCCAATTCTATGAACCTTCTCACCTGCGGTTTTGCCGACCAGTCGGACATTTGCGTCGTACTTGACCCTGCTGGCTGCCGCTCGGTCCTGGTCGTTTCGTGGGGCGTGCGCACACGTGCGCACGCCCCACGAAACGACCAGGAGCAGCAGTCGGTGGTCTCGGGGCGCTGCCTGCCCGAGCCCTGGTGGCGCCGCCTTTGGTGCGCCCGCGAGGCATTATCCCCACTTGGGTGACGGTGGCATGAATCGGCTCTTCTTGCCAGGGAAGCTGCAGCCGGCTCACGGTTCTGTGCGAGCGATCAACGGATCGCCCAGCTCACTACGACGAGTGGACGCCCGTGAGGCCCGCATGGGAGACACACCTCAGGCGATGTTCATGATCGGGGCTGGTCCGGCCAAGGCGGCCTTCAAGGAACCCACGGTCCATGAGATCGTGGCCGCCGCCAAGGAGACCGCGCCCGTCATCGGGATCGGCTCCGCCGGGCGGATCGTCACCGTCGACCTGGGCGCGGAGTCCCCGCGCATCCTCGTCAACGCCTCCACATCAGCACTTCCCCGCACTTCCGGCACGATCGCGGGCCCACGTCCGTGTCCACCGACGCCACCAGCTGCGGTCGGGGCGTCCCCTTCCCGGCCGTGCCGCCACCGGACGCGGAACGCCATCCGCGGAGTGCGCTGCGGACGGCTCGCTGACCTGCACAGAGGATCGACTCAGTTGTCATGTCAGGAACCCAGGCGGCTTCTCGCCGCCGTCGGTCCGTGCCCGTTGGGCTCCTTCCTTCAGCAGGGGGCGATGTACCGCACGGGGCGCCAGTCGCCGGAGGCGCTACCGGACGGTGCTCCGGGGGTGGCGTAGATGAGCTGCTTGTTCTCGTTGTAGAACTTCGCCCTGGTGCCCGGGGGCATGTTGTTGTACCAGGATCTCCAGTTGAGGGCACTGGGGACTTCCTGCATGGAGCAGCCTGTGAACCTGGCCAGCAGATCCCTGTAGTTGGGCTTCTGGTAGAGGCAGAAGAAGCCGCGCGGGCAGTCTGCCGGGGCTGCTGTGGTGCTGCGTGGTGGAGCGGGCTGTGCCGGGGCCGGGACGGAGGCGGCGAGGACTCCGCTGGTGGCCAGTGCGGTGGCCACCAGCGCCATGACCGCGCCTCGGGCTGACGCCCTGCTCTGCATGGCGGGACTCCTTGGTGTCAGTGTGCAGATGGCAGACGCCCGTACAGATCCGCGATGCTGCACCCGGCCTCGTCCCTCAGGACCGGCGGGTGCTCCGCGTTCCGGACAGGAGTGCGCTCTGCGTGTTCGTCGTGGATGGAGCTGGGTGGATCGAGACTCATGACGTGGCTGTCTGGGCGGGTCCGGCAAGCGCATCGACCTGTGGGTACCGGCCCGTCGAGGCGAGGCTCGCCAGGCTCTGGCCGGGCCGGGGCAGCGCGACGCCCCGGTCGAGCTGTCCATGGTCATCGCGACGGCCAGGTTCTTGTAGAGCGTGCCGCACGTGTACGACTCGCGTTCCTCACCGGTGTAGTTCCTGCCCGAGTAGCCGCACAGGCGCTTTTCGGTACAAGTGTGCTGGGCCGTGGCCGGGTTGTTGCCGTTCAGGCCGCTGCCCAATTTCCGTACGTACTTCTCGCCGGGCAGCGGCAGCAGCATCCTGCCGTTCTTGTAGTTCTCGGCACGTCCGCTCTTCGTACCGTCAGCGGATGCCACCGGAGAGACCAGCGTGACAGCGGTCAACGCCATGACAGCTGCAGCAGGGTACTTGGACGCGCAGGGATCTCCTGAGAAGAATGGCGAGGGCGGGAGATCCGTCACGGCCTGCCAGAGGAAGCCTGACGATCCTGCCCCCGGTTCACGGCCTGTGCTCGAAGACCGGAAGGTTTCTTCGAGCACAGGCCCTGCCGTGCCGGGCTTGCGTTGTGCCGTGACTCACCCCGGGCCCGGGTGGCTCGTCAGCAGGCGTCGACGTACCACACCGGACGCCAGTCGCCGTGGGAGTCAGACGAGGGGGCTCCGGGGGTGGTGTAGATGAGCTGCTTGTTCTTGTTGTACATTTTCGCCCTGGTTCCCCTGGTCTGGTTGTTGTACCAGGAGCCACCGCTGTTGAGCCCGTCGGGGATCTCCTGCAGGTAGCAGTCCTTGTACCGGAACGCCAGACGCTTGAAGTTGGCGTCCTTGTAACCGCAGAAGTAGCCGTACGGACAGTCTGACGGGGCGGCGGCGCTGCTGCGTTCCGTGGTGGGCTGCGCCGGAGCCGAGGCGGATGCGGCGAGTACTCCGCTGGCGGCCAGCGTGGTGGCCGCCAGCGCCATGACCGCGCTGCGGCCGAGCTTCGTGCTTCGCAAAGTAGAACTCCTTGGTGTCAGCGGTCAGAAGGCAGACGCTCGTGCCGGTGGTCCCGCGTCCGGCCTCGTTCCCGAGGCTCGCCGGGCGTCTGCCCTCCTTGCGTGTGCTTGGTGCCGGCGCCCGGAAGGCCTCAGCCTGGCCGGGCGCACCCCCGTTCGTTCGTGCACCTCCGAGGGGGAGGGCTGGAGCGCCTGGGGCGGTCCGGCATCGAGTTCACCTCGGTGGGGTGTTGTTCATCAGCCCAGGTCCGTGGGGGTAAACAATCGGGTTCCGGCCGGGCGCGGGTACTGGGGATGGCTGACGGGCGGCTTGTCCGGCTTTTGCCGGATCCGTAGCGTGCCCCTCAAGCGATCATCCGGGTGTCGGGGGAATCAGGGTGGGGCGCAGGGAAAAGCCGGTTGATCCGACGGCGGGGCCGGTGGCACGGTTCGCGGTGGAGTTGCGCAAGCTGCGCGACGAGGCCGGGGGCATCGCCTACCGGGTGATGGCCGAGCGCACCGGCTATTCGATCACCGCGCTGTCCCAGGCCGCCGCTGGGGAGAAACTGCCTTCCCTGGACCTGACACTTGCCTATGTCAAATCCTGCGGAGGCGACGAACAGGGCTGGGAGCGGCGCTGGCACGCTGCCGTCCGCGAGGAGAGCGAGACCACGGCCGCCGACGAGGACACCGCAGAGGCGCCCTACCGGGGCCTGGCCCGCTTCGAGGCAGCCGACGCGCACCTGTTCTTCGGCCGGGATCACCTGACCGACCAGCTGATACAGCTCGCCCGACAGCACCCGGTCACGGCGGTCTTCGGCCCGTCCGGCAGTGGCAAGTCCTCTCTCCTGCGCGCCGGACTCATCCCGCGCCTGCGCCACAGCACGGACAGCGGGCTGCGCCCGGCGGCGATCCGCATCCTCACCCCCGGCGCACACCCCCTGCGCATCCGTGCCAACGCCCTGCTCCCCGCGGCACCCGGGGATAGGGAGACGTGGCTGGTCGTGGACCAGTTGGAGGAGATCTTCACAGAACGCAGCGAGTTCATCACCCGCCTGCTGGCCGCCCGCCACCCCAACAGTCGGCTGCGGGTGGTGCTGGGGGTACGAGCCGACTTCTATGCCCGGTGTCTGGAACAGCCAGGCCTGGACGCGGTCATCCGGGAAGCGAGCCTGCCGGTCGGGCGCATGACACTGTCCGAGCTGAGAGAGGCCATCGTCAAACCGGCCGCAGCCGAGGGCCTGATCGTTGAGCGGACGTTGACGGCGCATCTTATAAAGGAAGTCGGAGAGGAGCCGGGGGCACTTCCGCTGCTGGAGCACGCACTGCTGGAGACCTGGCGCCGACGCCGCGGCCGTACCCTGACCATGAAGGCGTACGAGGCTTCCGGCGGCCTCCGCGGCGCCATCGCCCAGACCGCCGAAGACTGCTACACCCAACTGACCCCCGCCCAGGCCGACACAGCCCGGCGCATCCTGCTACGCCTGATCACCCCGGGCGAGGGCACCCCGGACACCCGCCGCCCCATCGATGCGAGCGAGCTGGAAGAAGACCGGCGCACTGACACCCGCACCGTCCTCAACCTGCTGTGCCGCGCCCGCTTGATCACCCTTGAAGACACCGTCGTCGACCTGGCCCACGAGGCACTGATCACCGCATGGCCCCGGCTCCATGGATGGATCGAGGAAGACCGCGAACACCTGCGCGCCCACCGGCGCTTGACCGAGGCCGCCACAGCGTGGGCCGAACTCGACCGGGACTCAGGCGCCTTGTACCGGGGAACCCGCCTGGCAAGCGCCGAAGAACAGTTCCTCCACCCTCACCGTCACACTCACCTCACGGACGTGGAAAGCGCCTTCCTCAACGCCAGTACCGACGCCCGCGACCAGGAACAACACGCAGCCACCCGTACCACCCGACGGCTGCGCCGGTTCGCCATCGCCGTATCCGTGCTGCTCGCCCTGGCCCTGACCGCAGGTCTGCTTGCCTGGGATCAGAGCCGCAGCAGCGAGCGCCAACGACGGCTGGCCCAATCCCGGCAGTTCGCCGCGCAGTCCACCTCGCTCATGCGCAGTGACCCTCTTCGATCCATGCTGTTGGCGATTCGCGCGTACCGCACTGCCCCCACTGCGGAAGCCGTCACCAGGCTGTATGAAGCTGCTGCATTCCCACGCGAGCAACGACTTACGGGCCCCGAGAGTGTCCATGCTCTGGCGTTCAGTCCGGACGGCCGCACCTTGGCCACTGGCGGCCGCGACAACACAGTGCGCGTGTGGAATACCGTCACGGGGAAAGGCCGCACCGCCGGTGGCACCGGCCCTGCCGGACCGTTCTCCTCAGTGGCGTTTGGGCCAGGTGGTCACGTTCTGGCCACTCGCTATAGCGGACAAAAGAATCTGGTGATGCACCTATGGGACGTGACTGCGAGGAAATCACGCTTCCTTGTGGGCGATACCAGCAGCATCGGTAGGGTGACGTTCAGCCCGGATGGGCGCACTCTGGCCGCCCTCAACGAGGGTGGCAATTTACGACTGTGGAGCACCTCCACTGGAAAGAGCCGCGTGCTCACTGGCCACTTCAGTAACCCTCAGGCAATGGCGTTCAGCCCGGACGGGCGGACCTTGGTCATCGGCGATGCCGAGTGGGACTCAGCCAAGAACAGAGACATCCTCAAGATACGACGGCTCAACGTTGCCACCGGCAAGCCTCGCACTACTCTCATCGGCGAGACCGATGACATCACCACGCTGGCGTTCAATCGGGATGCCCGCACAGTGGCTGCTGGCAGCGAAGTCGGCACCGTGCGGCTGTGGGATGTGGCTACCGGAAAGTCGCGCGCTCTCGTTGGCGGTACCGGCCGCATCAACGTGGTGGCCTTCAGTCCGGACGGGCGCACCCTAGCTGCTGGCGGCATGGATGGCACTGTACGGCTGTGGAACACCACCACTGGCAAGAGCCGTAGCACCCTCACTGGTCATCTCAACAGCGTCGAGGCCGTGCTGTTCAGTCCGGACGGTCACACCCTGGCCACCGGTAGCCACGACAGCACGGTACGACTGTGGAATACGAAACTGATCACCCCGTCCTCGGCCATCAGGAAAATCTGTCGCAACATCTATCAGTACGTCACTCGTGGGCGCCCGAAACGCTCAGCGAGCAGAATCGACATCTCACGATTCCGATGTCCGCCACACGTGCTGGCTTGGGACCTGCGCATGACCGGGCGCGACCCATAGATGAAGGCGCTCTTCCTTCCCATTGACCTTTTCCCAACCTGGGACTCCCTCTCGATATCTCTGCATCAAAGGTGCTGAGCTTCTGGGGCTCAGGTCGGGTTATGGATCTCTGGGCGGGGTTAGGGTCCTTCTGATGGATCTCCGTGGCGTCGCGGCGTTCGGCACGCCCTGCAGGGCGAACTCGCGCTGATGCACGTACGAGGCGTACGTCGCCACTCCCTCACCATCGGCGCACCCAGGCGGCGCACCCACACGTCCGGCTCGAACCCGCCCCAAGACGTGCCCCCGTTCCGCGCGCTCGCCGAGCCACCTCACTCCCGCCTCCAACGGACGGTGGAGCGCCAGTTCCTCGGGCTCCAAGGCCAGGGCCGCCAGTGCGAGCCGACAGGCAGGTCCTTCGCGGGCTGAATCCTCCCCGCTATAGACGGGTCCATGACACGGAATTGTGGGCTCCGTCACGGCGTGTGATGTAACCCCCTGCTTATGTGATCTTCACCGAAAGGGCACACCGTCGTCACGCTCACGAGGCGTGGGGGCCTGCCGTTGTGCCCGACACCGCTGTTTTGGAGGGGGAACTCTAGAACTATGTCCACAGCCGCAACCCGTCATCGCATCCTCACCCGCACCTGCGCGGTACTCGTCAGCACGTTCACGGCGAGCACGCTGCTCACCGCCGCCGCCACGGCCGACGACACCGTTCCCGCCGGTGCCGCCACGGAGATCGCTGACGACGCGTCCGCCGTCGATACCAGCGAGGAGGGGCTGTTCGAGTTGCAGGCCCCGGACGAGGGCGGGATCCAGGCCCAGAACTTCACTAGTGAGATCAAGGGCTGGTTCACGGGAAACAAGGAGTCGCGTCACTGGGCTGACAACGACTACACCGAGATCAAGTTCACCGGGTGCTCGCTGAAGGGGACCGCGGGACACTCCCTGGACATCACGCTGCACCAGGCCATCCCGTTCGGCTTGGACAAGAGCATGGGAACGAAGACGTTCTCCAAGTGCTTCGACGGTTCGAGCAAGACGTCGCGGGGCGAGTGGGACGCGCACTACTCGGGCGGTGACAACCGGTACTTCACGATTCCCCGGCACAACGGATCCGAGCACATCCGGACTGAGTTGACGGTGAAGAAGGTGTACGTCGACGTCTCGAAGGCCGACTGACCACGGCTCACCTGATGTGACGCAGCCGGGAAGCGCACGTGCGCTTCCCGGCTTCTGCCCATTCTTCACAGAGCGGTCTGGTCTCCTTGAACCTTCGCACCCGACTCCGCACCACTCCAGCCGTGTGGACCGCGCCGGTCTGGCTCGGCATCATCGGCTTCTACTACTTCTACGCCCTGCACTTCGAAGACTCCTACGACGAGGTCCTCGCGGGCCCGCTGTGGGCACCTGAGCAGGTCGAGGTGGCCCTGTCCTACTTCTATGTCTTCGCCTATGCCATCACCCTCGGCCTCGCGGTCTGGGAAGGCGGGCGGCTGAGAAGAGACGGGGTGTGGCAGCTCGCGCCGGGCCGGTCCCGGTACCGGGTCGCTGCGCACACGCTGTTGCCGGTCGTCGCCGCCGGCTGGCTCATCCTCGTATTGCCGGTGGTGATGCGGCTGGTCGAGACCCGGCTCTTCCCGACTCCGGCCGCCCTGTCGCCGCTCGCCATGGCCATGGGCATCGTGTGTGCCTACGCGGTGCTCGGATGCGCCGTCGGCCATCTCACCCCCAGGATGATCTCCGCGCCGCTGTCGGCCGTCGCCGTCTTCTACGTCATCGTCGAAACCGTGAAGTACGACGACCCGCTGTGGCCCCGGCACGTCTCGGGTCAGCCGGACACGTCACTGGGCTTCGGCGAGCAGTACGGTGCTGCCACGCTCCTCATCCCCCTGCTGTTCGTCACCGCTCTGGCAGCCGCGGTGGCGGTGTGGTGGATACGCACAGCCGGAGCCAGCCGGTGGGCGATACGCGGCGCGTCCGCTGTGGCTGCGGTCGCGGTCATGGCAGCGTGCACCAACGTCGCCTCGGGATGGGCGATCGCGGACGGTCCCGTCACCTCTGGGCACGCGGCCGCGCGCTGCACCGGCCACGCCCCACGCGTGTGCATGGCTGAGACGGGCGGAGCCGTCGACAGACTCGACCAGGTCCGCGGGGAGATCGTGCGGTCGGTGGCCAAGCTCCGCCAGGCAGGAGTGAAGGTGCGAGTGCCCGAGACCGTCTCCGACAGCCTGCTCAACGGCCGCGACCGCAAGGGCTCCTCGGCCTCGACGTGGTGGCTGCCGCTGTCACGGCAGGCCGGACAGCTGGGCGGAGGCATGACGTTCATCCGCTACGCGGTCCTGCGCACCGCCGTCACCTTCCCCTGCGCCTTCCCGGTCTCGTTCGAATCGGGTCAGTCCGCCGACTATGTCGTCAACCACGACGCCGCCGTGCTGTGGGCCGCCACCCGCATCGACGCCGACAAGCCCTATCTGGCGTGGCGCAGGGCCGAGTACGGGGGCGCTCTGCGAAACCCCCGCGCAGTCCTGGCGAAGGTGCAAGAGCGCGTCGGCAACGCCCTCGAACTCCCCGCCAAGCAGCAGGCACGCTGGTTTCACAGGGAACAGGCCAAGGCCTGCCGCCTCGTCGGCCAGGGAGCAGCCTCGTGATCTGGTGGATCAAAGCACGGCTCCTGCTCCCCGTGCTCCTGCCCGGCGTCACGGCGTTCACGGTGATCGTCGCCGTCGCACACGACCGGTCCATCGAACTGCCGGGCATGCTGACCGCCGGGGGGAACCGCGTGTTCCTCATGCAGATCATCCCGCTCGTCATCACATCCACCCTGGCCCACAGCCTCGCCCAACGACTCATCGAGGCCGAGGCCCTGGCCACACGGAACCTACGCCGCCTGGACACGCTCCTGGTCGTGACGTGCGTGCTGACAGCAGCCCTGGCAGGCCTGTTCGTCGGAGCCGCCACGGGCTCTGACGAAGCGACCATGGTGGGCCGCAACACCGCCTTCCTCACCGGCGTCCTGCTGCTCGCGGAAGCGGTGCACCCCAAGGCAGCCACGGTCGCCCCGGTGGGGTGGGTCTTCGTGATCATGTTCCTCGGCCACGCCGACTACCACCGTCCGTGGCCGTGGGCCCTCACTCTGCACGCCCCAGCCAGCATGCCCGCCCTCGCCCTCTGCTTGCTCGTCTTCCTCGGCGGACTCGTCGCTCAGGCCCGCGTCCACCGTCACGTGTGAAAGGCCCCCTATGCCTGTCGAAATCGGCGCTGTTTCCTATGCCTACGGACGCAACAAGCCGCGCATCCTCGACCATCTCTCCTACACCACGCCAGAGGGCTTCACCGTTCTCCTCGGCCCCAACGGGGCGGGAAAGTCCACCCTGTTGAAGCTCGCCGCAGGCGTCAACCAGCCCACCACCGGCACCGTCCGTCTGGGCCGCCTGCCGTCAACCTCCCGGGAATACCGCACCAGGGTCGCCTGGATGCCCCAGACGATCACCGCGATGACGGGCCTCACCGCCCGCGAACAAGTCGCCTACACCGGCTGGCTCAAAGGCATGAACCGCGCTGACGCATGGACCGCGGCAAACACCGCCCTCGACCGTGTCCAGATGAAAGACCGCGCGGACACGAAGACCAAACAGCTCTCCGGCGGGCAGCTCCGGCGCGTCGGAGTCGCCTCATCCCTCGTCCACGACGCCCGCATCCTCCTCCTGGACGAACCCACCGCCGGAATGGACCCCACCCAGCGCCGCGTCTTCCGCGACCTGATCCTGCACCTCGCCACCGACGAAGTGCAGGTCCTGATGTCCACGCACGATGTCGCCGACCTGGCCGAAGAAGCCGACCACGTCACCGTCCTCACCGAAGGAGCCATCACCTTCACCGGCGCCACCCGCGACTTCCTCGCCCACGCACCCGCCGAAACCCCCGCAGGGCGCCGGGCCGAGGTCGCCTACACCGCCGTGTCCGCCTACACCACCACCTTGGGCTAGGACTTGTCCCGTAATGATCACGCGGCACGGCGTCGCAGCGGGTCGTCGGCCGGCTGCGAAGTCATTCAAGGCCGGTTGCCCATGCCGTCAGCGCGGCGAAGTCGTCGATGGCAAGGCCGCGTCGTGGGTCGACCCGGTGCAGTAGGGCGGGGCCGCCATGGTGTTCGTTCACCCAGGTACGATCCGCATCTGTGATCTCGTCGTCGACCCAGGCGAAGGCACGGCCTTTCGCCCACGCGACGATCTCAGGCGTCTTCCAGAGCACACTGTCTGCGGGCTCGGGCCGTGGAAAAAGCCCGGGAATGAAGGGCAGTTCGGGCAACCCCAGGACTGGCGCGACGAAGGTGTTGGCTTCTTCCTCCCACGTTGTCGCCCACACCAGATCGAAGGGAAGCGCCTCCAGCGCCGGGCCGTGATCCGGGTTGAGCCACACCCGCAGCGGCTTCGCGGGCTTGTTCGGCAGCCCCCACTCAGTCAGCCGGCGCCGCTCGGCGGCCTCCCACCGAGGGGTCAGCAAGCGGTGCGTCTGATAGCCATCGGGCCGACGGTGCGGCTTCGCGGCATACGGGTTCAGCGGTCCGTCCACATCCACGAACAGCACTGGGCGCACCCGCTCATCCCCCTGGTCCTGCATCGCACCGTACCGGTTGGTGACGAGAGCGCCGAACAGATTCCCGGGCAGGTGCTGAGCTCCATAACCGTGGGCTCCGGGGTAGTGGGACGATCTTGACATGGCAGCGGTGATCACGGCGTTACAGCCGTCCTGGACAGGCCCGTTCAGAGGGCTGAGCCCGCGCTGCTTCGGCACGCTGGTGACCACCCTGCGCTGTGAGGGAGCGAACGCGGTCCGATGAGGCCGACCGTGAAGCCTGGTCCTGGAAGATCGCGTTCTGCTGGTCGCGGCGTACTGGCGCACGAACTTGACGCTGCGCCAGCTCGCGCCGTTGTCCGGAGTCTCGAAGTCTGCAGCCGATCGCATCATCAGTCGCCCCGCACCGCTGCTCGCGCTGCGGCAGCGCAGACGGTTCGGCAAGGGCGCCGTGCTCATCGTGGACGGCACTTTGGTCCCCACGTCATGACCATTCGGTGGCCGAGCAGTCGAAGAACTACCGGTACTCCACCAGCCACCAGGTCGTCATCGACGCCGATATGCGGCTCGTCGTCGCCGTTGGCCAGCCCCTGCCCGATAACCGCAACGACTGCAAGGCATGGGAGTTGTCCGGCGCGAAGGCCGCCGTCGGCAACGCCACAGTGATCGCCGACGGCGGATACCGCGGCACTGGCCTGTTGATCCCGCACCGCCGCGAACCCGGCCAGGCCGAACACCCGGCCTGGAAAGAGGAGCACAATCGCTCACACCGCAAGGTTCGTGCTCGCGTCGAGCACACCTTCGCCCGCATGAAGAGCTGGGCGAAGCGCGCGAGGTTGCGGAGAAGCTACGGGCCGCTACCAATGGGCTGCTGCTCTGGACGTATTCGACCTTGCCTGCCGCGTCCAAGCTGCAGGTACACCCAAGCAAGCCGGAATGATCCTCACCTCACCGAACCGCTCATCCTGCCGGGGGGAGGCAGGGCTCGGTGGGGTCACGTTCAGCAGTAGTTGCGGCGTAGAGTTGCTCAACCGACCTCAGAACTCCGGTGACCCGAACCTGACTCGTTCCATCAGATCGATTACGTAGTGCACAATTTCAACTGGACGATGGGTTGCAGCAAAGATGCGACGATCCACTCCGAGTTCAGAGTCGAAGTTCACCGAGTGCACCACGACGGGGAGATCGATCTCCCTCCTCTCCAACTCGCGCAGCATGTGGATCCCCGCCTGAGGGTCTCCGTCACGATCGATGTCGCTGAGGAGGATGTCGTAGGAGCCACGGCGCAGCGAGGCCAACCCCTCTCTGGTCGAACGAGCCGTGTCTACGACCATGTCCAGGGAGCGGAAAAGACTGATCAAGGCACTGTTGTTCTCGGGGTGGTCGTCAATCCAGAGGATCCTGCCGCCCTTCAATGTGGCAGCCGCGTGGTCAAGTCTGTTCAGGACTCCACGCTTCACACTAGGAGTCACGGGGGTATCACTGTCCTCGGCGGCTTCGTCGAGTAGTTGACCAGCCATCTCCACCTCGATTCCGAGAGCCCGCAGTGCAGTGACCCTCGGGACCATTTTCTGGATGATCGTCCCTCGTAACGTCAGATAGACGACGGTGGCGAAGGTCGCCCAGAAGAAACTGGGCAGTGTGCCAATCAACTTGATCCATATCGCCTCGGGCATGGGGACATGTTCGTCCCTGGGCTCCGGCACTGCACAGCGAATGAGTGCATCCGTCGGATCTTCTGCGTGTTGCTTCCCCAAAGCTCACCGAGGACTATCCAGCGGCCCGCCGTGTGCTACGGCATCACACGGCCGGCTCCGGGCGAGGAGCGGGCCGTCGCGCTTCCTGCGGGGAGATCTCTACCGGGCATCCGGCACGGCGACCGGATGGTCGCCAAGGGCACCGAGCCGGGCGTCGATCACTTCTTCGGCCTCCCGCTGACGGCCGCCGTGGGGCTTCTCGGAGATGCGACCGTTGTTCGTACGGCACAGCTCACCCTCACCGGTCGCACGTACGCCGCAGTACTCTGCGTCGACTGCTGCGTCCCGGTCACGGCGTCGCCTGAGGGACGCGGCCTTGGACTCCCAGATCCCGATCCCCGCCATCGCCTCCGGGTACGTGATGTTCTCGTCCTCCTGCCCCGCTACCTGGTGGTGCGCGGCGCTTCGCGCGAGGTGGAGTGGCTGCCACAAGGTGGGCACGATGGCCGGGCCACCGTAGTCCTGGCGATCGGTGTCGCGCGCTGCGACTCCCCATGGGTCGCCCCGGTCGAAGCTTCGGGCGAGCGGGACGTCGCCCTCGACGATCCGGGCGACGAACGCCATGTGGCCGCTCAGTTTCCTGACGCTCGACGCGGTGGCGCGCATGTTGTCGATTTCGTCCGCGAGCGTACAGCGAACTGCCCCGTGGGGGCTGCGGGTTGGGGGTCGGCAGGAGGCCGGCGTCGGACGTTGTCTCCGACGCGCGGCGCGAATGGCCTGCTGTCAGTGGTCCAAGCGGTGCCAACAGGTCTGACCGGAGCCGAACCTCCAGCTCTAATGGCCAGCGCCAGCAGGTCAGCGCGGTGTGACGGCGCGGAGTTCGTCTAGAACCCCGAGAGCGCTCCATAGCCGCTCGACGATACCGTCGACGTCGTCGCTGTTTCCGGTGGTGCTCAACTCCGCGGCGGCGCGGCCGACGCTGGCGGCGAGCTGCTCGACCTCGGCGACGCCGTGGAGGAGTGTGTGAACGTCCCCGTGGGCGGCGGCACGAGTGCCGATGTCGAGGATGGTGACGATCCGGTCGAGGGTGGTCGAGATGGTGTCGATGCTCCGGGCGCGGGTGATGGTGTCATGCGTGGGGTCGGCGACCATGGCCGCGTCCAGGGCGCCCCGCATGCCGCGGGCGGTATCGGTCAGGCTGCGGCAGATGGCGGTGGCGGACCGGTACATGGCCCGGTAGCGCTCGAAGTCATCCACGGTCTGACGTGCTGTCCACCGCTTCAGCGCGTGTTCCCGCCGTATACCCGGCCAGTAGAGGCGCCAGGCGGCGTAGCCGACCGCGGTAGCTAGTGCCAGACACATGAGAGAGCCCGCAAGCTCACCTTCGATGAGGGCACCGAGAGCGGCGAGGGCGAGAAAGCTGGCGATTGCACATGCGATGCCCATCGGGAGAAAGAGGGCTGTGAAGGCATCGTGCGGTATCGATTGATCGTGTGGCTGGCGGGGTGCGTTCATGGGTGTCCTCTCATCGGGCGACAGGGCCCTTGACCTGATGTTTCTCTGCACCCCGACAGGATCCGAGCCTGCGGCACCCGCTTCAGCAGGGTGCGGCTCACCCTAACCACCCAAAACATTGTTGTTCAAGGTTTTCGATTGTAGGATCCGCTCATGAGTAAGCCCAGGGGGCCCTACGCCAAGACCACGGCGAAGCGGCAGCAGATCATCGACGCGGCCCTGGCCGCCTACGCCGAGGCGGGCAGCCGCAAGGTGTCGGTCCGTGACATCGCCCAGCGGGTCGATATGACCGACGCCGGAGTCCTGCACCACTTCGGCAGCAGGGAGGCACTCCTCACGGCGGTGTTGGAGGCGCGGGACGCTGCGGCCGAGCAGGCCTACAGCGGGCTCGCCAATCAGGGAGAGGCCAGCCTGCGGATCCTGGCCGACAACGCCTCAACCCCCGGGCTCGTCAAGCTCTTCGTCGACCTGGCCGCAGCAGCAGCCGAACCCGAGCACCCCGCCCATGCCTTCTTCACCGACCGCTACGCCCGCCACCGCCAGGCCCTGTCCACCTTTCTGGATGAGGCCACGGCCACCCATTCCGGCACCCCAGCACGCCCTTCCGGCGCTGGGGTGATGACGCCGGAGCGCGCGGCCCGGATCCTCATCGCCGTGACCGACGGCCTGCAACTGCAGTGGCTCCTGGAACCCGACATCGACATGGCCGCCGACATCGCCGCCCTGGCCGACGTCCTGCTCCCGGCCATGCGAGGCCACGAGAGCGGTTGATCCGCGACACCGTGGGCAGAGAGCCGGGATTCATTTCGCTGCCCAGCCGTGCCATGACATCGGGCGGACGCCGCGGACCATGCACAGCATGCGGTAAGACATGCGGTAAGAAGGGTCTGTCAGCAGAGGACACACGTGATGTGACGGCCGAATACCGAGGCCATCGGCCAGGCCGCCGACCGTGTGAACTCGGCCCGCTGCCCGTGAAGCCTGGCTTCACCTTCCAGGCCGACCTTGTGCTCAGCCGCCCACCGATACCCGCCCTCCGGCCGCGCTGTTCCCTCTGCCCTTCGGGTAGACCAGCCGGTGCACCGTCAACGAACTCGCCCGCAGCGCCCCGCTCGTCACTGGACCCTGTCACCCCGAGCAGGAAGGCCACCGCATGAGCCCTCAGTCAACGCTCCGGGCCGCACACTCCGGCCACCCGCCGGCCAGTTCGACTCTCCGGTCCCCGCTAGTCCATCGAGCCGGCCCGGGAGACAAGGGCGGGTCCATTCCAAACCCCCAACAGATGCGAGCGAAGCGCACGTGAACCCGTACAACCGCCCCTACCCCGCACCCCCGGCGGCCCGGCCTGAGTGGTGGAGGTCTAACTCAGCCCGTATCGCCGCGCTCGCCACTGTCCCGGTCCTCACCTTGATCTGGAGCGGCCTCGGTGTCCTCGCTCTGCTCGCCGCGATCACCCTCGTCTGGCTCGGTGCGTGGCCCAAGGGCGGAAAGATCGGGGTGACCATCGCCGCCGTCGTCCTGTGCGGGATGTGCCTGCCCGACACCGACGACGGGAAGAACACCAGCACCTCAGCGAAGCCGAAGTCGGCAGCGTCTCCTGACCGTGACGACGCCCCCACCGCCAAGGCTGTGAAGACGGCCGACTACACCGGCCGGAACCTCAAGGAGGCCCAGGCCCGGGCCAAGGCGGCCGGGTTCACGGTCGGCTCCCACGACGCTTCCGATCAGAAGCGATCCATCTGGATGCACTCCGCCTGGGTCGTCTGCTTCCAGAGGACGAGCAGCCTACCCGGCGACGGCAAGGGCATCGACTTCGCGGCGGTCAAGGCCGACGAGAAGTGCCCCAGCGCGGATGGCGGAGCGATTCCCTGGCCCGTCATGCCGGACGTGACCGGCAAGACCTTCAAGGATGCGCACAGGGCCGTCACCGACCTGGGCGTCCCCGCCGAGGATGTCGAAGCCGTAGCCGCGTACAGCAACGACACATTGCCCGCAGAGGGCAAGTACGACGCGTGGACGGTCTGCTCACAGCATCCAGCAAAGGGCGGGAAGGTCGACCAGATTGGCACGGCGAAGCTGCGCGTCTCGAAGCCGTCGAACGGCTGCCCCACAGCCGGTGAGGACTTCCCCGACCTCCCGGACAAGGACGACGATGGAGACCCCGACTATCGCGACCGTACTGACGACCGCAACACCAACACCAGCGGCGGCAGCACCGGCGGCGACTCTTCCTCGGGCGGCTCGTCCAGCACTGGCGGAGGTGGCGGCGCCTTTTACCGCAACTGTGACGCCGCACGCGCCGCAGGCGCCGCCCCCATCCACCGAGGCCAGCCCGGATACGCCCCCCACCTGGATCGCGACGGCGACGGAATCGGCTGCGACACCTGACCGCCGACTGCCCTCTAACTACTCCATTACTCCAGTGAAGACCAGCTACAGCCTAGCCATATAGCCAGTCCCGTCACCTGCCTGAGTGACGCTCAACTCACCCGCAGAGAGGCATTCCTCGTTGTCCGCTCCCACTCCTGATCCCAACACTTCCTTACCTCCAGCGCCGAGCGTTCCGCCTAAGGCCCACCGGAACCCGTGGAGGACGGCGTCCATCTGCCTCGCAGGCGTCTTGCTGGCGACCGTAGGCGGCCTCGTCTACGCCATCACATCCGACACCAGTGGCAAGGAAGATCTATCCTCCGATGGTTCTGCGCCGTCTCCGTCGATCTGGCAGGACACGCGCCCACCGCAAAGTCCAGAGACCGACCAATCTCCGTCCCCCTCGCCGAGTAGGTCCGCGGAATACAAGATCGGTCAACAAGCCCGTAGCGGCGGCGCGGTTGTCACCATTAATCATGTCCATGAGGCAGATGCCATCACGCTGATCGCTGGCCGAAAGGAGGCTGGTGATGGCGCGAAGTTCGTCACCCTGACGACGGTCGTCTTCAACGACGCAAAGCAGAGCATGGATCTGACTTGCAGCCTCCCGATCGTCAACGCTCTGATCGACATCGAAGGACGCCGCTACGACACCATTGATGACCTATACAAGGTTTCGGGAAACCCTGATTGTAATGATCAGCTTCAGCCTGGATTCAAGGACAAGATGAAGTTCATCTACCGAGTGCCCAAAGGAACTCGGATCGCGGAGTGGGAGTTCAGCGAACTCGATCTCGCGACCGGCCGGAAGCCGACTATCGTCCAGCTTGACACCAAGATGACCGGGGGTTCCTGACAAATCCGAAGCCCCGTGCTCACCACAGGCTCAACGGTCTGCCCGCCGCCGCTGCCGCTCTGATCCGACGGGTGATCTCAAGTCGGACTCCCTGAGTGCGAGCCCCGCACGTACCGCGGCGGCGACGTCGCGCGCGTCCGGCGGGTCTGCGGAGATCCGCCAGAGGACTAGTGGGGTCGCGTCGTCGCTCCAGGCACTCGGCCCGGTTCTCGGTCGGTATGCCGAGCCGCAGGTGTTCAGGCTGCTGACAGGAGTGGTTGTCGCAGGTGTGGCAGATCGTCGGGCTGTCAGTTCCCCAGCCCAGGTGGGGGATCACGTCATGGGCGAGCTGACACCCGTACAGGTGCGCTGGCACGGTGCCTCGGTGCGTCCGCCCCGGCAGGGAGGCAGCCCGGAAGCGGGGCGCGGCGGTTGGCCCGTACGGGTTGGCGGCAGTCTCACGGCGGCCGGTCTGCCGTGCCCAGCAGGGCCACCGACGGAATTGACTGACCTGCGGGAACGTGGCTTCCGTCAGGCGTCGATCCCGCGCGGCTGTGTCCGTGATCCCGGGTGATGACCGCTAACGGGAGCCAGCTGCGGTGCGGGCGCAGGCAGAGCCGTGATGCCCGGCCGACCGTCGACCGCGTTTCGTCACCTGGGCAAGCCCATTCCGTCGGTGGCACCAGCATGGAACCGGTCGCATCCGCTCCCCGATGCACCTCGAAGGACACCCCTGCTGTCACTGGTCCTTAGGGCACCGCGTGGCCCTCGCCGGTACGTGCACACGGTCGAGGGGTCGTCGCTTGCCGTCGGAGCGACGTGCTGGCGGCGTGCGTCCCTTGAGTCGAGGTCCCCCGCTATTTCGGTGCGCACATGTGTGCACCGGATCGGACGGCCTTGAGCGGATTTCCGCAGGTCAGAAGCAGTTCTTGAGCGTGAGTTCCGGAACATGGGAACTCACGAGAGACCAGTGTGAGGCATCCCGGCGGGGAAACGACCCGGTGGGGCGGTGTTTGATGGGAATGTCTCGTCGCGGCCGGGGGTTTCGCCCGGTCTGAGGGTGTGGTTTTCCGCAGGGTGGGGCCCGCGGTTGACCGTGCGAGGGTGGATGGATTCCCCCGTGGTGGGTGTGACCTCGGGTTTTTAGGCTGGTGGACAGCGGGTGGCGCGATCGTGCCACCGTCGCTTCCCTCCCCTCCACCGAACTTCTGAGGTGCTGCATGCGGTCCACGATCCTGGCCCTGTCCGAAGAGCCCGCCGGTGGCATCGCCGGGTGGGCCGCCGATCTCGTCGACCGGATGGGCGGCCCCGGAGCCGGCCTGGCCATCGCCCTGGAGAACCTGTTCCCGCCGCTGCCGAGCGAGGTGATTCTGCCGCTGACGGGGTTCGCGGCCGGACAGGGTGTGCTCAGTCTGGCGTCCGCGCTGTTCTGGACCACCTTGGGCTCGGTCGTGGGGGCGCTCGCGCTGTACTGGATCGGGGCGCTAATCGGGCGCGAGCGGATGCACGCGATCTGGGCGAGGCTGCCGCTGGTGAAGGTCTCGGACCTGGAGCGGACCGAGGACTGGTTCGCCCGGCACGGCACGAAGGCGGTGTTCTTCGGCCGCATGGTGCCGATCTTCCGGAGCCTGATATCGGTGCCCGCGGGCGTTGAGCGGATGGGGCTCGCGGTGTTCCTGGCGCTGACGGCCGCGGGCAGCCTGATCTGGAACTCGGTCCTTGTGCTCGCCGGTTACTGGCTGGGCGACCAGTGGGAGCTGGTCGAGGGCTATGTGGGCGTCCTGTCGAAGGCCGTCCTCGTCCTGGTGCTGCTCGCGGTGCTCGCGTTCATCGGCTCCCGTCTCAGCCGCGGGCGGCGGGCCCAGCACCGGCGGTCCTGATGGCCGGGGGCCCGTACGCCAGTGGTGATCTTGCCCAGCCGGACGCGGCGCCGCTAGGGTCGGCAACCGTGTGGGGGGAGGCGTCCGACGGCAGTGCCCAGGCCAGGGCCGAGGCCCCGGTGACGGCGGGCCCCGGGCCGGAGACCCCCGCGCCGGGGACCCGCCAGGCGGCCGGACTCCTGCTCGGCATCCCCACCAGCCTGCTCGCCGGGCTGTACTTCCTGACCGTCGGCCTCGCCCTCGCCCCCGCCCTGCTGTGGCCGCGCACCCGGCCCGCGGCCCGCCGGTCCCTCGCCGCGGGCGCCGCGCGGCTCACCGCGCTCGAGCGGCGGCGGCGGACCGCGTTCTTCGGCGACTCCTTTCCCGCCGCCCACGACCCCCGCAACGACCTGCCGTACCTCGCCGCCCGCATCGGTACGGGACTGCTGTCCGCCGTCGTGGCCGGGCTGCTCGGCGTCGGTGTGGTCCTCGCGGCGCTGCTCGCCGACGGGGTCGTGCGCGGCGGCACCCGCGCGGGCGAGCTCCTGGGGCAGGTGCTGCTCGGCGGCGTCCTGCTCTTCCTCGACGTCCAAGGGCTGCTTTCGCTGGCCGCGGCCGACCGGCGGCAGGCCAGGAAGTGCTTCGGGCCCTCCGAGCGGGAGCTCCTCCAGCGGCGCATCGCGGAGCTCGCGACCAGCAGGGCGGGCATCGTCGAGGTCGTCGACGCCGAGCGCCGCCGCATCGAGCGGGACCTGCACGACGGCGTACAACAGCGCCTGGTGGCCCTCGCGATGCTGCTCGGCCGCGCCAACCGCAACCCCGGCAAGGCCGCCGAACTGCTGCGGCAGGCCCACAAGGACGCCCAGGACGTCCTCGGCGAACTGCGCGAGGTGGCCTGGCGGGCCTACCCGTCGGCCCTCGACAGCCTCGGCCTTGAGGAGGCGCTCGCCGGGGTCGCCGAACGCTGCGGCATTCCGCTGCGCATCGAGTACGGGATCGCCGCGGAGCTGGAGCCGACGACGCGGACGGCCGCCTACTTCGTGGTGTCCGAGTGCGTCACGAACGCCGCCAAGCACTCCGGTGCCGGCCGCATCCACGTCAGCGTCCGCCAGGCCGGGGGCACGGTCGTCGTCCAGGTCCAGGACGACGGCCGCGGCGGCGCGGACCCGGAGGGCACAGGCCTGTCCGGGCTGCGCCGCCGGGCCGCCGCCCTCGACGGCGACCTGCGCGTCCACAGTCCCGTGGGCGGGCCCACCACCATCACCGCGGAGCTCCCGTGCGCCTAGTCCTCGCCGAAGACTCGACCCTGCTGCGCGAGGGGCTCGTACGCCTGCTCACCGAGGAGGGCCACGAGGTCCTCGCGGCGGTCGGCGACGGCGCCGCCCTCGTCGAGGCCGTGGAGGAACACGCCCCCGACGTGATCGTGGCCGACATCCGCATGCCCCCCACCCACACCGACGAAGGCATCCGCGCGGCCCTGGAGATCCGCGCGCGCCACCCCGGGGTGGGCGTGCTCGTGCTCTCCCAGCACGTCGAGAAGCGGTACGCGGCCCAGCTGCTCGCCAGCGACTCGGCGCGCGTGGGCTATCTGCTCAAGGACCGCGTCGCCCAGGTCGAGGAGTTCCTGGAGTCCCTGGAGCGGGTGCACGCGGGCGGCGCCGCCATCGACCCCGAAGTCGTACGCCAGCTCCTCGCCCGCACCACCCACGTCGACCCCCTCGCCACACTGACGCCGCGCGAGCGCGAGGTGCTCGCGGCGATGGCCCAGGGGCACACCAACGCGGCCATCGGCGAGAAGCTCCACATCGCGCAGAGCACGGTGGAGAAGAACATCAACACGATCTTCGAGAAGCTCGGTCTGACCCGGACCTCGGCCTACAGCCGCCGCGTCCTCGCCGTGCTGCGCTATCTGGACTCCTAGGGCCCGTTCAGAAGGGCCCTGGGGCCATGGCCGCGCGGCCTTTGGTGTGGATGCGTCGCGTCAACTACTCTGCGTGTGCTTGTGATTACACACAGAGATATCGGTAGGTGGTCCAGATGGCGCGAAACCCAGCCCGGTCCCAGGCGCGGAACGCCGCGCCCGCGGCGTCCTCCGCCCCCGCGAGGGCGCTCCTGCGGGCGGGCATCGCCGTGTCCGCGGCGGGCGCGGCGCTCGGCGTGGGCGCCCTCGACGCGAGCGCCGCGCCGCCGCCCGTCACCTCGCGGGCGGAAGGCGTCGGGAGCGTGGACGCGGCGGCGGCCGGGACGGCCCTGACGCAGGCCGTGGAGAGCGCCACGGCGGGTGTCGCAGGGCCCGCCAAGCGGCTGAAGCTCGACCCGCTCGCGGGCACGGGAGTGGACCCCCTCGACAACGCGGTGGGCACCCAGGTCGCCGACTTCAAGCCGCTCACCACGGCCGCGGCGACGGGGCCGGTGACCCAGGGCGGGGCGCTCAAGGACCTGCCGGTGCTCGGCACGGTGACGGGCGCGCTCCCCGGCTGACCCGCGGCCGGACGCACCGCGCGCCCACCCGCCGTTCGGGGCGGATGGGCGCGCGGGGTGGAACAGGTGGGCGGGCGGCTCAGTAGGCCGAGCCGGAGGCGCCCAGGGAGCCCGTGGGGTGCCAGACCGTCTTCGTCTCCAGGAAGGCGGTGAGGCGGTCCGTGCCCGGGGCCGCGGTCCAGGCGCTGTCCACAGCCTGTGGACGCAGGACGCGCTTCAGGTTGTCCGCCGCCGCGACCTCCAGTTCCTTGGCCAGGTCAGGGCCCGCGCCCGCGAGGTCGATGCCGTTCACGTCCTGGTGCGCCGCCAGCGGGGCCGCGAGCTCCGCCGCCTTGCCGGAGAGGATGTTCACGACGCCGCCGGGCACGTCCGACGTGGCCAGGACCTCGCCGAGGGACAGGGCGGGCAGCGGGGACTCCTCGGAGGCGATGACCACCGCCGTGTTGCCCGTCGCGATCACCGGGGCGAGCACGGACACCAGGCCGAGGAACGAGGAGTCGCGCGGCGCGACCACGGCCACCACGCCCGTCGGCTCGGGCGTGGACAGGTTGAAGAACGGGCCCGCGACCGGGTTCGCCCCGCCCGCGATCTGGGCGATCTTGTCGGTCCAGCCCGCGTACCAGACCCAGCGGTCGATCGCCGCGTCGACGATCGCCCCGGCCTTGGACTTCGACAGGCCCTCGGCGTCGGCGACCTCCCGCACGAACTGCTCGCGGCGGCCCTCAAGCATCTCGGCCACGCGGTAGAGGATCTGGCCGCGCAGATACGCCGTCGCGTTCGACCAGCCGCCGAACGCCTTGCGCGCCGCCACCACCGCGTCCCGCGCGTCCTTGCGGGACGACTGCGGTGCGTTGGCCAGCCAGTTGCCCTTCGAGTCGGTCACCTCGTACACCCGGCCGCTCTCGGAACGCGGGAACTTGCCGCCCACGTACAGCTTGTAGGTCTTGAAAACAGACAAGCGCTCGGACTTCTCGACGCTGCTCATTTATCGCTCACCCTTCGGGCTCGACGGGGCGAGGTACGCCTCCAGGCCGTGGCGGCCGCCCTCGCGGCCGAAGCCCGACTCCTTGTAGCCGCCGAACGGCGAGGTCGGGTCGAACTTGTTGAACGTGTTGGCCCAGACGACCCCGGCGCGGAGCTTGTTCGCGACCGCGAGGATGCGCGAGCCCTTCTCCGTCCAGATGCCCGCGGACAGGCCGTACTGCGTGTTGTTCGCCTTGGCCACGGCCTCGTCGGGGGTGCGGAAGGTCAGGACCGAGAGCACCGGGCCGAAGATCTCGTCGCGGGCGATGGTGTGCGCCTGGGTGACGTTCGTGAACAGCGTCGGGGCGAACCAGTAACCGGAGGAGGGCAGTTCGCAGGCCGGGGACCAGCGCTCGGCGCCCTCCGCCTCGCCCTGGTCGGCGAGCGCGGTGATGCGGGCCAGCTGCTCGGCGGAGTTGATCGCGCCGATGTCCGTGTTCTTGTCGAGCGGGTCGCCGAGGCGCAGCGTGCTGAGCCTGCCCTTGAGGCGGTCGAGCAGCTCCTCCTGGACCGACTCCTGGACGAGCAGCCTGCTGCCCGCGCAGCAGACCTGGCCCTGGTTGAAGAAGATGCCCGTGACGATGCCCTCGACGGCCTGGTCGATGGGGGCGTCGTCGAAGACGATGTTGGCGCCCTTGCCGCCCAGCTCCAGGGTGAGCTTCTTGTCCGTGCCCGCGACCGTACGGGCGATCTCCTTGCCGACGGCCGTGGAGCCGGTGAAGGCGACCTTGTTCACGTCCGGGTGGGCGGTGAGGGCCGCGCCCGCGTCGCCGTAACCGGGGAGGATGTTGACGACGCCCTTGGGCAGGCCCGCCTGGCGGCAGATGTCCGCGAAGAACAGGGCGGACAGCGGGGTCGTCTCGGCGGGCTTGAGGACCACCGTGTTGCCCGTCGCGAGGGCCGGGGCGATCTTCCAGGCCAGCATCAGGAGCGGGAAGTTCCAGGGGATGACCTGGCCCGCGACGCCGAGCGGCCGCGGGTTCGCGCCGTATCCGGCGTGGTCGAGCTTGTCGGCCCAGCCCGCGTAGTAGAAGAAGTGCGCGGCGACCAGGGGGAGGTCCGCGTCGCGGGTCTCCTTGATCGGCTTGCCGTTGTCGAGGGTCTCCAGGACGGCGAGCTCGCGGGAGCGCTCCTGGATGATGCGGGCGATGCGGAAGAGGTACTTCGCGCGCTCGGCGCCCGGAAGCGCGGACCACTTCTCGAAGGCCTTGCGGGCGGCCCGCACCGCGCGGTCGACGTCCTCCGCGCCGGCCCGCGCGACCTCGGACAGGACCTCCTCGGTCGACGGCGAGACCGTCTTGAAGACCTTGCCGTCGGCCGCGTCGGTGAACTCACCGTCGATGAACAGGCCGTAGGAGGGGGCGATGTCGACGACCGAGCGGGACTCGGGAGCCGGTGCGTACTCGAAAATCGATGCCATGGTGATCAGTCCACCGTCACGTAGTCAGGACCGGAGTAGCGTCCGGTGGCCAGCTTCTGGCGCTGCATCAGCAGGTCGTTGAGGAGGCTGGACGCGCCGAAGCGGAACCAGTGGTTATCCAGCCAGTCCGCGCCCGCGGTCTCGTTCACCAGGACCAGGAACTTGAGGGCGTCCTTGGACGTGCGGATGCCGCCCGCGGGCTTCACCCCGACCTGTACCCCGGTCTGCGCGCGGAAGTCGCGCACCGCCTCCAGCATCAGGAGCGTGTTGGCCGGGGTGGCGTTCACGCCGACCTTGCCGGTGGAGGTCTTGATGAAGTCCGCGCCCGCGAGCATGCCGAGCCAGCTCGCGCGGCGGATGTTGTCGTACGTCGACAGCTCACCGGTCTCGAAGATGACCTTGAGGCGCGCGTGCTGGGAGGCTTCCTTGACGGCGACGATCTCCTCGTACACCTTCAGGTAGTCGCCGGAGAGGAACGCGCCGCGGTCGATGACCATGTCGATCTCGTCGGCACCCGCCGCGACGGCCGCGCGGACGTCCGCCAGCTTCAGCTCCAGCGGGGCGCGGCCCGCGGGGAACGCCGTGGCGACCGAGGCGACCTTCACGTCCGTGCCCGCGACGGCCTCCTTGGCGGTGGCCACCATGTCCGGGTAGACGCAGACGGCGGCCGTGCGGGGCGTGGCGCGGTCCGTCGGGTCCGGGTGGACGGCCTTGGCGCCGAGCGCGCGGACCTTGCCCGCGGTGTCGGCACCCTCCAGGGTCGTCAGGTCGATCATGGAGATGGCCAGGTCGATGGCGTACGCCTTCGCCGTGGTCTTGATCGAGCGGGTCCCGAGCCCGGCCGCGCGCGCCTCCAGGCCGACCGCGTCCACGCCGGGGAGCCCGTGCAGGAAGCGGCGCAGCGTGGACGCCGACGTGGTGACGTCGGCGAGGGGGTGCCCTGCGGGCGCTGCGGTCCGTGGGGGTGGTGTCGTCGTCGGCATAGTCACGAGGGGAGCATATCTACGCGCGTAGCGGCCTGTACAGGGGGCGGTGGGGTGGGGCCTCGCGGGTGCGCCCCAGGCCCGCCCCTTCCCGCTCCGGGGGCGGCTGCCCCCGTTCCCCCGCTTACGGCCATTGGCGCTTCGCGCCTCGTCCTCAAACGCCGGACGGGCTGAATCAGCCTGCCCGGCGCTTGAAGTCGTGAACGTCACCTCACTTCAGGCCGTTGTCCAGTGCCGTCATCAGCGTGCCGGTGGGGGTGTCGCCGGACATTTCCCAGACCATGCCGCCTAGCAGGCCCTTGGACCTGATCCACTCGGTCTTCTTGCCGATCGACCAGGTGTCGTCGAAGCTCCACCACTGGCCGTTGTTGCCGGTGTAGCCGTAAGTGGAGATGGACTGTTCGTCGTGGTAGACGGTCAGGTTCGGGACGCTGGTGATCAGGTTGTGGTAGCCCCTGGTGCCCGCCTCCTCGGGGAACTGGCCGGTGGCCGCGCCGTTCGCCGCCTGCCACTCGCCCTTGACGCCGCCGTCGGCGACCTCCTTCCAGCCCCGGCCGTAGAACGGGAATCCGATGGTGAGCTTGCGCGGGTTGACCCCGGCGTCCAGATACGTCTGGATCGCCTTCTCCATGCTGAAGTCGAAGGGGTACGGGTCCTGGGCGTCGCGGCGCAGGTTCGCCTGGTGGCCGGTGCGCTTGGGCTCCCAGGAGTTGTCGCTTCCGGCGCCGTGGAAGTCGTAGCCCTGGACGTTGGCGAAGTCCAGGTACTCGAAGATCTTCCTGATGTCCCAGCCCGCCTCGATCTTCGCCGGGTCGGCCGGGGTGAACGCGGTCAGGAGCTTGTGGCTGCCGCCGGTGGCGTCCAGCTGCTTGCGGAACTCGGCGAGCAGCGCGGTGAGGTTGTTCTTGTCGGCGGCGCTGAAGTGATTGCCCGGGTGGCCCTCGGAGCCCGGCCACTCCCAGTCGATGTCGATGCCGTCGAAGACGCCCGCGCCGGTGCCGGGGCCGCCCGCGCCGTTGTAGACCGGCAGGTTGCCCTTGATCCACACGTCCACGCAGGACCTCACGAACTTCTCCCGCGACGCCGGGGTGGCCGCCGCGTCGGCGAAGAACTTCGAGAACGTCCAGCCGCCGAGCGAGACCACGACCTTCAGGTGCGGGTGCTTGGCCTTGAGCTTCTTCAGCTGGTTGAAGTTGCCGCGCAGCTTGCCCCAGCCGTCGTCGGCGACGCCGTCCACCGACTGGGCGGCGGAGAAGGCGCGGCCGTAGTCCGCCTCGGCGTCGCCCGCGCCGGTGCCCTCGTCCGGGTCCTGCGGGTTTCCGGAGACGCCCTTCACCACTCCGGCCAGGCAGGTGTGGTTGACCGGGTCGACGTTCTCGAACGCGTAGTTGATGACGTCCAGCTTCGCGGCCGCCCCGGACGTGTCCAGGTTCTTCACGAAGTGCTGGCGGCCGTAGATGCCCCACTGCGCGAAGTAGCCCACCTTGAGGTGGTTGCCGGGGCCCGCCGCGTCGTCCGTGGTGACGTTCACGGCGTTGGAGGCGGGCGAGGCGTTGTCGGCGGTGTCACGCGCCTTCACGGTGAAGGTGTAGGCCGTGGCGGGGGTCAGGCCCTCGACGGTCGCGGTGGTCGCCGAGGCCGGGACCGTCTTCGCCAGCGCGGTGCCGCGGTAGACGTCGTACGCGGCCACGGCCACGTTGTCCGTCGACTTCTCCCAGGCCAGGCTCGCCGAGACCTGCGTCTTGCCGGTCGCGCGCAGATTGCCGGGCGTGGTCGGCGGGGTCGGGTCGGTCGCCGGGTCGACGGTCGTCGCGGTGACCGGCGGACTCTCCGGGCTGGTGTTGTCGCGCCGGTCCTTGGCGCGGACGGTGAAGGTGTAGCGCGTCGCCGGGGTCAGGTCCGTGACGGTCGCGCTGTTCGTCGCCGAGGTCGCCACCACGGTGGTCCCGCTCAGGACCTCGTACTTCGTGACCGGGTAGTCGCCCGCGCCCGCCGGGGGCCAGGTCAGGGAGATCGTGCGGGACGTGGCCGTGGTGACCGTCGGGGCGCCGGGCGCGGTCGGGGGCTTGTCCGGCGTGCCGTCGCACTTGTCGCCGTTGACCGTGCAGCCCGTCGGCGTCCCGACCGGGCCCCGTCCCGTGAACGTGTAGCTGTACGGCTCGGTGGAGCCGCCCGCCGGGACCCGGCCGTTGTAGTACGCGTTCTTCACGGTGACGTGGCTGCCGGAGACGGTCGCCTCGCCGTGGGTGTGGCCGCTGATGGTGACGCCCGGCGGCAGGTCGAACTCCAGCGTCCAGCTGGCGGACGCGGCGGAGCCGCTGTTGCGCACGACGTACTTGCCCTGCCAGGACGTGCCGCTGCCCTCCGTGCTGAAGGCCGCGGTGAGGGTGCCCGCCGCGTGCGCGGGGGGTGCGGTGAGCGCGGTGAGCAGCGATACGGGGAGCAGCAGGGCGGCGAGCAGGGCCACCATCCGGTGGCGCAGGGCCCTGGCCGCTCCGTGCGCGGCTCTGGAGAACGTTTTGGTCAGGGCTGTGGTCAGGGCTGTAGTCAGGGCTTCGGGTAAGGCTCCGGGGGTTCTCCTTGATCTCCTTGCGGTGGGGCTCATGGCTCTCCTCGGGAAGCGGGAGGTGCGGGAGGTGCGGGAGGTGCGGAAGGTGCGGAAGGTGCGGGAGGTGCGGGAGGTGCGGGAGGTACGAGAGGTACGGGGGGCATCGGTAGGTCTCGCGTGCTGGTGGCTCCTCGCGGTGCGCGGGGCGGCGGCGTGTCCTGACGCCCGCCGTTGATTAGGCGTACATGACAACTCTTGACCGTACTAGGTCTGGACCAATCCCCATACCCCCGCCGCGCACGGGCCGCGCCATCGCGTCAGGCAGAATCAGCCGTATGACGAGCGACCCGCAGCCCACCCCGGCGGAGCAGGACCCGGCCTACAAGGACCGCGTCTACCGGTCCCACGCAGCCATCGCCGGAGGCGTCCTGCTGCTCGCGATCGGCGCCTGGCTGGCCGTCGACGCGCTGATCCGGGGCGAGGGGCGAACCCCCTGGCTGGCCCTCGCGGGGCTGCTCTTCGCGGTGCCGCTGGTCGTCGCCTTCACCGTGCGGCCCGCCGTCTTCGCCAGCGAGGACCGGCTGCGCGTCCGCAACCCGTTCCGCACGATCACGCTCCCCTGGGGGGCGATCTCCGGGCTGCGCGCCGGGTACTCGAACGAGGCCTTCACGCAGGACGGCACCAAGTACCAGCTGTGGGCCATCCCCGTGTCGCTGCGCGGCCGGAAGAGGGCCGCGCGGCGCCACGCCCAGCAGGTGGCGTCCGGCGATCCCGTCTCCAGCCAGGTGCGGCACGACGCCGCGGCGGCCAGTCATCTGCGGGCGCCCGGTGACCAGGCCATGGACGATCTGCGGGAGATCTCCGAGCGGCGTGAGGGGGCGGAGTCCGCGCAGGGGGAGCCGGTGGTTCGCTGGGCCTACGAGATCCTCGGGCCGTGCCTCGCGGGGGCCGTTCTGCTGGCGATCCTCCTTGGGGTGGGCTGAGCGGAGGGTCCCCGGCGGCTTCGCTTGAGCCCTCGCGGGGCGCCCCAGGCCCGCCCCTTCCCGAACCGGGGGCTGGCCGCCCCCGGGCCCCCGCTCAAAGGCATTGGCGCTTCGCGCCTCGTCCTCAAACGCCGGACGGGCTGAATACTCGCGCTTGCGCGGCTGGATCTTGCGCTTGCGTGTCTCACGGCGGGCCCAGCCACACCAGCAGCATGTGGCCGCCGAAGGCCGCCGAGGTCAGGGCCGCTCCGGTGAGGACCGGTACCAGTACCCGCGCTCGGGCCCGGGACAGGGCGACGGCGAGGGGGAGGAGCAGGGGGAAGGCCGGGAGCAGGAAGCGGGCCCGGGGGAAGTACACACCGCTGGAGCCGAGCACGATCGCGAGCATCAGGCCTGTGAACAGCAGCAGCGGCAGCGGCTGTGCGCGGCCCGCCACCGATACCGCGAACAGCACCACGGAGCCGAACAGGACCAGCGTCACCAGGACCAGGAACAGCTGCGGGCGCTCCACGACGAACAGGCTCTTCACCCAGCGCAGGGTGCCGACGCCGCCGTCCCACTCGTTGTGCCACCACTTCTGCACGGCGAAGTAGCCGTCCCAGCGGCCGAGCCGGACCCCCACCCACCCGACGTACGCGAGCCAGCCCAGCGGCGCGAGCACCGCCCCGGCGAGGGCCCGCCCCGAGAAGCCGCGGCGCAGCGCCAGGGCCGCCGTCACCGTGACCGCCGCGGCCACCGCGACGCCCGTGGGGCGGGTCAGGCCCGCGAGGGCGGCAAGGGCCCCCGCCGTCACCCAGCGGCCGGTGAGGACCGCGTACAGGCACCACGCCGCGAGCGCCGTGAACAGCGACTCCGTGTAGCCCATCCACTGCACGAGCGCGACGGGCAGACACGCCCAGAGGGTCACGAGCAGGACCCCGGCCCGCCGCCCGTGCAGCCGGTCGCCGACCTTGAAGATGCCCCACGCCGCCAGGAACGAGCAGACGAACGCGATCCCCAGGCCCACCGCCCCGCGCGGGTGCGGCAGCAGGTGCTCGCCCGCCCGGATCAGCAGCGGGTACAGGGGGAAGAACGCCAGGTTGTTCGCGTCGAAGGCGTGGCCGAGCGTGTCCGCGTACCCGTGCTCGGCGATCTTCAAGTACCAGTCGCAGTCCCAGGATTCGGCGAGGAGGTGCCAGACGCCCCGGTGCTCGCGGCGCGCCCAGAAGGCGAAGACCAGCAGGCCCAGGGTGCGCACGGCCGCGTACGCCAGGAGCGCGGGAGCCGCGTGCCGCAGCGCGTCGGCCACCCGCGCGCGTGGGCCGCGCGGCAGCCGCAGGGCGGTACGGGAGCGGCGCGAGGACGGCACGCGGGACGGCGCGGCGGCGGTGAGGCCGGAGAGGGGGGCGAGGGGTCCGTACGGCACTGCGGCTCCCGGGCGTGACGAACGAGCGTGACAAACGGGTGTGGCGAGCGGGTGTGGCGTGAGGGCGTGGCAAGCGGGTGTGGCGAAACGAAAGGTGCGCTACCGGTCGGACCCTTCCTGGGGTGACCGGCAGCGCACCTTCACGCTGCGTCAGTTGCCGCGTGGAACCACTCGTACGGGTGGAGCCGCGGGGGTGTCAGATCCCGGCCGCCGCCGCGAAGTCCCGCTTCAGGGCGGTCAGCAGTTCCGCCGCCCGCGCGTGGGCCGACGGCAGCGCGGCCCGGTCCGCGACCGGCACCACGACCTCCAGATAGCACTTCAGTTTCGGTTCGGTGCCGCTCGGCCGGACGATGACGCGGGCGCCGTCCAGCGTGTAGCGCAGGCCGTCCGTGGGCGGCAGCTTGTCCGTGCCCTGGGTGAGGTCCTCGGCGCGGGTCACGGGCAGGCCCGCGAGCTCCGCCGGGGGCAGCTCGCGCAGCCGGTGCATCGCGTCCGCGATCAGCGACACGTCCTCGACGCGCACGGACAGCTGGTCGGTGGCGTGCAGACCGTGCTCGACGGCCAGGTCGTCGAGGAGGTCGAGGAGGGTGCGGCCCTCCTCCTTCAGCCGCGAGGCCAGCTCGGTGACCAGCAGGGCGGCCGTGATGCCGTCCTTGTCGCGCACGCCCTCGGGGTCCACGCAGTAGCCGAGCGCCTCCTCGTACCCGTACCGCAGACCCTCCACGCGGGCGATCCACTTGAAGCCCGTCAGGGTTTCCTCGTACGGCAGGCCCGCCTTCTCGGCGATCCGGCCGAGCAGCGACGACGACACGATCGACTCCGCGAACGCGCCCCGCGCGCCGCCGCGCACGAGGTGCGCCGCGAGCAGCGAGCCGACCTCGTCGCCGCGCAGCATCCGCCACTCGGAGCGCTCGGCGTCCACGGGCACGGCCACCGCGCAGCGGTCCGCGTCCGGGTCGTTGGCGATCACCAGGTCGGGGCGCGCCTCGCGGGCCGTGGCGAACGCCAGGTCCATGGCGCCCGGCTCCTCCGGGTTGGGGAACGCGACCGTCGGGAACTCCGGGTCTGCCTCGGCCTGCGCGGCCACGAGGACCGGCTCGGGGAAGCCGGCCCGCGCGAACGCCGCGAGGAGGGTGTCCTTGCCGACGCCGTGCATGGCCGTGTAGACGGTCCTGGCGGTACGGGGGGAGCCGTCGGCCAGGACGGCGTCCGTACGCGCCAGATAGGCCTCCAGGACGCCCTCGTCGAGGGTCTCCCAGCCGCTGTCGGGGCGGGGGACGTCGGCGAGGCGGGCCACCGCGTCGATCTCGGCCGCGATCTCGCCGTCGGCGGGCGGCACGATCTGCGAGCCGTCGCCCAGGTAGACCTTGTAGCCGTTGTCGCGCGGCGGGTTGTGGCTCGCGGTGACCTCCACGCCCGCGACCGCGCCCAGGTGCCGTATGGCGAAGGCCAGCACGGGGGTGGGCAGCGGGCGCGGGAGCACGGCGGCGCGCAGGCCCGCGCCGACCATCACGGCCGCCGTGTCGCGCGCGAAGTCCGCCGACTTGTGGCGCGCGTCGTAGCCGATCACGACCAGGCCGTCGGTGTGGCCCTTGCCCTTCAGATACGCGGCCAGGCCCGCGGCCGCGCGGATGACCACGGCGCGGTTCATCCGCATCGGGCCCGCGCCCAGCTCGCCGCGCAGGCCCGCGGTGCCGAACTGGAGCGTGCCGCCGAAGCGGTCGGCCAGGTCGGCCAGGACGTCCGGCGTGTCCGCGGCCGCGATGAGCTTGGCCAGCTCCTCGCGGGTGTCCGCGTCCGGGTCCTCGTCGAGCCAGGCCTGGGCCCGCGCGAGGAGCGCCTCGCGGCCTTGGAGGTCCTGGTGTCCCTGGTGGTCCTGCACGTGTGGTCAGCCTCTCCGTGAGGGGGTCGTACGGCTCGGGGCGGTGGGCTCAGAGACGGCCGAGGACCTTGCCGAGCAGCTCGCCCATGCGGGTCGCGGAGTCGCGGCCCGCCTGGAGGACCTCCTCGTGGTTCAGCGGCTCGCCCGTCATGCCCGCGGCGAGGTTGGTGACCAGGGAGATGCCGAGCACCTCGGCGCCCGCCTCGCGGGCCGCGATGGCCTCCAGGACGGTCGACATGCCGACGAGGTCGGCGCCGATCGTGCGGGCCATGCGGATCTCGGCCGGGGTCTCGTAGTGCGGGCCGGGGAACTGCGCGTACACGCCCTCTTCGAGGGTCGGGTCGATCTCCTTGCACAGGGTGCGCAGCCGCGGCGAGTACAGGTCCGTGAGGTCCACGAAGTTCGCGCCGACGATCGGGGAGGTCGCCGTGAGGTTCAGGTGGTCGCTGATCAGGACCGGCTGGCCCGGGCGCATGCCCTCACGCAGACCGCCGCAGCCGTTGGTCAGCACGATGGTCTTGCAGCCCGCGGCGACGGCGGTGCGCACGCCGTGCGCGACGGCGGCCACGCCGCGGCCCTCGTAGTAGTGCGTGCGGCCCAGGAAGACCAGGACGCGCTTGTCGCCCACCTTGAAGGAGCGGATCTTGCCGCCGTGGCCCGCGACGGCGGGCGGCGGGAAGCCGGGGAGCTCGGTGACCGGGAACTCGGCCTCGGGGGCGCCGAGCGCGTCGACCGCCGGGGCCCAGCCGGAGCCCATCACGAGGGCGACGTCGTGGGTCTCGGCGCCGGTCAGCTCGCGCAGGCGGGCGGCGGCGGCGTCGGCGGCGGCGTAGGGGTCGCCCTGGATGTCGTCCGGAATAACTGAAGCGTTCACGCCGACGAGGGTAGCCGGTTAAGGCCTACGCGCGTAGATGATGATGCTCACGGGATGCGATTCGTGTTGTTGTGGTTTTCCACAAGGTGATCGCCGGGTGGGGCCTCGCGGGGCGCCCCAGGCCCGCCCCTTCCCGAACCGGGGGCTGCTGCCCCCGGGCCCCCGCTCAAAGCCATTGGCGCTCCGCGCCTCGTCCTCAAACGCCGGACGGGCTGAATACTCGCGCTTGCGCGCTGGATCAGCACGGGCGTTTGCGGAGTTCCATCGCGTAGTCGTGGGGGGCGCCCGCGGACTCCGCGGCGTCGGCGATCTCGCCCAGGTAGCGGGCCGAGGGCAGGCCGCCCTCGTAGCCGTTGAGGACGTACACCCAGGCCGGTTCCTCCGCGTCCAGCGTGTGCACCCGCACCCGCATCCGGCGGTAGATGTCGAGGCCGACGCCCTCCCAGCGGTCCATGGAGTCCTCGTCCATCGGCGCCACGTCGTACAGCGCGACGAAGACCTGGGAGCGCGGGGCCTCCACGATGGTGGCGAGCGCGCCCTCCCAGCCCATGTGCTCACCCCCGAACGTCAGCCGCCAGCCGTTCAGCCAGCCCGTCGCGCGCAGCGGCGAGTGCGGGGCGCGGCGCGTCATGAGCCGCGCGTCGAGATTGCCGGCGTACGCGGCGTAGAGCGACATGTCGTCGAGGGTACGACTTTCTGGCGGGGGCGCCTTACGCGGTTGCCGTTCTGGGGGCTGCGCCCCCATTCCCGGCTTTGCTGGTGCTTCGCGCCTTGTCCTTGAGCGCCGGACGGGCTGGGTCTTCGCGCTTGCGCGCTTGTCCTCAAACGCCGGACGGGCTTGTTTCCCGCGCTGGCGCGCTTGTCCTCAAGCGCCGGACGGGCTGGATCGCCGCGCTGCGCGCTTGTCCTCAAACGCCGGACGGGCTGAATCACCGTGCTGGTTCTCTCGTGCCGGACGGGCTGGATCACCGTGCTGGTTCTCTGGTGCCGGACGGGCTGGATCTGGGCTCGTCCGGGGGCTTTGGATGTGTCGGTCCGCCCCCGCTCGCTCGTCGCTCGGGCCGTGCGGGAGAATGGAGTACGTGACTCGGATCGTGATCATTGGCGGCGGACCCGGCGGATATGAGGCGGCCCTGGTGGCCGCCCAGCTCGGCGCGGAGGTGACCGTCGTCGACTGCGACGGTCTGGGCGGGGCGTCGGTGCTCACCGACTGCGTACCGTCGAAGACCCTGATCGCGACGGCCGAGGTCATGACGACCTTCGACTCGTCCTATGACGAGCTGGGGATCATCGTCGAGGACGACACCCCCCACATCGACCAGGCCGCGCGTGTCGTGGGCGTCGACCTCGGCAAGGTCAACCGGCGGGTGAAGCGGCTCGCGCTCGCGCAGTCGCACGACATCACCGCGTCCGTGACCAGGGCGGGCGCGCGCGTGCTTCGCGGGCGCGGGCGGCTCGAGGGCCAGCAGGCCATGGACGGGTCGCGGACCGTGGTGGTGCGCGCCGCCGACGGGTCCGAGGAGCGGCTCACCGCCGACGCCGTGCTCATCGCGACCGGCGGCCACCCGCGCGAGCTCCCCGACGCCCAGCCCGACGGCGAGCGCATCCTGAACTGGACCCAGGTGTACGACCTGGACGAACTGCCCGAAGAGCTGATCGTGGTGGGGTCCGGCGTGACGGGCGCCGAGTTCGCGGGGGCCTATCAGGCGCTCGGGTCCCGGGTCACGCTCGTGTCGTCGCGCGATCGCGTCCTTCCGGGCGAGGACCCGGACGCGGCGGCCGTCCTGGAGGACGTCTTCCGGCGGCGCGGCATGAACGTGATGGGCCGCACCCGCGCCGCCTCCGTCAAGCGCGTCGATGACCGCGTCGAGGTCACGCTCGCCGACGGGCGCGTCATCTCCGGTACGCACTGTCTGATGGCCGTCGGCGCCATCCCCAACAGCAGCGGGATGGGCCTGGAGGAGGCCGGGGTCAAGGTTCAGGAGTCCGGGCACATCTGGACCGACCGGGTCTCGCGCACGTCGGCGCCCGGCGTGTACGCCGCCGGTGACGTCACCGGGATCTTCGCCCTCGCCTCCGTGGCCGCCATGCAGGGCCGCATCGCGATGTACCACTTCCTGGGCGACGCGGTGACCCCGCTGAACCTGAAGACCGTCTCGTCGAACGTCTTCACCGACCCGGAGATCGCCACCGTCGGCTACAGCCAGGCCGACGTCGACGCGGGCAAGATCGACGCCCGGGTCGTCAAGCTGCCGCTCCTGCGCAACCCGCGCGCGAAGATGCAGGGCATCCGGGACGGCTTCGTCAAGATCTTCTGCCGTCCGGGTACGGGCATCGTGGTCGGCGGCGTGGTCGTCGCGCCGCGCGCTTCGGAACTGATCCACCCCATCTCGATCGCGGTCGACAACAATCTGACGGTGGAGCAGATCGCTAACGCCTTCACCGTGTACCCCTCGCTTTCGGGGTCGATCGCCGAGGTGGCCCGTCAGCTGCACACCCGTAAGGTGACGGGCGAGGCCTGATCCCTGCGGCCCCGGGAACCCCCGACGGCTGCCGGAAGTGATCCCTCCGGCGGCCGGATTCAACTCTTCGCAGGTCACAGCCTGTTGCCGACCATTCGTCCGGCATAGTCGCCGGGAGTACCCCTATACCACTTCCACCCCTGTCGTGCGTACAACTTCTGTAATTCGGCGCAAACTGCTGAAAGCAGACGGTCGTTGGGGTTACTGTCAGTTTCGTGTTCGCTGCAGAACGTCGCCAATTGATCCTCGAAATGGTGCGGGCCAACGGAGCGGTATCGCTCCGTGAGCTCGCCCGCGTCGTCCAGACCTCCGAAGTGACCGTACGGCGGGACGTGCGCGCGCTGGAGGCAGAAGGACTCCTCGACCGCCGGCATGGCGGTGCGGTATTGCCGGGCGGATTCACGCGGGAGTCCGGCTTTCCGCAGAAATCACATCTCGCGTCCGCCGAGAAGACGGCCATCGCCGACCTCGCGGCGGGTCTCGTCGAAGAGGGCGAAGCCATCGTCGTCGGGGCCGGTACGACCACGCAGGAGCTGGCCCGACGGCTCGCGCGGGTCCCCGGCCTGACCGTGGTCACCAACTCCCTGCTGGTGGCCCAGGCGCTCGCCCACGCCAACCGGGTGGAAGTCGTCATGACCGGCGGCACCCTGCGCGGCTCCAACTACGCGCTGGTGGGCAGCGGGGCCGAGCAGTCCCTGCACGGCCTCAGGGTCTCGCGCGCCTTCCTCTCGGGCAGTGGTCTGACCGCCGAGCGCGGCCTGTCCACCTCCAACATGCTGTCGGCGAGCGTGGACCGCGCGCTCGTGCAGGCCGCCGCGGAGGTCGTGGTCCTCGCCGACCACACCAAACTCGGCACGGACACGATGTTCCAGACCGTGCCGACGGACATCATCACCCGGCTCGTCACCGACGAGCCGCCCGCCCACGACGACCGTGCGGCGACGGAGCTGCAGGCCCTGGCCGACCAGGGCGTGCAGATCACCGTCGCCGGTGGCGCGGCGGGCCCCGGTCAGGCCCCCGGAGTTGACGCCGTGCCCACGGGCCGTCAGCCCCGCAGGGACGTGCCCCTGCCCGGCCAGCGGCGGGGGCACGGGTCCGGGGCGTCCGGGGCGGGGTCGCAGTTGCGGAGCGCGGCGGTCCTGGGGGAGGCGTCGGCGGGGGAGCGGTCCGCCCGGGTGGCGGACCTCCGCCGGCGGTAGCCCTCGGGGCGCGCACCGGTCAACTGCGTTGGCGCTTCGCGCCTCGTCCTCAAACGCCGGACGGGCTGAAACCGGCAGGTTCTAGCCCGTCCGGCGTTTGAGGACGAGGCCGAAGGCCGATTGCTTTGCGGGGGTGACAGGGGGCGGAGCCCCATGGTTCGGGAAGGGGCGGGCCTGGGGCGCCCCGCGAGGGTTAGTGCGGCCTGAGGCCCTGGAGGGTCAGGGTGAGGAGGCGGTCCGCCAGGTGCGGGTCGGTGGGGGTCTCCTCCGCGGCCAGCGCGATCGCGTTGGTCAGCTGGAGGAGGTCCTCGATGGGCACGTCCGCGCGCACCGCGCCCGCGGCCTGCGCACGGGCGAGCAGGGCCGCCCCCGCCTCCCGCATGGGGCGGCTGCACCGCGCCAGCGGGGTGCTGTCGTCGCGCGAGACGGTCATCAGGGCCCGCGCCAGGCCCCGGTACTCGCCCGCGTGCGTCACGATGGCCCGCAGCCACTCCACGAGCGCCGCGCACGGCCGCGGGGAGCCGAGCAGTTCCCGCGAGCGGGCGAGCAGATCGCTCACCGCGTCCTCGAACACGGCGCTCATCAAGGCGTGCCGGTTCGGGAAGTGCCGGTACAGCGTCCCGATGCCCACGCCCGCGCGGCGGGCGACGTCCTCCAGGGACGTGTCCGTGCCGTACTCCGCGAAGGCGGAACGGGCCTCCTTCAGCAGGCGCTGACGGTTGCGCTGGGCATCGGCACGCATACGCTCCTCCGTCCGGCTGTTCGGGCTTCGCTGTGGGCGCCGGACGAGCTAGTTATAGCCCGTCCGGCGCTTGAGGACGAGGCCGGAGGCCGAGCAACCGCGGCCCGGGGCGCCCACGCCAGCGGAGGGCGCCCACGCCAGGACGCGTCAGTCCTTGATCTCGCAGATCACCGCGCCGGAGGTGAGGCTCGCGCCCACCTCGGCCTGCAGGCCCTTGACCGTGCCGGAGCGGTGGGCGTTCAGGGGCTGCTCCATCTTCATGGCCTCCAGGACGACGATCAGGTCGCCCTCCTTGACCTCCTGGCCCTCCTCGACCGCGACCTTCACGATCGTGCCCTGCATGGGCGAGGCGAGGCTGTCGCCGGACGCCGCGGGGCCGGACTTCTTCGCCGCGCGGCGCTTGGGCTTGGCGCCCGCCGAGAGGCCCGTACGCGCGAGGGACATGCCCATGCCGGCGGGCAGGGAGACCTCCAGGCGCTTGCCGCCGACCTCGACGACGATCGTCTCGCGGTCGCCGTCCTCCTCATCGGCGTCGCCGCCCACGGGGGCGAACGGCGGGATGTCGTTGACGAACTCGGTCTCGATCCACCGGGTGAAGACCGTGAACGGCTCGTCGGAGCCGGTCAGTTCGGGCGCGAACGCCGGGTCGGCGACCACCTTGCGGTGGAACGGGATGGCGGTGGCCATGCCCTCGACCTCGAACTCGGCCAGCGCGCGGGCGGCCCGCTCCAGGGCCTCCTTGCGGGTGCGCCCGGTGACGATCAGCTTGGCGAGCAGCGAGTCCCAGGCCGGGCCGATGACCGAGCCGGACTCGACGCCCGCGTCCAGGCGGACACCGGGGCCGGACGGGCCCGCGAACTTGGTGACGGTGCCGGGGGCGGGCAGGAAGCCCCGGCCCGGGTCCTCGCCGTTGATGCGGAACTCGAAGGAATGGCCGCGCAGTTCGGGGTCGCCGTAGCCGAGCTCCTCGCCGTCGGCGACGCGGAACATCTCGCGGACGAGGTCGATGCCCGCGACCTCCTCGGTGACCGGGTGCTCCACCTGGAGACGGGTGTTGACCTCCAGGAAGGAGATCGTGCCGTCCATGCCGACGAGGAACTCGACGGTGCCCGCGCCGACGTACCCGGCCTCCTTGAGGATGGCCTTCGACGCGCGGTACAGCTCGGCGTTCTGCTCCTCGGTCAGGAACGGCGCCGGGGCCTCCTCGACGAGCTTCTGGTGGCGGCGCTGGAGCGAGCAGTCACGGGTGGAGACCACGACCACGTTGCCGTGGCTGTCGGCCAGGCACTGGGTCTCGACGTGGCGCGGCTTGTCCAGGTACCGCTCCACGAAGCACTCGCCGCGGCCGAAGGCGGCGACGGCCTCGCGCACCGCGGACTCGTACAGCTCCGGCACCTCTTCGAGGGTGCGGGCGACCTTCAGGCCGCGGCCGCCGCCGCCGAACGCCGCCTTGATGGCGATGGGCAGGCCGTGCTCCTCGGCGAAGGCGACGACCTCGTCGGCGCCCGCCACCGGGTCGGGGGTGCCCGCCACCAGCGGGGCGCCCGCGCGCTGCGCGATGTGCCGGGCCGCGACCTTGTCACCGAGGTCCCGGATGGCCTGCGGCGGCGGGCCGATCCAGATCAGACCGGCGTCGAGGACGGCCTGCGCGAACTCCGCGTTCTCGGAGAGGAAGCCGTAACCGGGGTGGACCGCGTCCGCCCCGGAGTCCTTGGCGGCCGCGAGGACCTTCCCCATGTCGAGGTAACTGGTCGCGGGAGTGTCACCGCCCAGGGCGAACGCCTCGTCTGCGGCCCGCACATGCAGTGCGTCCCGGTCGGGGTCCGCGTAGACGGCAACGCTCGCGATCCCGGCATCCCGGCACGCCCGGGCGACCCGGACAGCGATTTCGCCACGGTTGGCGATGAGCACCTTGCGCACGATGGCTCCCTCCTTGAAACAAGCCGAGTTTAGGGACTGCCGACACGCCCTTTCGACCCGTCCCCATTGGTGAGCTTGCCCACACGGAGCGTGATCCGAGGCCCGCCCGTTCCCCGAAATCCCTTGTCGCACCGTGGTACGCAGGGTCCTTCCCCGGCAGCGTAGCCCTCCGGTGTGGTCAAGGTCTCTGTGAGGCAGCGCTGCGGCGCGAGGTCTTTCTTTGTGGAGTCCCTACGAATGGCCCAATGAATCTTTGCCTTCCGCGCGGCTCTTGTCCCCCGGTTTACCCGTAAGTAGCGTGCTCGATGTCTCGGACGTACTCGCGGTAACAGCGTTGCCGCGCATCGGTGGAGAGTGGGTGGGTGCCGTGGGGCGCAGGCCGTTGGCGTGGGTGGGGGCGGTCGCGCTCGGGGCGGAGGCGGTCGGCGTCGGGCTCCTCAACTGGTTCCTCGGCCTGGTCGTCGAGGAGCAGGAGATGTCCCTCGCCGGGCTCGACCCGCACGCCATGACCGTCGCGACGTGGATCGCGGGCGGCGTCTTCGGCTGCTACCTCGCGCTGTGCGGCCTGCAGCTCGCGCGCGCCGCCGTGCGCGACCGCGCCCCGGGCGGCTTCGGGCGCGCCCTGCTGATCAGCGCCGCCGTGGCGCACGGGCTGCTCGGGGCGTTCGCGGTGGGCCTGGTGGGCTGGGGCGCGTTCGCGTGCGTGATGCTGGTGCTCGGGCTGATCGTGCTGACGCTGCTGGCGTACGACCGCCATGAGCGGCACGACCGTCACGAGCGGCGGTACGAGGGTCAGGGCGCCCCGGGTGACGGGGCGCCGCAGGCCGCCTGACGCTCCGGCGCGCGCCCGGCTAGGCCGCCCACAACGCGGTGATGCCGACGCCCAGTTCGGCCAGCAGGCGGCGCAGCATCGGCAGGGAGAGGCCGATGACGTTGCCGTGGTCGCCGTCGATGCCCTCGATGAACGGGGCTGAGCGGCCGTCGAGCGTGAACGCGCCCGCCACGTGCAGCGGTTCGCCGCTCGCGACGTACGCGGCGATCTCGTCGTCGGAGGGCTCGCCGAAGCGGACCACCGTCGACGCGGTCGCGGCCACGTGCCGCCCGGTGGCCGTGTCGTACACGCAGTGCCCGGTCTGCAGGACGCCCGCGCGCCCGCGCATGGCCTTCCAGCGGGCGGTGGCCTCCTCGGCGTCGGCGGGCTTGCCGAGGGCCTGGCCGTCCAGTTCGAGGACCGAGTCGCAGCCGATGACCAGGGCGCCCTTGACGTCAGGCCGTGCGGCGACCACCGAGGCCTTGGCCTCGGCGAGGGCCTTGGCGAGCTCGGCCGGGGTGGGGGCGGTGACGGCGTCCTCGTCCACGCCGCTGACGATCACCTCGGGGGCGAGTCCCGCCTGGCGCAGGAGGCCAAGGCGCGCGGGGGACTGGGAGGCGAGGACGAGGCGGCGGGTGGGCTGATCACTCATGGGGCCAGGGTAGTGGCGCCCCGGGGCGGGTGCCGGACGGGCTCGACGGGTCAGAGCACGCCCAGGATCAGCATCGCGACGATCATGGCTGCGGCCAGGAGGATGCCCGCGCGGCGCATTTTGGCCTGCATGTCGCGCATGTCCTTGGGTGGGTTGTTCTCCGGGTCGGACCACAGCATGGCTTTGATGGTCCGCGCCGCCGGGGGCGGCCGCCTGAGTACGCGTACTCAGGTTTCCCCGTTCATCCGTACAACCCCCTGCGGGTGCCCGGGCGTCAACTACGCGTAGCTTTCGGGGATTGGAGCGTCTTGATATGCACAGAATGCGCCGGAGTGTCCTGACGGCGGCGGCGACGGCCGCCGTGGCGGCCGCGGGGCTGCTGGTTCCGCTGGCCGGTACGGCGGCCGCCGCGCCCGCGCCCGCCGCGAAGGACATCGCCGACTTCAACGGCGACGGCTATGGCGACGTGGTCCTCGCGACCCCCGACGCCACCGTGAACGGCGTCAAGAAGGCCGGGCACGTGGCCGTGCTCTACGGGTCGAAGGACGGTGTCGCGGGCGGGCGCAAGCAGCTCCTCAGCCAGGCGTCGGCGAAGGTGCCGGGGGCGCCGGAGGAGCGCGACCGGTTCGGCGGCGCGCAGGACACCGGGGACCTGGACGGCGACGGGTACACGGACCTGGTCGTCGGCGTGCCGGGCGAGAACGAGCAGCGCGGGCTCATGACCGTGCTGTGGGGCGGCCGGGGCGGGCTCGTGCACGGCGGTCTGAGCCTGGCCCCGCTGCGCGCGGACGACATCCACTACGGCGGGGACGTGGTCGTCGGCGACTTCGACGGCGACGGCAAGCAGCACATCGCCACGCACTCCTACTGGGGCGCGGTCAGCCTGTCCGGCGACGGCTTCACCCGGACCAGGGCCCCCAAGCAGCAGCGCCTGAACCTCCACGGCGACGACGCCTTCCCGGTCGTCGAGCGCGTGGAGGCGGGGGACTACGACGGCGACGGCGACGACGACCTGATCGCCTCCGGCACCGCGAACATGGAGGCCGACGAGATGCGCGGCCGGATCTTCTACTGGCGGGGCGGCCGCACCGGCGTGACGTTCACCAGGCCGTCCAGCGCGCTGCCCGAGACCATCGTCGGAGTGGAAGGCTCCGGAGACGTCAACAAGGACGGGTACGAGGACCTCGTGATCACCGACAGGTCCGCGGCCAAGGGCGGCGAGGTCGGCGTCTACTACGGCGGCGGGCGCGGCCCCGGCAGCGGCGGCGGGACGGTGCTCGGCCAGGACAGCCCCGGCGTGCCCGACGAGGGCGAGGACGGCGACGGGTTCGGTACGAGCGCCTCGGTCGGCGACGTCGACGGCGACGGCTACGCGGACGTCGCGGTCGGTGCCCCGGGCGAGGACCTGGGCGCCGATCCCGGCAAGGCCGCCACCGGCGCCGTCTACCTCCTCAAAGGCTCCGCCGCCGGGCTCACCGGCACCGGCGCCCAGGTCCTGGACCAGGACACGCCGGGGGTGCCCGGCGCGGCCGAGGGCGACGACCGCTTCGGCTCCGCCGTCCAGGCGCGCGACACCGACGGCGACGGCAGGGCCGAGGCCGTCGTCGCCGCGTCCGGTGAGGACGTGTTCCCCGGCGCCCGCTGGAACGACGGCTCCGCCTGGGTGCTGCGCGGCGCGATGGACGGGATCACCGCCGCCGGGGCGTACGCGCTCAGCGAGAAGGCGTTCGGGCTCACCTATCAGAACAAGCGGTTCGGGTCGGTGCTCGGACGCTGAGCGGACCGGCCCCGGCCCGGCGAGGCCGGGGCCCGGTTCCTCACGCGGGCCAGAACGTGCGCCCCCACGCCGCCGGGCCGGGTTGGGGCAGCCGCTCCCTGGCCACGCGCGCCGGGTCCGCCCAGGCGTCCGGCGTGGCGGGCGCGCCGGACGGCGTGTTCGCGGCCGCCGCGGCGCGCGCCTGGACCACCGCCAGGGCGGCGGCCAGCTCCTCGGGGGTCGGGTTGCCCCGTACGACCTTGATCACAACTGCTCCCTTCGGTGGCGCGGGGGACTACAGCGGGATGTTGCCGTGCTTCTTCGGCGGCAGGGACTCCCGCTTCGTGCGCAGCTGGCGCAGCCCGCGCACCAGGTGCGAGCGGGTCTCCGACGGCATGATCACGGCGTCGATGTAGCCGCGCTCGGCGGCCGTGTACGGGTTCAGGAGCGCGTCCTCGTACTCCTGGATGAGCCGCGCCCGCGTCTCCTCCTGCGCGGCCTCGTCCCCGGCCGCCGCGATCGTGCGGCGGTGCAGGATGTTCACCGCGCCCTGCGCGCCCATCACCGCGATCTGCGCCGTCGGCCAGGCCAGGTTGAGATCGGCGCCCAGGTGCTTGGAGCCCATCACGTCATAGGCGCCGCCGAAGGCCTTGCGCGTGATCACCGTGATCAGCGGGACCGTCGCCTCCGCGTACGCGTAGATCAGCTTGGCGCCGCGCCGGATGATGCCGGTGTGCTCCTGCTCGACGCCCGGCAGGAAGCCCGGCACGTCGACGAAGGTGATGACGGGGACGTTGAACGCGTCGCAGGTGCGCACGAACCGCGCCGCCTTTTCACTCGCGTCGATGTCCAGACAGCCCGCGAACTGCATCGGCTGGTTGGCGACGATGCCCACCGGGCGGCCCTCGACGCGGCCGAAGCCGGTGAGGATGTTCGGCGCGAACAGCGGCTGCGTCTCGAAGAAGTCCGCGTCGTCCAGGACGTGCTCGATCACCGTGTGCATGTCGTACGGCTGGTTGGCGCTGTCCGGGACGAGCGCGTCCAGCTCCCGGTCCTCGTCGGTGGCCGCCAGGTCGGCCTCCTCCGGGAACGCCGGCGGCTCGCTCAGGTTGTTCGACGGCAGGTACGAGAGCAGGGACTTGACGTACTCAATGGCGTCCTTCTCGTCGCCCGCCATGTGGTGCGCGACGCCGGAGGTCGCGTTGTGCGTGCGGGCGCCGCCGAGCTCCTCGAAGCCGACGTCCTCACCGGTGACGGTCTTGATGACGTCGGGGCCCGTGATGAACATGTGCGAGGTCTGGTCGACCATCACCGTGAAGTCGGTGATCGCGGGGGAGTACACGGCGCCGCCCGCGCACGGCCCGACGACGAGGCTGATCTGCGGGATCACCCCGGACGCGTGCGTGTTGCGGCGGAAGATCTCGCCGTACATGCCGAGGGCCATGACGCCCTCCTGGATGCGGGCGCCGCCGGAGTCGTTGATGCCGACGACCGGGCAGCCCGTCTTCAGGGCGAAGTCCATGACCTTCACGATCTTCTGCCCGAACACCTCGCCGAGGGCGCCGCCGAAGACGGTGAAGTCCTGCGAGAACACGGCCACCGGGCGGCCGTCGACCGTGCCGTAGCCGGTGACCACGCCGTCCCCGTACGGGCGGTTCTGCTCCAGGCCGAAGTGGGTCGAGCGGTGCCGGGCGAACTCGTCGAGCTCGACGAACGAACCCTCGTCGAGCAGCAGGTCGACGCGCTCGCGCGCCGTCAACTTGCCCTTGGCGTGCTGCTTCTCGACCGCGCGCGCGGAGCCCGCGTGCTTGGCCTCCTCGATGCGGCGCCGCAGGTCCGCCAGCTTTCCCGCGGTGGTGTGGACGTCGGTCCCCGGATCACCCGGTGCGGGCTCCTGCCGGGGCTGCGCGGAGGTCTCGTTGGGCACGTGCGGCTCGGACATCGGGACGCGGCTCCCTGCCTGCTCAGAGGGGACGGTGAGGGCTGACGACGCTGGGCTACTGACTCGTAGCGTATCGGCGTGGATACGCCTGCGCAGTGCGGTGTTTGCCACACCTAGGCTGGCTTGCATGACGCCGTCGAATGACTCAGAAGACCCCGCGGGCCGCTGGAGCGACCTGGACCGCCCGCCCCTGAACGCCGCCGCCCTGCGCCGCGCCCTTGTCCGCGACGGCGGGCTCTACCGCTCCCTCGACGTGGTGCCCGTCACCGGCTCCACCAACACCGACCTCGTCGCGCGCGCCGACGAGCTGCCCGAGGGCACGGTGCTCGTCGCCGAGGAGCAGAGCGCGGCGCGCGGGCGGCTCGACCGCCGCTGGAGCGCTCCCGCGCGCTCGGGCCTGTTCTTCTCCGTCCTGCTGAAGCCCGCCGAGGTGCCCGTCGAGCGCTGGGGGTGGCTGCCGCTGCTCACCGGCGTCGCCGTGGCCACGGGCCTGTCGCGGGCGGCCGGGGTCGACACGGCCCTGAAGTGGCCCAACGACCTGCTCGTCACCGTCGGCGGCGAGGAGCGCAAGGCCGGGGGCATCCTCGCGGAGCGGGCGGGCGCCCAGGGCGTCGTCATCGGCGTCGGCGTCAACGTCAGCCTGCGCGCCGACGAACTCCCCGTGCCGGCGGCGGGCTCCCTCGCCCTCGCGGGCGCGGGCGGCACGGACCGCGATCCGCTGCTTCGGGCGGTGCTGCGGAGCCTGGAGCGGTGGTACGGGGACTGGCGGGGCGCCCTGGGGGATCCGCTGGTGAGTGGGCTCCAGGAGACGTACGCGGCGGGGTGCGCGACGCTTGGGCGGGCCGTGCGGGTGGAGTTGCCCGGGGGGCGGGACCTGCGGGGGGAGGCCGTGGCCGTGGATGGGGACGGGCGGTTGGTGCTCGCCACGGAGTCCGGGGGGCGGGAGCCCGTGGCGGCGGGGGATGTGGTGCATGTGCGGCCGCTGGGCTGAGGCTTCCCTCGCGGGGCGCCCCAGGCCCACCCCTTCCCGCTCCGGGTGCTGGCCGCCCCCGTTCCCCCGCTCACAGACATTGGCGCTTCGCGCCTCGTCCTCAAACGCCGGACGGGCTAAACCACGCCCGGCGATTCGTGGGGCCCTGCCTGGAGTCGGGAGTGAGCTGGGGCACACCTGCCGTAAAGTTGGCGCCGGTCGATATCTGACCGCGGCAGATCGGAAGGGCAACAGGCGTGACCGTCGACGACACCGGCTCCGGCCAGGGCGCACCCCCCGCCCCCGAAGCCGCGGCGCTCGAGAAGCCGGACGACGCCGAGCCCGGCGACGACAAGGACCCCCTCGCCCTCCGCCTCGAACAGCTCATCCTCGGCGCCGACCGGCGCTACACCCCCTTCCAGGCGGCCCGCAGCGCCGGGGTCTCCATGGAGCTCGCCTCGCGGTTCTGGCGGGCCATGGGGTTCCCCGACATCGGGCAGGCCAAGGCGCTCACCGAGGCGGACGTGCTCGCGCTGCGGCGGCTCGCGGGCCTCGTCGAGGCGGGCCTGCTGAGCGAGGCGATGGCCGTGCAGGTGGCGCGGTCGACGGGGCAGACCACCGCCCGGCTCGCCGAGTGGCAGATCGACTCCTTCCTGGAGGGGCTCACCGAGCCGCCGGAGCCGGGCATGACCCGTACGGAAGTCACGTATCCGCTGATCGAGCTGTTGCTGCCGGAGCTGGAGGAGTTCCTCGTCTATGTGTGGCGGCGCCAGCTCGCCGCCGCCACCGGCCGTGTCGTGCAGGCCGCCGACGACGAGGAGATGGTCGACCGGCGGCTCGCCGTCGGCTTCGCCGACCTCGTCGGCTTCACGCGCCTGACCCGGCGCATGGAGGAGGAGGAACTCGGCGAGCTTGTGGAGGCGTTCGAGACGACGGCCGCCGACCTCGTCGCGGCCCTCGGCGGGCGGCTCATCAAGACCCTCGGCGACGAGGTCCTGTTCGCCGCCGACGACGCCGGGACCGCCGCCGAGATCGCGCTGCGCCTCATCGAGACCATGGCCCACGACGAGACCATGCCCGAGCTGCGGGTCGGGATCGCCTTCGGCACGGTCACGACGCGCATGGGCGACGTGTTCGGTACGACGGTGAACCTGGCCAGCCGCCTGACCTCGATAGCGCCCCGCGACGCCGTCCTCGTCGACGGGGCCCTCGCGGAGGAGCTGACCAGGACCGGGGACGCGCCCGCCTCCGAGACGGAGGCCGCGGCCCTCGCCGAGCGCGCCGAGAAGGAGGGCGAGGAGCCGCCCCCGTACCGCTTCGCGCTGCAGCCGATGTGGCAGCGGCCGGTGCGCGGCCTCGGGATCGTCGAGCCCTGGCTGCTCGCGCGCCGGGACTGACCCGCCGCCAGGACGGGTACCCAAGGCGCGGTCCGGCTGACATGATCCCCGGGTAACGGTCGTTAACCGGGAGTTGGAGGGGCCATGGGCGAGCAGCGGTTCGGGGAGTTCGTGGGGGTGCGTCGGCACGGTCACGTGGCGGAGCTCGCGCTTGACCGGCCCAAGGCCATGAACGCGGTGTCCAGCGCCATGGCCCGCGCCCTCACCGAGGCCTGCGACGCCCTCGCCGCGGACCGGGACGTACGGGTCGTCGTGCTCACCTCGACCCACGAGCGGGCCTTCTGCGTCGGCGCCGACCTCAAGGAGCGCAACTCGCTCACCGACGCCGAGCTCGTCCGCCAGCGCCCCGTCACGCGCGCCGCGTACACCGCCGTCCTCGACCTGCCGATGCCCACCATCGCCGCCGTGCACGGCTACGCGCTCGGCGGGGGCTTCGAGATCGCGCTGTCCTGCGACGTCATCGTCGCCGACCCGACGGCCGTGGTCGGCCTTCCCGAGGTCTCGGTGGGCGTGATCCCCGGCGGTGGCGGCACCCAGCTCCTTCCCCGGCGCGTGGGCGCGGCCCGCGCCGCCGAGCTGATCTTCTCGGCCCGCCGTGTGGAGGCCGCCGAGGCCAGGGAGCTCGGCCTCGTCGACCTGCTCGCGGGGGACGGCGAGGACCGCGACGAGGCGCTCGCGCTCGCCGCCCGCATGGCCGCGAACTCGCCCGTCGGCCTGCGTGCCGCCAAGCGCGCCCTGCGCCTCGGCCACGGGCTCGACCTGCGCGCGGGCCTGGAGGTGGAGGACGCGGCCTGGCGCTCGGTGGCGTTCTCGGGGGACCGGGCGGAGGGCGTGGCGGCGTTCAACGAGAAGCGGAAGCCGGAGTGGCCGGGGGAGTAGTGCCCCTGGGCGGTGAGGGCTGAGGGCTGGGGCTGGGGGCTGGGGGGGCTGTCCAGGGTCTGGCCCGGGTCTGGCCTGGGTCTGGCCTGGGTTGGGTCTCGGATCTCCATATGTGTGGAATGTCCGTAACCTAGAGCAATGGCTGAGGACGCTCGACTCCGCGCTGTCGTGGCGCTGGCGCAGGGGATGGCCGCCGCGCACACCCCGCGCGAGTCCTGGCGCGCCGCCGCCCAGGGGGCCCGGCGGGCGCTGGACGGGAGCTTCGCCGCGCTGTCCGTGTGGGAGCGGGAGCGCGGGCGGCTGCGGGTCCTCGCGAACGTGGGGGATCTTGCCGAGGGGGAGCGGGAGTTCCCCGAAGACGAGGCGTACCCCGTCCACCAGTTCCCGGAGATCACCGAGTTCCTGCACGAGCGGTGGGCCGGCGGCGGCGAGCCGCACGCCTGGGTGGAGACCTCCCAGGGCCCCGGCGACGGCCACCCGGGCTACTGCCACCAGCGGGTCGCCGCGCTGCGCAGGCGCGGGCGCGGCGCCTGCGTGGTGGCCCCGGTCGTGCTGCGCGGGCGGGCCTGGGGCGAGCTGTACGTGGCCCGGCCGGTGGGCGAGCCCGTCTTCGACCGGGCCGACGCGGACTTCGCCACCGTGCTCGCGGCCGTCGTCGCCGCCGGGATCGCCCAGACCGAGCGCCTGGAGGAGGCCCGCCGCCTGGCCTTCACCGACTCCCTGACCGGCCTCGCCAACCGGCGGGCCGTCGACGTGCGCCTGGACGAGGCCGTGGAGCTGCACCGGGACGAGGGCGTGGTGGTGAGCCTCGTCGTCTGCGACGTGAACGGCCTCAAGCAGGTCAACGACCGCCTCGGGCACGCGGTCGGCGACCGGCTCCTGGAGCGGATCGGCTCGCTCCTCTCGCTGTGCGGGGCGATGCTGCCCGGCGCGCTCGCGGCGCGGCTCGGCGGCGATGAGTTCTGTCTGCTCTCGGTCGGCCCCTCGTCCGACGAGGTGGTGCGGGTCGCCGGTGAACTGTGCGTACGGGCCGCCGAGGTGGAGCTGGGGGACGGGGTGGCGTGCGGGGTGGCCTCCACGGGGGACGCGATCGGGGTGGTGCGGTCGGGGCGGCGGCTGTTCCGGCTCGCGGATGCCGCGCAGTATCGGGCCAAGGCCGCGCGGGCCGTGAAGCCGGTGGTGGCGGGGCGCGGGGGCGCGGATGATCCGGTGGTTCGGCTCGCCGATGAGGTGGGTGACCCTGCTCGGGGGGAGCGGCGGCGGTTCCGGGGGCGGTAGGCCCTCGCGGGGCGCCCCAGGCCCGCCCCTTCCCGAACCGGGGGCTGCCGCCCCCGGGCCCCCGCCCCACAAGCATTGGCGCTTCGCGCCTCGTCCTCAAACGCCGGACGGGCTGGAACCTGCGGACGGGCTGGATCGCCCCGGAAGAGGCAGTGACAGGGGGAGTTTCAGTGCGTACGCTCCTGAATATGGATATGCAGACCGTGGTCGTAGGGACGTCCGGCACCACCGCCGCGGACGTCGTCGCCGTCGCCCGTCACGACGCCCGCATCGAGATCGGTGACGACGCCGTCGTCGCCCTCACGTCGGCGCGGGAGATCGTCGACGCGCTCGCCGCCAAACCCGACCCGGTGTACGGCGTCTCCACGGGCTTCGGCGCCCTCGCCACCCGGCACATCGGCCCGGACCTGCGCGCCCAGCTCCAGCGCAACATCGTGCGCTCGCACGCGGCGGGCATGGGCCCGCGCGTGGAGCGCGAGGTCGTCAGGGCCCTGATGTTCCTGCGGCTCAAGACCGTCTGCTCCGGGCACACGGGGGTGCGCCCCGGCGTCGCGCAGACCATGGCCGACGTGCTCAACGCGGGCATCACCCCGGTCGTCCACGAGTACGGCTCGCTCGGCTGCTCCGGCGACCTGGCGCCGCTCAGCCACTGCGCCCTGACCCTGATGGGGGAGGGCGAGGCCGAGGGCCCCGACGGGCGGCTGCGGCCCGCCGGTGAGCTGCTCGCCGAGCACGGCATCACCCCGGTCGAGCTGCGCGAGAAGGAGGGGCTCGCGCTCCTGAACGGCACCGACGGCATGCTCGGCATGCTGGTCATGGCCCTCGCCGACCTGGACGTGCTCTATAAGTCCGCCGACGTCACCGCCGCCCTCAGCCTGGAGGCCCTGCTCGGCACGGACAAGGTCCTCGCCCCCGAGCTGCACGCCATCCGCCCGCACCCGGGCCAGGCGGCCGCCGCCGCCAACATGCTGGCGGTGCTCGCCGGTTCGGGCCTGACGGGACATCATCAGGACGACGCGCCGCGGGTGCAGGACGCCTACTCCGTGCGCTGCGCCCCGCAGGTCGCGGGCGCGGGCCGGGACACGGTCGCGCACGCCCGCACCGTCGCCGAGCGCGAGCTCGCCGCCGCCGTCGACAACCCGGTGGTGCTCCCCGACGGGCGCGTGGAGTCCAACGGCAACTTCCACGGCGCGCCCGTCGCGTACGTGCTTGACTTCCTCGCGATCGCCGCCGCCGACCTCGGGTCGATCGCGGAGCGCCGTACCGACCGCCTCCTCGACAAGAACCGCAGCCACGGCCTGCCGCCCTTCCTCGCCGACGACGCCGGTGTCGACTCGGGCCTGATGATCGCCCAGTACACGCAGGCCGCGCTGGTGAGCGAGATGAAGCGCCTCGCCGTGCCCGCCTCCGCCGACTCCATCCCCTCCTCCGCCATGCAGGAGGACCACGTCTCCATGGGCTGGTCGGCGGCGCGCAAGCTGCGCACGGCCGTCGACAACCTCGCCCGGATCATCGCCATCGAGCTGTACGCGGCCACGCGCGGCGTCGAGCTGCGGGCCGCGGACCCGGCGCTGACCCCGGCCCCCGCGAGCCGCGCCGTCATCGACGCCGTGCGCGCGGCGGGCGTCCAGGGCGCGGGCCCCGACCGCTATCTGGCGCCCGACCTCGCCGCTGCCGAGGCGTTCGTGCGCGGCGGCGGCGTCCTCGCGGCCGTGGAGCCCCTGACCGGACCGCTGGCCTGAGTCCCAGGCGGGGGCCGGTGCCGATCAGGATCTCGGCGCCGGCCCCCGCTGCGGGCCCTCGTCGGCCGCCCCGGCCGCCCCTCCCGTCAGGAAGTCCTCGCTGACCTCCTTCGGCCCGAACGGCCACACCTTCTCGCGGCGCGCCCACACTGCGAACGCCACGCAGCCGAGCGCGACCCACGCCAGGGACCACTCGATGGGGTGGCGGCCCGGGGAGTTCTCGTCGGCGTACCCGTAGATGACGAGCCAGCCCGCGAGGGCGACGAAGCTCGGCAGCGGGTACAGCCACATGCGGTAGGGGCGGCGCAGCCCCGGCTGGCGGCGGCGCAGCACGGTCAGGGCGAGGATCTGGGCGAGGGCCTGCACCAGGACCATCACGGCCGTCAGGAGCTGGATCAGGGTCGCGAGGTCGGTGTGGCGGCCCAGCAGGAAGCCCGCCGACGTCACCACGCCCATCGTCGCCAGGCCGAGTACGGGGAAGCGGTGCTTGGCGTGCAGCTTCGCGTACGGCCGGAAGAACACCCGCTCGCGGGCCGCGTCGAAGGGCACGCGGGAGCCGCCGAGCAGTCCCGCGAAGACGGAGGCGAAGGCGGTGATGAGGATCAGCACGGTCACGGTGTCCGCCGCGCCCTTGCCCCACGTCTCCTCAAGGACCGCCGACGCGACGGACGTCGACGCCACGTCGTCCGGGTCCGTCATCCGGTGCCAGTCGATGACGCCGAGCGTGCCGATCTGGAGGAGGAGGTAGATCGTCATGATGCCGAGGATGGAGAAGACGATCGCACGGGGCAGGGCCCGGCCCGGGTCCTTGATCTCGGCGCCCAGGTACGCGGCCGTGTTGTAGCCGAGGTAGTCGTAGATGCCGATGGTCAGGCCGCCCGCGAAGCCGATCCAGAAGCTGTTGCTCGTCACCTCGAACGCGTCGGACGGGTACGTGAACGCCATGTCGGCGTCGAAGTGCGTGAGCGAGGCGACGATCACGCAGCCGACGGAGAGGATCATCACGACCCACATCACCGCGGTGATCCGCGCGATGTGCTCGATGCCCCGCCACAGCAGCGCGATCACGACCGCGATCACGCCGAGGCCGATCAGATCGCCCGTCGTCTGGCTCATGTCCGGCACCAGATAGCCCAGGTACTGCACGAAGCCGACGATCCCGGTCGACATGCCGACCGGGATGAACAGCATCGCCGTCCAGACGAAGAGGAACGGCATCAGCCGCCCTGTGCGGTACTGGAAGGCCTGGCGCAGATAGACGTAACTGCCGCCGGAGCCCGGCATCGCGGCGCTCAGCTCCGCCCAGACAAGACCGTCGGCGAGCGCGAGCAGCGCGCCCGCGACGAACCCGGTGACGGCCTGCGGCCCGCCGAACGCCGCGACCATCAGCGGGATCGTCACGAAAGGTCCGATGCCGCACATCTGGCTCATGTTGATGGCGGTGGCCTGGAAGGGACCGATCCGGCGTGCGAAACCCTTCTCTGGCATGGGCTCTTGCATGGGGAGCCTCCTGGGCGCGGCGGTCGGGTCAAGCCGATCGACAACGGTACGGTCGATCGCCGCCGCGCCCAAGAGGTCGGACGTCATGGGGAGTTGGATCTCTATTGGATCTCTAGTGGATGGCTAGTCGTTGGGGCTGATGTCCCTCCACACGGGCTTCACGCCCGGCTCGTCGCCCTTGTTGGCCCACCACTGGGCGAGCCAGCGGCCGCCCTTGTGGGTGACGACGTCCCCCTTGTTGTAGTGGTCGGCGTCCCGGTCCCAGTCCGGCGCCGCGCACGGGGCCGAGGCGTCGGGCGGGTCGACGGTGTGGGTGCCCTGGCGCTTGTCGCCGGTGACGCCGAAGGTCTCGCCCTCGCTGGTCAGGGTGACGTTCGCCGGTCCGGTCGCGGGCAGGAAGTACTTCACCGGCACGTCCATGCTGCGGCCCGCGGGGATCTCCTGACAGGCCTCCAGGGTGATGCTGACCCGGTGGAACTCCCCCTTCAGGCCACCGGCGTTGGGCCCGGAGTGGCCGGGCTCGATCTCCTCGTACGCCTGCCAGTTGCCGTCCTTGACGACGGGCGGCGCGGACGTCGGCAGGTCGAAGGAGACCTTCACGCCCCCGGGGATGGCCTTGTCGCTGTTGTTGGTGATGCGCAGCTTGGGCTGGAGCGGCCACAGGTCCTCGGTCGGGTAGTCCGCGAACTCGACGTCCACGTCAAGGACTTGATCGGGCAGTTCCGTCTTCCCGGCCCGCTTGGCGCCGTACGGGCCGGCGTCGCGCAGGGACTCGTCGAGCTTCTTGGTGAGGGTGTAGCCCGGCACGCACTGGTCGGAGGCGTCCTCCGGGCACGCGTAGTCCCCGGCCAGCTCCCAGATCATCGCGCCGCCCGCGCCCTTGTCCTTGATGTAGTCGGCCTTGGCGGCGATGTCCTGTTCGTCCTGCGTGGTCAGGTACACCTTCTTGTCGTCGTTCCACAGCCAGGACGCCTTGAGGGTGTCGTCCCAGTGGCGGGTGTAGCCGTCGACGCGGCTGCCGGGGGCGTGGGGGTCTACGCCGTACTGCCCCAAGTAGCCCCCGCTGACCCCACGTTCGAGGTTCTTGGCGTGCCACATCGGGTTGGACCCGGCGGCCAGCGCGTCGCCCGCCGCGTTCTCGTCGTGCCAGATGTTGTCGACGCCGTCGGCTCCGGCGCCGCACGGCGTCTTGGAGACGTCCGGACCCGTGCCCTCCGGGCAGTCCTTCTGGTCGGGCAGCTCGGAGGTGCCCCAGAGCCCGTCGCCGGTGCCGCCCTTCACGTGCTTCCAGCCGCGCGTGTAGTACGGCACGCCCAGGTTGATCCGCCCGGACGTCATGGCGCCCCGCAGGTAGTGGTAGGACCAGTCCGTGTTGAAGTAGCCCACCTGCTGGTACTCCGGGTTCTTCTCCTTGTCGTAGATACCGGCGGCGGCCAGCTCGCCGTCCTTGCCGTCGTCGTACAGCGGGGCCTGCGGCCCAACGAAGTTGTTCCACGATCCATGGAAGTCGTACGTCATGGAGTTGACGAAGTCCAGGTACTGCAGCGCGCGGAAGTCCTGCTGGCCGCGCAGCAGATAGCCGGACGCGGAGGCGGCGGCGGTCAGTTGGTAGTACGTCCCGTCCTTCTCGGACGCCGCGTCGAGCTTTTCGCGCAGGGTCTTCATCAGGGCGGTGTTGCCCGCGTTGAGACCCTTGCGGCGGGCGTTGGCGATCGGCCAGTCCTCCGGGTTCCCCGCGTCCTTCAGCGACGTCGGGTACTCATAGTCAATGTCCGCGCCGTCGAACCCGTACGTCCGCAGGAAGTCCACGACGGAGTCGGCGAAGGTGTCGATGGCGGGCTGGTTGACGCTGCCGTCGTCGTTGTTGGTGAGGGTGTAGAGCCCGCCGGTCTTCTCACGCGAGCCGTCGGGGTTGAGTATTCCGCCGGTCTCGGCCCACCCGCCGATGGAGATCAGCGTCTTCACGCGCGGGTGCTTCTTCTTGTACTTGTTGAGGAGGTTGAAGTTCCCCTTGTACGGGAGCGAGTCGTCCATCTCCGCGCCGGGGACGTCCGGCCAGGTCATGCCCGTCGCCGGGTTGTCGGGGTCGTTCGTGTCGCCGACGGAGATCCGGTTGTTCTTGCTGACGTGCGCGAACGCGTAGTTGATGTGGCTGACCTGCCCCCAGGGGATGCTGTTGGGCAGATACATCGGCTGCCCGTTCTTGCCGGTGCGCCAGCCGGTGAAGTACCCGACGACGCGCCGCGGGTGCCGCTCACCCATCAGCTCGCGGCCCTTGTCGTCGTAGATCCGGCAGTAGGGGGTGTTGACGTCCTTGGTGGCGGTCATGCCGTCGGGGCGGCACTTGGGCTGGTCGCCGGGGTCGGTGGAGAAGGGGGCGGGGCGGTGGGGCTCGGGGTCGGCGGCGGGGGTGGGGCCGGTGCGCAGGGTGCGGCGGCCGGATGTCGCACCTTCGCCGGAGAAGATCGAGCCCTTCAGGGACGACCACATCTCCGTGATGGGCACCGGGCCCACCTCGATCTCGCTCTTGGCCAGGTCCTCGTCGAGGTACAGGCGCAGGGCGCGGGGGCCGTCGACCAGGTAGACCTGGGACCCGTTCGGCTCCGGGGCGAACGCGACCTTCTGCATGGCCGTGTCGATGCCGCCCTCGAAGCCGGTGCCCTTGAGGACGGGCAGGCCCTCGGAGATGTCCCGGGGCTCCATCACCCACTTGTCGCCGTTGCCGTCGATGTCCAGCTTGAAGACGGCCATCTGGTCGTCCTTGAACAGCATGATCCGGTCGTCGCCGATCCCCATCGCCGCGTCCACGCCTCTGGCGAACGGCGTGCCCTCGAAGAGCTGGAAGCCGGTGGTGATGGGCAGCGGGCCCTTGGCCAGCGAGTCGTCGGTGCCGTTCAGCGGGATCTCGACGCGGACGTACTGGCCGCCACGGAAGAGGATGAGCTGGCGCTTGCCGTACTTCTCCGCCTCGACGGCCGCGTCGAATCCGTTGACGAACGGGGTGCCGCGCAGGCTGGACCACTCCGAGGAGATGTCCTTCACCTGGCCGAGCGGTTCGTCGGCGCCCTCCTCGAAGCGGGCGTAGCGGCCGCCGCGGAAGAGGTACTGATTCGGGGGGCCGCTGTCGGCGGTGCGGACGGCGGCCTCGATGGCCGGGTCGCCGGACACGTCGACGTCACCGGGCTTGGTGCCGCGCTCGCCCCGGCAGGAGTACTCCCAGGGGGCGGTGTTGCCGTTCGCCTCCGAGGCGAACTTGTTCAGGCAGGCGCTCAGCGCCCGCTGCCCGTAGGCGTTGGGGTGGATCGACTCCTCTTTGTTGCCCTGACCGCTGAAGCCGGGCCAGAAGCGGACCCACTCGGCCTTCTCGGCGGCGACGGGGTCACTCAGCGTGTTGCTGGAACTCGCCTGCTCGGTCGAGTCGGCGCACAGCTCGTGCCCGGCGAACGCGTCCTGGAGGTCGAGGAACGAAGCGCCCCTGTCGCGCGCGACCGAGCGCAGCATCTCGCTGATCCTCGGGATGACGGAGCGGTGAGCCCAGTCCAAGTCGTCGTCCAGGAAAGGGCAGCCGCCGCTTTGATGGCGGCGCACGTCCTGGCCGTAGCGGTTGTCGCCACTCATCGGAAGGGGGTTCGGGTAGGACTGGAGGACCAACCGGTAGGCATCGGGGGCGTATCCGGCCTGGTCCATCGTCGACCGGATCGCGTCGATCGCGTCGGCCACCTTGGTGCGGGTCTGCGTCAGTCCCGTGTCGAACTTCTCCTGCTGGGTCTTGGAGCACTTGCGCCAGCGGACGGGCGGGTCGAGATCCGTCATGCCGTCGAAGTACGCCTCGGCGCAGTCCGTGAGGATGTCCGAGAAGCCCAGGTCGTTGCCGCCGATCGACAGCACGACCGTGCCCAGGTCGTAGTCGTCCGCGATCTCCGCCAACTGTTCCGTCTGCGGCGGTTCTTCCTTGAAGCGTTCACTGATGACGTGCTTCGTCTCGGCGCCGGAACACGCGATGTTGAAGCGCTGCGCCGACGGCACCCCGCCGAGGCCCGCGCCCTTGATCTCCGCGACGTCCGAGCGGTGACAGGCGTCGCTGCCGTCGGTGTTCTTCTCGTACACCCGCGTGCCGTCGGCCGTCCGGTCGGTTCCCCAGACGTCCCCCGACGAGCCGGTGTTGGCGTTGCCCTGCCAGCGGCCGCCCTCTCCGGAGATGTAGCTGTCACCCATCGACACGCTGGCGTTGGTGCATCCCGGTTCGTCGGCGCGCGCGGCCCTCGCATTGCCGGTGAGGCATTCCTTGATCTTGCTGACGTCCTCGGTCATCGTGACGGAGGGGTCGTGGAACGCCACCGAGTAGTGGTCGGAGCCGACGTTGGGCTTGCTGTTCAGGCGGGTGGCCTTGTACGTCGCCGGGGTCCCGTTGGCTATGAGGTAGTCGAGCTCTCTCTTCCCCCGGGTGGGCTTCCCGGACTTGACGACGCTGGCGCCGTCTGCGGCGACGGCCGCCTCAAGGGTGGGGGGTTCGCGGTTGAAGTCCCCGAGGATGGCCCAGTCGTCGCGGTTCTCGCTCCTGTTGTAGTCGCGGAGGGTGGTGTAGATCCCCCTGGCATTGTTCGTATCGCCGCCGGCGACGCCGTTGGTGGCGTGGACCGAGTAGTACCAGATGTCACCCCGCTTGACGCCGAGCGCCGGAAACGGATGGCTCTCCTTGCGGGGGACGCGTCCCTCGCTCTTCGGCATCTCCACCACGTCGACGTCGTCCTCGTCGATCGCGGTGTCACTGACGAAGGCGACGCCTCGGTTCATCGTGCTCCAAGGCTTGCCCTTGGACGCGACACGCAGGACGTAGTACGTGCGCCTGCTGCCGCCCTCGTCCACTTCCCACTTTGAGCGGTCCACGGTGCGGGCGCCGCGTGTGAGGGCGTCCTGCTCCGTTCCCGGGAGGTTCCTCGGAAGCTGTTCCGAATCCAGGTCGGCCCTGTCGCGGATCTCCTGCAAGGCCATGAGGTGGATGCCCTTTTCGCGCATCATCATCGGCACGGCGAGGGGGAGTCTGTTCTTCTTGTTGCCCGTGTTCCAGGTCGCGACCGTCGTGTCGGCCACGGCGGCGGACGCGGGCTGCGCGGCCCAGACGAGGGCCGGGAGCAGCCCGGCGATCAGCGCCAGGGCCAACGCGCCCACGATCGGGGCGCGGCGTCTTCTCGCCCCGGCGGCGTGGGGCTGTCGGGGTGGTACGGAGGGCGGCATGATTCCTTCTCAGGGCATGGGGGTGGGCATCTTGGCCGCTGAGAAGGTATGGGGTGGTAGTCAATAGGCGATCAACGGGCGTTGAACGGGTCCGCGCGCTGGTGGAGGGCGGCTATGAGGGCGCGGAACTGGCGGGGGCCGGTGGTGAGGGTGGCGGTGGGGGTGTCGCTTTCGCGGAGGTGGATGGTTCCGTCGGGGGATGCGGCGACGTAGACGCAGTTCGAGGCATCCGGGCTGAACGTGGATTTCTGCCAGTTCACGCGGCCATCCCGAGGTGCGGGTTGCGGCGCAGTGCCGATATCAGGGCCCGGAGTTGGGGGCGGCCGGTAGTGAGGGTGACGTGAGGGGTGTCGCTCTCGCGGAGGCGAAGGGTGCCGTCGGGAGTGACGGCGACGTTCACGCAGGCGCTGGCTTCCTGGCAGTACGAGGACTTCTGCCAGTTCATGATGCCTTTTGGGGGCGTGAGGTGCGGCGGAGTGTCTCTATGAGGGCGCGGAGCTGGTGGGGGCCGGTGGTGAGGATGGTGGTGGGGTCGTCGCTTTCGCGGAGGTGGATGTTGCCATTGGGGGCTGCGGCCACGTAGACGCAGTTGGCGGCCTGGCCGCTGTACGTGGACTTCTGCCACTGGATTTCGGGCACGGGTAGCTCCTCACAGGTCCTGGGCGATGCGGTGGATGAGCGCACGGGATGATTCTTCGGAAAGAGTCTGAGACTCCAGGCGGTCTAGTACGGAGCGATAGAGCTCCAACTGTGCCTCTGCATCCAGGAATTCACACCCATGGTCGGTGTCCAATGCCACGGTGTCGAGGCGTGGAACCGGCCCCACGGCGTAGGTGATGGGCTGGCCCGAGGTCGGAAACCTGGCCTCGCCGAACGGGATCACCAACAGAGTGATCGTATCCATGTCGCTCATCTCCAGCAGATGCATGAGCTGTTCGCGGGCGACATCCGGCCCTCCGTAGCCCATGCGCAGCGCTGCTTCGTGGACGACAGCCGTGTACTGCGTCGGGGTGCCCTCGAAGAGTACGGCTTGCCGTTTCACGCGAAACGAGACGTGGTGCTCGATCTCGTACGGGCGACGGGGCGGCATGGATTCGCGGATCGCGGCGCGCGAGTGGTCCAGGGTCTGGAGCAGCCCTGGAATGTGAACGGTGACTGCCACGCGCAGCTCATGCGCGTGGTGCTCCAGTTCGGCCAGGTCCAGCAGCGTGGTGGGGAGGATGTCGCGGTACTCCTCCCACCAGCCTCGCTTACGACCGCCCGTCATCGCGGTGAGCGCGTCGATGTACGGGTCGTCGGCGCACTGGTAGTTGCGCGCCAGCGTGCGCACGCGGTCGGCGCCAACGGCGTAGCGACCCGCCTCGATATTGCTGATACGGGCCTGCGGGCCGCCGAGGAGGCCCGCAGCGGCGGTCGAGGTGAGACCGGCCCGCTCGCGGAGCTTGCGCAGCTCGGCGCCGAGTCGTTGCTGCCGCAGGGTGACGAAGTTGTTGGCTGGCATCGGCCATCACCTTCCGTGGAACGTACCGGAGTTGTCACCCACACGGGTGAGAATGGAAGCTTCTTCGTCGCTCCCGCAGAAGACCTTACACTTCCACCGCTACGCTTGGTGCCCAATCAACTCCCTTCTGTGCAGGAGGCGTTCATGGCCACCGCATCCCCGCCCCACCCCTCAATCCCCACCTGGACCTACGCCCTCCACCTCCCCCACGACCCCCGCTCCCCCCGAATCGCCCGTGCAACGCTCCGTACCGTCCTCACCGCCCACGGCCTCACCCACCTCAACGACACCGCCGAACTCCTCACCTCGGAGCTGGTCACCAACGCCTACCGGCACAGCCCGGGCCCCGCAGCCCTCCGCGTGCGCGCGCTCGGCGTCGGGCGCGGGGTGCGCGTGACCGTGTGGGACACCGACCCGCGCATCCCGGCGCCCTTCGGGCGGGGCGGGCCCCGCGTCCCGGACGCGGAGGGGGTGGGCGGGCGGGGGCTCTTCCTCGTCTGCCAGTACGCCCACGCGTGGGGCGGCCGCCTGGTCGGGGACGACGTCTTCGGATACGGCGGAAAGCTGCTCTGGTTCGAGCTGGGGGACCGGCAGGCGGACTGGGTGGTCGCGGCGTGAGCGCCGTACCCGTGCGGGTGACCGGGCGCGGTCGCCTCCCGGTGGCGCTGGAGGAGCTCGTCGGACCCGTGAGGGGGCGGATCGCGCTGCCCCTGCACCTCGCCTGGTCCGGGCTGCGGGTCTTCGACGTCGGTGACGTGAAGCTGCTCCTGGGCATGTATCGAATCGTGCTGAACAACGGTTCGCGGGACGACTTCGTCCAGCACCTCAACGCGGAACTGCTCATCCGCCACTGGCCCATCCTGCGCAAGATGCTCGGGCGGGGAGTGCGCCGCCCCTGGGAAGGGGCGTTCCCCGAACTGCGGCGATCCGCCGTCGCGGCCCGGGCCGCCGGGGCTCCCGTGGAGGCAGCGACACGTTCTGTAGTCAATGGAGGACCGCGGTGACCACTGTGCCCCAGCGGCCTACCGCGGCCATAGAGCCACCTCTGGGCGAAGCCTTCGGCGACATGCTTCGCCTCGTCGAGGAACTCGACACACCTGACGGCTACAAGGCCGAACTCATCCGGGGGAAGATCATCGTGTCGACGTGGCCGAAGCCGCGCTACAAGAAGCCGATGAAGTCCCTCCGGCGCCAGCTCGAACCGCACGCCCCCGAGGGGCATGACGTCGACGTGGCGCCCTTCCTGTTCAGCTTCCCGGAGGCGGGCCGCGCCTTCGGGCCCGATCTGCACGTCGCCGACGAAGCCGCGTTCCAAGAGGAAGGGCGGCACGCGGACGGGGCCGCGCTCTCCCTCGTTGCCGAGCTAACCCCCGTATCCACCGAGGACGCCGACTGGCTGGACAAGCTCGACGTCTACGGGCGCCTCGTGCCCGTCTACCTCGTCCTCGACATGCAGGCCGAGGAGATCGCCGCCTTCTGGGATCCGTCACCCCGGGGGTACCGGTCCCAGACCGCCGTGCCCTTCGGGGGCACCCTGCACGTCCCCGAGCCCTTCGGCTTCGACCTGGACACCTCCGGGTTCACGGGGGACTAGCGAGCCCTCAGAGCGCCCCGCCGCCCTCCCGCCGTACCGAATACACCACGAACCCCGCCCCCAGACCCAGGAACGCCGCGCCCCCCGCCACATACGGAGTCGTGTCCACGCTGCCCGTGTCCGCCAGCCGGCTCTCAGCCGCGGCGGCCGGTGCCGCCTGGTGTTGCTCCGGTCCTGGGGTCGCCTTGGCCGAGGGGACGAAGCAGAGGGCGCTGAGCAGGGCCCCGGCTGCGGCGGCGGTGAGCAGCATGCGACGTGGTGCGATCACGGGATGAGTATCCCCCTTGTGGAGCTGGCGAATTGGCCGCTTGGGCGATGCCAATGAGGCGATGCTAATGAAAGGCGCGGGTCGTGCGGAAGTCGCGCCCGGAATGGGCCGTACCCTCCGACCCATGAGCATGAACGAGACATCACGCTTTGTACGGCTCCGTACCGAATTGATCATCGAGGTGGACGGCTCCGGCGACCTCACCGCCGCCGCGCTGCGCCGCGTCGCCGAGGACCACCAGGTGCCCGACGACGAGCGCGTCCACGCCGAATCCGCCGTCAAGGAGGACGACGCGGAGGCGCTCGCCTATCTCGTGGACCCGTTCGACCTGGTCAAGGAGTTGCCCGGAATCGAGCTGACCCAGGCCTCCTGGAGCAGCGAAGTGATCGACTACGACCCCGATTCGCCGGAGTGGGACCCGGACGAGCATGATGACGGTGAGGACGGCGAGGAGCCCTAGGGCTCACCCGCGGCACCGCGCACCGGTCAGCACCGGAAGCGAGACGGAGCCCCGGACGGCGACCGCCGCCCGGGGCTCCGTCGTCTCCTGAGCGCGCGGCGGTCCCGGCCGTCCCGCCCGGCGTGGCGTTCCCCACATCTAGGGTGGAAATGGAACGCGGGGGACCGGGAACTGCGTTAGGCGTGAAGCGGGATTACGGGACCCCCGGGTCTTGTGCGGATTCGGCAACGATGGAGATGCGTGGAATGACGGACAGTAAGCGGCGCAGAGGTCTGGTGGCCGTGTCCGCCCTGGTCGGCGGGGTGCTCATGCTCTCCGCCTGTAGCGGTGACGACGGCGGTGACAAGGGCGGCTCGGGCGGCAAGGAGTCGCAGCGCAAGGTCGACGAGGCCGCGGCGGAGAAGACCTCGGCCGCCAAGATCGCGATCGCGCCGAAGAACGGCTCCGACAACGCGGGCATCAACAACGACGCCAAGGTCACCGTGAGCGATGGCTCGCTCACGGACGTGGTCATGAAGGCCGAGGGCGGCGCCGCCGTGGCCGGGCGGATATCCGCGGACAAGAAGACCTGGAAGCCCAGCGCCCAGCTGGAGCGCGCCACCACGTACAAGATCACCGCGACCGCCAAGGACTCCGACGGCCGCAAGGCCCACGAGAACTCCTCGTTCACGACCGTCTCGCGCGCCAACAGCTTCATCGGCAGCTTCACGCCGGAGGACGGCTCCACGGTCGGCGTCGGCATGCCGGTCTCGCTCAACTTCGACAAGGCGATCACCGACAAGAAGGCTGTGCAGTCCGCCGTCAAGGTGACCTCCACCGGCGGCCAGGAGATCGTCGGCCACTGGTTCGGCAACCAGCGCCTGGACTTCCGCCCCCAGGACTACTGGAAGGCGAACACCACGGTCACGCTGAAGCTCGCCCTGGACGGCGTCGAGGGGGCCAACGGGGTCTACGGCGTGCAGCAGAAGACGGTCCAGTTCAAGATCGGGCGCAACCAGGTCGCCGTCGTGGACGCCAAGACCAAGCAGATGAAGATCACGCGGGAGGGGAAGGTCGTCAAGACCATCCCGATCTCCGCCGGGTCGCCCGAGAACAAGACGTACAACGGCAAGATGGTGGTCTCCGAGAAGTTCAAGGAGACCCGGATGAACGGCGCGACCGTCGGCTTCACGGACAGCGACGGCAAGGGCGAGTACGACATCAAGGACGTGCCGCACGCCATGCGCCTGTCCAGCTCGGGCACCTTCATCCACGGCAACTACTGGGGCTCTTCGTCGATCTTCGGCAATGTGAACACGAGCCACGGCTGCATCGGTCTGCGCGACGCCAAGGGCGCGGGCGACAAGTCGACCCCCGGCTCCTGGTTCTTCGAGAACACGATCACCGGTGACGTCGTGGACGTCCGCAACACCGGCGACAAGACGATCGCCCCGGACAACGGCCTCAACGGCTGGAACATGAGCTGGGCGCAGTGGAAGGCGGGCTCCGCCCTCTGATCCGCCGCTGCCCCGGCCACACGCACGGGCCCGCACCCCACCGGGGTGCGGGCCCGTCGTCGTGTCCGGGGCGGCGGCCCCCGCTTCTGTGTCCGGGGCGTTGCGGCGGCGTTTTGAACCGGCCAACGATCCCAACTATTTACATCTGCACGACAGTTGAACGGATATCGTCCCCCTCGACATACTGCGTGACTCAGTGCTTTCACCTTGAGGGGGAAACTTGAGCGGACAAGTGCGGAAAGCGAAAAGACCGATATCGGTACGGCGTGCGGGCGCGGCCACGGTAGCGGCCGCCGCGGCCGTGGCCCTCGCGGCGGGCATGACCACCCCGGCGCAGGCGGGGCCCGCCACCGCGATCGGTGCCGAGCGCGACGCCGTCAAGGCGCCGGGCGGCCACCACATCACGCTGCTCACCGGGGACCGCGTCACGGTCGACGCCAAGGGGCGCGTCACCGCGTTCGACCCCGCGAAGGGGCGTGCGGGCATCCCCGTGCGGACCAGCCAGCGCGACGGGCACACGCTCGTCGTCCCGGCGGACGCGCAGCGCCTGATCTCCAGCGGCAAGCTCGACCAGCGGCTCTTCGACGTCACCGAGTTGAGCCAGAAGGCCAGCCGCGACTCCCAGAAGCAGGGCCTGAAGGTCATCGTCGCCTATCAGGGCGCGGCGGCGCAGGCCAGGGCCGAGGTGCGGGACGCTGGCGGCACCAAGCTCCGCCACGCCCTCAAGACCCTCAACGCCGACGCCGTGCTCACCCCGAAGCGGGACGCGACGAAGCTGTGGCAGGCGCTCACCGACGGCGAGGAGCGCGGGGCGTTCCGCACCACCGCCTCCGGCATCAGCCGCGTCTGGCTCGACGGCACCCGCAGGGCGAGCCTCGACAAGAGCGTCAAGCAGATCGGCACGCCGAAGGCGTGGGAGGCCGGGTACAAGGGCAAGGGCGTGAAGATCGCCGTCCTGGACACCGGCGTCGACGCCACCCACCCCGACCTCAAGGAGCAGGTCGTCGGGGCGAAGAACTTCACCCCGTCGCCCGACACCAAGGACCGCGTCGGCCACGGCACGCACGTCGCGTCCATCGCCGCGGGCACGGGGGCCAAGAACGGCGCCTACAAGGGCGTCGCTCCGGAGGCGAAGGTCCTCAACGGCAAGGTCCTCGGCGACGAGGGCTCCGGCGACGACTCCGGCATCATCGCGGGCATCGACTGGGCCGTCGCCGAGGGCGCCGACGTGCTGAACCTCAGCCTCGGCGGCGGCGACACCCCGGGCGTCGACCCGCTGGAGGCCGCCGTCAACAAGGTCTCCAAGGAGAAGGGCGTCCTCTTCGCGATCGCGGCGGGCAACGACGGGTCGCCCGCCTCGGTCGGCTCCCCGGGCAGCGCGGACGAGGCCCTGACCGTCGGCGCGGTCGACGACAAGGACAAGCTCGCGGACTTCTCCAGCCAGGGCCCGCGCATCGGCGACGGCGCCATCAAGCCGGACGTGACCGCGCCGGGCGTGGACATCACCGCGGCCGCGGCACCGGGCAGCGAGATCGAGAAGGAGGTCGGCCAGAAGCCCGAGGGCTATCTGACGATCTCCGGTACGTCGATGGCGACCCCGCACGTCGCGGGCGCCGCCGCGCTGCTCAAGCAGCAGCACCCGAACTGGAAGCACACCGAGCTCAAGGGCGCCCTGACCGCGTCCACCAAGCCCGGCAAGTACACGCCGTTCCAGCAGGGTTCGGGCCGCATCGCCGTCGACAAGGCCATCAAGCAGACCGTCATCGCCGACCCGGTGTCGGTGAGCTTCGACACGCAGGTGTGGCCGCACGCCGACGACAAGCCCGCCACCAAGAAGGTCACCTACCGCAACCTCGGCACCGCCGCGGTCACCCTCGACCTGGCCCTGAAGGCGAGCGACCCCAAGGGCAACCCGGCGCCCGCCGGGTTCTTCAAGCTCGCCGCCAAGAAGGTCACCGTCCCCGCGGGCGGCACCGCCTCCGTCGACCTGACCAGCGACACCCGCCTCGGCGGCACCCTCGACGGCGCGTACTCCGCGTATGTCACGGCGACCGGCGGCGGCCAGTCCGTGCGCACCGCCGCCGCGGTCGACCGCGAGGTCGAGTCGTACGACGTGACCGTCAAGCACCTCGGCCGCGACGGCCAGCCGACCAAGGACTACGGCACCTCCCTGTTCGGCACCTCCAAGGCCACCGCGGACCGTGACTTCGACGTCTACGACCCGTCCGGCACCGCCAAGGTCCGCGTGCCCAAGGGCGGTTACGCGCTTGACTCCGGGGTCTTCGTCGACCCGGAGGACCTCGGCAAGGGCGCGGACTGGGTGGTCCAGCCGAAGCTGAACGTCACCAAGGACACGACGGTGACGGTGGACGCGCGCACCGCCAAGCCGGTCGACATCACCGTGCCCGCCGCCGACGCGAAGTCCGCCCTCGCGGCGCCAGTCTACGAGATCGTCAACGACGACTCCGGGTTCGGCTCCGGCTGGCTCCTGGACAGCTTCGCCGGGTTCCGCACCGGGCACATCGGCCCGAAGGTCACCGACGGCTCGCTGCGGCAGTCCTTCGACGCCCGCTTCACCAAGGGCGAGAAGACCGAGTACGACGTGGTGTCCGGCGGCAAGACCAAGCAGTTCGCCACCGGCTACACCAAGCACTACAAGGACGCGGAACTCGCCACCGTGAAGGTCGGCCTCGGCGCCTCCTCCAGCGGCAAGAAGGGCACGGTGACCGCGTTCGCCGAGCTGCCCGACGTCGGCTTCGGCTTCGGGCTCGGCGTGCCGCAGAAGGCGCCCGGCACCCGCACCCTGCATGTGTCCACGGCCGACAAGGTCAAGTGGTCACTGCAGTTCCGGCAGCTGGGCGGCGTCGGCGAGGACGGCTTCCCGGTCACCGACGCCTTGTACAGCCTGGGTGCCGCGCAGGCCTTCACCGCGGGCAAGACGTACGAGAAGACGTTCAACACGGCCGTCTTCGGGCCGCGTGTCGGCGGCGAGCTCGGCGTCTTCCGCGAGCGCAACGAGATCGCGGGCATCCTGCCGCTGTTCGCCGACGGCAAGACGCACGCGGGCAGCTCCACGTACACCTCGGTGAAGACCGTCCTGAAGCACAACGGCACCCAGATCGGTGAGAACACCGACCCGTTGACCGGCACGCCCTTCAAGGTGCCGGCCGGGGACGCCCAGTACCAGCTGTCGACGTCCGTCAAGCGGAGCGTCGCGGTGGCCGCGGCCTCCACGCGGATCGACGCGAGCTTCAGCTTCCGCTCCAAGAAGACCACGGCGGAGACCAAGCTGCCGGTGTCCAGCGTGCGCTTCAACGCGGCCGTCGGACTCGACAGCCGGGCGCCCGCCGACAAGAAGCAGTCCATCCCCGTGACCGTGCAGGGCGCGGCCGCCGGTGCGAACCTCAAGTCCCTGGCCGTCTGGGTCAGCTACGACTACGGGCGCAACTGGGAGCCGGTCGACGTCAAGAACGGCAAGATCTCGGTGAAGAACCCGGCCGCGGGCAAGGCCATCTCCTTCCACGCCAAGGTCAGCGACAAGAAGGGCAACAAGTCCACGCTGTCGATCTACAACGCGTACTACGGAAAGTGAGCCGCGGGCGGCACAGCGGCCAGCTGTGAGCTGCTCGGCCGCTAGCCGCTGACCGCCGGGTCACTCTGAGGCGCGGTGCCGAACGGACTGTCGATCACATATCGCCAGTACCCGTCGGCGCCGCGCCTCGCCACGTCCGTGGCCGTCGCGCGCACCTCGCCCCCGATCTCCCAGTCCACGATCAGCAGGGCGATGTCGCCCGCGACGTGGACGTGCCGGGGCGCCACCGAGATCGGCAGGCCAAGGGCGAGGAAGGGGGCGTTCTGGGCGGCGATGGCGGCCGCCCCGAGAACGGGGACGCCGGAGGCGGGGACGAAGGCGGCGTCGGTCTCGTACAGCTCGCGCACGGCGTCGGCGTCGCCGCTGTTGAACCGCTCGGCGAAGGCCGACGGGACGTCCTCGGGGCGCTGGGGCAGGATGAAAGTGCTCATGAACGGCACAGTAGGAGGCGTCCCCGTGGCTCACCGAACGGTAAGGCAGGCACCCCCGCCGCCGCCCGGCCTTCCCGACGACCCGCGCGCCCGCGTGCCCGCGCCGAGCCCCGACTGCCCCGTCGAGGTCGCCCTCGCGGCGCTGCGGGGCCGCTGGACGACGCTCGTGGTGCGCGAGCTGCTCGGGGGTGACGTGTACGCGTACAGCGAACTCGCCGCCGCGCTCCCACAGTTGTCCGACAAAGTGCTTGCGGAGCGGCTGGCACAGCTGCGCGCCGCCGGGGTCGTCCGGCGCACGCGCACCCCGGGCTGGCCGCCCACCGTGACCTATCAACTCACCCCGCACGGCAGGGATCTCGGTCCGGTGCTCCAGGCCCTCTGGGACTGGGGCGCGGCGGCCCCCGGCCGTGACGCCGCACACGAGGAAACCGGTACGCCATGAGCGCGAGCCCCGCCCACACCGTCGAGTACGTCCGCTACCGCGTGCCCGAGGACCGCGCCGCGGAGTTCCTGTCCGCGTACACCCGCGCCGCCGCGCCCCTTGCCGCCGCGCCCGAGTGCGTCGACTACGAACTCACCCGCTGCGAGGAGGACTTCGAGCACTTCATCCTGCGCGTCACCTGGACGTCGACCAAGGACCACCTGGAGGGCTTCCGCGGCTCGGAGCACTTCAAGGAGTTCTTCGCGTACGTCCGCCCCTTCGTCGAGCACATCGAGGAGATGCGGCACTACACCCCGACGGCCGTGCGCGGCTCCGGCTCCTCCACCCCGACGCTGTACGCGTGGGCGGGCGGCGCCGAGCGCTTCGAGCGCCTCACGGAGGTCTTCTACGAGAAGGTCCTCGCCGACGACCTCCTCGCCCCCGTCTTCGCGGGCCTCGCGCCCGAGCATGCGCGCCATGTCGCGCAGTGGCTCGCGGAGGTCTTCGGCGGGCCCGCCGCCTACTCCCGGGCGCACGGCGGCCCCGACGGCTCCGGCGCGCACGCCCACATGGTGGCCAAGCACCTGGGCAAGGGCATCACCGAGCCGCAGCGGCGGCGCTGGGTGAACCTCATCCAGGACGCGGCGGACGAGGCGGGGCTGCCGACGGACGCGGAGTTCCGCTCGGCGTTCGTCGCGTACGTCGAGTGGGGCACGCGCCTGGCCGTCTACTTCTCCGGCCCCGACGCGGCCCGCCCCACGGAGCAGCCGGTGCCGGCGTGGACGTGGGGGGCGGCGCCGCCGTACCAGCCCTAGGTTTCAGCCCGTCCGGCGTTTGAGGACGAGCCGCGGAGCGGCGATATGGGGGTCCAGGGGGCGGAGCCCCATGGTTTCGGGAAGGGGCGGGGTGGGGGAGGAGCCCCCGGCAGGGCCCCGGCAGGGTCACGGCACCCGGGTCGGGGGCTCGGCGCTCCAGCTGGCCAGCAGGCGCAGCGCCTCCGCCGAGGCGGACGCGGGCTCCGCGTGGTACGTGACGAGGCTCTGCTCACTGCCGTCACTGAGCCGCAGGTTCTCGAAGCAGAGCACGAGCTCCCCCACCACCGGATGCCGCAACCGCTTCACCCCGTGCGTCTTCTCGCGCACGTCATGCGTCGCCCACAGCCGCCGGAACTCCTCGCTCTTCACGGACAGCTCCCCGACAAGGGCGGAGAGCAGCGGATCGTTCGGATAGCAGCCCGCGTCCATCCGCAGGAAGCTCACGATGTCCGACGCCTTCTGGTCCCAGGTGTCCGCGAACAGCTCCCGCATGGCCTCGTCGAGGAACACCAGGCGCGCCCAGTTCCGCTCCTCGCGCGGCAGGCCCGCCCAGTCCCCGAACAGCGCGAGGGCCATCCGGTTCCAGCCGAGGATGTCCGAGCGCCGCCCGACGACGTATGCCGGTACGCCGTCCATCGCGTCGAGGAGCTGCTGCATCGCAGGGCGCAGCTGCTGGGTCCGCGGGACCCGCTTCTTCTTGTGGGCGGTGGGCTTCGCGAGGTGCGTGAGGTGCGCGTGCTCCGCGCCGCTCAGCCGCAGGGCCCGCGCGATGGCGTCCAGGACCTCCACCGAGACGTTGCGGCCGTTGCCCTGTTCGAGGCGCGTGTAGTACGCCACCGAGACCCCGGCGAGCTGTGCCAGCTCCTCCCGGCGCAGGCCAGGCACCCGCCGGTGCCTGCCGTAGCTGGGCAGGCCCACGTCGGCGGGGAGCAGCCGGGCCCTGCGGGTGCGCAGGAACTCGCTCAGCTCCGCGCGGCGGTCGAGGCCTTCATGGCCTTCATGGGCGGTGGCGTTCTCGTCCATGCGTTCCAGTATTCCGGTTCCGCCGCCGCTGAGCCTGATACCGCCAGTGGTACGCACACGGTGCGTAGGCACAGCGGAGGTCTGGGTGAGCGTCCGCACCGCTGACAGCCTCGAAGCATGAGCACAGAGACCACCGGCATGAGCACAGAGACCACTGCCATGAGCACAGAGGCCACCGCGCAGACCACCACCCACGCGGCCACGGCCGCCGCAGCCCGGCAGGTCCCCGCGTACGCCGCCGCCAAGGCGGGCGCCCCGCTGGAGCGCACCACGGTCCCGCGCCGCGCCGTCGGCGCGCACGACGTGCTGATCGACGTCAAGTACGCGGGCGTCTGCCACTCCGACATCCACCAGGCCCGCGACGGCTGGGGCGAGGGCATCTTCCCGATGGTCCCCGGTCACGAGATCGCCGGCGTCGTCGCCGAGGTCGGCCCCGGCGTCACCGCGTTCGAGGTCGGCGACCGCGTCGGCGTCGGCTGCATGGTCGACTCCTGCCGCGAGTGCGACGCCTGCCGGGCGGGCCTTGAGCAGTACTGCGTCCACGGCAACATCCAGACGTACAACGCGCTCGACAAGAACGGCGAGCCCACCTACGGCGGTTACTCCCGGCAGATCGTCGTCGACGAGGCCTTCACCCTGCGCATCCCCGACGGGCTCTCCCTGGAGGTGGCCGCGCCGCTGCTGTGCGCGGGCATCACCACGTACTCCCCGCTCGCGCACTGGAACGCGGGCCCCGGCAAGAAGGTCGCCGTCGTCGGGCTCGGCGGCCTCGGCCACATGGCCGTCAAGATCGCGTACGCGATGGGTGCCGAGGTGACCGTCCTGTCGCAGACCCTGCGGAAGAAGGACGACGGCCTGAAGCTGGGGGCCGAGCACTACTACGCGACCAGCGACGACGCCACGTTCGAGCAGCTCACGGGCGCCTTCGACCTGATCGTCTCCACGGTGTCCGCGCCGCTGCCCTTCGACAGGTACCTGGGCCTGCTGAAGTCGGACGGCGCGCTGGTCAACGTCGGCGCCCCCGAGGAGCCCGTCTCCCTCAACGTCTTCTCGCTGATGCTCGGCCGCAAGACCCTCGCGGGCTCCGCCATCGGCGGCATCCGCGAGACCCAGGAGATGCTGGACTTCTGCGCGGCGCACGGGATGGGCGCGGAGATCGAGCTGATCCGCGCCGACCAGATCAACGAGGCGTACGAGCGGGTGCTCGCCAGCGACGTGCGCTACCGCTTCGTGATCGACGCCGCGACGATCTGAGTACGGGCGGGCCGCCGCTCCGCCCTCGGCGGCGCTTACCTCCCGGGTCATCGACGGCGGCCCGGCGCGCGGCGCAGCATCGAAGGCGCACCCTGCCCGCCCCTTCGAGGAGAGCCGATGACCGCCTACGCCATCGCCCACTTCCGTCCCGTCTCCGACCCCGCCGACGCCCTGGACGACGTCACCGAGTACATCGACCGCATCCAGGCCACCCTGGACCCCTTCGGCGGCCGGTTCGTGGTGCACGGGGCGCGGGTGGAGGTCCTGGAGGGCTCCTGGCCCGGCTTCGTCGTCGTCATCGGCTTCCCGGACACGGCGGCGGTCCACGCCTGGTACGCCTCGCCCGCGTACCAGGAGATCCTGCCGCTGAGGCTGCGGCACATCACCGGTGACGCGATCGTCGTGGAGGGCGTGCCGACGGGGTACGACGCCTCGGAGCGGGCCGCCCGTATGCGGGCGGCGGCCGAAAACCCCTGACCGACCCTGACCGGATTCCGTCTGGGTCCGGCGCCCTAGGCCGCATGGCGCACCAACCCCCGACCCGGTGACCGATGTTGGGGGCGGCGGCCCGGACGTAGCGTGGTGGCTGTCAGACAGAGAGGTCAGACAGCCACAAGGCCGGGCAAGTCGGCCGGACAGCGCAGGAGGTCCGCACGATGACCATCGAGCTGAACCACACGATCGTCCACGCCACCGACAAGCACGCGTCCGCGCGGTTCCTCGCGGACATGCTGGGGCTCGAAGTCGGCGAGCAGTACGGCCCGTTCGCCCCGGTGACGATCCCCAACGGCGTCACGCTCGACTACTACGAGGGCGACGGCCAGCCGTTCGTGCCGCAGCACTACGCGTTCCTCGTCTCCGAGAGCGAGTTCGACGAGATCTTCGGCCGCATCCAGGAGCGGGGCCTCACCTACTGGGCCGACCCGTTCCACACGCGGAAGAACGAGATCAACACGAACGACGGCGGCCGTGGCGTCTACTGGGACGACCCCGACGGCCACAAGCTGGAGATCATCACCAGGCCCTACGGCTCCGGGGACGAGTGACTACGCCGCCGCATCGCCGCGCAGGAACGCGAGCACCAACGGCGTGGCCACGTCCGCGAACTCCTCGAAGTACGCGTGCCGGGCGCCCGGGATCAGCCGCATCCGGGCGTCCGCGATGCGCCCCGCGAGCAGCGGGGCGTTGGCCGCCGGATTGAAGGCGTCGTCGCCGCCGTGCACCACGAGCGTCGGCGCCTTGATCCGCGTCAGCGCGTCCCACGCGTCGTGCCGGGCGCTGGCCCGCAGATGGCGCCCCCGCGCGTGGGCGGGCATCGTGGGATCGCCGAGCGTGGCGAACTCCGTCCGCCCCGCCGCCGCCCGCGCGGCCAGCCACGCGGGCGTGTACATCAGCTCGCGCAGCGCCCGCTGTGCCGCCTCCTGATCCGGCTGCGCGAGCGCCCGCCGCACCTCGGGCCCGCGCTCCACGCCGTGCGGCGCGCCCGGCGACGTGCACCCGAGCACGAGGCGCTCCATCCGCGCCGGATGCTCCGCCGCGAGCCACTGCGCGACCCGCCCGCCCATCGACGTGCCGTACACATGGGCGCGCTCGATCCCCGCGTCGTCCAGCACGGCCACCACGTCGTCCGCGAACCCGCGCGTGCTGTACGAGTCGGTGTCCGGCCGATCGCTCTCCCCGGTGCCCCGCCAGTCGACCGTGACCACACTGAACCCGGCCGCGAAGTCCGCCACCACCGGATCCCACCACCGCCGACTGTTGGACTGCCCGCTCAACAACACCAGCGGCTCACCGGCACCACGCGTCTCGTAGTGCAGCGTTACACCGTCGGCGGCGCGGGCGAAGGGCATGCGGACTCCCCAGACGAGAACGAAACAACACACAGATGCCGCTCCCGCGCCACCTCGAGAAAGATCTCACGCAGGCGCTCACGGGTGCTGCCCCGGGTCTTGACGGCGTGACAGTTCGGACAGAGCGCGATCATCTGGCTCGGGTGGTCGCGGCCGCCGCGCGTGATCTCCACGACGTGGTCGACCTCCAGTATCGGATCCCCCCGGTCCGTCACGTCGTCCGGCTGTCCGGGGCAGGACGGGTTCTCGCACCGGCCTCCGCTGCGGCCGAGCACCGCGCGGCGGGCCGCAGCCGACCGTATGGGGTCCTGGGTCTCGCGCGGGCGGCGGTGCCCGCGCGCGGACTCCTCCCGCCGCTCGGCGAGGCCGCACCACCGCTCGTACTGCGCGGCCGCGACCAGGGGGTCGGCCGCCGGTGCGGGCGGGGGCGCGCCGACCGCGTCGTCGGCCACCGAGGCGTCGTACAGACCGAGGTCCTCCAGGAGCGGAGTCTCGTCGAGGCCGTCGAAGAAGCGGTCGACGACGGCCTGGATGACGGCGACGCGCGCCTCGCCCGAGGTGCCCATGAGGTGATACGCGGGCTCAAGGAGACCGCTCGCTGGGCGGTGCGCGGCGAACCAGCGGAGCAGTTCGGCGTCGCCGTGGGCGGGCGGGGCCGTCTCCGTGGCGCCGTGGAGCGTCCACAGGCCGGCGTTGTGCAGCGCCAGGACGGGGTAGTCGGGGCGGGGGCGCTCGCCCCGGAGGCCGTGCCGGGCCAGCAGACGGCTGAGCTCGGCGCTCGTCTCCTCCCAGGGCAGGGTGCGCGGCTCGCCCCGCAGGGCCCGGCTCACGGCCCACAGCAGGGTGATCGGCTGGTAGAGCCGAGGGCCGTTCGCGGCGCGGGCGACGCGCAGCCTGCTGATGCGGTCGACGAGGAAGCCGACGGAGACGGGCGCGGGGCTCCGCGTGTCCACGACCTCGAACCCCAGGTCCCTCAGGAGCCTCACGGCGTGGTCCCGGCCGCCGGAGAACTCCGAGGGCGCGAGCGGGCGCCGCCCCGGGGCGTGGCCGTGGGCGGCGCCGACGACGGCCTTCGAGTCGTAGTGCCTGCCCTCGACGGCCAGCAGATACCGCCGGGACGGCTGGAAGCCGTACCGCTCCAGGAACGCCTCGCGCCCGACGCGCTCGAACTCTTCGACGGCCTTCAGGACCTCGGCCGCGCTGATGTCGCTCAATGCCACGACGTCAACGGTAGAGGCCGCCACTGACATCGCCGCGGGGGCCCGTGGACGCGGTGGCGTCGCTCCACAGTGGTGTGACGGGGTGGTGTTACGGGGGTGGCGTTACGGCGCGGTCTCCGGAGCGGGGGCGATGCCTGTGGGGCAGGCGCGGCCCCAGTTGGTCTGGGAGGGGCTGGTCAGTTCGACGCCGGTGCCGCCGATGCCGCAGTACCCGTCGGGGTTCTTGTCCAGGTACTGCTGGTGGTAGGGCTCGGCGGGCCAGAAGGCGCGGCCCTGTGCGGGCAGCAGCTCCGTGGTGATCGTGCCGAGGCCCGCGCCGGTGAGGACCTGCTGGTAGGCCTCGCGGGAGGCGGCGGCGGTCTCCTCCTGGACGGGGGAGTGGGTGTAGACCGCGGAGCGGTACTGCGTGCCCACGTCGTTGCCCTGGCGGAAGCCCTGGGTCGGGTTGTGGGACTCCCAGAAGACCTTCAGGAGCTGCGCGTACGTGACCTTGGAGGGGTCGAACACGACGCGGACGACCTCGGTGTGGCCGGTCAGGCCCGAGCAGACCTCTTCGTAGGAGGGGTTCTCGGTGTAACCGCCCTGGTAGCCCACCAGCGTCGTCCAGACGCCGGGGGTCTGCCAGAACTTGCGTTCCGCGCCCCAGAAGCAGCCCAGGGCGAAGTCGGCGACCTCCAGGCCCTCGGGGTAGGGGCCCGACAGCGGGTTGCCGAGGACGGTGTGGCGGGAGGGGACCTCGAACTCGGGGGTCGCGCGGCCCTTGAGGGCCTCCTCGGGAGTCGGGAGCACAGGCGTGCGGCCGAAGATCATCGGGGTCCTCCTGGAGCGGGTGGTCGGCTGTGACAAGAACGCTCGGCCGCCGGGCGGAATTCCTCGGCCGCCGCGGGCGCGCTAGCGCGGCAGGGTGGCCGGGCTGCCGCCGTTGGCCTCATAGCCCGCGACCGCGAGGGCGCGGTAGACCGCGTAGTCCGCAGCCGGGTCGCCGGACAGCGTCCACGGCAGGGCGCCCACGTGGCCGTCGACGTGCACCAGCTGGTTCATGGCCTCGCCCCAGCGCTCGGAGCGCACCAGGAAGAAGACCAGGAGGTGCCGGACGTGGGCCAGCATCGGATCGTCCGGACGGGCCGAGTGCACCGCGAACTGGGCGCCCTCGACGGCCTTGGTGACGACCTCGCTCTCGTAGAAACCGCGCACCATGTTGACGTCCGGCAGGTGCTCGTACACCGCGAAGAGCGGGAGCGCGGAGAGCAGCGAGCCACGGGGCGCGCGGGCGGCCGCCGCCTCGGCGAAGGCGAACGCCTCCGCGCGCGAGCCGTGCCACTTCTCGCACCAGTAGTGCAGCGCCGCCAGGTGCGCGCCCATGTGCGCGGGCGCGCGGTCCAGGATCTTCAGCCACAGCTGCTCGAACTCCGCGCGCGGATACGCCAGGCCCCGCGCGATGGACAGCTCGATGACGTACGGCACCGGGTCGCCCGGGGAGAGCAGCGCCGCCTGGCCGCAGGCCGCCGTGGCCTCCTCCAGGATGATCCGGAACTCGTCCGTGCCGGGCGTCGACGTGCGCCACGCCTGCTGCACCAGGAACTCGGCCTGCACGGCCGCCCCGCCCGCGTCCTTCTCGGCCTCCGCGCGCCACACCCGCAGCCACTGGCCGCCCGGGGTGTCGCTGACGCCGCCGGGGCGCCGCTGGAGCTCCAGCGAGGCCGCGCCCGCGAAGGCCTGCACGCGCTGCCAGCGCCGCTCCCCGTGCACCTCGGTCCCGGCGAGCAGCTGCGAGGCCGCGCGCCAGTCCTGGGTGCGCTGCACCAGGTCCAGGACCTCGACCAGGTCGGCGTCAGGACCCGGCATGCGGATGTCCAGGTCCTCCTGGCGCGCGAAGCCGTAGTTCGCCGGGTCCGCCGCGTCCGGGGCGCCCGGGTGGACCTGGCGGATCCCGGCGCGCCTGCGCAGCAGGATCGGCCCGAGCACCGCCCCGATCATGAGCACTGCCATCAGGACCCAGAGAATCTCCATGCCTACAAGCGAACCAGACGGCTGTGACAATTGGCCAACCTGGACGTCCGCGCAGGCCAAACAGCTCGTCGGGACCGCCCCGCACGGCCCGCGGCCCACTCCCGCACTACGCTCGGGCCGCATGAGTGACTCGCACAGCAGCCAGAGCTTCGAGACCGTCGCCATCCACGCGGGCAACACCGCCGACCCGCTGACCGGCGCCGTGGTCCCGCCCATCTACCAGGTGTCCACGTACAAGCAGGACGGAGTCGGCGGACTGCGCGGCGGCTATGAGTACAGCCGCAGCGCCAACCCCACCCGCACCGCGCTCGAGGAGAACCTCGCCGCCCTCGAAGGCGGCCGCCGCGGCCTCGCCTTCGCCTCGGGCCTCGCCGCCGAGGACTGCCTGCTGCGCACGCTGCTCGCGCCGGGCGACCACGTGGTCATCCCCAACGACGCCTACGGCGGCACGTTCCGGCTCTTCGCGAAGGTCGTCTCGCGCTGGGGCGTGGAGTGGTCCGTCGCGGACACCTCGGACGCGGCGGCGGTCCAGGCGGCGCTCACGCCGCGTACCAAGGCCGTCTGGGTGGAGACCCCCTCCAACCCGCTCCTCGGCATCACCGACATCGCCGCCGTCGCGCGCGTCGCCCACGAGGCGGGCGCCCGCCTCGTGGTGGACAACACCTTCGCGAGCCCCTACCTGCAGCAGCCGCTGGCCCTGGGCGCCGACGTCGTCGTGCACTCCCTGACGAAGTACATGGGCGGCCACTCCGACGTCGTGGGCGGCGCGCTCGTCGTCAACGACGACGCCCTCGGCGAGGAGCTCACCTACCACCAGAACGCGATGGGCGCGGTCGCCGGGCCCTTCGACTCCTGGCTGGTGCTGCGCGGCGTGAAGACGCTCGGCGTCCGCATGGACCGCCACAGCGAGAACGCGACCCGCGTCGCCGAGATGCTGGGCAGCCACGCGCGCGTGACGAAGGTGCTCTACCCGGGTCTGTCCTCGCACCCCGGCCACGAGATCGCCGCCAAGCAGATGAAGGCGTTCGGCGGCATGGTGTCCTTCCAGGTCGAGGGCGGCGAGGAGGCGGCCGTCGAGGTCTGCAACCGCGCGCGCCTGTTCACCCTGGGTGAGTCCCTGGGCGGCGTGGAGTCCCTCATCGAGCACCCGGGCCGCATGACCCACGCCTCGACGGCGGGCTCGGCCCTTGAGGTCCCCGCCGACCTGGTCCGCCTGTCCGTGGGCATCGAGGCCATCGACGACCTGCTCGCGGACCTCAAGCAGGCCCTCGGCTAGCCAGTACGGCGCACCACGCCGCCGCTCGCGGGCTACCAGCGCGTGAGCGGCGGCGTCGTCCGCGACGGCGGCTCCACCCAGGGCTGCGCCGTCGCCGCCCACACGGCGAACGCCACCGCCGCCGCGAGCAGCAACAGCCACAGCAGCCGCCGCGCCGCCGTGCGCCGCCGCAGGGCGCGGGTGCCCCTGCGCACCGCCTCGGCGTGCACGTCGGGCGGCACGGCCGTGCGCACCCCCGCGTCCAGGAGCGCGCGCACGGCGGACTCCCTGCGCTCCTGCTGGCTCATGACGAGGGCACCTCCCCGAGGGCGGGCGGTACGGCGGGAGCGGGCCCCCGGGGCGGATGGAGCACCGTCACCACGGCGCGGGCGCACACCGCACGGACCCGCTCGGCGGGCAGCCCGAGCAGCGCGGCGGTCTGTTCCTCGGCCACGCCCTCGTACAGGCGCAGCACCAGCACCAGGCGCTCCAGCGGCGAGAGCCGGGCGAGCAGCCCGCCCCGGCCGCGGTAGCGCCACCAGGCACCGCGCGCGTAGCGCACGGCGAGGCGCGTCCGGGCGTGGTCGTAGGGGTCCTCGCCGCGCAGCCGGTCCCAGGAGGCGTACGTGGCGGCTAGGGCGCCGGTGAGCAGCCCCCGCGCGCGCGGGTTGGCGTCCGGCGGCTCCCCGGTGAGGAGCGTGGCGGCATGCAGAAGACGCCCTGCCGCGCCCGCGACGAACGCCTGGAACTCCCGGGCGCGGCGGGCCTGTTGGGCGGCCTGCCGCTCTCGCACCGCGCCTCCCGCCGTTCGGCTGAGGGTGACTCGGTTTTCATCTGAGGCCAGGCACGGCGGCCGGGTCAAGAGCCGTGCGCGAGCGGAAGCACCCGCTCGGGCACCTTGTGGCGGGTCTTGGCGGTAGGTCTTGGTGGTGGGTCTTGGCGGTGGGGCTTATCGGAGTGAGCCACGCCCCCGCGCGGTCCTCCCGTACGAAGTGATCGGTACGGGCGTACGCGCGCGGGGGCAGGGGCCGCGGTAGTCGGCGGACCGCGGCCCGGTGCTCAGGAGTCCGCTGGTGCCAGGGTGTCCGGCTGGGAGTTCTGCCGCGCGGAGAGCGCGCAGTTGAAGCGCGTCAGGAGCGCCGTGAAGCTGGAGCGCTCCTCGGGCGCCCAGTCCTGCGTGAGTTCGGCCATCAGCTCCCGGCGCGAGGAGCGCACCTCGTCCAGGCGGGACTGCCCGCGCGGCGAGAGCTGGAGCACCACCGCACGCCCGTCCTCGGGGTGCGAGGTGCGCTTGACCAGGCCGGTGTCGACGAGCGGCGCGACCTGGCGGGTCACGGTCGAGGAGTCGATGCCCATGCTTGCGGCGAGCGCCTTGACTCCCATCGGTCCTTCCTTGTCGAGTCGGTTGAGCAGGAGATACGCGGCTCGGTCCATGGAGTTGCGGACCTGGCCGACGCCGCCGAGACGGGTCTGCTCGGCACGCCGTGCGAACACCGCTACCTGGTGCTGCAGGGTGTCGAGGAGGCCGGGATCACTGGCGGTCGTCATGTCCGGAGTTGTGGGCATGGCCGTGGGCTCACTTCATGGGAAGGGTGGTGGGTTGGGGGACAGGGTACGGGGTCCCGGCGTTACCCGTACCGGCGCTGCGCAAACCTGTCTCATGGCCGTGCCACATCAACACGCACGCGCGCGTGGACAGAAGCGTCGTTGGCGGGTGTGAACTGCGAGACTGCGGCCATGAACAACCGTGCGACACAGTCCTTGCCGGCAGTGACGCTGGACGACGTCCGGGGCGCCCAGAAGATCCTGAGCGGCGTGGCCCGGGCGACCCCCATGGAAGGCAGCCGCTACCTGTCGCGCCTGATCGGGTCCCCGGTGCACCTGAAGTGCGAGAACCTTCAGCGGACCGGCTCGTTCAAGCTGCGCGGGGCCTATGTGCGCATCGCGGGCCTGCTGCCCGAGGAGCGGGCCGCCGGAGTGGTCGCCGCGAGCGCGGGCAACCACGCGCAGGGCGTCGCTCTCGCCTCCTCGCTGCTCGGGGTGCGCTCGACGGTGTTCATGCCCGTCGGGGCCCCGCTGCCGAAGGTCGCGGCGACGCGCGAATATGGCGCGGAGGTGCGCCTGGAGGGCGAGGTCGTCGACGAGACGCTGGCCGCGGCGCAGGAGCACGCCCGCAGGACCGGCGCCGTCTTCATCCACCCCTTCGACCACCCCGACATCGTCGCCGGGCAGGGCACGGTGGGCCTGGAGGTCCTGGAACAGTGCCCTGAGGTCCGCACGCTCCTCGTCGGCGTGGGCGGCGGCGGGCTCGCCGCGGGCATCGCGGTGGCGGTCAAGTCGCTGCGCCCGGACGTGCGCGTGGTCGGTGTGCAGGCGGTGGGCGCCGCCGCGTTTCCGCCCTCGCTGGCCGCGGGCCGCCCGGTGTCGATCGACAACCCGGTGACGATAGCGGACGGGATCAAGGTGGGACGTCCCGGCGACGTGACATTCCGGATCGTCGAGGAGCTGGTCGACGATGTCGTGACCGTTTCCGAGGACGATCTCTCCAGCGCGCTGCTGCTGTGCCTGGAGCGGGCCAAGATGGTCGTCGAACCCGCGGGCGCGAGCCCGGTCGCCGCGCTCCTGCGCACTCCGGCCGCCTTCGAGGGGCCGGTGGTGGCGCTCCTGTCCGGCGGCAACGTCGACCCGCTCCTGATGCAGCGCGTGCTGCGCCACGGCATGGCGGCGGCGGGCCGCTACCTGGCGCTGCGCCTGCGGATTCCGGACCGGCCCGGGGCGCTTGCCGCGCTGCTGCGGACGCTGTCGGCGGCCGACGTCAACGTCGTCGACGTGAGCCACTTCCGCATCGATCCCCAGCTCGGGCTCACGGAAGTGGAGGTGGAGCTTCAGCTGGAGACGAAGGGGCCGAGGCACTGCGTGGAGGTGGGCGGGGCGCTGCGGAAGGCGGGCTACACGATCCTGGACTGACGGCCGCGATCCGGAACGACGCCGCCCGCCGGGGCGAACGGTGGGCGGAGCCGGGCGGGGCGAACGGTGGGCGGAGCCGGGCGGGCGCGGAGCGGGGCCGTGGGCCGAGCCGGGCCGTGGGCGGAGCCGGGCCGTGGGCCGAGCCATGGTTGGAGCCGGGCCGTGAGTGGAGCCGGTCGATCCCGGCGTTTTTCACAGGGCCCGCAAGGGTGGTTTTCCACAGGCCTACCAGGGTGGTTTTCCACAGGCTTGCGAAATCCCGTTGAGCGGACGCGATGTATCGCGTTAACGTGTGATTCACGCCACTGGCTGTCGGGCGAGTGAGGTCCGGCGAACCTAGGCTTTTGGTCAGGAATCCACCCACACATGGGAGACCCCCTATGCCAGGCGCCATCTACGCCGAAGGCCTGGTGAAGACCTTCGGCGACGTAAGGGCTCTGGACGGCGTCGATCTGGATGTCCCCGAGGGCACCGTGCTCGGCCTGCTCGGGCCGAACGGCGCGGGAAAGACGACGGCGGTCCGCTGCCTCACGACGCTGCTCACCCCCGACAGCGGCAGAGCGGTCGTCGCCGGGATCGACGTGCTCAAGCATCCTAACGAAGTGCGGCGATCGATCGGCCTTTCCGGCCAATTCGCAGCGGTGGACGAGTATCTGACGGGTCGTGAGAACCTCCAGATGGTCGGCCAGCTCTACCAGATGTCGGCGAAGCAGGCCAAGGTCCGCGCGGGCGAGCTCTTGGAGCGGTTCAATCTGAGCGACGCCGCCGACCGCATGTCCAAGACGTACTCGGGCGGCATGCGCCGCCGCCTCGATCTCGCCGCGGCACTCGTCGTCTCACCGCCGGTGATGTTCATGGACGAGCCGACGACCGGCCTCGACCCGCGCAACCGCCAGCAGCTGTGGGAGGTCATCCAGGAGCTCGTCGCGGGCGGCACGACCCTGCTCCTGACCACGCAGTATCTGGAGGAGGCCGACCACCTGGCGCACGACATCTGCGTCGTGGACCACGGCCGCGTCATCGCCCGCGGCACCTCCGACCAGCTCAAGGCCCAGACCGGCGGCGAGCGCGTGGAGGTCGTGGTGCACGAGCGCGACCACATCGCCACCGCCACCGAGGTCCTCGCCGGCTTCGGCAAGGGTGAGGCCACCGTCGACCAGCACACGCGCAAGCTGACCGTGCCCGTCGCCGGCGGCGCCAAGCTCCTTGCCGAGGTCATCCGCGAGCTCGACGCCCGCGGCATCGAGATCGACGACATCGGCCTGCGCCGCCCCACTCTCGACGACGTCTTCATCTCCCTGACCGGCCACATGGCCGAGGTCGTGGACGAGGAGAACGGGTCGAACGGCGCCGACGCCACAGCCGACAAGGACAAGCACCGGAAGGGGGCCTCCCAGTGAGTGCCATCAGCGACACCGGGCCCGTCGCCAGGCCCGCGGGCGGCATCGGACAGTCTCTGCGGGATTCCTTGGTCGTGGCCCGGCGGAACTTGATCCGCATGAGCCGGATCCCCGAGGTGATCCTCTTCGGCCTCATCCAGCCGATCATGTTCGTGGTGCTGTTCAGCTATGTCTTCGGCGGCTCCATGAAGATCGGCACCAGCACCAGCCCGGAGGAGTACCGCAACTTCCTGATGGCGGGCATCTTCGCCCAGACCGTCACCTTCGCCACGGCGGGCGCGGGCGCGGGCATCGCCGAGGACATGCACAAGGGCCTGATCGACCGGTTCCGCTCGCTGCCCATGGCGCGCGGCGCCGTCCTGACCGGCCGCACCATCGCCGACCTGGTGCAGACGGCCCTGACGCTGCTCGTCCTCGCGATCGTCGCGCTCCTGGTGGGCTGGCGGATCCACGAGGGCATCGGCAAGGCCCTCGGCGCCTTCCTCCTGCTCCTCCTCCTCGGATACGCCTTCACCTGGGTCGGCGCGCTCATCGGCCTCTCGGTCCGCACCCCGGAGGCGGCCACGTCCGGCGGTCTGATCTGGCTCTTCCCGGTCACGTTCATCTCGAACGCGTTCGTGGACTCCGGCAACATGACCCCCTGGCTGCGCCACGTCGCCGAGTGGAACCCGTTCAGCGCCACCGTCCAGGCCTGCCGCGAGCTCTTCGGCAACCCCGGAGTCTCCCAGTCCGACGCCTGGCCCATGCAGCATCCCGTGTGGGCCTCGGTGATCTACTCGATCCTCATCATCGTCCTCTTCCGCACCCTGGCGGTCCGCAAGTACCGCTCGGCGGCGGTCTGACCCCCCGGCCCGCCTTCCTTCGGGGGAGGCGGGCCGCACTGCCCGAGGCTGAGAGCCCCGGGTCACGTGTGACGGCTCATCCTCTTGGCCATGACGGCGTACACGGGCGAGTCTTCGGAGGGCTTTGCCTCGCCTGTTTTGCTGTAACCCCAGCGTTCGTACATGGCCTGAACCCTGGAGCGGCCAACCTCTACTTGGAGCGTCACCACGTCCGCGGTCACCTCCTGGAGCAGCGCGTCATGGATCCGCTGCGCCCGACCAGTGCCACGCCACTTGGGAATCACCATGAGCTCGGACAGCGCGAACGTCGAACCCCTGAGGGTGGAAGGGCGTCGGTGCCCTTTCCACCAGCCACCCGGCTTGAGCATGGAGCCGTAGGCATAGCCAACCGGGCCACCCTGTTCCCAGCCCGAGACGCATTGCCAGGCTTCTCGTGAAGACCAGAGATCAACGAAGTACGAGAAGCGCTCACGTGAGTGGAACGGGTCCGGATCGTCGGCGTACGCCTCGTCATGGATGTCCAGCAGCAGAGATCGCACGTCTCGCGCGTCGGCGTGCGTGTAGCGCTTCAGATCCATTCGGCGGACTCCTCGAGCCACTCGACGACTTTGGGGGCCATCGGAGGCTCTGACCGTTGCCCTCTTCCGTCAAAGCCTGGCCGGGAGGTCCTGAGCTCTTTGGTGCAGCTGTGCTGCTGTGGAGTTGCGTAGATGCGGCCGGATGAGCGACCTCATGCGCTGGATCTTCGCGTCCGCGCTGCCGGACTGTACGAGTGGATAGTCGTCGAGTACGCGCCCCCAAGTGGCACAAGCTTCTTCCAGATGCCCGAGCTCTAGCTGCCGCTCGGCCAGGAGGGCGTTGTAGCGGACGCTGCTCCTCCGGTAGTGGGCGTGGCGGAGGCGATCCGACTCCTTGAGGGAATCGACGGAGCCTTGCTTGTCGCCGAGCTCGTAGCGCACCTGGGACACGTGGTAGGCGAGGGACGAAGGTGCGTAGCTCCCGAAGGCCTTGGCCTTGGACTCCGCCTTCTCCATGGCCACTTCGGCCTCTTTGATGAAGGCCAGCGCCGGACTCTTGGAGTGGGCGGCCGCGTACGCGTGCGCTTGCTGTCCTGCGAGGAACGCGCGCATGCGGGGCCCTGCGGCGGGAGACGCCGCCGCGGCGGAATCCGCGAGGCGCCTCGCGTGCTCGGCGTGGCCGAGGTCGATCGCCTGCAGACTCATACCCCGCAAGGTCGTGCAGAACGTCAGGTGGTCCTCGGCCGCTACGGCGAATTCAAGGGCCTTCAGGTAGTACCGCTGTGCCATGCCGTGGAGACCTTCGTCCACGGCCATGAACCCGGTCAGATAGAGGAGGTCGGCCGTGGCCGACAGCAGGGACCGGCGGACGGGCTCTGAAGCCTCGGCTCGTAGGTGCGGAGCCACGGTGTTGACCAGGAAGGCCGCGGCCATGGGGCGTGCGTGGCGCCCGCCGAACTTGTCGTCCAGGCTGGAGAGTTCTTCCGTCATGGCGGCTACGGCGTCGACCTCACGGAAGCCGATCCGGTGGGTGCGGCCGGACTCCACGGCGGCCAGGCGCCCCACCGTGTCGGGCCAGTCCGGCACGGTGACGGCGACGGAGAAGAGTGTGGCGCCGAGTACGCCACGGCGGGACGGGTCCATGTCGTACCTCCCGAGCTCGATCAGCTCCTCCACGGTATCCGCGTGCTTCACGGTCTGATCGCTTGGAGATTCGAATCCCGCTTCGGTGAAGGTGACAGGGCGGTTGAGGCGACGGGAGAAGGCCTCGACGATGATCCCGGGCACACTCCCGCGAGGGGTCGTGCCGCCGAGCCAGTGGTGGACGGCTGACGCGTTGTACTTCAGGGGGGTGCCGATCTCGCCCCCAGCCCGGTTCACAGCTCGTGCGCACTGGCTGAGGGTCCAGCCGCTGTCATCGAAGAGGCGCTGCAGGGACTCGTTCGGCTTCGGCATGTGCGCCAACTCCCCGCGCCCATAGGCGCTTTAAACGCTCTAAAAACGGCGGTGCGTTGCCACGGTACCCCCGCCCGTAGCGATGCGGTTACGTAAAGGCAAGGGAGATCGCCTGAGGCCGACAACGGCCAGCGGATGGAGCCGTGACCATGGCTGATGGGGCCAGTGCCCGAGCGTGGACGGGGGCTGACGATGTGGATGAGCTGACGGTGTTCGTCGAGGCGGTGGGCGTCTGGGGGCTGGCTCCGCCCTGGGTCCACCGGGGCCCCTGCGCCGAACCTACCCCGCCCGTCTTGCGGGCCGTCGAGGCTGCGCTCGGGAGGCTGCTGTGAAGCCCGAGCCGCGCAGCGTCGTCTTCGACTCGCGGAAGAAGCTTGTCGGTGAGGTCATGGGTTTTGAGGGGCCGTACGTTCAACTTCGGCCGCTCAAGGGCGGGATGGAGTGGGACGCCGGCCCGAAGGACCTGCGCCCGGCCGCCACGCTGCAAGCCCTCGGCTCCGAGGGTTCCGCGCCGCTCGGTGAACGGGGTGCGTGATGGCTCCCAAGGCGCGGATGGACGGGATCGCAGGCGGCGCGGTCGCCCTGCTGCTCCTGGTTCTGGTGATCGCCTGCGCCGTCTTCCTGGCCATGAAGGGTCAGGGCTAGAACGAACGCTCTAACTAGGAGAGCGGAGAAGGCTCGCCCCTGCCGGATGGAACCACGCGCGTGACGGGATCCCGGCAGGGGCGAGGTAGCAACCCCGAAGCCGCCTCAAGGCAATCAAGGAGATTCACCATGTGTGATGGCGATGCGCTCTCTGCGCCGCCCCGGCGAACGGTCAGCGTCGGCGCGGTCGTTGTCGACGAAACAGATCGCGTGCTGCTGATCCAGCCGACCAGTATGCGAGGCAAGGTCCTTCCGGGGTGCGGTGTGCGTGCCCGGGAGCTGCCTGAGGTGGCTCTGCGGCGTGGGGTGCGCGAGGCCGCGGGGCTGGACGTGCGGCCGAAGCGTTTGCTTCTGGTGGACGTCATGCCGGAGGGGGACGGGCCGGAGGAGTACGTGTTCGTCTTCGGCTGCGGGTCTGTCGGGGAAGCGAAGGACATCCTGATCGACAAGACGGTATGCAGGCACTATGCGTGGGTTGCTGAACGAGAGGTGGCGGCACACACGGAGCCCTATCAAGAGCGGCGCATCCGTGGGGCCCTACGCGTTCACGAAGCGAAGCCGGACGGGGTCCCGTACCTGATCCGCGGAAAGCCCGCGCTGTAGGCACCCAAGTAAGCGCCCGAGTAGGCGCCCAAGCCCTGTCCCCGCCTCATGGGCCTCCCCCTCCCTCGCGGGGACCGGAGCAGGCGGGGGCAGTCCACCCGCCGCTGCGCTCCCTGAGCTCTGGCAACGGTGTGGTGGGTCCACGACCCCGCGCGGTTCGTCTCCCTCACGCGAACGCGAACGCGGATGCCCCGGCCCACGGCGAAGCCCCCGGTGCGTGCGGGCGGACCGGGGGCTTCGGGGGCGGTGGGGCTCAGCCCTGGTAGGGCTTGGCCTCGAGGATCTTGACTGAGGCGAGCTTGCCGTTCGGCAGTTCGTACTGCGCGTCCTCGCCGATCTTCTTGCCGTTCACACCGCTGCCGAGCGGGGACTGCGGGGAGTACGTCTCGATGTCGTCGCTCGCGTACTCCCGGGAGGCGAGAAGGAAGGACAGCGTGTCGTCCTCGTCGCCGTCGAAGGCGATCGTGACGACCATGCCGGGGGCGACGACGCCGGTCGCGGCGGGCGCCTCTCCCACCTTCGCCTGCTCCAGGAGCTGGGTCAGCTGGCGGACGCGGAGCTCCTGCTTGCCCTGCTCCTCCTTGGCCGCGTGGTACCCGCCGTTCTCGCGCAGGTCGCCCTCCTCACGCGCCGCCGCGATCTTGGTTGCGATCTCGGTGCGCGCGGGACCAGACAGGTACTCAAGCTCTTCCTTGAGCTTGTCGTACGCCTCCTGGGTCAGCCAGGTGACGTTGTCGCTGGTCTGGGTCACAGGTGCTCCTCGTAGGTACTGGGAATACAAAGCATCGCCCTACCCAGAAGGATGTTCCCTAACGGGTGGGCGAAACCACGAGCCTAACAATTCCGGGCGCGGAGGGGGAGGACATATGGCATCAGAACCGCGTTAGCGCAGGTGAGCGCCGGGGGAAAGACTCAGGGTCCGTCCGGTCAGTCGGAGTGGCAGCTGACCAGCGAGGCGCTGGTGGCACGCTCGGTCGTACGGAGCGTGACGCGCTTGTCCACGCGCCCCTTGTCCTGGTCGAAGCGGAAGTCGGCGCGGCCGACCTCGGCGCCGCTCTCAGCCTGGGCGCGGACGGTGCAGTACCCCTTGGCGCCCGCGTCCTTGCGTACTTCCAGGTGGAGCTCGACGGCCTTGGCGGAGACGGCGTCGAAGGTGATGACCTCGGCGCTGATCTTCGTCCCGGCGATGGAGTCGTAGCCGAACCAGCCGACGACGCCGAGCATGAGGACGCCGAGCACCGCGCCCACCGCCTTGAGCTTGCGGTCGGCGCGCTCGTCGGCGGAGCGGGAACGTCCGTATCGGCCCTCGGGGGGCCTGGTGTCGGAGCCGTCGCTGTCACGGCCGCTGACCGCGGTCATGATCGTCCTCCACTGGACACTGGGAACGGGGGTCGTCGGAATTTTCCGCCCCCCGGTTCCGTCACTATAGAAGCCGCCCATTGCAGTGGATGACCGAGGGCGCCCAATTACCGAGGAACGAGTCTTGACTGAGCAGCTGCGACTGATGGCCGTTCACGCCCACCCCGACGACGAGTCGAGCAAGGGCGCGGCCACGATGGCCAAGTACGTGTCCGAAGGGGTGGACGTGCTCGTCGTGACCTGCACGGGCGGGGAACGCGGCGACATCCTCAACCCCAAGCTCCAGGGCGACACGTATATCCAGGAGCACATTCACGAGGTCCGCAAGAAGGAGATGGACGAGGCGCGGGAGATCCTCGGCGTCCAGCAGGAGTGGCTGGGCTTCGTCGACTCGGGGCTGCCCGAGGGCGACCCGCTGCCGCCGCTGCCCGAGGGCTGCTTCGCCCTGGAGGACGTGGACAAGGCCGCGGGGGAGCTGGTGCGGCAGATCCGCGCGTTCCGGCCGCAGGTGATCACCACGTACGACGAGAACGGCGGGTATCCGCACCCGGACCACATCATGACCCACAAGATCTCGATGGTGGCCTTCGACGGCGCGGCCGACGCGGAGAAGTACCCCGAGGGCGAGTTCGGTCCGGCGTACCAGCCGAAGAAGCTGTACTACAACCAGGGCTTCAACCGCCCCCGCACCGAGGCCCTGCACCAGGCGATGCTGGACCGGGGCCTGGAGTCGCCGTACGGCGAGTGGCTGAAGCGCTGGGACGAGTTCGAGCGGGTCGAGCGCACCCTGACCACGCACGTTCCGTGCGCGGAGTTCTACGAGATCCGGGACAAGGCGCTGATCGCGCACGCCACGCAGATCGACCCCGACGGCGGCTGGTTCCGCGTTCCGATGGAGCTCCAGAAGGAGGTCTGGCCCACCGAGGAGTACGAGCTGGCGAAGTCCCTCGTCGATACCTCCCTCCCCGAGGACGACCTCTTCGCGGGCATCCGCGACAATGCCTAAATGAGCGCAAGCCTGGCAATGACGCATCTCGTCCCCCTCGCCAAGGAGGTGGACGAGAACAAGGTGACCCCCGGTGTCCTCGGCTTCATCGTTTTCGCGGTGATGGCGCTGGCTGTGTGGCGGCTGATGAAGTCGATGAACCGGCACATGGGCAAGGTCGACTTCAAGGAGGCCGCGGACCCGGCCGCCGAGGCCGAGGCCGAAGCCGGGGCCGAGGCCGGGGCCGCCGCCAAGGCCGATGCCAAGGCCGAGCGGGCCTGACACCCCCCGCCGGGGGCACCGCGTCCGCCGGACCTGCTCGCCGTCACTGGCGGATCACCGTGAGCGGATCACGGTGAGCGGATCACCGTGAGTGGTCCGCCAGTGACAGGAGCAGATGCGCGGACTCCGGCCGCAGATGGTCGGAGTGCGCGCCCGCGGGCCCGCGCCCGCGGACGAAGACACGGCCCGCGTCCACGCTGACGAAGCGGTGGTCGAGCACGTCGTGCGGATACGCGTCGTCCGGGGCCCGCATCCGGATGGCGGAGACGGGCGCGGGCGCCGTGCCGATGCCCGCGTGCCCGATGCCCACGCGCTTCTCCGCCCGCAGGTGCCAGAAGCCGGTGGCGCGGTCGGCTCGCGAGTACGTGGCCACGACCGGGCCCCGCAGCGGCGCGCCCGCGAGGGCCGTGAACGTCTCCGCGAACGCGTCCCGTGGCGCCGCCATCTGCAGCAGCAGCATCGAGTCCACGGTGAAGGGGCGCCCGGGCGGCGCGGGCCTGCTCCAGCCGAGCGTGCCGCCGCCGGGCCCCGCCGCCCACTGCACCGCCTCGCACAGGAAGCGGCAGCCGAAGGAGTGCCCGACCAGGTGCAGGTACTGGCCGCCCCGTGTGGCGAGGACCGGCGCCGCGCGCGGGTCGCCGCGGCGGGCGTCCAGATAGCCGAGCAGCTGCCCGATGACGCTCGCCGCGTGCCCGTCGGCGCTCATGGCGTGTGCGCGGTCCCGGACGCGCCGGTAGCCACCGAGCGACGGCAGCGACCGCGAGGGCCAGCGCACCAGGACCGGCCAGGGCGCGAAGCCCCGGCCGGGCGCCCCGGGGGCGAGCCCCGGGTACAGCTCCCGGCGCCGCGCCAGCTGCCGCTCCACGAGGTCCAGGAGCTCGGCCAGGGCCTGCCGGGACGAGGCGGGCGAGGTCTGCCAGCCGTGGACGTACACGACGATGTCCGTCGCCCACGGCGGCGGCGTGAGCCGGGCGGCGAAGTGGTCGAGGAGGCCCGCCGGGGGCACGGGCGCGGGCCCCGCGCGCGTGGGCCGCAGCGGCCATCCGCGCTCATCGAGGTCGACGACGGCCCCCGCGCCCCGGTCCTGCCCGTCGGCCGTCACGCGGTGCGTTCCAGCCTGCTGTCCATGCCGCTGTGCAGGGCGTACGCGAAGCCCAGCGGGTTGCGGCAGGTGTCGGCGAAGTGCCGGGCCAGGGCGTGCGCGATGGCGCCCGCGGTCTCCCGCCCGGCCAGATAGCGGGTCACGAACGCGAGCGCGTACTCGGCGGCGAACCGCTGCGGCATCTCCACCTGCGGCCCGAGCACCCCGCAGGCGCCCGCCTCGAACAGGGCCCGCCCCAGGTACGCCAGGTCGGCGTTGCCGGGAAGCCCCGCGTAGCAGGCGTTGAGCAGCACGAACGGCCGGAACGGCACGCAGTCGCGCGGCGGCGGGCGGTGGGCGCGCAGCGTGTAGGCGTCGATGGCGAGCTGGTCGGTCAACTTCAGGACGAGGTACGGGGGTTCGTCACCGGAGGTGCACGCGGTGAAGTGGCCGTGGCACCAGAAGTACATCAGCTGCTCGTCGAGCCGCTGGTCCCGCAGGGCGCGCTCGAGCTCCGCGCGGGTGGTGCGCTCCACCATCTCGCCGCCCGCGGCGAGCGCGGCGGCGACGTCGGCGGCCCGGGTCAGGCCCTCCGCGTCCACGGCGGTGTCGTGGTTCAGGCTCACCGCCGGTGCCGTACGGGACGGCGGGTCCCGGTCGTCGGCGACGCGCGCGTAGGCGTCGCCGCCGGTCTGCTCGATCTGGTGCCGATAGCCGAGGAACCGGGCGAACACGTCCGCGAGCGGCGGCTCCCGTTCCTGCGGAGCGGCCGGGAGGCACAGCATCGGCCACGGCAGGAACAGGTCGGAATGGAAGCGCACGCGCAGCGCGTCCCGGCACCCGAGCGCGTCCGCGAGGAACCCCCGGAACAGCTTCAGGGCCTCGTCCTCGCCGCCGAGGAGCACGTCGAACAGCAGCTGGGCGCCGTACAGGGCGAGCCGGTCGAGCGTGGCGCGCAGCTCGTCCTCGGGCTCGCGCGTCAGGTCGACCCCGTCGGCGTACGGGAATCCGCCGTGCCGGGGGCGGCCTTCGGCGTCCAGCGGCCGCAGCGCCACGAACTCGTCCCGCCACAACTGCCGAAGGCGCGCGGCCACGGCCCGCACCTCGCCGGGCCGGGTGGCAAGGGTCACCGTGTGCTCCGACCCGGCGAGCGAGGGCACGGCGGGCCCGTACATCCAGGCCCGCACCGGCTCGTCCGCGCGCCGCGCGTCGAAGCCGACGACGAGGTCAGGCGGGCGGATGGCGTGCCGGGGGAGCCGGGTGAAGCCGTGGCTGGGGTCCTGGGTGACGCGGGTGGGGAGGTCCTGGGGCATGGGGTCAGGGCCTCCGCAGGGACTCGGGGGTCAGCCCTGCCCCGGGTCCTTCGCCGTCGCCCTCGACGACGTCGATGTACGTCTCGACCTCCTGCAGGACGGTGGCCGTCTCCAGGTGCTCGATGGTGAAGAGCAGCCGGTGCCGTCCCGCGCGGCGGGGCGTGAACAGGAACTCGGCGGCGTCCGCCTCGCGGGGCGAGGGCCGCAGCGTCACCGCGTGCGCGGGCTCGACGTCGGCGCCGGTGAGCGGCGTGGCGCGGGCGGTCAGCCAGGGCAGCCCGGTGGCCCGGTCCGACCAGGGGTGCTCGGGGCCGGGCAGCACCCGCAGCGCGATCCGCGAGACCGTTCCGGCGGCGGAGCGGTCGTCGAGCAGGGTGAGTCGGACGTGGGAGTGGGTGGTGAGGGAGAGGGTGGCGTGGGCGAAGTGGGTGCCGGGTTCGGGGATGGTTAGGCGGGCGGTGAGGGGGATGTGGTCGGTGAGGCGCCCGATGTGGTCGGGGTGGAGCCGATCGGTCCAGTACAGGCCCGTGGGGTCGTCGAGGCTTTCGAAGAGGCGGCGGGCGACGGTGTGGAGCTCGTGGGCCACGAAGGACGAGTCGCGCCGCAACCGTGCCGCGTGCTCCAGGAGCGACCAAGCTTCGCCATGGGGGCACCCCAACTGGCGGAAATCCGTGGGCGCGGCCGGGGTCACAGCGTGTCGCGTCACCATCCCCCCGATGACCACCTTGGGCAGCACCGTGTCGTAGTGCTTGGCCCACGCGAGACCTAGCAGGTCCGTCAGGTCGGAGAACTGCCGGTGAGCAATCCGGAGCAGCTGGTGGGCCTCGTCCGCGTTGCCGCCCAGCGACCGGGCCACGGCCAGGTACAGGGACGTCCAGGCCTGGCCCCGTACATCCCCGTTCGCGCCGTGATGCGCGTAGGCCGTCGCCAACCCTGAGACGGCCTTCGTGGCATCCCCGTGCACGAGCGCCGCCTTGCCGAGCTCGGTCGCGGTCCACGCCAGGCCTTGGAGGTCGCCGATGCCGTTGAACCTGTTCCTGGCGTCCTCCAGGAGCTTGCGCGCCTCCTCCAGATCGCCGCGGATCAGCCGCAGGCGGCCGTACTGGTGGACGGTCCAGGCCTCTCCCCGTACGTCCCCACTCACCTGGTGGGCCTCCACGGCCCGCCGCAGCAGTCGCTCGGCTCCCTGGAGCCGCCCCTGGTCGCACCGGATCGCGCAGCGTGTGAGCAGGGCCCAGCCGTCCGGTCGACGGCGGCGCCGGAAGGGCCTTCGGTCCAGGTCATCGAGGGTCTCGAGGGCCTCGGTCAGCTTCCCCAGATGGCGCAGGGTGATGGCCCGTTCCAGGACGGCGCGCGGGTGATGCTGCTCCTCCAGTGCCTCAAGGGCACGGCGGGGCTCGCCCGTCTCCCGGGCGGCGACGGCCGCCGTGACGCGCAGGAAGTCCCAGGAGCCGGTCGCGCGCCACAGGGTCTGCCGAGCCCGCAGCAACCTGAACCGGCCCTGTTCGGTGATCAGATACGGTTCCAGGCGCTCCAGCAGGGCCCGTGCCGCCCCCGCGTGCCAGTACCGCAGCCGTACCAGCAGGTCGACGTACGCGTCCATCGCCGGGCGGGGGTCCACCGTGCCGTCCAGGACCGCCCGCGCCAGGGACCGGTCCAGGTCCATGCCGTTGAGCCCGGGCCGGGGCCGCACGTGCCGGTACCAGCCCTCCCGGGTCTGCTGGAGGTACCCGTGCGCGGTCAGTTCCCGCAGCGCCAGGGAGCGCCGTGAGCGCACCCGGTCCGGGTACAGGGCGTCGGCCACCGTCGCGTCGAACTCGTCGCCATCCCAGGGCTCGACGGCGGCCAGCAGCCTCCGTGCGACGCTGTCGAGCGGCCGGGACTGCGGTGTGGCCCCGGCAGCATCCACCTCGTACCGGAACCAGGCCCTCCCGGTGTCCTCGTGGGCACGGTCCGAGACGGCGATGACGCGGGCCCCCGTGTTCGCGACCAACTGTTGGCTGAGCCGCAACAGTTCTGCTCCCGGAGTGCCGTCGGGCACGCCGTCGAGCACCACCAATCTCCGGTCCAGCCGGAGACAGGTCAGGCACCTGCTGATCAACTCCTCGCGCAGGAGCTCGGGTTCGGTGGCCAGCAAGCGGGACATCGCAGCCGTCGAATGCCTGCGCGGCATCGCTTCGAGCAGCCGCAGCAGCACCCTCTCCGGTGCCGCCACGTCCGTCGCCCCCACCGCCAGCCACACCGGTTCGATCCGCCATCCCGGGGGTGCGCCTCGGGCGAACCGGGCCAGACGTGCCGCGTACGCCGAGGTGTGCACCGGCTGCGGACCGTACAGCTCAAGGAGCCTCGAGCTCCCCCGCAGGAAGTCGAGCACCCCGGCAGGCAGGTCCTCCACGCGGGACGGCACGGCGTACGGGCCGCGCGCATCCGGCACCCAGCCCCCCATAGCCACCACCCCCGTCCGCCACCAAACCCGTCAACCCCCCCACTATCCCGCCCTCATTGAGAAGGCGTAACCGGAACCCCCATGATCTCCCGAGCATGCCGGTTAGGTGTCATGCCGAGCCGCCACCCCTGCCAGCCCGCCTCCAGCTCCGCCTTCCGCTCCAGGAACAGGGCGTACGCCTCCACGTACTCGTCGAGCTTCCCGTCCCGCAGGGGGTGCCCGGCGCGGGTGAGCTGGGCGAGTTCCTCCTGGGCGACGGCGACGCCGATGTCCCAGCCGCCGGGGGAGGCGTAGGGCAGGAGCGTGGCGCGCAGGAAGTGGGCCCAGTCCTCGCCGCGGCGGTCGCCGTAGGAGGCGAAGAGGGTGATGGCCTCGTCGCACAGGGAAAGGGCGGCCTGCGTACGGGAGTTGCCCGCGTCGATGACGGCCAGCTCCAGGCAGGTCCAGCCCTCGCCGTGGGCGACGCCGATGCGCTGGAAGTCGGCGCGGGCGTCCACCAGGAGCTGGCGGGCGAAGCCGGAGTTGCGCAGGGAGCCGGTCCGCTCGGCCCGCTGGTCGCGGGTGACGCGCGCCGAGTGGTGGCGGGCGCAGGCCAGGCCGTACACGTCCCGCATCCGGGAGAACATGGTGCGGGCCCGCTCCAGGTCGCGCACCGCCTGGTCCAGGTCGCCGGTCTCCTCTAGGGCCTGGCCCAGGTAGTACAGGGACCAGGCCTCGCCGCGGGCGTCCTCGTTGTCGCGGTGGCGCGAGACAGCCTGGCGCAGCCCGTCGACCGCGGGCGAGGGGTCACCGGCGACGAGGCGGGCCCGCGCCAGCTGCGTCAGCGCCCACGCCTCGCCGCGGGCGTCGCGCGTACGGCCGTACAGGTCGAGGGCCTGGCGCAGCTCGCTCTCCGCGCGCGGTACGTCGCCCATGCGCAGGCACACCTGCCCGAGCTGGAAGTGCGTCCAGGCCTCGCCGTGCACGGACTCGGTCTCGCGGTGCAGGACCAGGGCCGTGCGCAGCATGTCCTGGGCCTCGTCGAGGCGGGAGCGGTCGCGTTCGACGGCGGCGAGGGCGTGCAGGGTCCAGGCGCGGTCGCCCGCGAGCTCCTCCGCGACCTGGAGGTCCAGCGCCTCGCGCAGGCGGGACGCGGCCTCCGACAGGTTGCCCTGGTGGTGCAGGGTGATGCCGAGCGATCCGAGGGCGCGGGCGGCGGCCGCGTCCTGGTGGGCCTCGAAGTACAGGTCGACGACCGAGGACAGGGTGGAGCGGGCCTGGTCGAGCTCGCCGAGCTGACGGGCCGCGATGCCGGTGCGCCACTTCACGTTCCGGCCGAGCAGGCCCTTGTCGACGGCCTGCGCGAACTCGCTGATCTCGCCCAGGCGGTAGAGGTCGCCGCGCAGCAGGCAGTAGTCGCACAGCGCGCCGAGCAGGCCCAGCACGGTCCGCTGGTCGACGCCCTCGGAGTGGCGCAGCGCCGCCGTGATGAAGCTCGACTCGTCGTCGAGCCAGCGCAGCGCGGCGTCCAGGGACGTGAAGCCGTGCGGGCCGAAGTGGTCGGCGCGCGTGGACGTCTTGCCGTCGACGAGGCGGATGACGGAGTCGGCGAGCTCGCCGTAGCTGACGATGAGGCGTTCCTGGGCGGCGCCGCGCTCGGCCGGGTCCTCCTCGTCGGCGAGGCGGGCCCGGGCGAAGGCGCGGACGACGTCGTGCAGCCGGTAGCGGCTGCCCCGCACGTGGTCCACGAGGCCCGCGCGGGCCAGGGCGGTCAGCTGCCGGGCGGCCTCCTGCTCGGTGGCCCCGAGGAGCGCGGCCGCGGCCGCCGCGCCGAGCGAGGCGCGCCCGGCGAGCGAGAGCCGCCGCAGCAGGCGGCGCGCGCTGTCGGGCTGGTCGGCGTAGCGCAGCCACAGGGCGCGTTCGGCCGGCTCGACGGGCCCGTACGCGCCGAGGTCGGCGACGAGCTCCTCGGGCGTGCGCGGCCCGAGCGCGGAGCCCGCGGCGCGCAGCGCGAGCGGCAGGCCCCCGCACAGCTCCCGCAGCCGGTCCAGGGACTGGGCGTCGTACGGCTCCGGCAGGTCCTGCGCCACCTGCCGGATCAGCTGCTCGGCGCCCGCGTCGTCGAGCGCGGCCACCGGCAGCTGGTGCACCCGGGCGGGCAGGTCCGCGGGCAGCGCCAGAGGCTCCCTCGCGGTGACGAGGACGAGGCTGTCGGAGCGCTGGGGCACCAGCGTGCGCACCTGCTCGGGGTCGCTCGCGTCGTCCAGGACGATCACGACCTCAAGGCCCGTCAGATGCTGGTGGTAGAGCTCGCTGAGCCTTCTGACCTGCTGCTCCTGGGTGGAGCGCTCACGGAAGAGCAGCTGGTCGCGGGGCGCGCCCAAGCGGTTCAGGAGGTGAAGGAGTGCGTCCCGCGTGGACAGCGGCGGCGTGTCCGGGCTCTCCCCGCGCAGGTCCACCACGCAGGCCCCGCGGAACTGGTCCCTCAGGTCGTGCGCGGCCCGTACCGCGAGCGCGGAGCGGCCCGCTCCGGGCGTGCCGTGCAGCACCACCACCGTCGGCATGGTCTGGGTGCTCGCCCGGGCGGCGTGCACCCACTGGGCGATCCGCCCGAGTTCGGCCCGCCGTCCCGCGAACTCCCCGTCCGGCCTGGGCAGGTGCGCGAAGGACTGCTCCAGGACGGTACGCCGCCGGGCCGCCGCGCTCTTGTCGGTGCCGCGCAGCCGGGGCGCCGCCTTCGACGCGCCGCCGCGCTCGCCGACGCCGCCCTTCGACGCGGCCGTAAGCACCCGCTGCTGGTCCAGGAACGGCCGGATGCCCCGCACCTCCAGCGCGGTCAGCCACTGGAGCCTGAGCTGCTCGGGGCCGCCGGGCTGATGGACGGTGCCCGCGTGCCGCTGGGCCGCGGGGACGTGGGACGCCGTCACCTTCGCCACGGTCGCCGCGAGCCCGGCGACCGCGACGGCGCCGCCCGCGCCGAGCGCCGTGCCGCCGTCGGTGCCGAGCACGAGGTCGGCCACCGCCGCGGCGACGGCGGCCACGGCCACCACGAGCAGCGGCGTCCCCGCCGCCTCCCGCGCGTACCGCTGGCCGAACGTCAGCTGCCCGGCCGCCGACTCGTCCAGGGCCCGCGTGTAGGCCTCGTACTCCTCAGCGGCCGTCCGCTCCATGGCGTCCAGAGAGGCCCGCGCCCGCGACAGGAGCACACCGCCGTCGGTGCGCCCGCCGGTGCGCCGCACCTCTTCCTCCACCGCCCGTGCCAACAGCCGCTCGGCTTCGGCCCGATGGCTGTCCCGCATGTCGTCCCCCTCAAAGAGGAGCACGCCGCGCGACCCCCGCCCGCGCACGTGCCCGCGTACCCTCGCGCGGCACGTGTCCACGCGCCCCGCCCTGCACGGGTGCACGTACCCCGTAGCCTCTACATGTACGTGTCAGTGTGCGGGGAACACGCGGCGTATGCGAGGCCACGCACGGCAGCGCCCCGAAGGGGCGCGAGGCGATGTCGATATGCGGCTCCGCCGCGTGGGCGCGCTCAACCCCCACACACCCGCAGCCGCGAGAACAGCGAACCAACCGAGTTCCGAGGCGCGCCGGGTAAACCCGCCGTCAGGCGCTCCGTGAGCGAGGATGGCCCCATGCCGAACCGACTGGCCCACGAGACGTCCCCCTATCTCCTCCAGCACGCCGACAACCCCGTCGACTGGTGGCCGTGGGCGGCCGACGCGTTCGCCGCCGCCCGCGAGCGCGGCGTTCCCGTCCTGCTCTCCGTGGGATACGCGAGTTGCCACTGGTGCCACGTCATGGCGCACGAGTCCTTCGAGGACGAGGCGACCGCCGCGCTGATGAACGAGCACTTCGTCAGCGTCAAGGTGGACCGCGAGGAGCGCCCCGACGTCGACGCCGTCTACATGGAGGCCGTGCAGGCCGCCACCGGGCAGGGCGGCTGGCCCATGACCGTCTTCCTCACCCCGGACGCCGAACCCTTCTACTTCGGCACCTACTTCCCGCCCGAGCCGCGCCACGGCATGCCCTCCTTCCGCCAGGTCCTCGACGGCGTGCACCGGGCCTGGCAGGACCGGCGCGAGGAGGTCGGCGAGGTCGCCGCGAAGATCGTCAGGGATCTGTCGGAGCGTCAGCCCGGCTACGGCGGCGACGAGCGGCCCGGCGAGGCGGATCTCGCCGCCGCGCTGCTCGCCCTCACCCGGGACTACGACGCCAGCCACGGCGGCTTCGGCGGCGCGCCCAAGTTCCCGCCGTCCATGGTCATCGAGTTCCTGCTGCGCCACCACGCCCGCACCGGCGCCGTCGGCGCCCTGGAGATGGCCGCCGACACCTGCGAGCGCATGGCCCGCGGCGGCCTCTACGACCAGCTCGGCGGCGGCTTCGCCCGCTACTCCGTGGACCGCGCGTGGGTCGTGCCGCACTTCGAGAAGATGCTGTACGACAACGCGCTGCTGTGCCGCGCCTACGCCCACCTGTGGCGCGCCACCGGCTCCGAGCTGGCCCGCCGCGTCGCCCTGGAGACGGCCGACTTCATGGTCCGCGAGCTGCGCACCAACGAGGGCGGCTTCGCCTCCGCGCTCGACGCCGACAGCGTGGACGCGGCGGGGCGTCTCACCGAGGGCGCCTATTACGTGTGGACGCCCGGCCAGCTGCGCGAGGTGCTCGGCGACGCGGACGCGGAACTCGCCGCCGCGCACTTCGGCGTCACCGAGGAGGGCACCTTCGAAGAGGGCGCCTCCGTCCTCCAACTGCCCCAGACGGACGGCGCGGTCGCCGACGCCGACCGCCTGGCTTCGATCCGCGCCCGGCTGCTCGCGGCCCGCGCCGAGCGCCCCGCGCCCGGGCGCGACGACAAGGTCGTCGCCGCCTGGAACGGCCTCGCCATCGCCGCGCTCGCCGAGACCGGCGCCTACTTCGCGCGGCCCGACCTGATCGCCGCTGCCGTCGGCGCGGGCGATCTGCTCGTACGCCTCCACCTGGACGACCGCGCCCGCCTCGCCCGCACCTCCAAGGACGGCCGCGTCGGCGCCAACGCCGGTGTCCTGGAGGACTACGCGGACGTCGCCGAGGGCTTCCTGGCGCTCGCGGCCGTGACCGGCGAAGGCGTCTGGCTGGACTTCGCGGGCCTGCTCCTGGACCACGTCCTGGTGCAGTTCACCGACGACGAGACGGGCGCCCTGTACGACACGGCGGCCGACGCCGAGCGCCTCATCCGGCGGCCGCAGGACCCCACGGACAACGCGGCGCCCTCCGGCTGGACCGCCGCCGCAGGGGCGCTGCTCGGCTACGTCGCGCACACCGGCGCCGCACCGCACCGGCGCGCCGCCGAGCGGGCCCTCGGCGTCGTCAAGGCGCTCGGGCCCCGGGTGCCCCGGTTCATCGGGCACGGCCTCGCCGTCGCCGAGGCCGCCCTCGACGGGCCCCGCGAGGTGGCCGTGGTGGGCGAGGTGGACGGCCCGATGCACCGGGTGGCGCTGCTCGGCACGGCGCCCGGCGCCGCCGTCGCCGTGGGCCCGGCGGACGGGGAACTGCCGCTGCTCGCGGACCGGACCCTGGTGGACGACCGCGAGACGGCGTACGTGTGCCGCGACTTCGTGTGCGACCGGCCCACGACGGACCCGGCCGACCTCGCGGCGGCGCTGGGCGCCCTGCGCTGAACCCCCGCCCCCGGAAGGCGAGCCCCTGACGGCAGGCCGCCGTGCGCCCCCTGACGGTCAATCGCCCCGCGCGGCTGCCCGCCGATTGTCCTGCTTCTGTCACGGCAGGGGGCGCACGGGCACCTTGTGCTCCTTGTGTGACCATCGGCGTGATACCAATACGGGCGTCGCAGTGGCGTAAGGAGCCGCTGTGAATGTTTGGCATCGTTCTGTCAGTTGGCCCCTGCGAACAGGGGCACCGGGGGAGAGGTACTCACCGCAGTGAACCGCATGACGCGTACGACCGCCGCAGCCCTGGGCACGGCCGGGCTCATCACCGCCGCCCAGCTCGGCCTCGCCGGCCCCGCCTCCGCGACGGGTGACTCCACTCAGCGCGCCGCTTCCGCCTCCAAGCCGAGCGGCGGCGAGACGTTCGCCGCGACCAGCGCCGCCTGCCCGATCGACATCGTCTACACGTCGCGCTTCTACATCGGCCGGGGCGGCTGGGTGACGGGCAACGGCCTGTACTTCGGCATCAAGAACAAGAGCAACCAGAAGTTCTCGAAGGTGAAGTTCACCGTCACCAACGTCAAGAACATCCGCTTCGGCCGGGCGACGGCCAAGGGCGGCAAGATCACCCACAAGACGTCGCGCTCCGTCACCGTCTATGACAAGTCGTTCGCGGGCAAGGCCAAGCTGGGCGTCCAGGTCCGCACCCGCCTGCTGAACAAGAACAGCTACAAGGTGAAGTTCCAGGTCCGCGGCAACGGCTGGAACTGCGCCGTCAACCAGGGCACCTGGGGCAACTAGCCGACAGCGGCACTGAAGACGCGGCACTGAAGACACAGCACCGGGGTTCAAAGGCGGCGGCCTTTGAACCCCGGTGTCGTGTGTCAGGACCGGTGCGGCGCCCGGAGGCGTTCGGTCTCCGCGAGGGCCCAGCGCACGATCCCGTCGAGCCGCTCGTGGTGGGCGCCGCGCCAGTAGACCCGGCCGCAGGAGCCGCACTGCGCGAACACGTCGTACGACCCGCGCGTGCCGCCTTCGAGCCGCTCGGCCACGTCCTCCTTGCGGGCGGCCCGCAGCGCGCCGTTGCAGGCGGTGCACCGCGTCCACGGCCGCAGCGGGGGCGCGAAGCGGTGCAGCACGTCCCGCAGCTGCTCGTCCGGCTGGTCGCTGTACACATACGCCCCGGCCCACAGCTCGCGGCGGCGAAGCAGCCCCCGGTCGCGGCTCAGGAGTACCCGGCGCTCGGCGGCGGACAGCGCGGCGAGCGCCGGGTCGCCGATGTCCTTGCTCTCGTACGCCGCGTCCACGCCGAGCAGCCTGAGCCGCCGGGCGAGCGTGCCCAGGTGTACGTCGAGCAGGAAGCCCGGGGCCTCGTCCGCCGCCTCGTCCGGCCGCTCGGGGAGCCGCTGGGGGCGCGGCACCGCCCGCACTTCGACCCGCTGTCCGGCGGTGGGCACATGACCGGTGGGGACCTCGTGCCCGTCCACGACCAGGGCGCCGACCTCGGTGAGCGGCACGCCGAGGGACTCCACGACGTGGCCCAGCGTCGACGCGCCGTCGGTGACGGCCGTGCTCGGGCGGCCCCGGCGCTCGTGGGCCACGAACAGCGCGAGGCCGGGTGCGAAGTCGATGAGGATCTCCGGACCGTTCATGGGGCCCAGGATGGCACGGGCGGCACGGCGCGGGACGGGGGATTCGCACACCCGGCGGCGCCCCGGGGCGCCGCCGGGTGTGCGGTGCCTCAGCCGTGCTGGTAGGCGACGAGCGAGATGCCCACGTAGTGCACGGCGAACGCGGCGAGGGTGAAGGAGTGGAACACCTCGTGGAAGCCGAACCAGCGCGGGGAGGGGTTGGGGCGCTTGATGCCGTACACCACGCCGCCCACGCTGTAGAGCAGGCCGCCGACGACGACCAGGACGAGGACCGCGATGCCGCCCGTGCGCAGGAAGTCCGGCAGGAAGAAGACGGCCGCCCAGCCCATCGCGAGATAGCAGGGGGTGTAGAGCCAGCGCGGGGCGCCCACCCAGAAGACGCGGAAGACGATGCCCGCGAGCGCCGCCGCCCAGATGCCCCACAGCAGCCAGGCGCCCTTGGCGCCGGGCAGGAGCAGCAGCGTCAGCGGGGTGTACGTGCCCGCGATGATCAGGAAGATGTTCGCGTGGTCCAGGCGGCGCAGGACGCCGTCCATGCGCGGGGTCCAGTCGCCCCGGTGGTAGAGCGCGCTCACGCCGAACAGCAGGCAGGCCGTGAGGACGTAGATCCCGCAGGCGACACGCCCGCGCGTGGAGTCCGCGAGGGCGGTCAGGAAGAGGCCGGAGACCAGCACCGCGGGGAACATCCCCGCGTGCAGCCAGCCGCGCAGCTTCGGTTTCGCGGGGAGCGGCGGGGTCGGTGCGGCGGTGGCGGCGGCGTCCGGGGAACCAGGGGGGATGGCTCCGGAGTTCGTGATCGCCTCGGGGACGGGAGCGGTCATGGCCCGCATCGTACCTACGGAACCGTAAGTTACGTATCAAAGCGGTGAATCTCGATCCTATAAGTGGCCATGCTCACGCCTGTGAGTGGTCTTGCTCACGAGTGGTCATGCTCACTCCGCTCACGTGTGCGGCCCTCTGGACAGATGGGCACGCGCGACGGATGATCAAATGAGTGCGGTCGGCACCGGATGAGCAGCTACGAAGCGTCCGGGTCGCAGCCCCCACGGGGCAACCAACCACAAACCCCTCATCAAGGAGCGATCGTGGCGCGCGACATCGCGGCTCCCCTCACCGTCCCCACCACCCACCAGGAGCTCCTCTCCTGGGTCGACGAGATCGCGGCACTCACGCAGCCGGACAGCGTGGTCTGGTGTGACGGATCCGAAGCCGAGTACGAGCGCCTGTGCGGGGAGCTCGTCGCCAAGGGCACCTTCAAGAAGCTCGACCCGATCAAGCGGCCGAACTCGTACTACGCGGCCTCGGACCCGACGGACGTCGCGCGTGTCGAGGACCGCACGTTCATCTGCTCCGAGAAGGAGGCGGACGCGGGGCCGACGAACCACTGGAAGGCGCCTGCGGAGATGCGGGAGATCTTCCAGGGCCAGGACGGCACGGGGGGTGTCTTCCGCGGCTCCATGCGCGGCCGGACCATGTACGTCGTGCCCTTCTGCATGGGCCCCCTCGGCTCGCCGCTGTCCGCGATCGGCGTCGAGATCACCGACTCGGCGTACGTCGCGGTGTCGATGCGCACCATGACCCGCATGGGCCGCCCCGTCCTGGACGAGCTCGGCTCCGACGGGTTCTTCGTGAAGGCCGTCCACACCCTCGGCGCCCCGCTGGAGCCCGGCCAGGCGGACGTGCCCTGGCCCTGCAACTCCACCAAGTACATCTCGCACTTCCCCGAGACCCGCGAGATCTGGTCCTACGGCTCCGGCTACGGCGGCAACGCCCTGCTCGGCAAGAAGTGCTACGCCCTGCGCATCGCCTCCGTGATGGCCCGCGACGAGGGCTGGCTCGCCGAGCACATGCTGATCCTCAAGCTCACGCCGCCGCAGGGCGAGTCGAAGTACGTGGCCGCCGCGTTCCCGTCCGCCTGCGGCAAGACCAACCTCGCCATGCTGGAGCCGACCATCTCCGGCTGGACGGTCGAGACCATCGGCGACGACATCGCCTGGATGCGCTTCGGCGAGGACGGCCGCCTGTACGCGATCAACCCCGAGGCGGGCTTCTTCGGCGTCGCACCCGGCACCGGCGAGCACACCAACGCCAACGCCATGAAGACGCTGTGGGGCAACTCGGTCTTCACCAACGTCGCGCTCACCGAGGACGGCGACGTGTGGTGGGAGGGCATGACCGAGGAGACCCCGGCACGCCTGACGGACTGGAAGGGCAACGCCTGGACGCCGGAGTCCGCAACGCCCGCCGCGCACCCGAACGCCCGCTTCACCACGCCCGCCGCGCAGTGCCCGATCATCGCGCCCGAGTGGGAGGACCCCAAGGGCGTGCCGATCTCCGCGATCCTCTTCGGCGGGCGCAGGGCCAGCGCCGTGCCGCTGGTCACCGAGTCCTTCGACTGGAACCACGGGGTGTTCCTCGGGGCCAACGTGGCCTCCGAGAAGACGGCCGCGGCCGAGGGCAAGGTCGGCGAGCTGCGCCGCGACCCGTTCGCGATGCTGCCCTTCTGCGGGTACAACATGGGCGACTACATGGCCCACTGGGTGGACGTCGCCAAGGGCAAGGACCAGTCCAAGCTCCCGAAGATCTACTACGTGAACTGGTTCCGCAAGAACGACGCGGGCAAGTTCGTGTGGCCCGGGTTCGGTGAGAACAGCCGCGTTCTGAAGTGGATCGTGGGCCGTCTGAACGGTACGGCCGACGGGGTCGAGACTCCCATCGGTGTGCTGCCGACGGCCGCGTCCCTCGACACGGACGGCCTTGAGCTGCCCGCCGCCGATCTGGACTTCCTGCTGACCGTGGACAAGGAGATCTGGCGGGAGGAGGCTGCGCTGGTGCCGGATCACCTGAACACGTTCGGTGAGCACACGCCGGTGGAGCTGTGGGACCAGTACCGGGCGCTGGTCGCGCGACTGGGCTGACCCTGCCGGGGGCTTCCCCCACCCCGCCCCTTCCCGAAACCATGGGGCTCCGCCCCCTGGACCCCCGAAAAGCAATCGGCCTTCGGCCTCGTCCTCAAACGCCGGACGGGCTAGATCGTGCCGGACGGGCTGGAACGTGCCGCAACCGGCAGGTTCCAGCCCGTCCGGCGTTTGAGGACGAGCCGCGGAGCGGCGATCAGGCCGCGCCGACGAAGCACCCGGCGGCGATCAGGCCGCGCTGGCCAAGCGCCCGGCGGCGATCAGGCCGCGCTGGCCAAGCGCCCAGCGGTGCCGCGACCAGCGGCGTCATGGGACTCCATCCGCTCCGCCGCCAAGATCGCCGCGCGAGCGTCCGCGCGGGACGCGGCCACGACCAGGGCGCGGCCCGCGAGGGCGTGGGCGCGCTGGTGCAGGGCGGAGAGATGGGGTTCGTGGATGGCGGCGGCCACCGCCGCGCGGACCGGGGGGTGCCCGCCGCGCAGGCGGGCGACCTGGGCCGCGAGGCGCTCGGCGGCGGTGTCCAGGTCGGGGTCGGGGGCGAGGGCGCGCAGCTCGTCGGTGACGGCGAGCAGGGCGGCCAGATGTCCGGCGAGCTGGATGTCCAGCTCCTCCTCGCGGCTTCGGTGCGGAAAGTCGCCCGGGTCGGCCATCGTGTGGACCGACTTGGTGCGGATCGGCTCGTACATGAGATGGGTCTCCCAGCTGTTGTGGGTCCCATCCTAGCTTAGATTCTGTCTAAAGTTGAGTCGCATCCGATCCGGGCGCCCGTCCGGGCGTCACGGCTGGCTGTAGCCGTCCAGGAACGTGCCGATCCGGGTCACCGCGTCCGCCAGGTCCGGTGCCGTCGGCAGCGTGACGACGCGGAAGTGGTCGGGCTCGGGCCAGTTGAAGCCGGTGCCGTGGACGACCATGATCTTCTCGGCCCTGAGCAGGTCGAGCACCAGCTGGCGGTCGTCCTTGATCTTGAAGACCTTCGGGTCGAGCCGCGGGAAGAGATAGAGGGAGCCCTTCGGCTTCACGCAGGTGACGCCGGGGATCTGGGTCAGGAGCTCGTACGCCGTGTCGCGCTGCTCAAGGAGGCGGCCGCCCGGCAGGACCAGGTCGTTGATGGTCTGCCGGCCGCTGAGGGCGGCGACCACGCCGTGCTGGCCCGGCATGTTCGCGCACAGGCGCATGTTGGCGAGGATCGTGAGGCCCTCGATGTACGAGGAGGCGTGGGCCCTGGGGCCGGAGATGGACATCCAGCCGACGCGGTAGCCCGCCACGCGGTACGACTTCGACATGCCGTTGAAGGTGAGCGTGAGGAGGTCGGGGGCGAGGGCCGCGGTCGCGGTGTGCTTGGCGCCGTCGTACAGGATCTTGTCGTAGATCTCGTCCGAGCAGACCAGGAGGTTGTGGCGGCGGGCGATGTCGGTGAGGCCGCGCAGGACGGCCTCGTCGTAGACCGCGCCGGTCGGGTTGTTCGGGTTGATGATCACGAGCGCCTTGGTGCGGTCGGTGATCTTGCGCTCGACGTCGGCGAGGTCCGGCATCCAGTCGGCCTGCTCGTCGCAGCGGTAGTGCACGGCGGTGCCGCCGGAGAGGGAGACGGCCGCGGTCCACAGGGGGTAGTCGGGCGCGGGGACGAGCACCTCGTCGCCGTCGTCGAGCAGGCCCTGCATGGCCATCACGATCAGCTCGGAGACGCCGTTGCCGATGAAGACGTGCTCGACGTCGGTCTCGATGCCGAGGGTCTGGTTGTGCATCACCACGGCGCGGCGGGCGGCGAGCAGGCCCTTCGCGTCGCCGTAGCCGTGCGCGTCGCCGACGTTGCGGAGGATGTCCTCCAGGATCTCCGGCGGGCACTCGAAGCCGAACGCGGCGGGGTTGCCGGTGTTGAGCTTGAGGATGCGGTGACCTGCCGCTTCGAGCCGCATCGCCTCCTCGAGCACCGGGCCCCGGATCTCGTAACAGACGTTGGCGAGCTTCGTCGACTGGATCACCTGCATACCGCCGAGCCTACTCGGGCGGGGCGCCTCGGGCGGGGAGAGCTCGGTCACTGGCGGCGGTGGGCGGGGGCGCGTCCTCGTGGTCCTCGTGGGCCGTTCTTGGCCGTACGCGGTCTTGTGGCGGGGCCCGGCGACCCCAACAATGCGCATGACAAAACCGAAGAACCTTCGGTCACGCAGTCATTCGGTCACACAGTCAGCTGAGGGGACCCCCACATGAACAAGCCTCTCGTCGGTGCCGCTTTCGCCGCCCTGCTGCTCGGCGCGACGGCGATGCCCGCGGCCGCCGTCAGCGACGAGGCGCCGTCGTCCGACAAGCGGGCGGCGGCCGCGCAGCCCGCCGCGGCCACCCAGGCCAAGGCGAAGGCCAAGGCCAAGGCCGTGACCTTCGCCGGGACCGTGGCGCTGAGCAACTGCTCCGGCTCGGTCGTGCGCGTGCCCAGCTCGCAGCCGGGCGACCGCGCGCTCGTGATGTCCAACGGCCACTGTCTGGAGACCGGTTTCCCGGCCCCCGGCCAGGTCATCGTCGACCGTCCTTCGACCCGCAGCTTCACGCTCCTGAACGCCAGCGGCGGCAACCTGGGCACCGTGCGCGCCAGCAAGATCGCGTACGGCACGATGACCGACACCGACGTCTCGCTGTACGAACTGACCAGCACCTACCGCGACATCGAGAGCCGCTACGGCATCAAGGCCCTCGAACTCGACTCCGCGCGCCCGGCGCAGGGCAAGGCCATCACGGTCGTGTCCGGCTACTGGAAGCGGATGTACAAGTGCAACGTCGACGGCTTCGCCTACCGCCTGAAGGAGGGCCGCTGGACCTGGAAGGACTCGGTCCGCTACACCTCCGCGTGCCAGACGATCGGCGGCACCTCGGGCTCGCCGGTGGTCGACGACGCCACCGGCAAGGTCGTCGCCGTCAACAACACCGGCAACGAGGACGGCCAGCGCTGCACCGACAACAACCCGTGCGAGGTCGACGAGAACGGCAACGTCACCGTCCGCCAGGGCATCAACTACGGCCAGCAGACCTACACGATCGTCCCCTGCGTCGGCGCGGGCAACAAGATCGACCTGAGCCGTCCGGGCTGCACGCTGCCCAAGCCCTGACCCTCGGGGATCAGGTTCCGGTCCGGCGCACGGCGCGTCCCGCGATGACGTCCGTGCGCCGCCCGTCCTCGATCACGGACTTCCCGTCGATGAGGACGTGCGGGATGCCCACGGGCGGCGTGCGCGGCGCCTCGAACGTCGACCCGGCCGCGACCGTCTCCGGGTCGAAGAGGACGAGGTCGGCGCGGTAGCCCTCGCGCACGTACCCGCGGTCGGGCAGCCGCAGCCGGGCGGCGGCCCGCGACGTCAGGTGCGCGACGCACTCCTCCAGGGAAAGGACCCCCAACTCCCGTACGTACCGGCCGAGGTACTGCGGGAACGTGCCGTACGCGCGCGGGTGCGGCTTGAAGCCCTGCAGGATGCCGTCGCTGCCGCCGGTGTGCACGCGGTGGCGCATGATGGCCCGCACGTTCTCCTCGTGGCCCACGTGCTGGAGGATCGTCGAGCCGAGGCGGTCGTTGAGCAGCAGCCGCCGGGCCGTCACCCACGGCTGTTCGCCGCGCATGTCGGCGGAGCGCTGGAGGGTCTTGCCGACGCAGGAGGCGAGCCCCGGGTCGGAGACGCCCGAGATCTCGATGGTGTCCCACTCGATCGGCACCCCGTGGCAGCCGTCGGAGCCGATGACCTCCAGGTGGTGCCGGATGCGCTCGGCGGTCTCGTCGTCCTGGAGCCGGGCGAGGATCGCCTCGGGGCCGCCCTCGCTGGCCCAGCTGGGCAGCATCGCCACGAGCGTCGTGCACCCCGGGGTGTAGGGGTAGGTGTCGAGCGTGATGTCGGCGCCCGCGTCGAGCGCCTCGTCCAGGAGCGCGAGCAGGTCCGGCGCCTTTCCCTTGTTCACGCCGAAGTTCATGGTGGCGTGCGCGAGGTGCAGGGGGCAGTCGGCGGTGCGGGTCAGCTCCACCATCTCGCGGTACGCCTCCAGGGCGCCCGCGCCGTAGCTGCGGTGGTGGGGGCAGTAGTAGCCGCCGTACCCGGCCACCACCCGGCACAGCTCGGTGAGTTCGGCGTCCTTGGCGTACATCCCGGGCGTGTACGTCAGGCCGGACGACATGCCGACCGCGCCCTGCTCCATGCCCTGGGCGACAAGCTCCTTCATCCGCTCCAGCTCCGCGGGCGTCGCCTCGCGGTCCTCCCAGCCCATCGCGTACATCCGGACCGTGCCCTGCGGGATCAGGTACGCGGCGTTGACGGGGATGCCGCGGCCGCCGTGCGCGCGGTCCAGGCGGTCCAGGTACTCGCCGACCGTGCGCCAGTCGAAGTCGATGTCGGAGCCGTCCCCGTTCCACCCGGTGATCGCCTTGCGGACCTCGGCCAGGGTGCGGTCGTCCACCGGGGCGTACGACAGGCCGTCCTGGCCGATGACCTCCAGGGTGACGCCCTGGGCCGCCTTCGCGCTGTGGTCCGGGTCGCGGAGCAGGGCCAGGTCGCTGTGCGCGTGCATGTCGATGAAGCCGGGGGACAGGGCGAGGCCCTGGGCGTCGAGGGTGCGGGGCGCTGTCGGGCGGGGGCCCGGGGTGCCCTCCGGGTGGATCTCGGCGATCCTTCCGTCCTGTAGCGCTACGTCCGCCGTGTACGCGGTGTCGCCGGTGCCGTCGATGACGCGCGCTCCGCGGATGACCAGGTCCATGGGGGTGCCTCTCTGGGTGCGGGTGGTGTGGCCTCGCGGGTGCGCCCCAGGCCCGCCCCTTCCCGATCCGGGTGCGGCTGCCCCCGTTCCCCCCGCTCAACTGCATTGGCGCTCCGCGCCTCGTCCTCAAACGCCGGACGGGCTGGATCTCCCGGCCGTGGCTGCGACAGTTTTAGCCCCTCCGGCGTTTGAGGAGCGGGGTCTGGGGCGGAGCCCCAGGATCGGGAAGGGGCGGGTCTGGGGCGTCCCACGCGGGTCAGAAGTACGTGCGGATGTAGTCCGTGACCGTTCCGTCCGCCTCGACCAGAGGGATGAGCTGCCACTTGTCGAAGGACGTACAGGGGTGCGAGAGCCCGAAGCCGACCCAGTCGCCGACCTCCAGGTCGGCCTCGGGGCCGGTCCGCAGCCATCCGTGCTGGTCGGAGAGCGCGTGCACCTCGATCCCGGTCGCGGGCCGCTCCACCCCGTCCCGCCGCACGACCTGCGCCTCGGGCAGGTCGAGGTCGTACGCCGCGTCCCGCTTGCCCGCGTTGATGAAGGCCTGCTCGGGCGTCGGCCGCGACACGACCTGGGCCCACAGCCGGAAGGCGGGCTGAAGGGCGCCCTCGTCGGGCACGCGGTTGAAGGGGGTGAGGTGGCGGTAGTGCCCGTCGTCGTGTGAGACGTACGCGCCCGAGCGCAGCAACTTCAGGACGGGCAGGGAGAGTTCGGGGATCTCCGCGAACACGTCGGCCACCGCGTCGAACCAGGCGGAGCCGCCCGCGCTGATCACGACGTCGCCGGGCGGATCCGCCTTGAACCGGCCCGCCGCGTCGAACTCGGCGGCCAGCGCGACCAGGCGCCGCAGATAGGCGCGCACCCGCTCGGGGGTGGCGTCCGGCACCTCGCCCTCGTACCCGGCGACGCCCGCGAGCCGCAGCGTCGAGGCGGCCGCGACGGCGTCGGCGACGGCCGCGCAGTCGGCCCCGGTGCGGGCGCCGGTCCGCGCGCCCTCGCCCGCGGCGAGTTCCACGACGACCTCGACACGGCGGCGCGCCCCGGCGGCCCGCAGCGCCGCGTCCATCAGCTCCACGCCGCGCACGGAGTCCACGTAGCAGAGGAAGCGGAAGTCGGGGTCCCCGTCCAGCTCGCCCGCGAGCCAGCGCAGCGCCGCCGCGTCGACCAGCTCGTTGGCGAGGAAGATCCGCGCCATGCCGAACTCCCGCGCCACGCGCACCTGGTGGGGCACCGCCAGGGTGACGCCCCAGGCGCCGTGGTCCAGTTGGCGCTGGAAGAGCCGCGGCGCCATGGACGTCTTGCCGTGCGGCGCGAAGACGAGGCCGTGCCGGGCCGCGTACGCCTCCATGAGCGCGAGGTTGTGCTCCAGGCGCTCGGCGGACAGGGCGAGCACGGGGGTGGTGAAGCCGCCCGTGAACAGGGACCGGCGCTCGGCCGCGAGCTCGCCCACCGTGAGTCCTTCGGCGTCGGGCGGCAGGCCCTTGAAGCGGTGGTCGACCCGCTCCTCAGCCAGGCGGGCGAGGGCGTTCGCGGCTCGATCGGCGGGCGTGTCGGCGGCCATGGGCGCCTCCTCAGGGAGTGCGTTGCATATACTGCAACGTTCATTGCGTATGTCGCTTACTGCTGTCTAACATCCGAGCCAACGTCGGGTCAACGGATCCGGCCACCTGGCCCCCGAGCCGGACCGGACCGGCGCCCGCGGGCGCCTTCGGCCCGGTCCCGGGCCCGACGAGTCCACAGGACCGCGCCCCGCGCGCGGCGCCCGCCGAGCGACGAGTGAAGGGCTGACACCAGCGTGACCGGAGCAGACGGAGCCACGACCCCCGGCGCACCCGACGGTGCGCCGGGCGGAGCGACCCCGGGCCCGACCCGCCATGGGGGCGGCGCCGCGCCCGGGGTCGTGGTGCCGGGCGCGAGCGGCACCCCGGGCACCGCGCAGGGCAGCCCCGCGGGCCCGGACCTCGACGTCGTCGCCCTCGGCGAGTCCATGGTCACCTTCCTGCCCACGCGCCCCGGGCGCCTGGCCGACGTCCCCGCGTTCGAACGCGGCATCGGCGGCGCCGAGTCCAACGTCGTGTGCGCCCTCGCCGCAGCCGGGCACCGCACCCGCTGGGTCAGCCGCGTCGGCGCCGACGGGTTCGGCGACCACCTCGTCGAGGCGATCGGGGCGTACGGGGTCGACACCTCCGCCGTCGGCCGGGACCCGCGCCGCCGCACGGGCATCTACTTCCGCACCGCCGACGACCGCGACAGCGACGCCCACGAGGTCGTCTACTACCGCGCGGGCTCGGCCGCGTCGGCGATGTCACCGCGGACGGTGGCCCACGACTCCCTGTGGTGCGGGCGCGTCCTGCACCTGTCGGGGATCACGGCGGCGCTCTCCGCGGACTGCCTCGCCCTGGTGCGCGCGCTGTGCGACCGGAAGCCCGGACGCCGCGCCCTCGTCTCCTTCGACGTCAACCACCGGCCAGGCCTGTGGCCCGAGGCGGGCGAGAGCCCCACCGTCCTGCTCGACCTGGCGCGCGGCGCCGACCTCGTCTTCGTCGGCGTCGACGAGGCCGCGGCCGCCTGGGGCGTCACCGGCGGCCCCGCGGCCGTCCGCGCCGCGCTCCCCGAACCCGCCCACCTCGTCGTCAAGGAGGGTGCCCGGGGCGCCACCGTCTTCGCCACCGACCACGCCACCGGCCGCGACACCGTCACCTTCGTCCCGGCCCCGCGCGTCGACGTCGTCGCGCCGGTCGGCGCCGGTGACGCCTTCGCCGCCGGCTTCCTGTCCGCGACCCTGCGCGGCCTGTCCGCCGAGCGGCGGCTGCGCCACGGCCACCTGCTGGCCGCCGCCGCGCTCACGGTCCCGGGCGACCTCGCGGCCCCGCCCGCGCGCGAGCACGCCGACGCGCTCGCCGCGCTCGACCCCGCCGCCTGGGAGACACTGCGCCTCGGCCCCGGCTGGACGGCCACCCCCGGCCCCACCGAGGCCGACGAGGAGGAGGTACGTACGCCATGAGCCAGACCGTCGACCGTGCCCTGACCATCCTGCCGCTGCTCGCCGAGGGCCCGGCCGACCTGGGCCAGGTCGCCGACCGCCTCGGCGTCCACAAGTCCACCGCGCTGCGCCTGCTGCGCACCCTGCACGAACACGGCCTGGTCTTCCGCCAGTCCGACCAGCGCTACCGCCTGGGCGCCCGCCTCTTCGCGCTCGCCCAGGAGGCCGTCGAGCACCTCGACGTCCGCGAGATCGCCCACCCCCACCTCCTCGCGCTCAACGACCGCTGCGGCCACACGGTCCACCTCGCGGTGTACGAGGAGGGGGAGGTCGTCTACATCGACAAGGTGGAGAGCCGCTACCCGGTGCGGATGTACTCCCGCATCGGCAAGTCGGTGGCCATCACCGTCGCCGCCGTCGCGAAGCTGCTGCTCGCCGACTTCCCCGAGGCCGAGCGCCGCGTCATCGCCGAGAAGCTCGACTACCCCACGTACACGTCCCGTTCGACGCCGAACGCCGCCGCCTTCCTCAAGGAGCTGGCGCTGGTGCGCGAACAGGGCTGGGCCACCGACCTCGGTGGCCACGAGGAGTCCATCAACTGCGTCGGCGCGCCCATCCGGGGCGCGGACGGCCGGGTCGTCGCCGCCATGTCGGTGTCCGCGCCGAACGTCGTCGTCACCGCCGAGGAACTCCTCACCCTGCTGCCGCTGGTGCGCCGCACCGCGGAGGCGATCAGCCGGGAGTACTCCGGCAAGGCCCCTATCAAGGAAGCAAGTTCATGACCGACAGCAACGCGAAGACCGCGATCACCCCGGCCACCCACACCGCCCCGCCCGCGAAGTTCTCCCACGGCGTCAAGAAGGGCAACATCCTCCAGGTCGCGGGCCAGGTCGGCTTCCTGCCCGCCGAGGAGGGCAAGGCGCCGACCCCGGCGGGCCCCACCCTGCGCGAGCAGACCCTGCAGACCTTCGCCAACGTCAAGGCGATCCTCGAAGAGGGCGGCGCGACCTGGGACGACGTGATGATGATGCGCGTCTACCTCACGGACGTGGACCACTTCGCGGAGATGAACGAGATCTACAACCAGTACTTCGAGGAGCAGGGCCTCAAGGCCCCCGCCTCCGCCCGCACCACCGTGTACGTGGGCCTGCCCGCGGGCCTCTTGATCGAGATCGACGCGCTGGCCGTCCTCGGCTGAGGCCCCGGGACGCGCATCGCGTTCCCCTGACGCCGCGGCCGCGGGCCCTCACCCCCGAGCCCGCGTCCGCCGCGTCGCCACCCCCCACCACACGCCTGTCATCACGACGCGGCGCCCGACACCCCCTGGCGCGCCCCGTCGCGATCCCCCCTGCCCAGAAAGCCCCATGCACTTACGAGGTCAACGATGTCCCCGTTCGCCCCCTCGGGCTCCCCCGGAGCCCTCACCGCGCTCGCCGCGGCCGCGGAACCGGAGAAGATCCCGCACACCGGCGGTCTGATGCTCCTGCTCGACGGCACGGCGGGACTGCTCACCGTCGCCGCCCTCGGCATCCTGCTGCTCCTCTACCTGATCATCAAGGTCAGGCTCCAGCCGTTCGTGGCCCTGCTCGCCGTCTCCATAGCCGTGGGACTCGCCGCGGGCCTCTCGGTCACCGAACTCTTCGGCACGGTCCAGAAGTCGACCGCGACCTCGCTCATCGAGACCGGCATGGGCGGCATCCTCGGCCATGTGGCGATCATCATCGGCCTCGGCACGATGCTCGGCGCGATCCTGGAGGTCTCCGGCGGCGCCGAGGCCCTCTCCTCGCGGCTGCTCAACCTCTTCGGCGAGAAGCGCGCCCCGGTGGCCATGGGCCTGACGGGCCTGATCTTCGGCATCCCCGTCTTCTTCGACGTCGGCATCTTCGTGCTCGCGCCGATCGTGTACGCCGCCGCCAAGCGCAGCGGCAAGTCGATCCTCCTGTACTGCCTGCCGCTGCTCGCGGGCCTGTCCATGACCCACGCCTTCCTGCCCCCGCACCCCGGCCCCGTGGCCGCCGCGGGCCTGCTGAACGTCGACCTCGGCTGGGTCATCCTCATGGGCGCCGTCTGCGGCATCCCGGCCGTGCTCGCGGCCTGGGTGTACTCCGCCTGGATCGGCAAGCGGATCTTCGTGCCCGTGCCGCAGGACATGCTGGAGGCCTCCGAGGAGGCGAAGGCCGCCGTCGCCGAGGAACAGCGGGCGCAGGGCCTGACCCCGACGGAGCAGCCGGTCGCCCTGAGCACCGTCTTCCTCATCATCGGCACCCCGCTGCTGCTGATCCTGCTGGCGACGTTCTCCTCCATCGCCTTCGACCCGTCCACCCTCCGCAGCGTCATCGAGTTCTTCGGCCACCCCTTCGTCGCCCTGACGATCGCGCTCCTGATGGCGTACTACCTGCTCGGCATCCGCCGCGGCTGGTCGCGCAAGTCCCTGGAGACGGTGTCCACGGCGTCCCTGAAGCCGGTCGGCAACATCCTCCTCGTCGTCGGCGCGGGCGGGGTCTTCGGCGCCGTCCTCAAGGGCAGCGGCGTCGCCGACGCCCTCGCCGACACCTTCAACGACGTCGGCCTGCCGATCATCGTCCTCGCCTACCTCATCTCCCTGGTGCTGCGCGTGGCCCAGGGCTCGGCGACCGTCGCCATCGTCACCACGGCGGGCATCGTCGCCCCGCTGCTCGCCGAGGGCGACTACTCGCACGCCTTCACCGCCCTGGTCATCATGGCCATCTCGGCGGGCTCGATCTTCGCCTCGCACGTCAACGACGGCGGCTTCTGGATCGTCGCCAAGTACTTCGGGATCTCCGAGCGGGACACCCTGAAGACCTGGACGGTCCTGGAGTCGGTCCTGTCCGTCGCGGGCTTCGCGGTCGCGGCGCTCGTGAGCCTGTTCGTCTAGCCGAACGGCACCGCGCGGCACCGCGCGCACGAGGGGGCGGGGGCACCCGGCGGACCGCCAAGTGCCCCCGCCCCCGCGGCGGTTCACGCCTTGTGCAGGGCCGCGCCCTCCTGACCCGGGCGCCGCGGCAGCCGCGCCCCGTCGTCGCGCCGCCGTCGCAGCGCCCGCAGCGGGCGGCGCACTCCGCAGCAGCGGCCCGCCCGGGAGCCGGTGTTCGCGGCCGTCCGCGCGACGTCCGCCGCCAGGGCGACGAGCACCCCCGCCGCCGCGCCGACGGCGGCCAGGGCGGCACGCCGCCGCGAGCGGGCGGAGGGTGTCGAGAGCATCGAGAGCATGGAGGAGATAGTGGGCATAGCGGGCATGAAGCACTCCCTCTCCGAGGTCCGGTCAAGTAGTCCGGTCAACGGGTGATCCGTTTTTGCGATCACCCGCCCAGAGGCTGCGCCCGGCGTGGCCCGATATGCGCGCGGGGGCCGGAATCAACCCCTGTGAGTGATCAATAACGCCCGCAGGGTGGCGCGGCGGCGGCCGCCCCGGCGCCGGTTTCCGCCCCGAAGCCGCCCACGGCCCGCCCCGTCCGCGCCCGGCGCCCGGTGTGCAATGGAGAGCGAGGGGCAGGCACGGAGCGGGAACGGAGGGGGTGGGCGGGGCTTGTGACGGGTGTGACGCGGTGCGATCCTTGCCGCCATGCCGGTCACTCCTCGTCCGCCCGATCACGGATCGGTACTCGCGGAGGTGAGGAGAGTGCGACGCGCCGGAGTCGTCAGGCTGCGCGAGCTCGACACCCCCGAGCTGGTCCGCGTCGCCCGTGAACTGCACCCGCCCGGGAGCGGGTTGACCGACGCCTCGGCCGTCGAGCGGCTCCTGCGCGGCGCCGTGTCCGCCGTCGGCGGGGGCACCCTCCAGGTCGCCGCCGAGTACAGCCTCGGGCTCGCCCAGGGCACCCGCGACTGGCCCGCCGCCGACCGGCGCAGGCGCGCCGCCCAGGAGTACGGCGTCAGCGTCGAACGCTTCCGCAAGCACCACGAGTTGATCGTGCTCGGGCAGGTCGCCGAGCAGATCGTCGGCATCGGGGCACGCGCCCTCGCGGGCTCCGGCGACCCCCGCGCGGACGCGGGCGGGACCGTACCCGCGGGGGCCGAAGAGCGGCCGCCGGAGCGCCTGTTGGTGCCGCGCGCGCACCGCGAGGTGCCCGTCCGCGTCGCCGGGCGCACCGTTTCCACGACCGTGCACGTCCATTCCGTGGACCTGCTGCGCGACGTCGACGTCGTCGTGTCGCCGTCCAACACCTACTTCGCGCTGCCCGCCGCCTACAAGTCGTCCGTCGCGGCGACGCTGCGGCGGGCCGGGGCGCGCCAAGACCCCTCGGGGGGCCTCGTCGAGGACCACGTCCACGACGAGTTACGGGGGTGGGCCTCCCGGCACGGAGTGCCGGGCCGGGGGGCCTCGCCAGGGACGGTCGTCGCGACCTCCGCCGGGGCGCTCGCCGAGCAGGGGATACGGCGGATCTACCACGTCGCGGTGGCCGTCCCCCGGCCCGGCACCAACGACTACGACGTACAGGCCGCCGACGTCACCCGCGGCGTGACCCGCGCCTTCGCCCTCCTGCGCGAGGAGTCCGGGCACGGCGGAGGGCCGCCGCTCACCTCGATCTGCCTGCCGCTGCTCGGCGCCGGCCGCGGCGGCCTCTCGCCCCTGGAGAGCTTCGCCGCGCTGTGGGCGGCCGTGGAGGCCGAACTCGCCCGCGGCGCCGCGTGGGACGTGCACTTCGTGGTACGCCGCCACGCCCGCGCCGACCTCGTCGAACGGCTCCTGACCGGCCTCGGCGGCGGAGCCGCGCGATGACGCGCTACCCGGGCGCCCACCGCCCTCTGGGCCGCCCCCGTGACAACCGCCCCAAGGGTCGCCCGCGGGCGGTGGGCGGCACCCGTACAGGAGGAGCGGCGCCGTGAACCCCTACCTTGTCCTCGCCGTCGCGGCGGCCGAGTGGGATCGTGTCGCGGTTCGTCTGGAGGGTGCGTCGCGCGTGCGTCGTGCGGTTTCTGGCCGGGCTCGGTGGCGGGGTCGCGCGATGACGCGGTATCCGGGCGCCCACCGCCCCTTGGGCCGCCCCCGTGACAACCGCCCCAAGGGTCGCCCGCGGGCGGTGGGTGGCACTCGTACAGGAGGAGCGGTGCCGTGAACCCCTACCTTGTCCTCGCCGTCGCGGCGGCCGAGTGGGATCGTGTCGCGGTTCGTCTGGAGGGTGCGTCGCGCGAGCGTCTGGCCGCGCTCCTCGCGGACGTACGCCGGGAGGGCGCCGACGAGACGGTCCGGCGGGCCGCCGCCGAGGACGCCGCCGGGCTCCTTCGGGAGCGGCTGCCCGAGGAGTTCGGCGGGGCCGGGCCCGCCGGGCGGCAGGGGCGGCTCGTCCTGAGCGTGCCCGACGCCGGGAGCGATCCGCACCCCGTCCACCACGGCTACGTCGCCGAGGACCTGGCCGTGCTCCTCATGGACGGCCACCGCATGGTCGGCCCCGTGCTCGGGCCCGTCCGCGACCGGCTGCTCGCCGCCCCCGCCTGGGACGCGGCCGCCGTGCGCCGCCGCGGCGGGCGGCCGGACGCGCCGGGGCTCATCCGGCTGCCGGGAGTCGGCGGGCGGGCGCGCCTGCCCCGCTTCCAGTTCGGCGGGGACGCCCGGCCGCTGCCGGTCGTCGTCGAGGTCAACACCGTCCTCGAAGCCGACCGCGACCCGTGGGGCGCCGCCGACTGGTGGCTGTCCGGCAACGCCTGGCTCGGCGACCGGCCCGCGAGCCTCCTCGGCACCGGCGGCGAGGCGCGGCTCGCCGACACCGCGCGGCTGCTGATGGAGGAGGAGGACTAGGCGTGCCGAACTACCGCCCGCCGGCCGCCCTGACCGGCACCCCCGGCAAGGCGACGCTGCCGAGCGGCACGACCCTGTACCGCGTGCACTCCGCCCGCCGCGACGCCGCCGCCTTCAACCCGCGCCCCGCGCACTGCCTGTACGGCGGCGGCCGCTTCGACGGCACGCCCTGCGACCCGTACGCCTACCTCTACGCCGGACTCAGCGCGGCCGCGGCGGTCTGCGAGGCGCTGCTGCGTTCCCTGCCCTTCGACCCTGAAGGCGGGCCGCGGCTGCTGCCGCGGGCGAGCGTGGCGGGCCGCCGCCTGAGCGTGCTGCGGCTCACCGCCGACCTCGACGTCGTCTCGCTCCTGACCGGCCGCGACCTGGCCGCCGTGCACCAGGACAGCTGGCTGGTGCACACCGAGGCCCACGACTACGCGTACACGCGCGACTGGGCGCACTGGATCCGCGGCCACACCGAGCCCTGGGCGCGCGGCCTGCTGTGGTCCGCCAAGCGGGAGCCGGGCGAGCACGCCGTGGTCCTCTTCGGCGACCGCTGCCCGCCCGGCACGGTGTCCCCGGTCGAGGAGGCCGCCGTCGACTTCGGCACGGCCGAGGGCCGCGAGTGGCTGGACGCCCTCGTGGAGCCGTACGCCATCAGGCTCGCGCCGGAGGAGGGGTCCGCGCTGTGACCGCCGACGCCGATGACCTCACCAGCGAGGACCTGTACGCCGAGCGGGCCGCCCTGCTGGACGCGCTCGCCGCGCTGCCCCCCGACGACCCGGACGGGCCCGAACGGTGGGGCCGGGCCGGGCATCTGAGCTACGTCGCCTTCCTGTGGGAGCGCCGCCCGGACGACCTGCGCCAGGCGGCCGAGGCCTTCGAGCGGGCCTTCGCCGCCCCCGGGGACTCGGCCGACTGGGCCCTGTGGCGGGCCGCGTACGCGCAGACCGTCCTGTGCCAGTACACGGACGACCCTGGGCCCGCGCTGCTCGACACCGCGCTGCGGCTGCACGAGGAGGCCGCCGCCCACGCCACCGTCCACGCCGCCGCGCTCGGCCCCGCCGTCCTCGTCGAAATACGTACGAACCAGGGCTACTTGTGCCTGGACCGGGTCCTGCGCTTCGGCGGCGAGACCACCGCCGCCCAGGCCGCCGCCGCGCACTACGGCGAGGTCCTCGCGGCCGCCGACCCCTCCAGCGACCTGCCGGGCGTGCGCTACAGCAGGGGCGTCGCCCTGATGGAACACGCGTGGCGGGCCCTGGACAGGACCGGTCTGGAAGAGGCCAGAGGGGAGTTGGTCCGCGCCCTGAGCGAGGCCCGGCAGCGGCCCGGCGACCCGCCCGACTGGGCCCAGGAGGCCGCCGTCAGGGCCGCGACGATCCGCGTCGTCATCTGGAGCGCCTGGCCGGACCCGGCGCTCGCCGCCGCCGCCGAAGCGGAGGCCCTGGAACTCCTCGCCGACCCCGAGACCGAGAAGGTCATCAAGCCGCGCTACCTCGACGGGTTCGCACGCGCGCTGTACGAGGGCGCCACCCTGCGCGGTGACGCGGCGGGCCGCGAACGGGCCGTCGGCCTGGTCCGGCGCGCGGTCACCGAGTGGCGGCCCGAGCGGGACGGACGCATCGCCGCGACCGCGTTCTTCCTCGGCCTGTGGCAACAGTCGCTCTTCCAGGACGACCCGGCCCCGCGCCGCGTCCGCGACGTCGCCGAGGCGGCACGGCTGCTCCTCGCCGACGAGGGCGACGACGACATGGGCCGCAGGGCCAAGGAGATGGGGAGGGTGTGGGTGGGCTGGGCCCGGTTCATGGGCGCCGAGCTCGGCCTCGAACCGGACAGCGACGGCCTGTTCCCCGGGTCGAAGGGCGACGAACTGGGCCTGGACCAGGTGATCCAGGAGTTCATGAACGCCCTGGAGGAGGGCCGCACGTACATCGACCACAGCAGGGTGTTCGAGGGCTTCCCCGGCATGTCGGCGGGCTCCACGGGCCTGGAGGGCGCCCCCGCGCGCCTGGAGCGGGCCTTCGCGGCCTGGCTCCGGACGGAGTCGGAGGAGGAGCGCGCGACGGTGGCCCTGGAGATCCTCCCGTACGTCACGGTCATCGACCAGATCGTGCCGATCGGCCCGAAGCACAAGTACGCGCTGATCGACTGCGTCCTCGCCTTTAGGCCCGACGACCCCGACTGGCAGCGCCGCGCCCACGCCGTCGTCGCGAGCGTCCGCCTTGGGGAGGAGACCGCGGGCGGGGGCGACGGCCTCGACGAGGTGATCGACCACTTCACGCGGGCCGGGGCGCCCGCGGACCCGGAGGCGCCGCCCCCGCCCGCCGACTCCCCGGACGCCGACCAGCGGCACCGCGACCGCGTGGCCTTCGGCCGCATGCAGGCCTACCGCCAGCGCGGCCTCTACGCGGGCACCGGCGACGACCGCGAGACCGCGCGGGCGGAGTGGGAGCGGCTGCGCGAAAGCCCGCACATCGGCGAGCACACCCGGCGGGTCACGGACGCCCACCACGCCGCGCTCGCCGCCCAGGAGGCCGCGGCGCGCGGCGACCTGGACGCCGTCGACCGGCACGTCGGCGAGGCGGCGCGGGCCCATGACGCGCTCGTCGACGACCACCCCGGGCGCGCCGAACTCGGCACGCTGATCGAGAACGTCCTCATGGTCAGGGACGCGCTCGCCGCCTCCCTCGGCCGCCCCGCCGCGCCCCCGCCCGTCGCCCGCCTCACCGCGGCCCGGCTCCGCGCCGAGGCCCGGCGGCTGCCGCGCGACCGCCACGCCTGGGTCCTCGGCGACCAGGGCCTCATCCGCTTCGCCCGCGCCTGCGACCCCCTCGACCCGGACGGGCTCCAGGAGGCCATGGGGCTGCTGCGGGAGGCGTACGAGCTGAGCGAGGAGGGCGGCGACGACTGGCTGCGGTACGCGGCGGGGCTCGGCGTGTGCCAGTGCACGGCCGCCGAGTCCGAGCGCGACCCCGCCGCCCGCGCCCGCGGCGCCGCCGCTGGACTCGCCCTCCTGGAGCGGGCGTTGAAGGGCTGCGGCGGCCCCGAACACCGCCTGTACGCCGCCACCGGCCTCTCCCTGGCCCGCGCCCACCGCACCCGCGACGACCGCCGCCGCGACGACCGCGCCGCCGCCCGCCGCACCGGGCTCGACGCGCTGCGCGGGCACGCCTGGGCCGCGCTGCTCCAGTCCGGTACGGGGCACGCCGCGCAGGCCGCCGCGCAGGCCACCGCGGCGGCCGTCGAAGTCGCCGCCTGGTGTCTGCGCGACGGGGCCCTGGAGGAAGCGGTGCGGGCGCTCGACGCCTGCCGGGGCCTGGTGCTGCACGCGGCGGTGACCTCAAGCACCGTGCCCGAGCGGCTCCTCGGCGCGGGGCGCCGGGACCTCGCCGAGGAGTGGGAGGCGTGCGCGGCGGCGGCCGGGCAGGCCACGCCGACCGTGCCCAGCGCGCTGCGCCGCCGCGTGCTCGCCGCGCTCACGGGCTCCGACGGCGCGCAGGACAGGCTGCTCCTCGAACCGCCCGCCGTCGACGAGATCGGCCGCGCCCTGCGCGCGCTCGGCAAGGACGCCCTGGTGTACCTGGTGCCCGCCGCCGAGGGCGTGGGCGGCACCGCCGTCGTCGTCACGTCCGGCGGCGCCGCGCACGCCGTCGCGCTGCCCCTGCTCACCGAGGACGCGCCGCCGCTGCGGGCCTACGACCCGGCCGCCGGAGCCGGGCGCGACCTGGGCCCGGTGCGGCCCGGGCCCCGCCTTCCGCCGCTGCGCGAGCAGCTGGACCGGCTGTGCGGCTGGGCCTGGTACGCGGGTATCCGGCCGCTGTTCGACGTGTTCAGCGCGCCAGGACGCGAGCCGCGCCTGGTGCTCGTGCCGATGGGCCGCCTGGGGCTCGTGCCCTGGCACGCCGCGTGGACGGACACCGCCGCAGGGCGCGGCTACGCGCTGCACGAGGCGGAGATCTCGTACACCGCGTCCGCGCGCCTGCTGTGCGAGGTGGCCGCGCGGCCCGCCGTGCCGCACACCGGGGCCGCGCTCGTCGTCGGCGACCCCACCGGAGACCTGAGGTACGCGGGCGAGGAGGCGGACGCCGTGCGGCGCGCGTTCTATCCGCGCGGGCAGTTCCTGGGGCGCCGCGCGGGCGGCGCCGCCGACGGCCCCGGCACCCCGGCCGAGGTGGTGTCCTGGCTGACCCGGGCCAGTGACGACGAGGGGGCTGAGGGCGCCGTGCTGCACCTGGCCTGCCACGCCGCCGTCGCCCGCGACGCCCACCGCACCGCCTACCTCGCCCTGCACGGCGGTGACCTCGCGGCGGAGGAGCTCACCGAGGCGATGGCCGCGGGGCGCAGGGGGCGGCTCGGCCTGGTGCTCCTCGCCGCCTGCCGCAGCCATGTCTCCGGGCACGGCGACAACGAGGCCTACAGCCTCGCGACCGCGTTCCTGGTCGCGGGGGCGCGCTCGGTGGTCGGCTCGCTGTGGCCGGTGCCCGACGACGCCACGTCCGTCCTGATGTTCATGGCCCACCACTTCCTGCGCACCGAGGGCGAGCCGCCCGCGCGGGCGCTGCGCCGCGCCCAGCTGTGGATGCTCGACCCGGCCCGCGTACTGCCCGCCGCGCTGCCCGCGCCGCTCGCCGAGCGGGCCCGCAGGATCGACCCGGACGACCTGAGCGCGTGGGCGGGCTTCACGCACCTGGGGCGGTAGGCGCGGCCCCCGGCACGACCGTGCGCAGGCACAGTGTGCGGGCCGTCCAGAGGCCGGGCGACGCGGCCGAGCCGACCCGGCCCAACTCCCGCGTCCCGGGCGGCCGTCGAGGGGCTTCGACGCGCAGCACGTCAAAGCCGGCGGCCGGGCGCGAGCGCGCCGTCGCGCCGCCGTGCGGGTCCCAGGCGGGCAGGTGGAACGGCACCGTGTTCAGCTCGCCCTCGGCGACGATCAGCTTCAGCCAGTCCCGCGCGTACGCCCCGGGGACGGCGGGGCGCGACGCGGGGAGCGACAGCTGCACCGGGTCGCCCTCCAGCGCGTACCCGGTGTGGCCGGGGCCGATGAGGTCGCCGGGGAACAGCGTGGAGTGGCTGGCGTAGCTGTCGGTGAGGTCGAGCAGTACGCACCACAGGGTGCGCCTGGGGGAGCGGTTGTGGAGCCGGATGGAGACCCACGGCTCCCGCGGCCCGGCCGCGTCCGGCCCGTCGGTCCCGTCAGCGCCGTCCGTCCAGTCGGTGCCGTCCGTCCCGTACGCGCGGACGATCTCGCCGCTGCCGTCCGGCACCAGCGCCTGGCCCGGTGGCGCGCCCCAGGGCGTGATCTCCACCTGGACCAGGTTGTCGAGCACCGAGGGCCTCGGGGTGAGGTCGCGCAGCTGGTGCCAGCGCGTGAGGTGCGCGAGGCAGTCCACCACCCGCAGCGCGTCCTCGTGCGTGCCGGTGAACGGCAGCGGCCCGGTGAACGGCGTCCCGTCCCGGCGGAGCACCAGGGCGCGGCCGTCCCGCACAAGGACCCGGAAGTGCGGGTCGCCGGTGTCCTCGGGCGCCCCCACGGCCCTCAGCAGCGGCGCGGGCACCCCGCCGGGACCGGCCTGGTCCAGGGCGGACCGCAGCGCGCCGACGGCGTCCGGGGCCGCTTCGAAGGCCACGGTGGCGGGCGCGAGCGCGAGGGCGGAGAGGGCCACGGGGTAGGCGCGGTCCGGGTCGGGCTCCCAGCCGACGGGGGTGACGAGGGCGCGGTCGGCGCGGACGTCGCGGGCGCGGACGACGGGGGCTTCCGGCTCGCGGTCGGGGGCCGCGGGAGCGGGGGTGTCCGGGGAGGCGTCCCCGGACGCCTCCCCGAGTGTCTCCCCGGGCGCCTCCCGGGTCTCCTCCCGCACCACCCGGAACTCCGTCCCCTCCGCCCCCGCCCCCTCGCGCAGCCCGTGCCCCGTCCCGCAGTCGACCTCCCAGCCCTGGGGGCCGTACCGCAGCCGGTGCGGTCCTGGGGTCTGGGCCAGGGCCCCGCCGAGGAACGGCCGGTCGGCGATGCCGGGCGCCGCCGGGTAGAGCACCGGCCGCTGGAGCCCGCCGCCGCGCTGCACGCGCGCGTCCGCCGCCGCGAGCAGTTCGCGGTACGTGGCGTCCGGGCCCGCGGCGCGGACCGCGCCGAGCAGCGCGTAGGTGAACGCGCCGTGCGGGCGGCCGCCGAAGTGCCCCTCGTACGACAGCTGGTCCAGGCGGCTCGCGGCGAGCAGGACGTGCCGTTCCTGGTCCTGGCGCGGCGGCACGTCCCGGGCCAGGAGCGCGGTCGTCGGCGGCCCGGCCGGGGGCGCGAAGCGGGCCGTGAGGCCGTCCACGTCGCGGGTCGCGCCGCCGGAGAAGCAGCAGTCGACGACCGCCACGACGTGCGCACCGCGCGCCGCGACTTCGTCGAGGAGCGCGCCGAGCCGCTGGTCCGTCAGCGTCCCGTCCGTGCACAGCAGGGCCTGCGAACGGCCGGTCGCCTCGGTCAGGAGCGCGCTCCCGGACGCCCACGTGTGCGTGCCGTGCCCGGAGAACCAGAACACCGCCGTGTCGCCAGCCCCGGCCGCCCCCAGGAACCGGCGGACGCCGTCCTCCACGGCCGCGACCGTCACCTCGGCGTCGCGCACGACGGCGGTCCGCGCCGCGCCGCCGGTGCGGTGCGCGAGCAGCGCCCGCGCGGCCTCGACGTCGTTGACACAGCCAAAGAGCGGCCGTGCGAGGCCCCCCGGAGGGTAGGCGTTGATACCCGCCAGGAACGCGTACAGATCCGTCATGGCGGAGAGTGTGTCAGCGCGCCCCGGTCGAAGGGGCGCCGATTCGGGGCGGGAACGGGGCGTTTTCCGGGTCTCCTTGGGGCGCGTATCAGCCAACGCGCGCTATCGCAGGCATGATTGACGAAACATCACTAGTCTGCCTGTCTCGTGTCAGCAGTCGGGGGAGCACATGGGCCACTTGGAGCGGCCGCGGCGGATCGTGGGGCCGGGCGCGGGGATGGACGCGGGGACGCGCGAGGCGGCGAACGCGGGGACGCGCGAGGCGGCGGCGCCGACCGCCGCGGGCGGTGTCCGGCCCGCGCGCCGCGAGCACTTCCGGCCGCGCGGCCGTGAGCTGCGCGAGGCGGTCGCGCGCCTGGACTCCGGGCTCGACGCGCGGGCGTGCCGGGCGCTCGCGGACCGCGTCCGCGCGGAGTACGACACCGCGTACGGCGTCGTCCCCCTCGGCCTCCTCGCCCGCTGCCGCCTCGGCCCGCCCTACGTGGACCACCGACTCGACCTCTTCGGCGTGATCCTGCGGCACTTCGCGCCGTCCGACCCCGTGCCCGCGCCGTTCGCGGCCGCCCGGACGCTGGTGCGCTCCGGCGGCTACGCCTACGTGGAGGTCTACACCGACGGCCTCCTGATCCCCGTACTGGACGACGGGACCGCCGTACGCCCCTGAGGGCCCCGGCCCGCACGGCGCCCGGCCGCACCCGCTCACGCTGAATCGGAGAGACGCGCATGCTCGAACGGGACCTGGCCCTGCACAACAAGGTGCAGCACGTCACCCAGCTCGTGCTCGGCATCGCCGAGCAGGTGCGGTCGGTGTCCGGGCAGGTGGTGGCCGTCGAGGACGGCCAGCAGCGGACCCGCGACGAACTCCAGGAGCTGCGCGCGGAGTTCCTGGCCTTCGTCGAGACCGCCCGGCTCACCGCCAACGTCCAGCGCGCCGAGACCCGCGTCGGCGTCATCCAGGACCAGGTGGACCACGAGTTCGGCCACCACAAGACGGTGCGGCGCACCGCCGTGGGCATGCTCCAGGCCTTCGACCTCGGCCTGGTGTCCGAGGACACCGTACGGACCGTCGGCGACCAGCTGATGATCCAGACCCCGCGCTACTGGCTCGCCCCCGCCCTGGTCGCGCTCGCCTCCTGGTCCGCCGACGACCGCGCCCTGTGCGACCGGGCCGTGGAGGAGGCCTTCCGCCGCTCCCCGGACCGCACCTCGCTGTTCTTCGCCCTGGTCCTTCGCCGCCAGGGGCGCGAGGCGGCCGCCGTGCGCTGGCTGCGCCACTACCTCCTGGCCCAGGACCCGGCGGCCCTCGGCCGCGAGTTCGCCGTCATCCTGGAGTCCATCGCCCAGGGCGCGTTCGGCCTCGCGGGCCGCGAGCTGCTCGCCCGCACCCTCACCGGCTGGCGCGCCCGCCTCCTCGACGACGAGCCGAAGCGGGACAAGCAGGTCACGCGCTGGCGCGACGAGATCGAGGGGCTGCGCCCCGGCTCGGCCACCGAGGCCTTCCCGCGCCTGGCCCTGGTGACCCCGCAGTGGCCCGAGCTCGACGACGTGCTGCGCTCGGCGGGCGCGCACCAGGCGGTCCTCGACAAGTACCGGGCCATCATGGAGGGCGAGTTCACGACGTCCCAGCGCATCGAGGACGCCGTCGACGACATCCTCGACCGCCTCGTGTCCGAGTACGACGACGAGGAGCTGCCGCTCCGCCGCGACCTCGCCTACCACCACGCCGTCATCGACCACGACGGCGACCTGGCCGCCGCCCGCAAGGCCGCCGACGCCGACGCCGCCTCGTACAGCGAGACCCTCGACTATCTGACCGTGCAGTCCGCGGCGGCCCTGAACCCGCCCGCGATCGGCACGTCCAGGGCCACCCAGCGCCTCGCGGTGGCCAGCTGCCACGAGTGGTTCCTCCAGGCGCACACCGGGTTCACGCGCGACTACCGGAGCAAGGTGCCGCAGGACGTGCGGGCCGCCTACTCCAACGCCCTGACCGTGGCCCAGACGCCCTTCCGGCTGCCGCGCTGGGAGCTCTCCTTCGCCCGGCCCCTGGACGAGCTCGAACGCTCCCTCGGCGACCACTGGGACCGGCACATCGAGCCCTTCGTCGAGCGGTTCGCGTACCCGCTGGCGCGCAAGGCCGCCGGGCTCGGCGCCGCCGTGGTCGCCGTCCTGGTGCTCGGCGGGCTGCTCAACCTCGCCTTCGGCCTGGTGGCGGGGGTCGTCACCGGCCTGGTGGGCGGCCTCGTCATCCGCCACCGGGAGCGGGCCGCGCGCCGGATCCAGGACGGGGCCCGCGCCCACCTGGAGCAGCACAGGGACGTCTCCCTGGTCCAGCTGCGGGCCGCGGCGGCCGAACTCACCGACTGGAACGAGCGGTTCAGAGCCGCCGACGCCGTCGAGGCGCGCTGCCGGGAGCTGATCGTGTCCCTGGAGACCGCCGTGCACGGCGGCGGCTCACCGTTCGAGGGCCGCACGGTGGCCCGCGACCGGGCGGCGTCGTGACCGCGGGCGCCGTACCGGACGTACCAGATGTACCGGATGTGTCGGAGGTACCGGGTGTATCGGAGAAGGAGACAGCAGCGATGAGTTCCGCGCCGGACACCCCGACCCCGCCCTCTGATTCCCCGCTCCCTGACTTCCTGCCCCCTGGCTCCCCGCCTCCCGCCGCCCCCTGGGCCGCCGTGCCGGGTGCCGCCGACGTGCGGCGCGCCACCAGCAGGCTGCGGCGGACCGTCGAGGGGCTGCCCGACTGGGAGCCGCTGCCGCCGGGTGAGACGCTGGTGCGCCGCGGCCGGGGCGGAGCGTGAGGTTCCGCCGTCGGCGGGGTGCCGCGCCGCCACCGGAGGCACCCGCCAACCCCGAGCCGGAGACCTTCTGGGGCCACGGCGGCCCGTACCACGCCTGGGTGGACTTCCTGCGGCGCTGGGCCGCCGAGGAGGACGTACGCGCCGACGTGCTGCCCGCGCTCGCCGACGACCGGTTCGCGGGCGAGACCTGGGAGCGGCTCGCGCGCCATCTGAGCACCGCGCTCGACCTGCGCCTGCGCGCCTGGGGCGGCCGTCTGACCCGGGCCCTGTACGCGACCGCCGACGAATTCTCCTACGGCCGCGAGCTCGCCCAGGCGCGCGTGGGGCTGCGGGCGATCCGCGCCGTCGCGGGGCACCCGGGTCTGCCCGACGCCCTCCGGGACGGCGCGGCCGAGCTGGTCGACCGCCATATCGCCGCGCTCCAGGAGCAGTTGGAGCGCGGGCTCGACGAAGCCGAGCGGTCCGGCGCGTTCGACGCGCGCCACGCCGAGCGCCGCCGCCGCACCCTGCGCGACAACCCCCTGACGGCGGCCACCGCGCCGGAGGCCCCCGCCGACCCCTGGGGCGCCCGCGACCCGACCGGGCCGCCGCCACGCCGCCGCGTCGTCACCGACTGACGCCACACTCGCACCCGCCCCTTCACTCGCACCCGCCCCTTCACTCGCACCCGCCCCTTCACTCGCACCCGCCCCTTCACTCGCACCCGCCCCTTCACTCGCACCCGCCCCTCCACCCGCCCCCGCCCCTGCCGCCGCCGCGCTGAAAGGCCCCCACCGCCATGTCGAACTACGCCGAGAGCCTGCGCCACCTGGAGAGCTACCTCTCCGCCCGTGTCCCGGTGATCGGCATGCGCAGCATCGAGCAGCGCCGCGCCCTGCGCCTGATCGGCGAAGCGGCGCGGCAGCCGCGCCGCAGCGGCATGCCGTTCTGGATCTACACGCGCGCCACGGGCCTGCGCGACCTGCGCACCAACGCGCCCGTCCACGAGGACCGTTCGCTGACCGGGGCGATGGACTTCGCGGCCGCGCAGTTCAGCTCCAGGGCGAACGCCACCGTCGTCCTCGTCGACCCCGACCACCTGGCGGACGACACCCCCGTCACCCGGCACATCGCCGAGCTGGCCCGGCTCGCCGACGACAACATGGGCAGCATCGTCCTGCTCACCGACGCGCCGATCTGGAGCGGCCTGCAGCGCCTCGGCATGAGCCTGCACCTGGACCTGCCGGACCCCGAGGAGACGTACGGCACGCTCACCGGCTTCCTCAAGGACCACCAGGGCCACCTCCCCATCGAGTGGACCGAGGACGACGTCCGCCGCGCGGCCGAGTTCCTGAACGGGGTCACCGAGGCGGAGTGCGTCAACCTCATGGCGACCATCGCCGCGAAGGGCTCCATCGAGCGGGACGACGTCCTGGGGCTCGCGGGGGCCAAGGACCGCATCTTCAGCGACCTCACGGGCCTGGAGAAGGTGGCCTTGAAGGAGGGCGACTACGCGGTGGGCGGGCTCTCCAGCCTGCGCGAGTGGCTGCGCCGCAAGCACCGGCTCATGCACGCCGACCTGCGCGGCACGGGCCTGCGGCCGCCGCGCGGCGTGCTCCTGGTCGGCGTGCCCGGCTGCGGCAAGTCCCTGTCGGCCAAGGCCATCGCCCACACCTGGCGCCTGCCGCTGTACCGCCTGGACATGGCCAGCATCCACGGCAAGTGGCTCGGCGAGTCCGAGGGCCGCTTCCGGGAGGCCCTCGCGATGGCGGACCGCGTCGCGCCCTGCGTGCTGTGGATCGACGAGATCGAGAAGGGCCTCGCGGGCCGCGACGACATGACCGGCGTACCGCAGCGGATCACCGGCCACTTCCTGTTCTGGCTCCAGGAGTCACGCTCACGGGCCTTCGTCGTCGCGACCGCCAACGACATCCGGAGCCTGCCGCCGGAGCTCCTGCGCAAGGGCCGCTTCGACGAGCTCTTCTTCGTGGACCTGCCGGACGCCGGTGACCGCAAGGAGATCATCGAGCTCCACTACCGCCGCTATCTGCGCGCGGAGCCCGAGCCGCGCGAGGTGGAGCGGCTCGTGGACCTCTCCGAGGGGTTCGCGGGCTCCGACATCGAGGCGGCGCTGCGCGAGGCGGGCGAGGAGGTGCTCCTGAACGACGGGGCCGCGCCGCTCAAGCCGTCGTTCCTGCCGGACGTCTTCGCCAACACGGTGCCGATGAGCCGGGTCGACCCGGAGCGGATCGAGCAGATCAGGACCTGGGGCCGGGAGCGGGCCGTGCCCGCGGGCCGGGCGGCCGTGAGCCCGGCACCGTCAGGTGCCGGGCAGACGCGCCGCCTCGTGTTCATGGACGACTGACGGCCGTTTCCTGGACGACTGACGCTGTTGCCGCTCAGCGCCCGCTCACCGCCCGGTGGTCAGGGCCCGCTCACTGCCCGGAGCAGTACTGCTGTTCCTTCCCGATCGACCGGTACATACAGTCCGAGTTCTCCAGGAGCTGGAGCACCGCGTCCCGGTTGCGGGATGTCTCGCGCTCGATGACCTCGTCGGGCGGGTAGAAGCCGCCGCCGCCGGACCTCGGGTACATCTCGAAGGTGTAGCCGAAGATCTTCTGGCTGCCCCAGAGGTAGTCGTCGATGGTGCCGTCGGTGATGTAGAGGTCGCTTGACTGCTCGGGCGTGTAGCCGTTGCTCGCGGCCATCTTGCGGCCGACGGTGGCGAAGGCGTCGTGGTCGTCCTGGGTCAGCCCTGGCGCCGTGTCGTTGTACGTGTACCCGTACGGCCAAAGGACCAGCTCGCTGTACGTGTGGAAGTCGATGCCCGCCTTGATCTGCTGCTTGCCGCCGACCACCCGGCTGCGCACGAAGTCCGCGACGACCTTGACCTCGGGCGCGGACTCGGGGGCGCGGCCCCGGTAGGTCTCGGAGCCCGGGGTGCCCGAGGAACCGCCGCAGCAGCCCCACTTGAAGTTCCAGTTGCGGTTCATGTCGGTGCCGGTGGCGCCGCCCGGGTTGGGCTGCCGGTTCAGGCGCCAGCTGCGGTAGGAGCCGGTGGCGATGTCGTACTCGCCGCCGTCGGGGTTGAGGTCCGGCACGATCCAGATCTCGCGCTCGTTGAGCATCTTGGTGACGCGCGCGTCGCTGCCGTAGCCCGCGCCGAACTCCCGCAGCAGATAGAGGGCCATCTCCACCGTCAGGTGCTCACGGGCGTGCTGGTGGTGGGTGAAGAGGACCTCGGGCTCGTTCTCGTCCGTGGAGACGTTGTCGCTGATCTTGATGGCGACGATGTCCCGGCCCTGGTAGGACTTGCCGATCACGCGCTTGCTCATGATGTTCGGGTACTGCTGGAGCCGCTGGTCGATCTCCGCGGTCATCTCCGCGTAGTTGTGGTAGCGGGAGTCGGCGGGCGGGAAGTCCCGCACCCGCACCGGCCCTTCGCCCGAGCGCTTGGGCGGCGCGGGCAGCGCCTTGAGGGTGTATCCGAGCGCGCGCAGCTTCCTGGCCTGGGCGGCGTTCGCGGAGACGACGACCCCGTGGTCATCGGCCTCGTCGATGGAGACGCCGGTCGCCGCGAGCGCCGTGCGGGCACCGCGCGTGGCGGGCCCGGGCACCGAGTACTGGCGGATCTCGTCCTCGGCCGCTGCCGCCGCTGCCGCCTTCTTGGCCGCGGGCGATGAGGAGTCGGACGCGGTGGCGCTGAGGGGCGCCGCGACCGCGAGGGCGAGCACGGCCGCCACGGCGGCTGATCTCTTTCCGCGTATGCGAAGTCGCATGAATGCTCCTGTGGGGGTGGGGGGGTGGTGCACTGCGACGCGTGGGGTGCGGTGAGCGGTGAGCAGGCCCATGGTGCAGTCCTGGCATGTTCTGGTCAATGCGCCTTTGAGCCGACTGTGCCGGGCCTGTGGGTCAGCTGTGCCGGGCCCGGGAGCCAGCTGTCCCGCCCTTGGGGAGCCAGCGGTGCCGCCCCCCCCCGGATTCGGCCGTAACCGCCGCGAGCCAGCGGCCCTCCCCACCCCCACACCCCACGCACGACCCCTTGTGCACCCCGCACCCATGCGCTTTCTTGATCGCATGGCCGAAACCAGAGACGGATCGAGCACCGCGGGGGGCGGCACGCACGCGCCCCGCAAGTCCAGTTGGAAGTACATCGGTCCCGGCATCGTCGTCGCCGCGACCGGCGTCGGCGCCGGTGATCTGGTCGCGACCCTGATCGCGGGCAGCAACTTCGGCTACACGCTCCTGTGGGCCGCGGTCATCGGCTGCGTCGTGAAGATCTCGCTGGCGGAGGCGGCGGGACGCTGGCACCTGTCGACAGGGCGCACCCTCTTCGAAGGATGGGCCTCCCTCGGCCGCTGGACGACGTGGTTCTTCGTCGCCTACGTCGTCGTGTGGGGCTTCGCGTACGGCGCCGCGGCGATGTCGTCGTCCGGGCTCCCGCTCCAGGCCCTGTTCCCCGATGTGATGGGGCTGAAGTGGTGGGCGATGCTCACCGGCGTCGTCGGCCTGGTCTTCGTCTGGTTCAACAAGTACGAGGTGTTCGAGAAGGTCATGACGGTCCTGGTCGGCGTGATGTTCGTGGTCACGGTGTACCTGGCCGTCCGCGTGACCCCGAACCTCGGCGACGCCTTCGCGGGCCTGCTCCCCGTCCTTCCCGACGAGAAGGACTCCGTCCTCAACACGCTCGGCCTGATCGGCGGCGTCGGCGGCACGATCACGCTGGCCGCGTACGGCTACTGGGTCAACGCCAAGGGCTGGACGAACGCGGGCTGGATGAAGGTGATGCGCCTGGACAACCGCGTCGCGTACATCACCACGGGCGTGTTCGTCCTCGCCATGCTCTTCGTCGGCGCGGAGCTCCTGCACTCCGCGAACGTCGCGATCGCCAGCGGCGACAAGGGCCTGGTCCAGCTGGGCGACATCCTGGAGAAGGAGTACGGGAACGCCACCGCCAAGCTCTTCCTCATCGGCTTCTTCGCCACGTCCTTCACCTCGCTCATCGGCGTCTGGCACGGCGTGAGCCTGATGTTCGCGGACTTCGTCGAGCACTACCGCAAGTCCCGGGTCCAGGCCGGGGCCGCGGCCTCCGCGGCCTCCACGGCCTCCACGGGCGAGGAGGTCGCCTCCGGCGCCCGCGAGCGGTCGGTCCCCTTCCGCGCCTACCTGCTCTGGCTGACCTTCCCGCCGATGATCCTGCTCTTCCAGGGGCAGCCCTTCCGCCTGATCATCATCTACGGGGTGCTCGGCGCGGCCTTCATGCCGTTCCTCGCCCTGACGCTGATCTGGCTCCTCAACTCCTCCCGCACGCCCGCCGAGTGGCGCAACGGCTGGCTCAGCAACGGCATGCTGGCGATCGCGGGCCTGCTGTTCCTGGTCCTGTGCGTCAAGCAGATCACGGACCAGGACTGGGGCAGCTTCTTCTGACGCCAGTGGGTGTACGACGACGACGGCGCCGCCACGGAAGCGGCGGCGCCGTGCGCGAGCCGGGCGCCTACGGCAGCCCGTGCACGTGCGGCCCCACCGCCTTGGACCAGGCGTTGCCGTTCAGGGCGTCCCAGTTGGTGGACCAGGTCATGGCCCCGCGGATGCCCGGATAGGTCTTCGACGGCTTGAACGAGCCGCAGTTGGTGCCGCGCGCCAGACAGCTGAGGGCGTTGTTCACGACGGTCGGCGACACGTACCCCGACCCGGCCCCGCGCGGCGACGCGGGCGTCCCGATGCCGACCTGCGACGGCGCGAGGCCGCCCTCCAGCTGGATGCACGCGAGCGCGGTCAGGAAGTCCACGGACCCCTGGCTGTACACCTTTCCGTCGCAGCCCAGCATCGATCCGCTGTTGTAGTACTGCATGTTGACGACGGTGAGGATGTCCTTCACGTTCAGGGCCGTCCTGAAGTACGCGTTGGACGTCGACTGCATGTCGATGGTCTGCGGCGCCATGGTGAGCACGAACCCAGGACCGGCCTTCTGCGCGAGTGACTTCAGGGCCTGCGTCATGTACGTGGCGTTGAGCCCGTTCTCCAGGTCGATGTCGACGCCGTCGAACCCGTACTCCCGCATGAGCGCGTGCACGGAGTTCGCGAAGTTCGTGGCCGCCGTGGGGCTGTTCACGGACACGGCCCCGCGCTCGCCCCCGACCGATATGATCACGGACTTCCCGGCCGCCTGCTTGGCCTTGATGTCGGCCTTGAACTGCGCCACGGTGTACCCGCCGAGCCCCGCCGAGTCCAGGTTGAAGGTCACCTGCCCCGGCTGCCCGGTGGCATCGGCGAAGGCCACGGCGATGATGTCGTACTGATCCTGCACCTGGCCGAGCCGCTGCACGGTGGCCCCGTTGTTGAAGTTCTGCCAGTACCCGGTGACGGCGTGCTTGGGCACGGCCCGGTTCTGCGCCTGCGACTGCGCCCCGGACTCCCGGGCGTCGGCGGCCCCGGCTCCTTGGGTGGCGACCCCGGTGAGCGCGAGCCCGAGAGCGGCGATCCCACCGACGAGCACACTCCTCGCGCGGTTCGTTCTGCGAACGCGGTCCATCTTCTGCCTCCGTGGGGGGAGTTGCGAAGGGAGGTACGAGAACGGTGGCCACCGCTGGTCGTCCAAGGTGGTCCAGACCAATGGGGTTGTCAAGAGTTCATACATGTTGCCGTGGGGTGGCGGCGCGATAGCGCAGAGTGAGCACCCATCCTCGGGGGCTGGCCGGTTCCCCTCCCGCTCTCACCTCAGAGAACCCTCTTCGCATCGCTCCAGCAAAGGAGTTGAGGTCAAACCTCGTCGCGGGCGTCAGTTGGGAATGGCCAATTCCGGGCGCCCGTCGGCCCGTAATGCTCACGGATGGTAGCGAGCAGCGTTCTGGCCGCAACTAACCGGAGCTTCAAATTCCACTCCATATCGCCCGATTGAGGGCGTCTGTCGGCGTGGAATTGCGGCGCAGGTCACCTTGACGCAGGGAACCGGCTCCGCTTTTACTCACTCGGCCTGCAATGTGTGAAGTATTGGTGACTCTGGGGTGGGGATTGTGGATCTGGGGTGGAGGCATCGCCGTGCCCGAAAACAGCGAAGCTCACGGCGTGTGACGGGAGGTCTCGCGGCGGCCGCGCTGGTGCTCACGCTGCAGCCCGTGACCGCGTTCGCAGTTCCCGGGAGCGAGGCGCGGGCGGCAGCACCGGAGGCGCCCCTGACCGAGCGGTCCGCGTCCCAGCGCGCGTCGGCGACCGGTGAGCCCGTGGAAGTGGCCGCGGAGCGCACCGAGTACACCACCACCATGGCCAACCCGGACGGCTCGTTCACGCTGACGCAGTCCACGGAGCCCCAGCGGGCCCGGGACCAGAACGGGGCCTGGCGGGACATCGACGTCACCCTGGAGAAGCGGGCGGACGGCACCGTCGGCCCCAAGTCCGCCGTGGTGGACCTCTCCTTCTCCGGCGGCGGCAGCGGAACCGGGCTCCTGAGCCTCGGCACCGGCGACCAGCGCCTCAAGCTGGGCTGGCCGACGCCCCTGCCCGAGCCGGCCCTCGACGGCGCGACGGCCACGTATGCGAACGTGCCGGTCAAGGGCGTGGACCTGCAACTGACGGCGACGGCCGAGGGCTACCGCGAGGTGCTCGTGGTCAAGTCGGCGGAGGCCGCCGCGAGCCCCGAGCTTGAGAAGGTCCGGCTCGCCGTGCGCGGCGAGGGCCTGAGCGTGACCCCGGGGGAGGGCGGCGGGCTGCGCGCGGTCGACGCCGACGGCAACGCCGTCTTCCGCGGTCCTTCCGGACAGATGTGGGACTCCGCGGGCGACACCGCGACCACGCCCGCGCCCCGCAAGAGCCTGCGCGCCATCGCCCCCGAAGACCGCCCCGCGAAGAAGGGCGCCGCCGAGGACCCGGCGCAGCCCGGCCAGGGGGACACGACCGCCGACCTGCCCGTGACCGTCGGGAACGGCACGGTGTCGGTGACCCCCGACCTGGACCTGCTGCGGGGCGAGAAGACCGTGTACCCCGTCTTCATCGACCCCCCGATGGGCCTCGGCCTCTCCGAGTGGACGAAGCTGTCGTCGGACGGCGACAAGTTCTGGAAGTTCAGCGAGCCCAAGGGCGTCGGCCGGTGCGGCATCGCCGACGGCTACTACTGCGACCTCGGCGGCTACACGGACCGGATGTACTTCGAGTTCGGTGCCTCCAAGCTCTCGGGCAAGCACGTCCTGGACGCGACCTTCCGCGCGTACGAGACCTGGTCGTTCAACTGCCAGCCGCACTGGGTCGACCTGGAGCGCACGGACAACATCTCCGAGGGCACGCGCTGGCCGGGGCCCAAGCGCCTGGACCAGATGGGCGACCGGTACGTCTCCGCGGGCCGCGGCAGCCTGTGCAGCCCCGAACAGCCCAACTCCTGGATCGAGTTCAACGACAACCCGGACGAAAAGGACGAGAACCTCACCTCCACGGTGCGCTCCCTCGCCAACGGCAAGATCTCACGCCTCACGCTGATGCTGCGGGCCAAGGACGAGGGCGAGCCGCGCGCCTGGAAGCGGTTCGACAACAACGCCGAGCTCAAGGTCCAGTACGCGCATAAGCCGGGGGTGCCGACCTCGGTCGGTGCCATCCCCGGCACGGGCAACGGCAAGGCGCAGTGCCGCCCGGCCAAGGACCCCGTGACCGTCACGGTGGACACGCCGAAGATCCAGGCCCGGGTGCAGACCAAGGTCGAGCAGCACCAGGGCGAGGAAGAGGGCTCCCTCCAGGCCGAGTTCGTGATGCAGCGCTCCAGTACGGACACGACCTCGGGTTCGTGGTCGGACGTCTGGGACGACTACGAGCCGGACAAGGGCTGGGACCCCGACGGCACACTGGAGAAGACCGTCACCACCAAGCGGGCGGACGGCGGCCTGTACCGCTTCAGGGCGCGCACCCAGTCGCACTGGGTCTACGGCGGCAAGGACGGCGACCTCTTCTCCCCGTACTCGAAGTGGTGCTACCTGCGCATCGACTCGACGGCGCCGAAGGAACCGACGATCGATTCCTTCGCCCCGTACAGCGAGTGCACCGCCAACAAGTGCGCCGCGAACGGCGGCCCGGGCGAGACCGGGGTGTTCTACTTCAAGCCGAACAAGGCGGACAGGGACGTCAAGCAGTACCGCTGGCGGTTCCTGACGTCGGAGGCCGATGCCACCAAGACGGTGCTGGCGCAGGACAGCGGTTTCGCCGTGGCGCTCGTCCAGCCTGGCTTCGCGGGCACGCAGACCCTGTCCGTGGAAGCCAGTGACCTGCAGAAGGACAAGGAGGGCCGCGTCCGCTGGGGACCGCCCGCGGAGTTCGTCTTCAAGGTCGGCACTGCCCCCGGGACCACCGGCCGCTGGCGCTTCGACGACGCCCGGCCCGGCTCCGACAGGACCACGGCCAACGACACCGGCCAGGTCGGCGCGCGCCACGACGTGATCCTGCGCGACGAGGCCGCGACCGGCTGGTCGACCATGGGCCGCCGCGGCGCCGGGGACTACGCGCTGCGCCTGAACGACAACCAGACCGACCCCGACAAGCAGGTCGGATACGCCTCCACGGACGGCGTCTCGGTCAACACCCAGGGCTCCTTCACGGTGTCGGCGTGGGCGTACCTGACCGACGACAAGGCCAACCGCGTGGTGCTCTCCGCGCCCGGCGAGCACGGCTCGGCCTTCACCCTCTACTACTCCTCCGCCCTCAAGAAGTGGGTGTTCAACCGCACGGACCAGGACAAGAACGGGCCTGTCTACATCCGCTCCACCGCCGACGCGGAGAATCCCCCGCTGAAGGTCTGGACGCATCTCGTCGGCGTCTTCAACACGAAGGGCAACGCCGACGAGAAGGACGACACGATCCAGCTGTACGTCAACGGCAGGCCCCAGGGCGATCCGGTGGTCCTGGCGGACGAGGCGAAGACGTACACCCCGTGGACGGCCGACCGGAACATGATGGTCGGGCGGAGCAAGGTGGACGGCTCCTACGGCGAGTACTTCCTGGGGCGGATCGACGAGGTCGCGACGTGGCAGCGGGTGCTGCAGCCGAAGGAGATCCGCGAGGAGAGCCGCCTGGAGCGCGCGGGCCTGCCCACCAACGAACTCGTCGGGCACTGGGACGCCACCATCTCCTCCGGCGGCCAGGTCATCGAGAGCCCGGAGGACCCGGACGACCCGTCCAGCGCGTCCTTCCCCTACCGCCGGGGCCCGCTGGACCTCTCCGCCTCCGGCGCCCGCCTGACCGGTGAGGACGCCACCTCCCTCGTCCTGGACGGCAAGAGCGGCTACGCCTCGGCCGGCGGCCCCGTCGTCGACGAGACCGGTTCGTTCACGGTCTCGGCGCGGGTGCGGCTGACGAAGGCCGAGTTCGAGGGCAAACCCGTCGGCTACCGGGCGCTCGTGGCGGGGCAGGCGACACCGGTGGGGAAGGAGTCGTCGTGGGCGTTGTGGGTGGAGAAGGTCGGCGCCGACGCCTACCGCTGGAAGTTCGGGCGGACCGCGGTCAAGGCCGACGGCAAGGTCGTCGGCAGTGCGGTCGTCGAGGCCGAGGAGCCGTTCGGCGCGAAGGACAAGGAGTGGGACACCTGGGTCGATCTGACCGGGGTCTTCGACGCGGGCGTGGACTTCACCGACGACGAGGGTGAACAGCGCTTCGGCGTGGCCAAGCTGTACGTCGGCGCGCTCCCGCAGCAGGGTGGGGACGACGCAGGTCTCGGCAAGCCCCAGCAGGGCGACGGCGTCCTGACGGCGGGGCGCGGCTCCGCGAAGGGCGCCACTGGCCACTACCTGCCGGGTGACCTCGCGAAGCTGCGGGTCTGGACCGGCGCGATGACGCGACAGCAGGTCACCGACCAGATCGCGGAACCGTCCACGTAGCACGGCACGGCATCCGGCATGGCGCGGCCGCGCCGGATGCCTTCCCCTCTCTCCCGCACTGGATTTCTACGGCGTGGGGTCGCCGACGTGCGACCCCACGCGAGGAGACACGCAATGAGACGACTGGGTACCGGGCTGCCCGGAACCAGCAGATCAGCGAGACGCCGATGGAGTGGGCGGATCGCGCTGGTCACGGGCCTCGCCCTGCTGCCGGGACTGCTGTCCCCGGTGGTGTTCACGAACACGGCGTCCGCGTCGACGGACCCGCTGGGCCGCCCGAAGCTGGACGCGCCGCGCTCCGCCAAGGTCTCGCCGTTCACCGTCAAGGCCAACGAGAAGAACGCGGCCGCTGTCCGGAAGTCCGCCGAGGCCGGTCGGCGCGCCGCCGACCGGGCGCGGGGCGACCAGCGGCGCGGCGTGGCCTGGCCGAAGGGCGGGACGGCGAAGCTCGAGCTGTCCGGCTCCCGCGTGGCCAAGGCGAGCCCCGGATCGCTGCCCCTCACCCTCTCCGCGCCGAAGGCTGCGAAGGGCGCACCACAACAGACCGCCGACGCCCTCAAGGTCGAGGTCCTGGACCAAGGCGAAGCGCGCAAGCTCGGGGTCAAGGGCGTCGTGCTCACGGCCACGGCGCCAGAGGAGGGGGGCCGGGCCCAACTGAGCCTCGACTACGGGGCATTCGCCTCCGCCTACGGCGGTGACTGGGCGGGACGCCTCCAGGTCCTGCGGCTGCCGGACTGCGCCCTCGAAAGCCCGGGCAAGGCCGACTGCCGTACCCGGGAACCGGTCAATTTCACCAACGACCGCAAGGACGAGCAGCTGAAGGCGGCGCTGTCCTTCCCCGCCGCGAAGCCGGGCGCACAGACGGGCCGGACCATGGTCCTCGCCCTGGCCGCGGGCACCAAGTCCGGCTCCGGCGACTACAAGGCGACTCCGCTCGCCGCCTCCTCCACCTGGGAGGCGGGCGGCTCCTCGGGCTCCTTCACCTGGACGTATCCGCTGCGCGCTCCCGCCCCCGCGGCGGGCCCTTCGCCCGACCTGACGATTTCCTACGACTCCGGGAGCGTGGACGGCCGCACCGCCTCCACCAACAACCAGGGCACGGTCATCGGCGAGGGCTTCGACCTCACCTCCTCCTACATCGAGCGCAAGTACGGCTCGTGCGAGGACGACGGGCACGACAAGAAGTACGACCTGTGCTGGAAGTACGACAACGCTTCGCTGGTGCTGAACGGCAAGGCCACCGAGCTGGTCAAGGACGACACCAGTGGCGAGTGGCGGCTGAAGAACGACGACGCCTCGACCGTGAAGCGGCACACCGGCGCGAGCAACGGCGACGACAACGGCGAGTACTGGACCGTCACCACCGGCGACGGCACCGCGTACACCTTCGGCCTGGACAAGCTGAAGGGCGCGGGCGCCGATGACCGCACCGACTCGGTGTGGACCGTGCCGGTCTTCGGAGACGACGAGGGCGAGCCGGGCCACTCCGACGGCAGCGGCTTCTCGGACCGTGACAAGAAGCAGGCCTGGCGCTGGAACCTCGACCTCGTCGAGGACACCCACGGCAACGCCATGACGTACTGGTACGAGGCCGAGCACAACAACTACGACAAGCTTGGCGACGACAACACGGGCACCGACTACACGCGTGGCGGCTACCTCAAGGAGATCCGCTACGGCCAGCGCGCCGACGCCCTCTTCTCCGCCGCCCCCGCGGCCTCCCACAAGGTCACCTTCAGCTACGCCGAGCGCTGCCTCGCCTCCGGCACCGGCTGCGACGAGCTGACCGAGGACAAGCGGGACAACTGGCCGGACGTGCCCTTCGACAGCGTCTGCAAGGACGACAAGAAGTGCACCGGGAACGTCGGCCCGTCCTTCTTCACCCGCAAGCGCATGACCGGCGTGAACACCTACGCGTGGAACGCCGCCCTGGACAAGCCCGCCTACTGGGCGGTCGACGGCTGGAAGCTGAAGCAGCTGTACCTCGACCCGGGCGACACCGGTGACAGCACCGACCAGTCCCTGTGGCTGGAGGAGATCCAGCACACCGGCAAGCGCGGCGCGGACGACATCGCGCTCGACCCGGTCAAGTTCACGCACCAGTTCCTGCCCAACCGCGTCGACGGCGCCTCCGACGACATCCTGTCCCTGGACAAGCCGCGCCTGCGGACGGTCACCTCGGAGACGGGCGCGCAGACGATCGTCTCGTACCGGCCCGCCGAGTGCGTCGCCGGGGAGAAGATGCCGAAGCCGGACGAGAACACCCGGCGCTGCTACCCCGTGTACTGGTCCCCGAACGGCGAGAAGACCCCCAAGCTCGACTGGTTCCAGAAGTACCCGGTCACCGCCGTCTCCACCACGGACCCGCGCGGCGGCGCGGAGGCCGTGCAGCACGCCTACGAGTACTCAGGCGGCGGCGCCTGGCACTACAACGACGACCCGATGACGCCCGCCAAGGAGCGCACCTGGTCGGTCTGGCGCGGCTACGAGAAGGTCACCCACTACACCGGCGACACGGACAGCGACCGGTTGAAGGAAGTCAGCGTCTACCTGCGCGGCATGGACGGCGACCGCGTGGCGGGGTCCGACGACAAGACCCCGGATCCCGACAAGCGCAGGAAGGCGGAGGTCAAGGGCGTCAAGGCGCCCGCGATCACCGACTCCGACCAGTACGCAGGCTTCGCCCGCGAAACCGTGACGTACAACGGCGACACCGAGGTCTCGGCGACCGTCAACGACCCCTGGTCGAAGCGGACGGCCACCCAGCACAAGTCGTACGCCGACACCGAGGCGTACTACGTCCGCTCCGCCGCTACCCACGAGCGGACCCGCGTCACCAGCGGCTCCGAGCCCCGTGACCGGGTGCGCACCACCAAGACCGCCTACGACGAGTACGGCATGCCCGAGACGGTCGAGGACCAGGGCGACGCCGACGTCACCGGCGACACCCTGTGCACGCGCACCTGGTACGCCCGCAACGCCGACCAGGCCCTCAGCTCCCTGGTCTCCCGCACCCGCACGGTCGCCAAGGCGTGCTCGACGTCCACCGCGGACCTCGACCTGCCCGCCGAATCCGACCGCCCGGGTGACGTCGTCTCCGACACGGCGGTCGTGTTCGACGACCCCGACGCCACGAAGTGGACGTCCACGCAGAAGCCGACCAAGGGCGACGAGACCTGGTCCGGCCGCGCGAAGTCGTACGCCGCCGATGGCGTCGCGTCCTGGCAGAAGGCCGCCACGACCAGCTACGACACGCTCGGGCGCCCCCTGGAGACCAAGGACGCCAACGGCCTGACGACCGCGACCACGGCCTACGAGCCGAAGGCCGCGGGCCCGCTGACCTCCTCCAGCGTCACCAACACCAAGGGCCACAAGACCACCACCGACGTGGACTTCGGCACCGGCGCCACGGTGAAGATCACCGACCCGAACGCCAAGGTCACCGAGACCGCGTACGACGCGCTCGGCCGCACCAAGCAGATCTGGCTGCCGAACCGCCTCCGGGTCGACAAGACGCCCAACTACGTCTTCGACTACAAGGTGACCAGCAAGGCCATGTCCTGGGTGTCCACCGGCACCCTGAAGGGCGACGGCTCGGGCTACAACACCAGCTACGAGTTCTTCGACTCCCTGCTGCGCCCGCGCCAGACGCAGGTCCCGACCCCGGTCGGCGGCCGACTCATCGGCATCACCCTCTACGACGACCGCGGCCTCGCCGTCAGCAGCCAGGGCGAGACCTGGGACGAGACGTCCGCGCCGAACAGCACGCCGGTGCAGACCGAGGGCAGCCAGGCGCCGACGCAGACGGACACCACGTACGACGCGGTGGGCCGCCCCACGAAGACCGTCACCAAGAACTACGGCGTGACGCGCTGGACCACCACCGCGTCCTACACCGGTGACACCGTCTCCAGCAGCGCCCCGGACGGAGGCCAGGCCACGGCTGAGGTCACCGACGCCCGCGGGCAGACCGTCCTGCGCCGCGAGTACGGCGGCCCGAAGCCGACCGGCACGGACTTCACCAGCACCCGGTTCACCTACACGCCGGGCGGCCAGCAGGAGACGATCACCGGGCCCGACAAGTCCAAGTGGTCTTACTCCTACGACCTCTTCGGCCGCCAGATCAGCGCCGACGACCCGGACAAGGGCGCGACGACCACGACGTACGACAGCCTCGACCGCACCCTGACCACGACCGACGTCGAGAAGCGGAAGCTGCTGTACGGCTACGACGACCTGGACCGCAGGACCGGCATGTGGCACACCGAGAAGTCGGACGCCACCAAGCTGGCCGCCTGGACCTACGACGACCTGGCCAAGGGTCAGCAGGACACCGCGGTGCGCTACGACGGCGGCCTGTCCGGCAAGGCGTACACCCGCAAGGTCACCAGCTACACCCCGCTGTACGAGGTCAGGGGCAGCGAACTGACCCTGCCCGACGACGATCCGCTGGTCGCCGCGGGCGTCCCCAAGAAGCTCTCCTTCGCCACGGGCTACCGCTTCGACGGCACCGTCAGCCAGAGCACCCAGCCCGCGGTCGGCGGCCTCAAGACCGAGACGGCCGGCTATGAGTACAACGCCCTGGGCCTCCAGACGGGCATGGACGGCCTCACCGGCTACCTGCACGGGGCCGCCTTCTCGCCGCAGGGCGACCTGCGCCAGATGACGCTGGGCATGAGCGGCGCGAGCGCGGAGAAGAAGGCGTACCTCAACTACGACTACGAGGCGGGCACGCGCCGCCTCACCCGCTCCTACGTCACCGACGACGTGCACGGCTACATGCCCCAGGAGCTGAAGTACACCCAGGACGACGCGGGCAACGTCCTGTCGATCCTGGATGCCACCACCCAGGGCGGCACGCAGAAGCCCGACCACCAGTGCTTCGCCTACGACGGCTACAGCCGCCTCACCGAGGCCTGGACCCCGAAGACCGCCGACTGCGCCGCCTCGGGCCGCAAGACCGCCAACATCGACGGCGCCGCCCCCTACTGGACCTCGTACACCTACAACGAGGCGGGCCAGCGCGCGTCCGAGACCCAGCACAAGGCGGCGGGCGACGAGACGACGAAGTACGACTACGGCACCCCCGCGGGCCAGCCGCACCCGCTCGCGAAGACCACCGGGTCCCGGGCGGCCACCTACGAGTACGACAAGACCGGCAACACGACCAAGCGCCCCGGGCCGAAGGCCCAGCAGAACCTGACGTGGAACACGGAAGGCAAGCTGGCCAAGACCCTCGAAGGTGCGGCGGAGACCGGCTACTTGTACGACGCGGACGGCGAACTCCTCATCCGCCGGGCCAAGGGCGACGGAGACACGGTCCTCTACCTCGGCGCCACGGAAGTCCGCCTGACGACGAAGGGCACCAAGAAGACCCTCTCCGGCACCCGCTACTACACGGCCAACGGCCAGACCATCGCGGTCCGCACGGCCACCGCGGGCGCCACCGAATCGCAGCTCGACTTCCTGGCCGCCGACCACCACGGCACCTCCAGCCTGGCGCTGGACGCGAAGACGTACGAGGTGTCCAAGCGGTACGTGTCCCCCTTCGGTTCGCCGCGGGGAGAGAAGACCCCGAAGTGGCCGGACGACAAGGGGTTCTTGGGGAAGCCGGTGGACAAGGGGACTGGACTCACGCATATCGGGGCGCGAGAGTACGACCCGGCGATAGGGCAGTTCATCAGCGTGGACCCGCTCATGGTGCTGGATAAGTCGCAATCGTTCAACGGCTATGCGTACGCGGACAACAGTCCGGTGACCTTCGCCGACCCGACCGGCCTTGCGAAGGGGCTCGGAGACATCTTCTCCGACCTTGGCAAGAAGCTGTCATCCGGGATTCGCAACATGGCGAATCAGGCGGTCAATCGGGTGCTGAATCACCTGGGCACGGCTCCGACGAGCAGTAGGGGATATACGCCCCCTGCCTCGACCTCGGCCACTCAGGTCGGGTTCTCATGCTTCTTCACGGGATTCATTACGCGCTGTGGGGGCGGCGGCGGAGCGAAGAGGGGTCCTGCGGACAGTGGACCGCTGAATCCATGGAAGCTCGGCGGTGAGATGTTCCTGCCTGATGTGGAGTCGTGGAAGGGGTGTTGGAACGACTTCGGCTGGAACGGCGACTGTGGCAGTACAGCGGGGGACGCACCGTTTTTCAAGCCTTGGAAGGCGCTGAAGCGGTTTGGTGACCTCCTCAAAAAGAAGGGAAAGGCCCCAGAAGGAAAGAGGGAGCCTGAACTTGATCCGGACTGCACCGAGTGCTTCCTGGCCGGCACTGATGTCCTCCTGAGTGACGGCGAGACCAAGGACATCGAGGACATCCGCCTCGGCGACAAGGTCCTCGCCACCGACCCCAAAACCGGCAAGACCGGCGCCCGCAAGGTCACACACCTGATCGTTACCGAGGACGACAAGCACTTCAACACCCTGTCCATCGCAACGGATGACGGCATCGAGACCCTCACGGCGACGCACGAACACCCCTTCTGGTCCCCGTCGGAGGGCCGCTGGATGGAGGCCAGGCGCCTCAAGCCGGGCATGACACTCCGAACGGACCAGGGTGACACGGTCGTGGTGACGAAGAACCACGCCTTCACGAAGCGGGCGCGGACGTACAACCTCACGGTTGAAGGAATCCACACGTATTATGTGCTGGCTGGGGAAACTCCAATCCTTGTGCATAACTCGGGGCCCTGTCCGAAGGTTGTCGCCAGGCAGAATAAAGTCGCCGACAAGTTCGGTGGCGTCAAGGTAGGCCAGGGTTACAAGTTTCCAAACAGGAGGGCTGCGCGGCAGGCTGCTTCTGAAATGGTGGGGAACCTGGGGTCGGAGGCAGAGGCAATCAGGGCTCATGATTTTCGTGGTGGGCCACACTGGATGAAGAACTCCAATATGGTGATCGGTCGGAGATCTGGTGACGGTGGCGCTGGCTGGCGTGACGACTTCCTCGGACATGACTTCGGGAAGGGGGGTTCGCTCGGTGCGCACGTTAACGTCTGGGGCCCCGGCCTCGACAATAAAATGCATCTATTCTATAGGAGGGCGCGATGGGTGCATGGTGGGACATGCAGTGCGACCACGGGCATGTGTGGTCGATGTTCCGGGAGAGCGAGGCGGAACCGGAAGTCGATGCCCTAGTCTGCAAGGAGGACGGCCTTCAGGCGGTCACCGTCACGAGACGCCCTCTTGCTGACCGGACAGAGATTAGAATCCTGCCCGCGGCATGGGAAAGGGAAGGGCGTTTCGGCCGCTCGGATGAGTATTTCTTCGAGATTCGATCGAGAGCTACTCCAGAGAAGGTGCTAAGGTCGGAAGTTCCCATGTCATGGGATGAGGCAATTCGATGCGCGGCGATGTTTCGAGGCGTCCAGTGGGGTCAAGCTGAGCGGCGCTGGCGGAATATTCGAGTGTTGAGAGTGGGGTAGTTTGGCCCTCATCCGGGCCTTGATCAGGTTCTATCCAGCAGGCTTCGCCAGGGCTCAGGCCTAGCGAAGCCTGCTGGATGGGGTGCCGATTTTGCTAGCCATATGGCGCGTGATCGCTGGGGTGGCTGGTACGCGGCAGTGTCTCCAGCCAGTCTCCCGACACCCTCGTGCGGGTTACGACGGTGAGGCGCAGGCGGTATTCATCGGCCCGCCAAGCGCTCCATGGGTACCCCTGCCACGCGGGCGCAACGCGACAACCCGTAGGTGAACACTGCGAAGTTGGGTGTTAGCGCGGCCCCCACGTGGATATGGTGCTCAGCTAGAGGCGCACGTGCACGCTGACGTGCCGATGGGAGTGTGAGACTCGGAGCCGGGGGTGTGCGCATGCCGACCGCGATAGCCGTCACCAGCCCGGAGCTGGTGCTGCCTTCGCCCGATCGTCACACCCCGACCGCCACCGTGTTGAAGAGCGCCGGGCAGTCGTCGAAGACGTACTCGCTCGATCAGGCGCTCACCGAGATGCACCAGCTCATCGAGTACCACGGGTACGTGATCGTGCTGTGTCCCGCGTCCGCGCCGCAGGCGGTACGGCATCGGCTGCACGCGATCCGGTCCGTGCTCGAAAGCGACCGGATCGCGTTCGTGCGCAGTGAGCTGCCGCCGCTCGGGCTCTCCGTGCTTGCGCTCCAGTTACGGCAGTTGTCCGTCTGCGACTTCAGCCCGGGTGTGCTGGCGAGCGCGGCGCGGCTGCTCAGCCACTACATCTACGCCGGCGCCGTCCTCGGGTCCGTCGCCAAGCTCGACCGCGTGCCCGTCACCCTGCGGTCGCACACCAAGTCATGGGTTCCGGGCACGCAGTTCGCGGTACTCGCCGCCCCGCGGACCGCGATGGTGAAGGCGACGGAGGACGCGGTGCTGCCCGCACCGGAGTTCGGCACGAAGCTGTTGTACGCGACGGGGCAGCTCGGCGCCGAGTGGGTGACCGAGACGCTCGCGGCCGCCTGGCAGGTGCAGGGCGCCGCCGACGTCCCGTTGCCCGGCGACTCCGCGCGCTGGTGGGCCACCGGCAAGCTCGTCGAGTTCGCCGCGGCCATCCCGGACATCTCCGTGCTCTACCAACTGGTGTCGTCCGTGCGGAGGGAGGACTGCCACTGGTGCGGTCTCGAACTCATCGGCGACCGCTGCGCGTTCTGCGCCGCGCCGCTGCCCCCGCCGCCCGAGCGGGCCGCCGCGCCCCCCGTCGCCGAGGTGACCACCGGCACGCGGGCCCTGCCCCGCGGCGCCACCTAGGCCCCCGGGCCGCCGCGCCCCCCTGTCGCCGAAGTGACCACAGGACCGCGCACCATCCCGCTCACCGTCCGTAGCCACACGCACTCGCTGCACGATCGAGGTAGGTAGTCCGGCCCATGAACTCACGCCAGCGCCGCGGTGTCATCCTGCTGGTCCTGTCGGTCCTGTGCGCGATCGGCGCCTTCGCGGGCGTCCTTTCGGTGATCCGGGACGCGAACTCGAAGGTGGGCCCGGAGACCGACGCGTACGAACTGAAGGCGGACGTCGCGCCCTACAAGGAGCTGGAGCCGGGGCAGTTCAAGAAGGTCACGATGCCCGAGCGGTGGCTGTCCGAGAACGCCGTCACCAACCTCCGGGAGATCCGCGGGAAGATCGCCGTCACCCAGCTGCGCAAGGGGTCGCTGCTGCAGAGCGACATGATCGTGAAGCGGCCCGAACTGGAGCCGGGGCAGCAGGAGATCGCCATCATGATCGACGCGGCGACCGGCGTCGCCGGGAAGATCACCCCGGGTTCGACGGTCAACATCTACGCCACCTTCAAGGCCGAGACCGACCGCGGCAAGGACCAGTCCAAGGTCATCGTGCAGGGCGCCAGGGTCATCGACGTCGGCAAGCTGACCGCACTCGACCCCGACCGGGACCGCGACGATCGCAGCCGCCGCCGTGCCGACGAGGCCGTGCCCATCACGTTCGCCCTCGACACCCGCGACGCCCAGCGCGTCGCGTACGCCGAGTCGTTCGCCTCGCACGTCCGGCTCGCCCTGGTCGGGCAGGGGGGCGAGGCGGACGTCCCGCGCGGGGACCGTACGTACACCCTCGACGAGGACAAGTAGGGGAGCCGCCGGATGAACGGTCCCTCGTACCGCCGCGCCGGAGCGGAGCGCCGTGCCGCAGCGGGCCACCGCGCCGCCGCGCGCCGCCGCCCCGCCCAGGGAGGCCGCCCATGACCATCCGCATCCTGCCCGCCGTCGGCGACATGGAGGCGGCCCGCGCCCTCACCGGCCTCGCCGCCCAGCTCCCGGACGCCGAGCCCGCCGCGCCCGTCGCCGACTCCACCGCGCTCCTCGACACCCTCGCGCAGCTCGCCGCCGAGTCCCTCGAGGAGCTGCCCGAGGTCGTCCTCGTCCACGAGCGCATCGCCCCCGTCCCGGCCCTCGACCTCATCCGCGACCTCGTCCTGCGCTTCCCCGCGGTCGGCGTCGTCCTCGTCAGCGCCGACTCCAGCCCGGCCCTCCTCACCGCCGCCATGGACTGCGGCGCCCGCGGCATCGTCACCTACCCGCTCGGCTACGACGCCCTGGCCGAGCGCGTCCAGGCCGCCGCCTCCTGGGCCACCGGCATGCGGCGCCACCTCGGCACCGGCGCCGTCGAGCTGTACGGCGCGGCCGCCGGCACCGCCGCCCCCGGTGGCGGCCAGGTCGTCGCCGTCACCGGCGCGAAGGGCGGCGTCGGCACCACCCTCACCGCCGTCCAGCTGGCGCTCGCCGCCCAGGCCTCGGGGCGCACCGTCGCCCTGCTCGACCTCGACCTCCAGTCCGGCGACGTCGCCTCCTACCTCGACGTGCAGTTCCGCCGCTCCATCGCCGACCTGGCCGCCATCAGCGACCTCACCCCGCGCGTCGTCCAGGACGTCGTCTACGCCCACGAGACCGGCGTCGGCCTGCTGCTCGCCCCCGCCGACGGCGAACGCGCCGAGGAGATCACCGACCGCGTCGCCCGGCAGACCGTCAGCGCGCTGCGCGGGCGCTACGACGTCGTGGTGGTCGACTGCGGTACGTACGTCACGACGGCGGGCGCCGCCGTCGTGGAGATGGCCGACCAGGCCGTGCTGCTCCTCACCCCGGACGTCGTCGCCGTACGCGCCGCCAAGCGCATGGTCCGGCTCTGGGACCGCCTCCAGATCCGCAAGGCCGAGGAGACGGTCACCGTCGTCAACCGGCAGGCTCGCGGCACCGAGATCCAGCCCTCCCTCGTCGCCCGCGTCACCGGCACCCGCGCCGCCCGCACCACCGTGCCGGACGCCCCCAAGGAACTCCACACCGCCGTGGACGCGGGCCGCCTGCACGACCTCGACGCCAAGTCCACCGTCAAGCAGGCGCTGTGGGGCCTCGCGGGCGAACTCGGCCTGGTGGAACCGGAGGCCGGGAGCGGCCGCAAGGGCGGGCGCGGCCTGCGGCGCGCCGCGAAGTCCGACCGGGGCGCCGTCACCCTCGAATTCGCCGGGATGTTCCCGCTGCTGCTCGCCGTCGTGGGGCTGCTGTGGCAGTGCGCGCTGTACGGGTACTCGTACTCCCTGGCGGGCAACGCGGCGGACGAGGCGGCGCGGGCCGCGACGGCGGCACTCGCCGTGCAGGGCGGCGACATGCAGGGCGCCTGCTCGCAGGCCGGACAGGAGCATCTGCCCTCGGCATGGCAGGACAGCGCCGACATCTCCTGCGGCCAGGACGGCGACGTCATCAAGGCCCGGGTGACCTTGCAGGTCCCGGTGTTCTTCCCCGGCGTCGACGCGGGCTGGGAAGTCGACGCGGAGGCGGGCGCCGCGGACGAGAGCGAGGAGGGGGCGTCGTGACGGCCTTTGGATCGGCTCGGGGGGTGGGTTTCGGTTCGGGTCGGGGGGTGGGTTTCGGGTCGGCCCGCCGCGCACCCTTCGGGTCTCCCCGCCGCGAGGCGTCCGGACCGGCCCGGCGTACGGCCTTCCTGGCGCCTCGCCGTGCGGCCTCCGGCAGCGCCGACTCAGGTCAGGCGCCGGTGCGCCGGGGGCGGGCGCGGCGCTCGTACGACGACAAGGGTGTCTCCATCCTGGAGTTCGCGGGCTTCCTGCCCGTCCTCCTCCTGGTGGGCCTCGCCGCCATCCAGCTCGGCCTCGTCGGGTACGCCGCCAGCCAGGCCGGATCGGGGGCGCGGGCGGCGGCCCGGGTCGCCGCGCAGGGCGGCGACGGAGAGGCCGCGGGTCTCGCGGCGATGCACTCCGGCCTGGACGCGGACGTATCGGCGCCGCGCGGCCCGGAGACGACCACCGCCACCGTCACCGTCCAGGTCCCCACCCTCCTCCCCTTCGTGGACACCGACTGGGAGGTCGAGAGGACCGTGACCATGCCCACCGATGACACCGACGCCACCGGAGACAGCGGCGGCCCCGGCGGCCCCGGCGGCTCACGGACAGGAGGCTGACCGGATGAGCCTGCGCTCCCGCATCGCGGCGCCCGACACCACCGCCGCGCCCAACCGCGACGACGGCCTCGTCGCCACGTACCGCGCCAAGCTGCTCGAAGAGATCGACCTCGCCGAGATGTCGTCCCTGACGGCGGCGGACCGCCGGGTCCGGCTCGAGCGGGTGCTCGGCCACATCATCAGCCGCGAGGGCCCGGTCCTGTCCGCGTCCGAGCGGGCCCATCTGATCCGCAGGGTCGTCGACGAGGCCCTCGGGCTCGGCGTGCTCGAACCGCTCCTCGCCGACGCCTCCATCACGGAGATCATGGTCAACGGCCCCGACTCGATCTTCGTGGAGCGCGCGGGCCGGGTGGAGCAGCTGCCCCTGCGGTTCGCGTCCGAGGACCAGCTGATGCAGACCATCGAGCGGATCGTCTCCACCGTCAACCGCCGGGTCGACGAGTCGAACCCCATGGTCGACGCCCGCCTGCCCACCGGCGAGCGCGTCAACGTGATCATCCCGCCGCTGGCCCTGACCGGGGCGACCCTCACCATCCGCCGCTTCCCGCGCGCCTACACGCTGCCCGAGCTGATCGGGCTCGGCTCGCTCGACGAGCACATGCTGATGCTGCTCGCCGCGTTCGTCCGCGCCCGCTTCAACGTCATCGTCAGCGGCGGCACGGGCTCCGGCAAGACCACCCTCCTCAACGCGCTCTCCGGACTGCTCCCGGCCCATGAACGCATCATCACCATCGAGGACTCGGCGGAGCTCCAGCTGCAGCAGGAGCATGTGATCCGCCTCGAATCCCGCCCCCCGAACGTCGAGGGCAAGGGCCAGATAACGATCCGCGACCTCGTCAGGAACTCGCTGCGCATGCGCCCCGACCGCATCATCGTCGGCGAGGTCCGCGGCGGCGAGACCCTCGACATGCTCCAGGCGATGTCCACCGGCCACGACGGCTCCCTGGCCACGGTCCACGCGAACACCGCCGAGGACGCCCTCACCCGGCTCCAGACCCTGGGCTCCATGTCGGAGGTGCAGGTCCCCTTCGAGGCGCTGCGCGACCAGATCAACTCGGCCGTGGACGTCGTCGTCCAGCTCGCCCGCCACGCCGACGGCTCCCGCAAGGTCGCCGAGATCGTGCTCCTCGTCTCCCACGGCCGCCAGCAGTTCCGCATCGCCCCCGTCACCCGCTTCGTCCCGCACCCGATCGGCCCCGACCGGGTCGTCCACGGCTACTTCGAGCACCTGCCGCTGCCACGCCCCGTCGCCGAGCGCCTGTACGTCGCGGGCGAACCGGTGCCGCCCGGCTACGGCGTGGCCGAGGCCATCGACGTACTGAACACGCGCGAAGCGATCGGCTGAGGAGCCCGCGAGACCGACAGCCGCCCGCGAGACAGCTAGACCCGAGGAGACATAAGGACCCCCGATGAACAACCCCACGCTCCTGGCCCTGGGAGCCACCCTCCTCACCGGCACGCTCGCCGTCGCCGGGCTCCAGACGTACGCGTCCGGGCGCGCCCAGCGCCAGGCCCTGGAGGACCGCCTCGCCGCCGAGGGCGGCCCCGCGGCCCTGGAGAGCGGCGGCCGCAGGCGCCGCTTCACCGCCGTCGACCGGCGGCTGCGCCGCACCCGCCTGGGCCGCGAGCTCCAGCTGCGCCTGTCGGCGACGGGCCTCGACCTGACGCCCGGCGAGTTCTTCTCGTACGTCACGGCGGTCGTCGCCGCCGTATGGCTGATCGCGGCGGCGTCCCTGGCCCCCTTCTTCGGCCCGATCGCGGGCGTGGTGGCGGTCTGGGGAGCGGTCATCTTCCTCAACTGGCAGCGCCAGAAGCGCATCGAGGCCTTCATCAACCAGCTCCCGGACGTGGCCCGCATCCTCGCCAACGCCACGGCCGCGGGCCTGGCCCTGCGCACCTCGCTCGCCATGGCGGCGGAGGAGCTGGAGGCGCCCGCGGGCGAGGAACTCTCCCACGTGGCCCACCAGCTGACCCTCGGCCGCTCCATCGACGACACCCTGGAGGAGCTGGCCAGGCGGCTCCCCTCGCGCGAACTGATAGTGCTGGTCACGACGTTGGTCCTGTCCAACAAGGCGGGTGGCTCAGTCGTCAACTCGCTGCGCAACCTCACCCAGACCCTGGAGGACCGCAAGGAGACCCGGCGCGAGGTCCGCACGATGCTCTCGGAGGTCCACGCCACGGCCTTCACGGTCCCGCTCCTGGGCCTGGGCTCCCTCCTTCTGATCAACTCCTCGAATGAGGGCGCCCTGGAACGCGTGACCGGCTCCCCGCTGGGGCAGACCTTGATCCTGATCTCACTCGGCCTCTACGCGGTGGGTTTCTTCGTGATCCGCCGCCTCGGCAAGATCGAAGTATGACTCCGGGCCGCGCGCACACGACGACTCCGGTACGCGACGACACGGGACGGGAGGTGGAACGCCCATGACGGCACTGCTCCTTGCCGCGCTGATGGGCCTGGCCGTGGCCGGGGCCTGCGCCGGCATCCGCATGTACCGCGCCGAGGCGAAGCTGCCGCCCGACCTCGCGGTCGCCCTGGAGGTCGGCGCGAGCCGCGTCTCGGCGGCGGGCGGGGCCGTGGACCGCCTGGGGATGCGATTCGCGCCACTGGTGCTGCGGCTCATGGGCCCGAAGCGGGTCGCGGCGAAGCGCCGCAAGATAGACATGGCGGGCAACCCCGGCGGCCTCACCATCGACCGCTACGCCGCCCGCCGCGCCGTCTACGGCGTCTTCGGTGTCGTCCTCGGCCTGGTCTTCCTCACCAACGGCCAGCCGCTGTTCGCCGCCATGACGTTCGCCTTCGGCGCGCTGGCCGCCGACGCCCTGATCTGGCAGGCCATCCGCGAACGCCGCGAGGTCATCGACCGTACGCTCCCCGACTTCCTGGACGTCCTCGCCGTCGTCGTCTCCGCGGGCCTGGGCTTCCGGCAGGCCCTCGACCGGGTCGCGGAGAAGTACGAGGGTCCGTGGGCGGATGAACTCCGCATCACCCTGCGCCAGATGGACATGGGCGTCAGCCGCCGCCAGGCCTTCGACGAACTGCGCAAACGCAACTCCTCCGAACAGGTCGCCCAGTTCGTCTCCGCCCTCCAGCAGGGCGAGGAACTGGGCTCCCCGATCGCCGAGACCCTGATCCAACTCGCCACGGACATGCGCCGCACCGACGCCCAGAACTCCCGCCGCCGCGCGGCGAAGACCATCCCCAAGGCGACGTTGGTGACGTTGGTGTTCATGCTGCCCGCCACGATGATGCTCATTGGGGCCGGGATGTTCCTGGGGTCGGGGTCGGACTTCGGCTCGATTCTGGGGCGGTGATGTTCGTGAAAGGTTCTTCGACCGTGCAACCCGGTGTGGGACAGTCGCCGAGGGGCGATGGACCACCGCGGGAAGGGCACGGTATGAGGCCGTCGCGAGCGAATGAAGGAACGAGGAAAATACGCCAACTCGTGTGGGGTCCCGCTAAGGGGTTGCGCGAGCGCTCCCCAGGGGCACGTGTTGTGGCGTACGTTGCGCGAATCGAGCGCGGAGTCGGGTTCCGGTGGGAGAGAAAGGTCGTCCGTCGTGCTGAAGGAACGCGTGCTGGAGGCATGGGTGAAGTGGACGCTGACGGTGTCCTCACGTGTGAGTCGGGTCCGAGGGAGCGAGGGAGACCGGGGGGCGGGTTTCGTCGAGTACGCGGGGTTGATGATTCTGATCGCCGGGATCTACACGCTGATCGACGGGCTGGCGCTGGACAGCAAGATCTCCAAAGCCATCGGCGACGCGGTGGGCGACGTCATCGGCTGACGATTGGCTCCTTCGGGGACGATCGGGGTCAGACGCTGCCGATCTACATATGGCTGACCGCCATCTTGCTCTTCGTCGCACTCGCGTTCTTTGCCTTCGCCCAGGCGGCGTCCGCGCGGAACGGTGCTCAGTCGGCCGCCGACGCAGCCGCGTTGGCCGCCGCGCAAGCTGCGCGGGACGACTTGCTCGAGGAGTTGGGAAAGGCGATCGAAGCCGGGGAGGACGGTGATTGGCTCGATTGGCTCGAAGGCCGTGAGCATCCGTCCGGTGACGGAGGGCCAGAGGACGCGGCAGGGGTGTTGGCCGCTGACAACGACTCCAAGGTCACGGGCTTCGATCGGAGCGAGGTCAACGGCTACCTGGGTTACCAGGTGCAGGTCACGACCAACTACACCGTGGGCGACTCGATCATCCCAGGCACGGAATCGCAGCATGCGAAGGCCGACGCGACCGCCGTCATCAAGCCTCGGTGTGACGTCGGCACACCGACTGACCCGGAAGAATCGGTCGAGTTCTCCTGCGACGGTGAAGTGACCGAGATCGATCCGGACGACTTCGACCTGGACGACTTGCCGGATGCCTCGGACCTCTTCTCCGTGCGTCTGGCCAAGTGACAAGTGACGACTGGGAAAAGGAAGCCGCTGAAATGAAGCTTCGGCGCACCATGAAGACCCGCAGGGTAATGACCGCGGTGGCGATCACGACTGGGTTGGTCCTCACGGTGGCCAGCTGCGGTGGCGGGGACGACGACGACTCGAAGTCGGACAAGAAGAGTTCGTCCGCCCCGCCCGCCGACAACGGTGACGATGGGGGCAAGGAATCGAAGGAGCCAAACGAAGACCAGCCCCTCGCCGAAGCCAAGGGCGACGGTGTCAATATCGTGATCGAATCGGCCCAACGGGATGCCGGTGGCTTCCTCACCGTCTCGGGCAAGGTGACCAACGCGTCCGGAGGGCTCTGGACCGGTGGTGAGTGGCGAGGCGACGAGCGGGAACTGCGCAAGAACGGCGGGTCGATAGCCGGCGCGAGCCTCGTCGACAGCACAGGCAAGAAGAAGTACCTGGTGCTGCGTGATACGAGTGGCCGCTGCCTTTGCACCAAGTTCGAGGGAGGCGTCGAGTCCGGCCAGACGGTCGAGTGGTTCGCTCAGTTCCCGGCTCCGCCCGAGGAGACGACCAAGGTCAGCTTCCAAGTCGGTGCGATGCCACCCGCCCCCATCGAGATCTCCGAGGGCGAGTGACCATGACCCCCCGCCCCCGGAAGCCGACGGCGATCACGGTGACCGTCATGGCCGCGGCGCTCGTCCTCGTGGCCCCGCAGGCCTGGGCCGACGACGACCCCTCCGCGCCCCCTGGCTCCTCCACCACCTCCCCGCCCCCCAAGGTCGACGCCAACAGCCCCGGGCTCAAGCTCGCGGACGGGGCGACGCTCGCGCCCGCCAAGGTGCTGGACATCAAGTCGGTCGTCGAGGACCTCGGGGGCGAGGAGCGCAGGGAGGACACCAACACGGACGTGAAGTTCGCGCTGCAGGCGGAGGTTCTCTTCCCGAAGGACAGCGCGAAGCTGAACCCGGAGGGGAACGCCCGCATCGAGGCGATCGCCGACGAGGCGAAGGTGCAGAAGGCCACGGACGTCCGCGTCTTCGGCTTCACCGACAACCTCGGCAGCTACGCCCACGGCAAGAAGCTCTCCAAGGACCGCGCGGAGGCCGTACACGACAAGCTGGCGAGCTTCCTCGGCCCCGAGGTCACGTACTCGGTACGCGGCTACAGCGAGGACTACCCCATCGCGGACAACGGCTCGGAGGAGGGCCGGAAGAAGAACCGCCGGGTGGAGGTGTCGTTCCCGAGGGGAGGGACGGGGGACAGCGGGACGCAGGGCCAGCCCTGAGGGCGGGCGGCGCCTACCCCCGCCCGGTAGTCGACCGGTAGCGCACCTCTTCGAACGGCCAGGACGTCGCCAGCCAGTCGGCGAGCGCCTCGGCCAGGGCACCGTCCAGCTGGCGGCGGTCGGCCCGCACCCAGGAGCGCACGACGGCGGGCACGACACCGGGCGCGCCCTCGGGCTCACCGTCGCGCGGCGGGTAGACGTACACGCATCCGATCACGTCCCCGCCCGGCTCCTCCAGGACCGTGTACGTGAATCCGCGCCGCGCGTCGAAGTCGTCCGCGTGGGATTCGAGGTCGCGCAGGTTGTCGGCGAGGCTCATCCCCTCGACCGGGGGCCACCCGCGCTCCCGGAAGTCAGGGGTGGACCGGATGTACGCGATGCTCGCCGTCCAGGCGGCGTGATCGGCGTCGTTGTGCTGAGGCCCCAAGGGCTCAAGGCGGAACCCGTCACCGGCGAGGGCGAGGGGGACGACGAAGTCGGCGGGGACGAAGGCGGAGTCGGGGGCGGAGCGGTGGGAGGACATGCGGCGCATGGTAGGCAGGCGGTGCCGGGGGTGACGAGGGAGTTTCGGCCGCGTCCGACGACACCCCGGCGCACGGGCACGCCGGACCGCCCGTGATGACCCGCGGGCACCGCCGATCGTCTCCCGCCGTCACGCACCCACCGCGCGGTTCCAGCCACACCGCACGTGCACGGCAGCACCCCAACCTCCGGCACGGCGGGCGGAACTCCCGGATTCCGCGAGGTCGGTGGGCCGCGTCCCCCGCGACCCCGGTGGCGCGATCGCGCCACCGCCGCTCCAACCGCGTTGCGTCTGCAACGCGTCGTGCGTGAGCATGTCCGTTGCGCTACGCGCCGTGTGTGACGCGCGGGCGGACGGTGAGATGACGGCTCCGGTGCGACGACAGGGTGTGCCGGACGAGTTGGGTCTGGGGGTGCGAGTGCGTGAAGTTCGACATGGGTGACACGACGCTTGCCGTACTGGGGAAGAACACGGCGGGTTCGAGTGACGACTTGGGGGCGCTGATCAGGGCGCTGGTGTCGGCGGCCGAGCCGCTGGAGGGGAAGTTCAACGGGGCGGGCAAGGCCACGTTCGACTCGTTCAAGCTGCGCGCGGACGAGATCACGGCCGCCCTGAACGGCTCGCTGCAGTCGATCCTCGGCGGTCAGGCGGGCATGGACGAGGCGTTCGCGACCGGCACGCAGGAGCAGTCCGACAACGCCCACCGGAACATGGGCGCGGCCAACTTCCAGGCGGCCCGCTTCTCCGGCTGAGCGACGGCCACGGGGTCGTACGGGACCGTGCAGGTCCGTACAGGTCCGTACAGGTCCGTACGGGGCCGTACAGGGCCCCGAATTCCACTTCGACATGTCCCGCGACATGTCCACCGCGACACGGGGAGTTCTGCCATGGCTGGCAATCAGGACCGGCGTTCGTACGACACGGGCGCCTCCGCCGACGTACAGGGCGGTCTGCACATCGTCATCGGGCAGCTGGAGCGGGTGCTCGGCGACCGCGACCGCGCGGTGAAGGCGGCGATGGCCGACTACCAGGCCGACGGGGTCTCGGACGAGTACCACGGCAAGGAGGCCCGCTGGAACAAGGCGGCGAACGAGGTCCGCGAGATCATCCGCCTGGTGCGCTCGACGCTGGAGGAGAACGACGGGACGGCGCAGACGACGCTGGCCAGGGCTCGGGCCGCGGTCAACAACATCGGCTGAACGGCTCCCGGCGGCGGGAGGTTCGAAGGACGTCCCGGAAACCGCGACGCGGTCCGGGCCGACGGGGATCGAGGGGGCGTGCAGTGACGGCGTGGGACATCCAGCCCGGCGGGGTCGGCGGTGTGTTGCAGCGGGCCGGGGGCGCGGCCGAGCGCATGGCGAAGGCCGGCGGCGAGATGCAGAAGACGCTGCCGGGCGCGGCGGCCTCGGCGGGCACGATCGCCGAGGGCGGGCACGAGGGGGACGGGAAGCCGGGGCCGGACGGCAAGGGCGGGAAGCAGGGGCCGGTGGCCTCCGCCCTCGGGGTGTTCGCGCGGCAGTGGAACGACGACCTGCTGTCCATCTCGCGGCGGGCCGCGAGCTCCCTGCTCGGCGCGCACTTGGCCACCCAGGCGTACGTGCGGGGCGATCTCAAGATGGCGGCGAGCAAGAACCGCGACGCCATCAACGGCATCGTGCCCGACATGCCAGGAGCCAAGGGCGGCGGGGGTGGTGGGAAGTGAGCAACGAGCCCATCGACCCCAACGGCATCCCCCAGTTCACCGGTGACCTGGAGCAGTTGGAGCGGGACGTGTCCGACCTGCGGCGCGAGGCGTCGCGGTTCCGGGACGCGGGCGGGGACGTGCACTCCGACTTCCAGGGGCTCTCGGCGTTCTACGAGGCCCCGGAGGCGGAGCAGCTGTTCGCCACGACGAAGCCGGTCCAGACGACGGCGGACGCGTTCGCCGACGACCTGGAGAAGGTGGCCGGGGCGCTGAGCGGTTACGCGACCCGGGTCCGGCCGATCGTGAAGAAGCTCAAGGACCTCCAGGTCGAGGCCAGCGCCTTCTACATCGATGAGGTCTCCACGGACGACGACTGGCGCAAGGATGACGACAAGCGGGATCACAACAACCGCCTTGTGGAGGAGGTCAAGGCCGCCACGCAGGCCTTCCGCTCGGCCGAGATCGACTGCCACAACAAGATCACGACGCTGGTCGGCGGCGTTCAGCTGAGGCCCAGCAGCGACGGCACGTCCAGCTGTGACACGTACGGCTATACCGATGAGGTGCTCGACCAGGCGGAGAAGTTTCCCTGGGGCGGGAAGGTCGAGAAGGACCGCGACGGCCTGGACTGGCTTGCACACAAGGCGGTGGACGTCGGCAAGGGCTTCTTCGTGGACGGCCTGGGCGGTGCGGCGAAGGCGCTGTACACGCTGGTGGGCGGGGACGGCGCGGACGCCGCCGGGGAGGCGTGGACGAACCTGGCCAAGCTGGGGACCGGTCTGGCGCTCACCATGAGCCCGGCGGCCAGTGCCTTCTGGATGGTCAAGGACGACCAACTGCCCCCTTGGCTGCGGGATTCCCGCCGGGCCGTCGTCGACACCGGCAAGGGCCTCATCGCGTACGACGAGTGGAGCAAGAACCCGGCGCGGGCGGCGGGCCTCGTCGGCTTCAACGCGATCACCATCCTGGCGACGCGGGGCGCCGGTGCCGCCGCCAAGGGCGGCGCGGCGGCGAAGACGATCTCGGGCATCAGCAAGTTCGGCCGCGCGGTGGATCCCTTCACGTACGCGGCGAAGGGGGTGCAGTTCGGGGCCACCAAGGTCGGGGACCTGATGGTGCGGCTGAAGGACCTGCGCCCCGGCGCGGCCGCGGGCCTGCCGGACGGTTTGTACCGGCCGGTGGAACGGGGCGCGGGTGCACCTACCAGACCTGCTTCGCTGCCTGATGACGCGATGTTCGTGGGCACTGACGCCAAGGGCAACGCGGTCTACATGACGGACAGAGGAGTCATCTCCGTTCACCGCGGCCCCCTCGACGTGCCCGAGCCCTCACGGGTCGCGCCACGCCAGCCGGTGCTGGTCGGCGCGCGGGACGGCGACGGAGCGCTGGGTCCTGGCGGCACGGCGGGCGGCGACCTGCCCGGAGGCGCCGCGGCCGGCGAAGGCATCGGCTCGGCCGGTCGGCACCTTCCCGGCGGTGGCGCGTACGACGCGGGCCGCGGAGCGGCAGCCAGCCACGATCCGTCCGTCGGCCACCCGGACGCCCACCCCGGATCGGCTCGTGGAGGAGCCGCGGGGCATGCCGGTGATCCGGCGGGTGGGCGGGGTGACGGTGCTCTGCCCGGTGAGGGGCACGGCGGTGGCAGCGGCGGCGCTGGCGGTTGGGGTGAGGGCCCACCAGGGGACGGCCCGCTCGGCAACTCGGCGGACGGGGCTTGGGCCGGTGAGAACGGCCTGCGGCTCAGCCCGGGCGAGAATTCCGCGGTGGACGACTTCCTGCGGCAGTCGGCGGACGCCGAGCCGCACATCACGCAGGCCATGCGGGACGTCACGCGGAATGTGGGTGACGGACGGCTGATCGGACTCGATTTCCGCCTCAAAGGAGAAGACTCCCTCAAGCGGAAAGTCGCCACGGATCTCCTGGAAGACGCCGGGCTCACCCATGAGTACGCCCTTGGCGGCATCAAGGACTCCATTCGTTACACGGTTGAAGTCCCCACGCGCAACTACACGCGTGGTGTCCAGCAGGTGCTCGAAAGCCTCGAGGCGCGCGGTTTCACGAATGTCACGTTCAAGAACACCTGGGACGCGCAAGGGTATAAGGGAATCAATTCGACATGGCGTGACCCGAGGACGGGAAGGGTCTTCGAAGTACAGTTCCACACACCGGAGAGCTTCGCGGCCAAGATGGACGGCCACGCTCTCTATGAGAAGGAGCGCCTCCCCGGGGTGTCCCATGAGGACCTCGCTGCGATCCGGAGCGAGCAGCGGGACCTTTTCGGCAGAGTCCCCGTCCCCTCCGGAGCCGACGTGCTCCACCTCGACGACTCCTTGCGTGGCACGGGCTCCGCTGACACGGTCGCCCCCGGCCCGGGTATGCGGGGAGACCAGTCCGTCCACGGCAATGGGCCGCCGGACGAGCTGTCGCCCGCGGGCCGTGCTGAGAACGACAAGCACCTGCACGGCCTCGCGCAGCGGCATGTTGATGACTTCGACCGGCTGAAGCAGGACCCGGACCACAAGGGGAAGGTCAAGCCGTCCGAGATGGACGAGGCCCGAGTCGCGCTCGACCTGCGGGAGAAGGGCAAAGTGCCGACTGATATCCAAAGGCCGCCGGGTGCCAACCAAGGGGATTTGTATTCACCGGGTACCGGAGAGTTCTACGACATCAAGGGAGTGCACTCGGACTGGCCGCCGCTCAATAACGTCCGTGACAAGTCGCTTCCGTTCAAGGGAGCGTACAATCCGGCGAACAACGAGAGCTGGGTGCGGAAGCTGGAGGACCAGATCGTCACCAGAGGGCGTCTGGTTATCCTCGACATGCGCAATGCCAATCAAGCGGCGATCGACGATGTGAGGGCGATCGTCGAGCGAAACGGGTGGAGTGATCGAGTTGTCTGGTATCCGTGACGCGGGCCGGCACGTCAGAGCGATGCCGCGTGACGGCGAAGCCGTGGCAGCCCTGCGGGAGTGGACGGAACGCCCCGACTCCCTCCTGGACGCCTCGGGGCTCGACCTGTCGGGTGCCGACCTGTCGGGTGCCGACCTCGCGATGAGCCTGTTGACGCGGACGGTTCTGCGCGGGGCCAGGCTTGTGGGCTCGGACCTGTACCGGGCGCATCTTGAGGGAGCGGTTCTCGACGTGGCCGACTTGTCCCAGGCGTCCCTCGTGAAGGCGGAGCTCGACGAGGCTTCTCTGCGGGGTGCCACGCTCGATGCAGCGGATCTCGGCAGCTGCGAAATCTGGTCGGCGGACGCGCGGTCGGCCCGCTTGCGTGGAGCCAAGCTCGACGGCGCCTCACTCCTTGGTGTCAGGCTGCAGGGAGCCGACCTTACGGGTGCCTCGGTGCGGGAGACTTCCCTGAAAGCCGAACTCGACGGCGAAACGGTGGTGCGGGACCTCTCCGGAAGCCTGTACGGCCCCGCGGTCATCGAGGATGAGGGTGCTCGGCGTGAGATCGCCGGTTCGGAGCTGGAGCGGTGGCTGAACGGCCGCGGTGCTCGCGTGCGCGTTCTGAACTCGCCTTCCGTCGAGGTGACGTACTACGCCAAGGTCGGTGAGGGCTATTCGCGTGCGAACCCTCGCGGGGTTGTCAGGCGGCGTGTTGTGGACGGGGTGTCCTATGACGAGGCGTTCACGAGGAACCTGAGGTGGGAGTCCACCGAGTACCTGAGGCGCTATGAGCTCGGGCACAACGAGGTCAGCCACGTCGAGATCACCGAGGCGGAGGCATCCGCGTTCATCCAGGCGGTCACGAGCAGGCTCTCCTAGCGGGTCGACAGGGGATGGCGGCATGGCGCGGTGGGGACGGACGGAGAGGCGGGGACGGTCATGGCGGCCCAGGACTACGACAGTCAGTTGCTGGAGAGCGTTTCCGTTCGGCGGCGGCGGCTTCGGGACGCGTTGTTGTTCGGTGCGGAGCGGCAACGGCGGGGGATGGATGAGCGGTTGGGGAAGGTGTTCGGGGGGATCGTGATCGCGGCCGTGATGGGTGCGGGGTGCGTGGGGTGGTCCTTCGTCGAGCATCGGGTGATGAAGGAGAGGGAGAAGCAGAACGAGAGGTCGGGGGTTTCCTCTTCGGTTTCGCAGGTGTCTTCGGTTGGTGCGGCCGAATCACCCGTCATGGCGGCATTCTCTCGGTGATAGGTTCGAACTTGTGATATCTGCGGGGGCGTTGAGCCGGGTGACCTTGGTGGGGGAGCGGCGGCGGGTGGATCTCGTGCTGCCCTCGCGGGAACCCGTCGGACTGCTGCTGCCCGAGGTGTTGCGGCTGCTCGACGACCGGGTGGGCGAGCGGCCGCAGTTGCGGTACCTCGTCGGGGTCGACGGGACCGCGATCGCGCCGGACGCCACGCTGGAGTCGGCGGGCGTCGCCGACGGGGCGGTGCTGCGGCTCGTGCGTGCCGAGGACGCGCCCTCGGCGCCGGTCGTGCACGACGTCACCGACGAGGCCGCCGACGACGTGGACGTGCGCGGTTGGCGGTGGGGGCCGCGGGCCCGGAGCGTGGTGTGCGGGGTCGCCGCGGTGGCGTGGGCCCTGGCCGCCGGGGTCCTTGCCCGGCAGGAGTTCACCGCCGGGCGGGCGGGCGCCGGACTGGTCGGGGCGGCCGTCGTCGTGGGGCTCGGCGGTGTGGTGTGCGGGCGGGTGCGGCGTACCGCGCTCGCCGCGACGCTGATCGCCGCGACCGCCGGACTCGGCCTCCTCGGGGCCTGGAGCCTCGCGGACGCCGGTGGCTGGCCGGTGGCCGGACGCCTGGCCGGCGCGGGCGGCGCCCTCGCCGTGGCGCTGCTGCTCCTCGGATGGTGCACCCCGCTGGGCCGCGGCGCGTTCGCCGGCTGCGGGGCGCTCGTCGGAACCGTCGCCGCCTGGGAGGTGGCCCTCGGCCTTCAGGGCGGCGAGGACCCGGCGCGTGTCGGTGCCGTACTCGCCGTCCTCTCGGTGGTCGCCCTCGGCGTACTGCCCCGGCTCGCCCTGATGGCCTCCGGCCTCTCCGGGCTCGACGACCGGCGCTCCGCCGGGGCGTCGATCAGCCGGTACCAGGTCGGCGTCGCCCTCGCCGCCACGCACCGTGGCCTGGCCCTCGCCACCCTCGTCCTCGCCGCGTCCGCCGCCGTCGCCGGTGCGCTCGTGCTCGGTGACGTGTCGGCGTGGTCGGTGCCGCTCGCCGTGGTGACCGCGCTGGTGCTCGCGCTGCGGACGCGGGCCTTCCCGTTGGTCGGCGAGGTGGCCGTGCTGCTCGTGGCCGCGGCCGTCGTGGGCGCCCGGCTCGCCTGGGTGTGGCTCGGCCACTCCGGCGCCCCCGGCCCGCTCGCGCTGCTCACCGGGCTCGCCGTCGCCCCGCTGCTCATCCTCGCCGTACGCCCCGCCGAGCACGTACGGGTCAGGCTGCGGCGCGCCGGGGACCTCCTTGAGTCGGTGGGCGTCATCGCCCTCGTGCCGCTGCTGCTCGGCGTGTTCGGTGTGTACGGGCGTCTGCTCGACACCTTCGCGTAGGAGGTGGGGGACATGGCACAGGGGCGGGACTGGCAGCGCGATGTGCTGCGGGAACTGAGCGCGCCTACGAGTACGGGTACGGGTACGGGCACGGGTACGGGCACGGCGGAGGGGGGTGCGGTGGAGACGCGTACGCCGATCGCGCCCGCGGCCTCCGACGCCTCGGGCACGGAGAGGTTCCCAGCCACACCGGCCACACCGGCCACCCCACCTGTCCCTGCCGCACCGGCCACCCCACCCGTCCCAGCCACCCCAGCCACTCCCTCCCCCACCCCCACACTCGACCCCCGCCTGGCCCTGGCCCGGACCCGCCCCCCGCACGGCGACTCCGCCCTCCGCCGCACCAGCCGCACCCTCCGCAGGCTCACGGCGTCCGCCGCGCAGGAGGTCGCCGAGGAGTCCCGTACCGCTCGGGAGATCCAGCAGCCCGTCACCACCGGCCGCGTTCTCGCCGTGACGTCCATCCGGGGCGGTGTCGGCAAGACGACGGTCGCCGCGCTGCTCGGCCGGGCGTTCACGCACTACCGGCACGACCCGGTGCTCGCCCTGGAGGCGGACGCCGCGCTGGGGACGCTGCCCGTGCGGATGGGCGCGGATTCGGTGCGCTGGGCGTGCGGGGACCTCGCCCGGATGCTGACGCCCGACATGCGGCTCACCGACCTCACGGGCTATCTGGTGCCGGTCAGCGACGGCGGCTGGCTGCTGCCCGCGAGCCGGGGGCAGGTCGGCCCGCCCCTGGACGTGGCGACGTACCGCACCGTCACGCTCGCCCTGCGCCGCTACTTCGCCGTCACCGTCGTCGACTGCGAGACGCTGCCGGGCGAGGTCGCCCGGACCGCCATGGACACCGCGCACGCCCGTGTCGTGGTCGCCCCGATGACGCCCGAGGGCGTGGGCGGGACCCGGCTCGTCCTCGACTGGCTCGGGCAGCTGCCGCACTCGGCGCTCGCCACCACCGTCGTCGCGCTCAGCGCGGGCGCGCCCGACATGACCCTGAACACGAAGGCCGCCGCCGCGCACCTGCGGGAGACCGGGGTGACCGTCGTGGCCGTGCCGTACGACCGGCACCTGGCCGGTGGCGGCGCCATCGACCCGTCCCGGCTCGCCGACGCCACCCGGCAGGCGGCCACCCGGCTCGCCGCGGAGGCGATGCGGCGCGCGGTACGGGTGCGCTGAGGAGAGGCCCACGATGACCCACCACCTCGTCCACCGCCCGGCCCGCTCCACGCGCCCCCCGGCCGCCCCCGCCCAGCACGTCATCGAGCCGCCGCCGAACCTGCCCGAGGGCAAGACGGGCAACGCGGCCACCGCGCTGCTCCCCATGGCCGGGGTCCTGAGCTCGGTCGTGATGATGACCGTCATCCGCAACAGCCAGTTCGCCGCGCTCGGCGCCATCGTCCTGGTGTGCGCGCTCCTGGGCGGCGTCGCCCTGTTCTGGTCGCAGCGCGGCAAGGCACAGCGCACGCGCCGTACGCAGCGCGAGCGGTATCTGGAGTACGTGGAGGAGCAGCGCGTCGAACTCGGGGGTACGGAGAGGGAGTTGCGGCAGCGCGCCCGGCTGCTCAATCCGCCGCCCGTCGCCCTCTACGACCTGGCCCGCGACCCGGCCCGCCGCTGGGAGCGCCGCAGGGCGGACGCCGACTTCCTCGACGTGCGCGTCGGCACCGGTGCCGTGCCCGCGCAGGATGTGGTGATCGGGCAGAACAGCGCGAGCGGGGTCCTTACGCCGCCGGACCCGTTCATGCTCAACGAGGCGCGCGCCCTTCAGGCGCGGTTCGCCGTCGCGCCCGACTTCCCGCTGACCGTGCCGCTCGACCGGGCGGGCAACGTCAGCGTCATCGGCGACCGGGACGGCGTACTGCGCGTGGCCCGCGCGCTGCTCGCGCAGACGGCCGTCACGCACGCGCCGGACGACGTGGCGATCGCCCTCGGCGTGCCCGGCGACCGCATCGACGACTGGGAGTGGGCCAAGTGGCTGCCCCACGTCCTCGGCCCGGACGCCGCCCCGGAGGCCTCGGACGCCGCCCCGGAGGCCTCGGACGGCCCCGACGCGCCCGTCGCCGTCCGCCGCATCGCCCCCGGCCTCGCCCCGCTCGCCCGCCTGTGCGCCGCCGACCTGCGCCGCCGGGCCTCGTACGCGGCCGAGGTGCGGCGCGGCCTGTCCGACCGGCGGGCGCTCCTGATGGCGGACCGGATGCTCGTCGTCAGCGACGCGCACGGCGGGACGGCCGTCGAACTGCCGCGCCCGGACGCGGCGGTGGGGCTCGCGGAGATGGGCGTCACCGTGCTGCACCTGCTCGCCGAGCAGGTCCACGAGCCCGACGAGGTCAGCGTCCGCGTCACCGTCGACGGCGACGAGGTGACCGTCGAGGACCTCAGGACGCCCGAAGGGCGCCGCTCCCAAGGCATCGCCGACGCGCTCGGCGTGCCCGGCGCCGAAGGCCTCGCCCGGCTCGTCGCGCCGCTCAGGCTGTCCGCCGAGTCCGCCGCCGACGGCACCCCGGTGTCGGGGCCCGTCGACTTCCCCGCGCTGCTCGGCGTCGACGACCCCGCCGCCCTCGACCTGCGCCACCTGTGGTCGCCGCGCGGCGACCGCGACGTCCTGCGCGTGCCCATCGGCGTCGACGACCGGCACGAGCCTGTCCTGCTCGACCTGAAGGAGTCCGCCGAACTCGGCATGGGACCGCACGGCCTGTGCGTGGGCGCCACCGGCTCCGGCAAGAGCGAACTCCTGCGCACCCTCGTCCTCGCGCTGACCGTCACCCACCCGCCCGACGACCTGGCGATGGTCCTCGTCGACTACAAGGGCGGCGCGACCTTCGCCCCCTTCACGGGCCTGCCGCACGTCGCGGGCGTCATCACCAACCTGGAGAACCAGGCCGACCTCGTCGAGCGCGTCCACACCAGCCTCGCCGGGGAGATCACCCGCCGCCAGCGGGTCCTGAAGGACGCGGGGAACGTCGCCGACATCGGGCACTACGCCGCGTTGCGCGCCAAGGACCCGGGCCGGGGTCTTGAGCCGCTGCCGCACCTGTTCGTCGTCATCGACGAGTTCGGCGAACTCATCACCGCCAAGCCGGACTTCATCGACCTGTTCCTGTCCATCGGGCGGATCGGCCGGTCCATCGGCGTGCACCTGCTCCTGTCGAGCCAGCGCATCGAGAGCGGCAAGCTGAAGGGCCTGGAGACGTATCTGTCGTACCGGCTCGGCCTGCGGACGTTCTCCGCCGACGAGTCCCGCACCGTCCTCGACACCGTCGACGCCTTCCAGCTCCCGCCCCTTCCCGGCTTCGGCTATCTGAAGGTGGACACCTCGACGTACACGCGCTTCAAGGCCGGGTACGTCTCCGGGGCGTGGCTGGGGCCCGCCCTGCCCGACACGGTCGACGCCGGGCCGCGCGCCTGGGCCTATCCCGCGTTCAACGCGCCCGCGCGGGACGCCGAAGCCGCTACGGAGGCGTCCGGCGCGCGGGAGCGGGAGACCGGCGCGCGCGAGCGGGAGACCGGGCCCACCGTCATGTCCACCATGGTCGACCAGCTCGCCACCGCCGCCCCGCCCGTGCGCCGCATCTGGCTGCCGCCGCTGCCCGACGCCATCGCCCTGGACACCGCGGCGGGACCGCTCGGCGTCTCCGGGCGCGGTCTGCACCTCACCCGGTCCGACGGCCATCTGCGCGTGCCGCTCGGCATCCTCGACGACCCGGCGAGGCAGTGGCAGGGGCGGTGGACCCTCGACCTGAACGTCGCGGGCGGACACGTCGCCGTCATCGGCGGCCCGCAGTCCGGCAAGACCACCCTCCTGCGCACCCTCACCCTGTCCCTCGCGCTCACCCACACCCCGGCCGAGGTGGCCGTGTACGGGCTCGACCTGGTCGGCGGCGGGCTCACCGCGCTCGGTGGCCTGCCGCACGTCGGGGGCGTCGCGTCGCGCGCCGACCGCGAGCGCCTCGCCCGTACCGTCGCCGAACTGACCGCCCAGCTCGCCCTGCGCGAAGAGCTGTTCCGCGAGCACGGCATCGACTCCCTGGACCACCTGCGCCGACTGCGCGCCCAGGGCGGCCTGCCCGAGCTCGGCTCCACCGACCTGGTCCTTCTCGTCGACGGCTTCGGGGCGCTGCGCGAGGAGTACGAGGACCTCGACGACGCCGTCGCCGACCTGCTCAAGCGGGGCGGCGGCTACGGCATCCACGTGGTCGCGGGCATGCTGCGCTGGAACGACGCCCGCATCGCCACCCAGTCCCTGTTCGGTACGCGGATCGAGCTGCGCCTCAACGACCCGAGCGACTCCACCGTCGACCGCAAGCTCGCCGAGACGTTCACGGCCGCCACCCCCGGCCGGGCCCTCACCAGCGGCAAGCTGTTCGCGCAGACCGCGCTGCCCCGCACGGACGGCGGGACCGGCACCGGTGACCTCGGCACCGCCCTGGAGGACGCGGCCCGCACGGTCGCCGCCACCTGGCACGGCGAACTCGCCGCCCCCGTCCGGGTCCTGCCGCTCGACCTGCCCGCCGCGCGACTGCCCTCGCCCGCCGCGGCACCGGACCTGGTGCCGATCGGCGTCGACCAGGACACCCTCGGCCCCGTCCACCTCGACCTCTTCGACCGCGACCAGCACCTCCTGGTCCTCGGCGACAACGAGTGCGGCAAGACCAACCTGCTCCGCCTGATCACCCGTCAGCTCACGGCCAGGTACGGCCCGGAGGAACTCGTCTTCGGCGTCTTCGACCCCCGCCGGGGCCTGCGCGGACACGTCCCCGAGCCCTATCGCGGCGGCTACGCCCACAACGCCAGGCTGGCCGCCGCGCTCGCCGCCGGCATCGCCGCCGAACTCGACAAGCGCCTCCCCGACACCGCGGACCCCGACGCCCCCGACCCCGCCGAACCCGCCTTCACCGGCCCCCGCGTCGTCATCCTCGTCGACGACTACGACATCCTCGCCACCGCGGGGCAGCAGCCCCTCGCCCCCTTCCTGCCCTACGTCTCGTCGGCCCAGGACATCGGCCTGCACTTCGTCGTGGTCCGCCGCGTCGCCGGGGCGTCCCGGGCCATGTACGAGCCCTTCCTCACCGCCCTGCGCGAGACCGGCGCCACCGCCCTCCTGATGACGGGCGACCGCACCGAAGGCCAGCTCTTCCCCGGCGTCCACCCCTCCGCGCAGCCTCCGGGCCGGGGCACCCTCATCCGCCGAGGCCACCGCCCCCGCCTCATCCAGACGGCCCTGACCAGCGAAACCGCCGCCGAGGAGACCCCGTGACCAAGGACGTCATCGCCCTGACGCCCACGATGCCCGACCCGATGGCCCTCCTCGCCGGACTCCACGCGGGCGGGCCCGGCCTGGGCGTGACCACCAGCGCCGATGACGCGGTCATCCACCTGTGCACGTCCGGGGGGCGCCCCCTGGTGTCGGTCGAGGCGCCCGTCATCGTGCACACCCCGGGCGAGGCCGAGCGGCTCCTCGGCGACGAGGTGCCGGTGCCGGAGGTGCCGTACTGGTGGACCGAGGCGCGCGCCTCGACCGCCGTACCGGGGGCCGATGACCTCGCCGGGTCCTTCTGCGGCCGCCTCACCCTGCTGCTCGGGGGGACCGCCTGGCCGGGGGACGCCGCCACCGTACGCGTCGTCGAGACCCCCGGCGACCGCGACCTCACGGCCGTCCCGGCACCCGAGGGCGCCCTGCCCGCCGTCGACGTCCGCACCGAATCCACGGCCGTCGTCATCGCCGACCGGCCCGTCGTCGCGCTGACCGCCTGGCTCTCGGACGTGCTGCGCGCCACCGTCACCTCCGGCCGCGCCCTGCACCTCGTCACCCCGCCGCACGCCCGCCTGACCCTGCCCCTGCGCACGGCCCTGTCAGGACCGCCGAACCGCTGGGTGGTCCAGGACCCCGACCAGGGCTACTACGACGGCCTGTCCGGAGCCGTCCTGCACTGGCGGGGCGGCACCTTCACGCCCGTGCTCGACGAGCACGGCGATGCCACCATGGCGGAGGCCTTCAAAGCGTCCGCGCCGGGCACCGACCGGCAGCTCACCCTCTCCTTCCGCACCCACCACGCCCCGGACGCCGCGCTGGTGCTCGGCCGCTCCCTGGAGACCGCGTGGCGCCACCTCACCGGCGCCGCCCCCGTCGGCTGGGGCACCGCCGAACCCATCAACCTGCCGTGGTCGCCACGCCAGTTGACCGACCTGGCCCGGGGCCGCGCGCCCGACCCGAGCCACCTGCTCGCGGTCGGCGCCGCCGGGCGGCCCGCGCTCGCCACCCTGCGCGTCGCCCGCACGGAGTCCGGCGTGGCCGAGGACGTCACGCTCACCCTCGGTCTTGGCGCCGACGAGCCCCCGCCGCTCGACGCCGTGGCGCCGCTCGCCGAGGCGCTGGTGGCCGAGCACGGCCTGAGCACCCTGCTCGTCCTCCTCCGCCGGGCCCGCCGCGACCTCACCGTCCCGGCCCGCTTCGAGCTGCCGCCCGTCCCGGTCTCCTTCACCCTGGGCCCCACCGACGTCCGCGCCATCGGCCTCGCCCACGCCGCACGGCCGCCCCTGCCCCGCCGCCCCACCCGGCTCGGCCCCGCCACGACCCCGGCCCTGCACTACGCGTTCGGCGACGGAACCGACGCGTCCGCCTGGACCGACCTGGCCGCGCTCACCGGCCACCTGAGGATCCCGGGACCGGAGCGCTGGGCGTGACCCGCCTCCGCCGGGCTTCGTACGATCACTCCATGCGCACCTTCGACGACCTGCTCACCGAAGCCGAGGCCGCCCCCACCGAAGGCTGGGACTTCTCCTGGTTCGAGGGCCGGGCCACCGAGGCGCGGCCCTCGTGGGGGTACGCGCGCGCCATGGGGGAGCGGCTCGGGCGGGCCGAGGCGTCGCTCGACATCCAGACGGGCGGGGGCGAGGTCCTCGCCGCCGCGCCCGCGCTGCCGCCGCTCGCCGCCGCCACCGAGGGGTGGGCGCCGAACGTCGCCAAGGCGGCCGCGCTCCTTCACCCGCGCGGGGTGGTCGTCGTGGCCTCGCCCGAGCACGCGCCGCTGCCGTTCGCGGACGGCGCCTTCGACCTCGTCACCAGCAGGCACCCGGTGGTCCCGCACTTCGACGAGATCGCCCGGGTGCTGCGGCCCGGCGGGACGTACTTCGCCCAGCACGTGGGGCCCGCCAGCGCCTTCGAGCTGGTGGAGTACTTCCTGGGGGAGCAGCCCGCGGCGGTGCGCGGCGCGCGCGACCCCGAGGGGGAGCGGGCCGCGGCCGAGGCGGCGGGGCTCGACGTGGTGTCGCTCAGGGCCGAGCGGCTGCGGATGGAGTTCTTCGACGTCGGTGCCGTGGTGCACTTCCTGCGCAAGGTGGTGTGGATGGTGCCGGGGTTCACCGTGGACGCGTACCGGCCGCGCCTGCGCGAGCTGCACCGGCTGATCCAGGACGAGGGCCCGTTCGTGGCCCACAGCACCCGGCACCTGTTCGACGCCCGCAAGCGCTGACCGCGGGGTCGGCTGTACTGTCGATCCGGTAAGTGGCACGGCCGTGGGCTCCGCGCCGGTCGTGCGCGGCAGCCGTACGCGGACGAGGAGTTGGGGCATGGCGAAGGGCAAGGGACCGTACGCCTGCGGTCTGGACGCGGCCGTGGACGTCGTCGGCGGCAAGTGGAAGCCCATGATCCTGTGGGCGCTGTACGCGGGCGGCACCCTGCGGTTCGGGGAGCTGCGGCGGCACGTGCCCGGCGTCAGCGAGAAGATGCTGATCCAGCAGCTGCGGGAGATGGAGGCGGACGGCATCGTGCACCGCGAGGTCTACCGCGAGGTGCCGCCCAAGGTCGAGTACTCCCTCACCGACCTCGGCCAGTCCCTGAACAAGGCCCTGGAGCCGCTCGGGATGTGGGGCGACCGGAACATGGAGCACCTGGTGGCGGCCCAGGCGGCCCGGGCGGCGGACGGGGCGAAGCGCAGCGCGTGAGCTTGCGCGTGGGGCGCGTCGCTGGGCCTGGGGGCGCGCCGCCGATCCGGGGGTGCGCCGCTCGCGAACGCCCGTACCCGGCAGCGTAATTCGGGCAATTCAGGTCGACCCGGTCGCCGATTCAACATTGTTATCGATTGTTGGGGACACCGACTCGATTCGGCCGTCGAACTCGCGTAAGTTCAGACCAACGCTAATTCGCGAGCGCAAAGCTGCGCGGGCGGTGCCGCGCAGTGGAGGGGGCTGCGCGGCCTCGTGCGCGCTCCGCCGGGACGCGGGCGCCGCGCCGTGCTCCTAAGCGCCGTCGCCGCCTGTGCCGTCGAGATCAAGCACCAGGCGTACGCCCCCACGCACCCCCCACGCCGCCATCGCCCCGGCCTCCGCCTCCAGGACCCGGCGCGCCCGCGGCCGGGGCAGCCCGATCCGGCCCGGCCGCATCGTGCGCACCGCGAGGACCCGCCCCGTCCGGTCCAGATACGCCACGTCCACGGCGAACCGCATCCCCAGCGTGTGCACGGCCCGTGTGCGCGTGAGCAGCAGCGCGCCCCGCACGCCGTCCCGGCCGAGCAGCCCGCGCCGCCGCGCCTGGGGCGAGTCCGCGACCTCCAGCGCGATCCGCACCGGGAGCCCGGACCCGGGCACCGTCACCGTCGCCATGCCGCGACGCTAGCGCCCCCGCCGTCAAGCGCGCGCCCCGGGCGCGCGTCACCCTTCGGAGCGACCACCTCCCTGACGCGATTCCGCCGCGAGGGCCGAAAACCATGGGGAGAACGGGCTCAGGCAGTCGCCGGGCGGTCTCGGAGAGTAGTTGTGGCACGCCGATGCACCAACGAACACTTACGAAGGGTTATGGTGGAAACCCCCCCTCGGGCCGGTCCGTATCCCCCCCCACGGACCGGCCCGTTTCTTTTGGGTCCGCGGGCGCCCGCACAGGCGCCCGGCGCGCCCCCGCCGGGGGCGCGCCGGTCAGCTCCCGTCAGCTCCCGTCAGCTCCGGTCGGCCCAGATGTTCGTCCCCGGCGTCGACACCGCGAACGTGTCGATCTCCGCGAGCTCCGCCTCCGTGAGCTTCGGCCCCGACAGCGCGGCCACGTTCTCCTCCAACTGCCGCACGCTGGAAGCGCCGATGAGCGCGGACGTCATCCGCTCATCGCGAAGCACCCAGTTCAGCGCCAGTTGCGCGAGCGACTGACCCCGCCGGGACGCGATGTCGTTCAGGCCATTGAGACGGCGTACGACCTCGTCGGAGAGGAGCCCCGGGTCGAGGGACTTGCCCTGCGTGGCGCGCGAGCCCTCCGGGATGCCCTTCAGGTACTTGTTCGTGAGCAGCCCCTGCGCGAGCGGCACGAAGGAGATGCAGCCCATGCCCTCCGCCTCCAGCGTGTCGAGAAGCCCGTCCTCCTCGGTCCAGCGGTTGATCATCGAGTACGAGGGCTGGTGGATGAGGGGGCGCACGCCCATCTCCCGCAGCAGGCGCGCGGCCTCCGCGGTCTGCTCGCTGTTGTACGAGGAGACGCCCACGTACAGCGCCTTGCCCTGCTGGACCGCGGACGCGAGCGCGCCCATGGTCTCCTCCAGCGGGGTGTCCGGGTCGAAGCGGTGCGAGTAGAAGACGTCGACGTAGTCCAGGCCCATGCGCTTCAGCGAGGCGTCCAGGGAGGAAAGGAGGTACTTGCGGGAGCCCCACTCGCCGTACGGGCCGGGGTGCATGAGGTAGCCCGCCTTGGTCGAGACGATCAGCTCGTCCCGGTAGGGGGCGAAGTCCTGGGCGAAGAGCTTGCCGAAGTTCAGCTCCGCGCTGCCGGGCGGCGGGCCGTAGTTGTTCGCCAGGTCGAAGTGGGTGACGCCCAGGTCGAAGGCGCGGCGCAGGATCGCGCGCTGGGAGTCGAGGGCGCGGTCGTCGCCGAAGTTGTGCCAGAGGCCGAGCGAGACGGCCGGGAGCCGCAGGCCGCTCCTGCCGGTGCGGCGGTACTCCATCGTGTCGTAGCGGGCCGGGGCGGCCTGGTAGGCGGGGGTGTCGTTCATGGTCCGACGCTACGGCAAGCCGCGCTGCTTCCGGAGGTGGTGGGGCGGGCCCTGCCGCCGCCTGGCCTTTCTTCTGCCCGGGGCCCCGCCGTGTCGCGCTGCGCGCTCGTCCTCAATCGCCGGACGGGCTGAGTCTCGCGCTTGATCTGGCACGTCCGTTGGGGCCGGTTCTGTTGGTACCCGGGCCGGGGGACCGGCCGGGCAGCGGTACCCTTTCGGCTTCGGGTACTGCCCTGTGCCCCCGGATGCCCGGCCCGTCGGCCGCCCACCGGGGCGGCGGCCAAACTTTCGTGAGAGGTGGAATCTCGTGAGCTTGCGCGACCTGGTGTACCGGCTGTACGCACACCGGGTGGAGGGCCGCCTCGACCACGACCAGGTGCCCAAGCACATCGGCGTCATCCTCGACGGGAACCGGCGCTGGGCCAAGGCCTCCGGAGGCACCACCGCCCAGGGCCATCAGGCGGGCGCGTACAAGATCGAGGAATTCCTCGGCTGGTGCGCCGAGACCGACGTCGAGGTGGTCACGCTATGGATGCTGTCCACGGACAACCTCGACCGCCCCGACGAGGAGCTCGTCCCGCTCGTCGGCATCATCGAGGGGACGGTCCGTAGCCTCGCCGCCGACGGCCGCTGGCGCGTGCACCACGTGGGCACCCTCGACCTGCTCCCCGACAGCACCCAGCGCGTCCTGAAGGAAGCCGAACAGGCGACCGACACCAACAAGGGGATACTCGTCAACGTCGCCGTCGGCTACGGCGGCCGCCAGGAGATCGCCGACGCCGTCCGCTCGCTGCTGCTCGACCACGCCGAGCGCGGCACCTCCATCGAGGACGTCGCCGACAGCGTGGACGTCGAACAGATCTCCAAGCACCTCTACACGAGCGGCCAGCCGGACCCCGACCTGGTGATCCGCACGAGTGGCGAACAGCGCCTCTCGGGCTTCATGCTCTGGCAGTCCGCTCACTCCGAGTACTACTTCTGCGAAGTCTTCTGGCCGGCGTTCCGGAAGGTGGACTTCCTGCGTGCGCTGCGTGATTACGCCGCGCGCCACCGTCGTTACGGCGGATGACGGCCCTGCGGGATGAGGCCGCGGTAACCGGGAGTTAACCAACGCGCCGTCATATGCCATGGCATGGCTGCGCTTGTTCGAGGGAATAAGCCCTGCAGGTCGGCGTCCGATTCACGGACGCCGTATCTCAGCGGACGGCACGGGGCCGTCCGCCCGGGAGGCCCTTTGCGCAAGGACGACCGCGCGCTGAGCGCGGACGACACGGAGGGCCGGTGCCCGGCCCGCGCATGGCGGCCGGAGACCGGTCCAGTTCCCTCCGTCGCTCCCCGACCTCATCCGAGGGGGTACGTCCTTCCGTGGTGACCAGCACGAAGCGCCAGCAAGGCCGGCGCACCTATGTTCTCGACACCAGTGTCCTGCTCGCCGACCCGAACGCGCTGTCGCGTTTCGACGAGCACGAAGTGGTGCTGCCGATCGTCGTAGTGACGGAGCTCGAGGCCAAGCGCCACCATCCTGAACTCGGCTACTTCGCCCGGCAGGCCCTGCGCCTGCTCGACGACTGCCGCATCCGGTACGGGCGCCTGGACGCCCCCATCCCGATGGGTGGCCTCGGCGGCACGATGCGCGTCGAGCTCAACCACTCCGACCCCGGCGTCCTGCCCGCCGGCTACCGACTGGGGGACAACGACTCCCGCATCCTCGCGGTGGCACGCAACCTCCAGGCCGAGGGGTACGACGTCACGGTCGTCTCGAAGGACCTGCCGCTGAGGATCAAGGCGTCCTCCGTCGGCCTCCTCGCCGAGGAGTACCGCGCGGAGCTCGCCATCACGGACTCCTCCGGCTGGACCGGGATGTCCGAGCTCACCCTCTCCGGGGAGCAGGTCGACCTCCTCTTCGACGCCGAGACGCTGTACGTGCCGGAGGCGGCGGAGCTGCCCGTGCACACCGGCCTCACCATCCAGTCCGAGCGCGGCAAGGCGCTCGGCCGGGTCACGGCCGAGGGCACCGTCAAGCTGGTGCGCGGCGACCGCGAGGCCTTCGGCCTCAAGGGCCGCAGCGCCGAGCAGCGCGTCGCGCTCGACCTGCTGCTCGACCCGGACGTCGGCATCGTCTCCATGGGCGGCCGCGCGGGCACCGGCAAGTCGGCGCTCGCGCTGTGCGCGGGCCTGGAGGCCGTCCTGGAGCGCCGCCAGCACCAGAAGGTGATGGTCTTCCGGCCGCTTTACGCGGTGGGCGGGCAGGAGCTCGGCTATCTGCCCGGCACCGAGGCCGAGAAGATGGGGCCCTGGGCACAGGCCGTCTTCGACACGCTCGGCTCGGTCGCGGGCAAGGAGGTCATCGAGGAGGTGTCCGCGCGCGGCATGCTGGAGGTGCTCCCGCTCACCCACATCCGCGGCCGCTCCCTGCACGACGCGTTCGTCATCGTGGACGAGGCCCAGTCCCTGGAGCGCAACGTCCTCCTGACGGTCCTCTCCCGGATCGGCGCGAACTCCCGGGTGGTCCTGACCCACGACGTCGCCCAGCGCGACAACCTCCGGGTCGGCCGGTACGACGGAGTGGTCGCCGTCATCGAGAAGCTGAAGGGGCACCCGCTCTTCGCCCACGTCACGCTCACCCGGTCCGAGCGGTCGCAGATCGCGGCGCTCGTGACCGAGATGCTGGAGGACGGCCAGATCTGACCCACCCGGACGACGGGCGGCGCCCCGCGGGCCACGAAGGACCGCGGGGCGCCGCCCGTTTCGCGCGTACGGTCACTTTGGCGTCGTCTGCGGCTTCCATGCCGGTTCGCGGCTGATACGAGGTCACGGGGGAAACGGGGCACGACAGTTGGCCGTGAGCCGTGAAGCGCGCGAGCCTACTGGGGTTGCGGCCCCATGCGTCTGGGTTTCCGTAAAACCGCTGGGGCAAACGGGATGTGAGCTTTCACACGCAACGCGGAATTGCCTCCCGGTATCTCGCTACGGCAGAGTCTGGGTCCTGTCAGGCCCCGCATACGGCACTCCCGTACCCCCAGCGGTACGGAACAACAGAACTTCATAGTGGTAGCCGTATGCCGCCCGAAGCACCACGCGGCGCTCCCGCCACGGGAGTTGTCGACCGGGCCCGCGCCTCCTGTGACCGAGTACCAACCGGAGGCCAGCGCCAGGGGCACGATTGCGCCCGCGAGGTCACCTATGCGGGCGATGCTGGAAGGAAACCGTGTGAGCCGGATTTCGGTCCGGGGATTCGCAGTGGCGTCGGCCACCGCGGTCACCACCGTCGGCGCTGTCGTGGGCGTTGCCTCGGGCAACACCCAGTCCTCGAGCGACGACCTCGAGGCGACGGCGAGCGACGCGACTCTCCTCGCAGACATACCGGCCGGCGACCAGGCCCTGGTGCAGACCACCTCGGTGGCGCAGCAGGCCGAGGCCCAGGCCACGGCCGCCGACTCGGCCGCGAAGAAGTCCGCCGCCGAGGCCGCCCGCGTCCAGGCCGCCAAGAACGCCGTCGCCAAGCAGCAGGCGGCGAAGCAGGCGGAAGCGGACAAGAAGGCCGCCGCCAAGGAAGCCGCGGCGAAGAAGAAGCAGCAGGAGAAGGAGCGCCTGGAGAACAAGGCGAGCCGTTCCTCCACGCGCGACGCCTCCGACTTCGCACCGCAGGGCTCCTACACGGTGTCCCAGGTCCAGGCGATGGCCCGGCAGATGGTCCCCGCGGGCCAGTTCCAGTGCTTCAGCAACATCGTGAACCACGAGTCCACGTGGAACTACCGCGCCACCAACGCCTCCTCCGGCGCGTACGGCCTCGTCCAGGCGCTGCCCGCCTCGAAGATGGCCACCGCGGGAGCCGACTGGCGCACCAACCCGGCCACGCAGATCAAGTGGGGCCTCAACTACATGAACGAGCGCTACGGCAGCCCGTGTGGTGCCTGGTCCTTCTGGCAGGCGAACAACTGGTACTGACGGGGACAAGGCGGTCATCCGGCGCTGACCCGCGCTGATCCGCCCGTACCCCACGCAACCGTTTGTGGCCCCTCACCGTCCTCCGGTGAGGGGCTTCGCCCGTGTACGGTCAGTTCGAAGGCTTCGGGGGCCAGGCGGGGACAGACGGGGGAAGAGGACGGATCATGTCGCGAGTACCGGGGTGGCGTCGTCGTGTCGGCGCCGGCCTCACCAGGCTGGGCCAGCGCGTCGGTGCGGGCGCCGGAGCGGACGGCTCCGGACCGGTCGCGGAGGCCGAGCCGCAGCCGAGCACCGGGCGAAACGTACCGCCTGAGGAGAACCCGGCGAACACGCCGCCCGGGACGCCGACCACGGACGTTCCGAGCGGGCGGGCCGCCGACAACGGCTCCGCCGCGTCGGACACCAAGGACACCGTGCCTACGGTGTCCGCCGTAGGCACGGCGTCCACCGTCGACGCCGTGGCCGACGCGGCCGAGCCGTCACCGCCGGGGCCGACGGGGCCGAAGCTGTCCCTGCGGAAGCGCTACGCCGACCTGGTGCGGCACGCCGCCGACGCCCGTGACGCCGACGACGAGCGGTCCGACGCGGCCGCCGCCGAGTCCACCGCCACCGACCAGGTGCCCGCGCCGCCCACCTACGCCCCCGCGATAGCCGCCCGGCCCGACCCCGTCGCCAGCGTGCCGTGGGGCGTGCGCGTCGCCGCCGAGGCCGGGTGGCGGCTGCTCGTCCTCGCGGGCACCGTCTGGGTCCTGATGCGGGTCATCAGCGCCGTCCAGCTCGTCGTGTACGCGTTCATCGCCGCGCTGCTCATCACCGCGCTGCTGCAGCCGACGGTGACCCGGCTCACCCGGTTCGGCCTTCCGCGCGGGCTCGCCACCATGGTCACCGCCGTACTCGGCTTCGTGGTCATGGGGCTCGTGGGCTGGTTCGTGGTCTGGCAGGTCATGGAGAACGTCGACACGCTCTCCAGCCAAGTCCAGGACGGCATCGAGGACTTGCGCAAGTGGCTGCTCAACAGCCCCTTCCACGTCACCGAGGACCAGATCAACGACATCGCCAAGAGCCTGCGCGAGGCGGTCGGCGCGAACTCCGAGGAGATCACCTCCGCCAGCCTCGAAGGCGTCACCGTCATCATGGAGACGCTGACGGGCATCCTGCTCGCGATGTTCTCGACGCTCTTCCTGATGTACGACGGGCCGCGCATCTGGAAGTGGTGCCTCAAGCTGGTGCCCGCCGCGGCCCGGCCCGGCGTCGCGGGGGCGGGCCCGCGCGCCTGGCGCACCCTCACCGCGTATGTGCGGGGCACGGTGATAGTGGCCCTCATCGACGCCGTCTTCATCGGCCTCGGCATCTACTTCCTGGGCGTGCCCATGGCGGTGCCGCTGGCCGTCTTCATCTTCCTGTTCGCGTTCATCCCGCTGGTGGGCGCGGTGGTCTCCGGCGCGCTCGCGGTCGTCGTCGCGCTGGTCACGCAGGGCGTGTTCACGGCCGTGATGGCGCTCGTGGTGGTCCTCGCCGTGCAGCAGATCGAGGGGCACATCCTGCAGCCGTTCATCCTCGGCCGCGCCGTGAAGGTGCATCCGCTGGCGGTCGTGCTCTCCGTCGCGGCGGGCGGCATGATCGCGGGGATCGGCGGGGCCGTGGTGGCGGTGCCGCTGGTCGCGGTGGCCAACACGGTCGTTGGATACCTCCGGGCGTACGCCAAGGAGCAGGCGCTCCGCCAGGCCGAGGCCACGGCGGCCGAACCCGCCGCCGAGGCCACCACCAAGCCCCGGACCCCGCAGGACGCCTAGCGCCTTAGCGCCGTCCCCGGCTCCCCAGGACTCTGGCGCCCCCGGTCACCGGGGGCGCGCGAAGGCCCCGCTCGCGGTGTGCGAGCGGGGCCTTCGTGTGAACAGCGTGGCCAGTGTGGCCGAAGGCTTACGAGAGGCGAGCCTCGGACTCCAGCGTCACGCCCACCGCCTGGATCACCGAGGCGATCTTGAACGCCTCCTGGATCGTGTCGCGGTCGACGCCCGCCTTGCGGAGCACCTGCTCGTGCGAGTCGAGGCACATGCCGCAGCCGTTGATCGCGGAGACGGCGAGCGACCAGAGCTCGAAGTCGACCTTCTCGACGCCCGGGTTGCCGATGACGTTCATCCGCAGGCCCGCGCGCATCGTCCCGTACTCCGGGTCGGAGAGCAGGTGACGCGTGCGGTAGAAGACGTTGTTCATCGCCATGATGGCGGCCGCGGACTTGGCCGCGGTGTACGCCTCAGCGGAGAGGTTCGCCTTCGCCTCGGGCTCAAGCTCCCGCAGCACCTGGGCGGAGCGGGATGCGATCGCGCAGGCGAGCACCGTGCCCCACAGCTGCTGCTTGGGCAGCTCGGAGTTGCCGATGACCGAGCCGAGGTTCAGCTTCAGGTCCTTGGCGTAGTCCGGGACGGCCGCCTTCAGCTCATCGAGGGCCATGCTCACTCACCGGCCAGGAGCGCGACCGCGTCCAGGGTGTCCTCGCCCTTGCTCCAGTTGCAGGGGCACAGCTCGTCCGTCTGGAGAGCGTCGAGGACCCGCAGGACCTCCTTGGGGTTACGGCCGACGGAACCGGCGGTCACCATCGTGAACTGGATCTCGTTGTTCTGGTCGACGATGAAGACGGCGCGCTGCGCGAAGCCGTCCTCGCCCTCGATGCCGAGCGCGCGCATGAGCTCGTGCTTGGAGTCGGCCAGCATCGGGAAGGGCAGGTCGGTCAGGTCCGGGTGGTCCTTGCGCCAGGCGTGGTGCACGAACTCGGAGTCGCCGGAGAAGCCGAGGACCTGGGCGTCACGGTCAGCGAACTCGTCGTTCAGCTTGCCGAAGGCCGCGATCTCGGTCGGGCACACGAAGGTGAAGTCCTTGGGCCACGCGAAGACGATCTTCCACTTGCCTTCGTAGGTCTTGTGGTTGATCTGCTCGAACTCCTTGCCCTTCTCCAGCGAGACACAGGCAGTCAGGTCGAACTCGGGGAACTTGTCACCGACAGTGAGCACGCGCTCTCCTTGCAGCGATTGGATACCCCCGGTAAGGGGTTCCATGGGGTTGGACTGCTGACGATCGTGGCACAGGGTGCATTGATTAGGGAAATAGCTACACTCGGTCCTGTTGATTGGAGGTAGTTATCAGTGGCTGCCGTACATAGGGGCAAACAGCCCAGCCTGGCGCAGCTGCGCGCCTTCGCCGCCGTCGCCGAGCATCTGCACTTCCGGGACGCGGCGGCCGCGATCGGGATGAGCCAGCCCGCGCTTTCGGGGGCCGTCTCCGCGCTCGAGGAGACACTCGGTGTCCAGCTCCTGGAGCGGACCACCCGCAAGGTGCTCCTGTCCCCGGCGGGGGAGCGGCTCGCCGTCCGGGCCAGGGCCGTCCTCGGCGAGGTCGAGGCGCTCCTGGAGGAGGCGGACGCCGTGAAGGCGCCGTTCACCGGGGCGCTGCGGCTCGGGGTGATCCCGACGGTGGCACCGTATCTGCTGCCGACGGTCCTCACGCTCGTCCACGAGAGGTATCCCCACCTGGACCTCCAGGTCCACGAGGAGCAGACGGCGTCGCTGCTCGACGGGCTCGCGGCGGGGCGGCTCGACCTGCTGCTGCTCGCCGTGCCGCTCGGCGTGCCAGGGGTCACCGAACTGCCGCTGTTCGACGAGGACTTCGTGCTCGTCACGCCGCTGGACCACTGGCTCGGCGGGCGGGAGGGGATTCCCCGCGACGCGCTGCGGGAGCTGAACCTGCTGCTGCTCGACGAAGGGCACTGCCTGCGGGACCAGGCCCTCGACATCTGCCGCGAGGCGGGCCGGGACGACGCGCCCGTCACCACGACCGCCGCCGGTCTCTCCACGCTCGTCCAGCTCGTCGCGGGCGGGCTCGGGGTGACGCTGCTGCCGCGCACGGCCATACGGGTCGAGACCAGCCGCAGCAGCCAGTTGCTCACCGGGTACTTCGCCGACCCGGCGCCCACGCGGCGCGTCGCGCTCGCGATGCGCTCGGGGGCGGCGCGGGCCGCGGAGTACGAGGAGCTGGCCGAGGCTCTGCGGGGGGCGCTGCGGCCGCTGCCGGTGCGGGTGTTGTAGCGCTGGGGCTGCTTGTCGGCCGCAGGCTGTCCTGGGCTGGTCGCGCAGTTCCCCGCGCCCCTTCGGGGCGCTTATGCCGCTGGGGCGGGAGTGGGTGAACTCCCGCCCCAGCTGACGTATTCATCTCACTCCGTCCGCAGACCGTCCGGGCGCATCATCCGCCACAGCGGTGGCAGGCTCAGGGCCGTCACGACCGCGACCAGGACCGCGCCCGCTCCCGCCAGCGGGAGGAACACCAGCCAGTCCGTGACCTGCTTGGCGATCATGCGGCACATCACGGCGCCGAGGGCCAGGCCGCCGGTGACCGCGAGGGCCAGGCCCAGGGCCACGGGGATGGCGGTCTGCCACAGGACCGACCAGCCCATGGAGGTGCGGCGGGTGCCGAAGGCGGTCAGGGCCGCGAGGAGCCGCTTGCGCTCGCGCAGTTGCTCCAGCATCGACACCAGCATGGACGCGGCGATCAGCATCATCGTGGCGATGGCACCGGCCTGCAGGCCCTTCTGGACGGACGCGTACTGCTTGTCGCGCTCGATCATGCGGATGGTCCCCACGCGCACCAGCGGATCCATGCGGGCCGCGGTGTTGCGCACGTGCTCCTCGGCGTCCGGCACGCTGCGGTCGGTCTGCACCATGGCGTTGGTCGAGGCGTCCGCCATGCGGTCCACGTCGACGGCGCGCGGTGTCGCGAAGATGCCGTAGTACTCGTCGCCCACCGGGTCGGGCCGGGCCTGTACGGTCCGGGTCGACTTCGGCAGCGTCCACGGGGAGTGCTTGCCGCGCGGCTTGCCGTCGTAGGTGAACCAGGACTCGGAGTTGAGGTCGATCGGCTTGCCGGGGGTCGCCACCATGTCGACCTGCGCGGTCATCTGCCGGTCCCCGGAGCGCACGATGAACGTGTCGCCGTCGGCGCAGGACTTGACGCGCGCCAGTTCGCGCAGCGTCTCGCAGGTGCCGACGCGCAGCTCCGTGGTGGGCCGGTAGCCGTCGGACTCCTGGCCCTTGGGCAGCTTGCCGGGCTTGACGACGTACGTCGAGACGCTGCCCATGACGTTCTTGACGCCCTTGGTGGCGCGGAAGTCGTCGATCATGCGCTGCGCGAGCGCGCCGCTGGCCTGCGACGAGTGCACGGTGAGCTGGGCGCGGCGGGGATCTTGGTCCGTGACGGTGTTGAACTCGTCGTGCATGGACGCGAAGAGCATCTGCAGGGCGACCGCGCCCGCCACCGCGACCGTGATGCCGCTGACCGCGCGGGCCGCCGTGCCGCTGCTCAACTGCAGGCGGCGGGTGGCCAGCTGCCAGGGCACGGGCCCGCCGCGCAGCCTGGCCACGGCGGCCTCGACGAGCCAGGGAAGGAGCGTGGCGAGGCCGACGAGGGCGAGGGTCGCGCCGACGGCGATGACGTAGACGTGCACGTCGGCCGTGGTGGACTGGGTCGAGATGCGATCCTGGCCGAGCAGGATCCCGAGGCCGATGACCGGAAGGAGCAGCCGCCACCACAGGCGGCGCTTGCGCGGCGCCGAGCTGCGGACGACGCCCAGCGGCTCGATGGTGACCGCGCGCAGGGACACCAGGGTGACCACCACGGCGGAGACGGGCACGGCCACGACGATCAGCGCGGTGAGCCCCGGCAGCGGCACCATGTCGGACGGGAAGGCGCTGACCTTCCAGATGTCGACCATGCCGACCAGCTGCCGGGCGAGCAGGAAGAACACGGCGCCCGCGGCAAGCCCGAGCAGCGCGCCGCAGAGCGCCTCGCCCGCCGCGATCCGCCGCACCGCCCGCCGGTCCGCGCCGACCAGGCGCAGCGCGGCGAGCCGCTGGTCGCGGCGCTCACCGCCGAAGCGGACCGCGGTGCCGACGAAGATGACCACCGGGGTGAGCAGGACGACGCAGATCAGCACGATGAGGACGACCAGGAGCGGGTCCAGCGGCTCGGCGGGCTCCTTGTAGCCGAAGGACTGCGAGCGGTAGGCGCCGTCGCCCTTGGTCAGGGAGTCGGAGCCGAGGTAGTAGTACAGCTCCTTGGGGTGCATCAGGCCCGCGTCGCCGATGGTGCCCACCTGGCGGTAGTGGCTGAAGCGCTCCTTGAGGAGCTCGCCTTCGGAGCTGTTCATCAGGTCCCGCAGGGCGGGCGAGACGACCATCTCGCCGGCCTTGGGCAGCGCGTCGAGGCCGGGCGGCAGGGCCGGGTGGGCGCCGTCCGCGCGCAGCATCCGGCCCGCCACCTCGGAGTCGCGGAAGTCCGTGCCCACGTTGATGGACAGGACCGAGGTGTCGCCGGGCTTGACCTGCTTGCCGTTCATCTCGGCGAGCGGGGTGCGCGCCGTGGAGCGCGCGTCGCGCTTGTTCAGCATGTCAGGGACGGACGCGGCGCCGAGCAGCAGCGCCACGCCGAGGCCCACGCCGACGGCGGTGAGGATCGTGCGGGTCCAGCCCTGCCGGCCGCCGCCGACCGCGAAGCGCAGGCCCATGGCCAGGTCACGGGCCCAGGCGCGGACGCCGGTGGGGCCTGCGGGCGGGGCGGGCGCCGGGGCCACGGCCGGCTCGGTCCGGGTCGTGCTCATACGAGGCGCTCCATGTCCCGTGACTTGCCGTCGCGGACGACGATCTCGCGGTCGGAGTACGCGGCCACGCGGGTCTCGTGCGTGACGAGGACGACGGCGGCGTTCGTGGACCGGGCCGCGTCGGTGAGCAGCTCCATCACGCGCTCGCCGTTGAGCGAGTCGAGCGCGCCGGTCGGCTCGTCGGCGAAGATCACGCGCGGGTTCGTGGCGAGGGCGCGGGCCACGGCGACGCGCTGGCCCTGGCCGCCGGAGACCTGGCCGGGCCGCTTGGCGCCCACGTCGTCGACCTCCAGGCGCTCCATCCAGGCCAGGGCGATCCGCTCGGCGTCCTTGCGCTTGGCGCCGTTGAGGCGCAGCGGAAGCGCCACGTTCTCGACGCAGGTCAGCTCGGGCACCAGCTGGCCGAACTGGAAGACGAAGCCGAACTCGCTGCGCCGCAGGGCGCTCAGCGCGGTGTCCGTCATGCCAGTCAATTGGTGGCCGTTGTATGAGATTTCGCCCTCGTCGGGGCGCACGATTCCGGCCAGGCAGTGCAGCAGCGTCGACTTGCCGGACCCGGAGGGGCCCATCACGGCGACGACCTCACCGGGATGTATGGAGAACTCGGCGCCGTCGAGCGCGGTCGTGGGGCCGTAGGACTTGCGCAGTCCGTGGGCGGTGAGCAGGGAACCGGCGGGGGTCATGCGGGGAGTACCTCCTTGGCGAGCCGGCCGAGCCGGGCGGAGGTCAGTTCCAGCCAGCGCAGGTCGGCCTCCAGGTGGAACAGGGCGTGGTCGCAGATCAGCTGGTCGGCGAGGTCGCCCTTGCGCTTGCGGTCGGTGAGCATGCGCATCATGCGCAGGTGCTCGGCCCGCTGGGTGTCGAGGATCTCGGCGGCGTCGCGGTGCGTGAGCAGCGCGAGGACGACCTTGGTGTAGAGCGTCGACTGGAGGTAGGGCTCGGGCTTCTCCGGCGTGGCCAGCCAGCGCTGGACGTCGGTGATGCCGGCCTCGGTGATGGCGTACCGCTTGCGTTCGGGGCCGTCGCCCGCCTCTATCCCGTCGACCTCGACGAGCCCGTTCTTCAGCAGCCGCGACATGGTCGAGTAGACCTGGCCGTAGTGCAGCGGCTTGTCGTGCCCGAACTTCTCGTCGAAGGCGCGTTTGAGGTCGTAGCCGTGGCGGGGGCCGGACTCAAGCAGGCCGAGCAGAGTGTGACCAATGGACATGCGGAGCACTATACACACCAGGTATACGTGCCGTGTATACGCCCAGTGTGTAGCGATGCGGCTGAGCGCATCGGCGAAAACGGGAGGCAACCGTACGCGCCTTCGAGGAGTCGATTCCGATGGGAGTGGCAAGGGTTCCCCTGGTGCGGGTGCTCATTGTCACGTCCGGAAAAGGCCGGATCGGAGGCTATTTGTCCTTAGGCGCGGTGTTAGCTTCATGAGCTGACCTGCCCCGTACGTGGCCTTCGAGGCGTACGGGACGTACACGCGGTACGAGAAGAACGAGACGAAGCGGAGCGACGACAGTCATGGGCCGAGCCGAAGAGCGAAAAGCGCGGCAGCGCGGCGCGCGCCGGGCAGCGCGAGGCCTCCCGGCCGACGGCGCCCCGGCCACCGGCGCTCCCGAGGGCGGCACCCCCGCCGAGAGCCCCGCCGGTCCCGGCCCGGACGCCGCCACCGGCGCGGACGCCACCCCCGGCTCCGGCGGTTCGGGTGAGGGGCGCCCGGCCCGGCGTACGCGCCCCGCCAAGCCCAAGCGCACCGGCATCCGCCGCTTCTTCACCTGGAAGAAGCTCCTCGGCTATTTCTTCGGCTTCATCCTGCTCGGCATGCTCGGCTTCGTCGTGCTCTACCTGGTGGTGGACATACCCAAGGGCAACGCCCTGGCGAAGAAGCAGAGCAACATCTTCAAGTACAGCGACGGCTCGATCCTGTACCGCGACGGCGAGGTCAACCGCGAGATCGTCGACCTCGACAAGGTCCCCAAGAAGGTGCAGCGCACCTTCGTCGCCGCCGAGAACAAGTCCTTCTACAAGGACACCGGCGTCGACTTCAAGGGCACCGCGCGCGGCGTGCTCAACACCCTGTCCGGCAAGGGCAAGCAGGGTGGCTCGACGATCACCCAGCAGTACGTCAAGAACTACTACCTGTCGCAGGAACAGACCGTCACGCGCAAGCTCAAAGAGCTGGTCATCTCGCTGAAGGTGGACCGCGAGAAGAGCAAGGACAGCATCCTCGCGGGCTACATCAACACCAGCTACTACGGCCGCGGCGCCTACGGCATCCAGGCCGCCGCCCAGGCCTACTACGGCATCGACGCCACGGAGCTGAACGTCTCGCAGGGCGCCTACCTCGCGGCCCTCCTCCAGGCGCCGAGCTCCTACGACTACACCACCGCGACGCCGACCGGTAAGAAGCTGGTCGAGGAGCGCTGGAACTACGTACTGAACAACATGGTCGGAGAGGGCTGGCTGGACTCCAGCGAGCGCGACGGCCTGAAGTTCCCCTACCCGCACGCGCCCAAGGCCCGGCCCGAGATGAAGGGCCAGACCGGCTATCTCGTCGAGGCCGCCAACGACGCCCTCGAGCAGCAGCTCATGAAGCAGGGCTACACCAAGTCCGAGGCCGAGGCGCAGATAGAGGCGGGCGGCTACACCGTCACGCTCAACATCGACCGCAAGAAGCAGGCCCTGCTGGAGAAGGCGGTCGAGCGCAAGCTCACCGACAAGCTGAAGTCGGACAAGGACAGCCCGGACGCACGGGTGCAGGCCGGCGCGGCGTCCGTGGACCCGAAGACCGGCGGGATCGTCGCGATGTACGGCGGCCGCGACTTCCTCAAGCACTACGTCAACAACGCCACCCGCCAGGACTACCAGCCCGCCTCCACCTTCAAGCCGCTGATCCTCGCGGCCGCCCTGGACGAGGGCGCCACCACGCAGGACGGCAAGCCGATCACGGCCAACACGATCTACAGCGGCCGCAGCGAGCGCCCCGTCAAGGGCAGCGACATCGGCTTCGCGCCGCCCAACGAGGACGACCACTCCTACGGTCCCGTCACCGTCCAGACCGCGATGAACAAGTCCATCAACTCCGTCTTCGCGCAGATGGGCGTGGACGTGAAGATGGACAAGGTCCTGGAGGTCGCGGGCAAGCTGGGCATGCGCACCAAGGGCCTGCCCGCGGTGCCCGCGCAGACGCTCGGCACGATGGGCGCGAGCCCGCTGGACATGGCGGGCGTGTACGCGACGCTCAACAACCACGGCAAGAAGGTCACCCCGCAGCTGGTGAAGTCCGTCGAGCACAAGGACCGCACCATCGACCTGCCGGACGCGATCGGCGACCAGGTCATCAGCCGCGGCGCCGCCGACTCCGTGACGTCCGTCCTGACCGGCGTCGTCGACGACGGCACCGCCCGCGCCTCCGTGCGCCAGGCGCCCAACCGCAAGGGCCAGCAGGTCGCGGGCAAGACCGGCACCTCCGACAACAACAAGTCGGCCTGGTTCGTGGGCTACACGCCGAAGCTCGTCACGTCCGTGGGCCTGTTCGGCGAGGCGCCCGAGACCTCGGGGAAGCTCAAGCGGGGCGACCAGGCCTCCATGAAGGGCTCGCTCGGCCGGCAGCGCATCGACGGCGGCAGCTTCCCGGCCGAGATCTGGGCGGCGTACACCTTCAACGCGACCGGCTCGCGCACCAAGTTCAACCTGGACACCGACATGGGCGCCGCCGTCGCGCCGCCGCCGGAGCCGACCACGCAGGCCCCGCCGACGCCGACGACGCGGCCCACCGAGCCGGACGAGAAGGACAAGCCGAGCACCAAGCCGCCCACGACGAAGCCCCCGACGACACCGCCGCCGACGACGAAGCCGCCGACGACACCGCCGCCGACGGACCCGCCGACGACGCCGCCCACCACGCCGCCCACGACGCCGCCGACGCCCACCTGGGGCATCCCGGACGACCCGGACGACGCACGGGCCGACAGGTCGGACAGATCCGACGACTGACGAGTGACGACTGACGGCGAAGGTGCCCGGAGCCAGCTGGCTCCGGGCACCTTCGCCATTTTCAGTCTTCAGCCGCTGTGAGTCGTCGGCCGGTGGTCACGCCGACGGGTTCAGCTCGAACCAGACCACCTTCCCCGTGCTCAGCCGCGTGGCGCCCCAGCGCCGCGCCAGCTTGTTGACCAGGTAGAGCCCGCGTCCGCCCTCGTCCGTGGCGCGCGCCTGCCGCAGCCTCGGCAGCTGCGGCACGTCGTCGCCGACCTCGCAGCGCAGCACGTCGGTGCGCAGGAGGCGCAGCGTGATCGGGCGCGTGGCGTACCGCACGGCGTTGGTCACGACCTCGCTGACAAGGAGTTCGACCGCGTCGTTCAGTTCGGTCAGGCCCCACCGCTCAAGGGCGCTGCGGGCCAGGCGGCGGGCGCGCGACGGCGTGGCGTCCTCTGGTTCCAGGAACCAGTACGCCACGTCGCTCGGCGCGATGCCGTCGAAGCGGGCGGCGAGCAGCGCGATGTCGTCGTCCCGGTCGCCGGGGCCGAGCATGTCGAGCACCTCGTCGCAGAGGGCCTCCAGGGGCGGCGGGTGGTCGGGCCCGGTCAGCTGGGCGGTCGCGGCGAGCCGCTCGCGCAGCTGCTCTATCCCCGTCCACACGTCGCGCAGGCGGGACTCCACGAGCCCGTCCGTGTAGAGCAGCAGCGTCGCGCCCGCCGGGGCGTCCAGCTCCACGGCCTCGAAGTCCACGCCGCCCACGCCGATGGGCGCGCCCGGGGGCACGCGCAGGACCTCCGCGCGCCCGCCGAGGTGAAGGAGGACAGGCGGCGGATGGCCCGCGTTGGCGATCGTGATGCGGTGCGACACCGGGTCGTACACCGCGTACAGGCAGGTGGCCATGCGGTCCGAGCCGAGGCGCTGCGCCTGTTCGTCGAGGTGGTGCAGGACCTCCTGCGGCGGCAGGTCGAGCCCGGCGAGGGTCTGCGCGGTCGTCCGCAGCTGCCCCATGATCGCCGCCGATGTCATCGAGTGCCCCATCACGTCGCCCACGACCAGGGCGACCCGGCTGCCCGGCAGCGGGATCGCGTCGTACCAGTCGCCGCCGACGCGGGCGGTCTCGGCGGCCGGGAGGTAGCGCGAGGCGAGCCGCACGCCGGTGGCGCGCGGCAGGGTCTCGGGCAGCATCGTGCGCTGCAACTCGTCCGCGATGTACGCCTCGCGGCCGTACAGGACGGCCTTGTCGATGCCGAGCGCGCTGTGCGTGGCGAGCTGCGCGGCGACCAGGAGGTCATCCGCCTCGAAGGGGGGCCGGTCCGGGCGGCGCAGGAAGACGGCCGCGCCGATGACCCGGCGCCGCCCCCGCAGCGGCGCCAGGATCGCCCGCTGGCCGCCGGGGACCGTCCGGCCCTCGCCGAGCAGCTCCGGCAGCGCGCCGAGCGCGACGGCGGAGTCCGCGAAGACGGGCCGCACGCCGCGCAGGACGTGGTCGAGCGCGCTGTTGACGTGCACCTCGCACAGCTCCGCGGCCGTCGACAGGTCGGACTGCACCTGGAGCGCGGGCAGCGTGCCGCCGTCGGTGTCGTGGGACTCCGGGATGCGGTCGGTGCGGCGAAGGCGCAGCAGCAGCGCCCCGACGGGGCGCTCGTCGCCCACCGGCAGCGGGTCGCGCAGATAGACGAGGATCGCGTCCGCGAACGTGGGCACCGTGGCCCGGCACAGGCCCATCACGATCTCGTCGAGGTCGATGCCCCGGGCGATGCGCCGCGTCGCCGCGCCCACGAACCGCAGCCGGTCGCCGTCGCGCCGCATCGCCGCAGGACCCGGCGGCCGCGGCCGTCCCGCGCGCCGCTCGGCGCCGTCCGGCGGTCCGGGGAGCGCCGTGGGCGGCTCGGCGCCGGGCCTGGACTCCTCGGGGCCGGGGCGGGCGGGGCCGGGGACGCCCTCGGGGACGGGGCGCGGGCGGTGGCCGCCGGGCCCGTCCGGGACCGCCGTCGAGGACTGGGCGTGTTCGCTGCCCGCGCCCTGCTCACCCGTACGGGCCTGCGCGGGCAGGGCGTTCATCCCCGCGGAGCCGCGCACCTCCGGCTCCGGGGCGCGCAGCAGCGCCCCGCGGGGATCCGCGGGGGCGGGTGGCCGGGCAGCTGGTGCCTTGCGGCCCTCGTAGGGGCTGAGGTGCTCCGTCACGCGTTATGAATCCGTCCGTCCGGGGCTGCGCGCCGCGCGCGCCGTCCAAGCGTTGCTCAGCCGCGTCGGCAGTGCAGGAATAACTGGTGCTCAGGTGGTACGTCGGCGCTCGCCGGGGCGTACGCGTACGACTCCTCGTGGGCGATGTCGAAACCGGCTTCCCGCACGATCTGCCGCAGTTCGTCCCGCAGGTAACCGGATACCCGGATCGCGTGTCCCAGGAACGGGATCGCCGCGTCGTCCAGGTCGGCCTCGACCATCGAAAGGGCGAGCAGGCCACCAGGTCTGAGCAGTGACCGCAGCAGCCGAAGAGCAGACGGTATCTCCTCACGGGGCAGCATCAACAGCGAGAAGAAACAGGCAATTCCGTCGAACTGCCCCACAGCGCCCGGGCCTTCGCCGCCGATCCGCAGGTCCGCGAGGTCGACGCGGCGGAATTCGGCCGCGGGTGACGGCACGTTCTTGCGCGCCAGGTCCAGCATTCCGGCTGACAGGTCGACGCCGAGGACGGTGTGCCCCGCGCCGGTGAGCTGCTCCGCCGTCGGCAGGCCCGTGCCGCAGCCCACGTCCAAGACGCGCGACCCCGGCGGCAGTTCGGCGGCGAGCCGGTCACCGGCCGCGAGCTGGCCCTGTTTGTGCGGGAACGCGACGTCGTACGCCGCGCCGATGGCGTCGAAGGCCTCGGCCTGGCCGGTGCGGTCGCGGCCGCCACGCGCTCCGTATTCCTCGCTCACGTTCAGCCGCTCCTCGATGACATCCTGTCAGGCCGCGCGGGGGCACCAAGAGTTACCGCTGTGCGCCCTTGCGGAGGACGATCCTACGTTTGAAGTACGGGGGCGCATCAAGGGTCTCATGAGGAGACATGCGCGGGCGTGCGGTCCCAGTCACCCGGGAGGGCGGGAATCCGCCAGCTCGGGTCCGGCCGCCAGTTCTCCCAGCCGTCCGTGAACGGACCGCCCCACGCCTCGATCGCGGCCACGGCGTCGCGGCCCGCCCGCCGCACCGCCGTCACCTGCTCCTCGTCGAGCAGCCCCGCGCGCCGGGCCTGTGCGAACTCGTCCTCGTCGTGCCAGCGCCAGCTGCCGTCCGGGCGCACGGAGATGTCGAGAAAGTGGTCCTCGGAGTCGATGCCGCCCGCCCAGCGGGTACGGGGCTCCTCCAGGTTCACGTACCAGTTCTTGAAGAGCCAGCCCGGCTCCCAGAACAGCCACACCGACCACGGCTCGCGCGGCCGGGCCAGCTTCAGCACGCCGGTGCCGAACCAGTGGTCGCGGCGGGTGGTGCGGGGCTTGGTGTACCGGGTGGCGAGCGGCTCCTCGTGCACCGGGGTGCCGTCCGCGAGGACCGGTTTGACGCACTCCGTGCCCGGGGCCAGCCAGACCGCGAGCAGGTCCGCGGTGTCCTCCACGACGGTGACGGGGCGACAGATGTGGACGTTCTCGCCGCCGTTCTCGCGGTAGCGCCACAGGATGGGGGTGCCGGGGGTCCAGCGGGGGGCCGCGTGTCGTTCCGTCGTTCGGTGGAGGTGGTCTGTCATGAACAGATATTAGGGCGCGCGTGGTGTTCCCTGCCGGGAGCTCCCCAATCCCGCCCCTTTCCCGAAACCATGGGGCTCCGCCCCCTGGACCCCCGAAAAGCAATCGGCCTTCGGCCTCGTCCTCAAACGCCGGACGGGCTAAAACCATCCGGCTCGGGCCGCGAAGATCCAGCCCGTCCGGCGTTTGAGGACGAGGCGCGAAGCGCCAATGTCTGTGAGCGGGGGAACGGGGGCAGCCGCACCCGGATCGGGAAGGGGCGGGCCTGGGGCGCCCCGCGAGGGCTACGGGCGGGTCATGCGGAGGACGTCCAAGGCCGCGTCCAGCTGCTCCAGGGTCAGAGCGCCCCGCTCCACGTACCCGGCGTCAAGGACCACGTCCCGAATCGTCCGCCGCTCCGCCAGCGCCCGCTTCGCGACCTTCGCCGCCTCCTCGTACCCGATGTACTTGTTCAGCGGAGTGACGACGGACGGCGAGGACTCCGCGTACTCCCGCGCCCGCTCCCGATGGGCGACGACCCCGTCGACCGTGCGGTCGGCGAGCAGCCGCGACGCGTTCGCGAGGAGCCGCACCGACTCCAGGACGTTCTTCGCGATGACCGGCAGCATCACGTTGAGCTCGAAGTTGCCCGCGGCCCCGGCGGTCGCGACCGTCAGGTCGTTGCCTGTGACCTGGGCGGCCACCATCAGGACGGCCTCGGGAATGACCGGGTTGACCTTGCCGGGCATGATCGAGGAGCCGGGCTGCAGATCGGGGAGGCTGATCTCGGCGAGCCCGGTGCGCGGCCCGGACGCCATCCAGCGCAGATCGTTGGCGATCTTCGTGAGGCCGACGGCGACGGTCCGCAGCTGCCCGCTGGTCTCGACGATGCCGTCCCGCGCGCCCTGCGCCTCGAAGTGGTCGCGGGCCTCGGTGAGCGGAAGCCCGGTCGCCCGCGCCACCTCGGCGATGACGGCGGCGGAGAAGCCGGGCGGGGTGTTGATGCCGGTGCCCACGGCGGTGCCGCCGAGGGGGAGTTCGGCGAGGCGCGGCAGGGAGGCCCGAAGGCGCTCGACGCCGTAGCGCACCTGTGCGGCGTACCCGCCGAATTCCTGCCCAAGAGTGACGGGCGTCGCGTCCATCAGGTGCGTACGCCCGGACTTGACGACGTCGGCGAATTCCTCGGCCTTGCGCTCAAGGGAGGCGGCCAGGTGCTCCAGGGCCGGGATCAGATCGCCCGTCACGGCCGCCGTGGCCGCGATGTGGATGGAGGAGGGGAACACGTCGTTCGACGACTGCGAGGCGTTGACGTGGTCGTTCGGGTGGACGTCACGGCCCAGGCGCTCGGTCGCGAGGGTGGCGATGACCTCGTTGGTGTTCATGTTCGACGAGGTGCCGGAGCCGGTCTGGAAGACGTCGACGGGGAAGTGGTCGTCCCAGCGCCCCTCGGCGACCTCGCGGGCCGCGCCCGCGATGGCGTCCGCGACGTCCTGGTCCAGGACCCCGAGCTCCGCGTTGACCTTCGCCGCGGCGGCCTTGATCTCGGCGAGCGCGGCGATGTGGGCGCTCTCCAGGCGCTGCCCGGAGATGGGGAAGTTCTCCACGGCGCGCTGCGTCTGGGCCCGCCACTTGGCGCCCGCGGGCACCCGCACCTCGCCCATGGAGTCGTGCTCGATCCGGTACTCGCCGCCGTCGACGCCGCCGTTCATGTTCCGCCCGTCCTTCCGTTCTGCCCGTTCCGTGCCGCCCGTGGCGGCCCCGGGGCCGCCCGCAACTGCCTCAAAAAGGTGAGCACTTGTCTTGTTCAAAGTATTCCCAAGGCCCTTACCCACCAGTAAAAACCCTGGGTAACACCAAACCGGGGAGGCGCAATGAAGCGCGTGACACGCGTCGGACGCTACGGCGCGGGCCGGCTGCGAGGGACGGCCGCGGCGGCCGCGGCCCTCACGGCCCTGATCGGCGGCGCCGTGGCGGCCGGTCCCGCCCAGGCCGCGCCGGACGGGCCCGGCGGCCCGGAGGGACCGCGGACGACGGCGGCCGTGCCGCTGTCGCCGGAGCTGGAGAAGGTCCGCGCGGCGGAGGCGGCGAAGCTGTACGGCGACCCGGCCGAGCGTCCGCTCGACGCCCGCAAGACCGGCCTCATCTCGCTCGGCGACAGCGAGATCAGCGGCGAGGGCATCGGCCGCTACGAGCCGGGCACCGACGGCCCGGACAACTGGTGCCACCGCTCGCCGGACGCCGCGATCCACCGCACGGGCATCCCCGTGGACGTCACGTACAACGTCGCCTGCTCCGGCGCGACGACCGCGAACGTCCGCATCGGCGGGCAGAAGCAGTACGCCGACGAGCTGGTCCAGAGCGACAACCTCGCCATCAAGGCCCGCAACACCAGGATCAAGGCGATCATGCTGGTCATCGGCGCCAACGACGACCTGCAGTTCGCGCCCGTCATGACCGACTGCGTCACCCGCTACCTCACGCTCCAGGGCCCGTGCGCCCCGAAGTACAAGGACGGCTGGCAGGCCCGCGTGGACGCGCTCGTGCCCAAGGTCGAGCAGACCGTCCGCGACCTGCGCACCGTCATGAGCCAGGCCGGGTACGCCGGAAGCGACTACAAGCTGGTCGTCATGGGCTACCCGAGCCCGATCGGCCCCGACTTCCGCGACAACCCGGACTTCCCCGGCAAGCTCGCCTGCGGCGGCCTGGGCTACGACTCCGACACCGAGTGGGGCCGCAACGAGGCCGTGCCCGCCTTCGAGCGCGGCATCCGCAAGGCGGCGCGGAACACCGGGGCGCACTACCTCGACAACTCCCGCCTCTTCCACGGCCACGAGGTCTGCACGGAGAACACCTGGGCGCGGGGCCTGTACGTCGAGCTGTCCAACCCCTTCCCGCCGGACTCCAACTCGGTGCGCCAGTCCTTCCACCCCAACGCCCGCGGCCACGGCGCCTTCGCCTCCTGCCTGACCCAGCTGTACACCTCGGGCTGGGAGGAGGGCGGCTGCGCCGACCCCGCGAGCACGGGCAGCGCCAAGCTGTACAAGGGCGGCTGGGACGACGCGTACAAGCCGCTGAAGAACGCGGCCACCGGCACCTGTGTCGACGCCGACGCCTCCAGCAGCCGCAACGGCACCAAGGTCCAGGGCTGGGACTGCACCGGCAACCGCAACCAGACCTGGTGGTACGACACCGAACGGCAGTCCCTGCACACAGGGCTGACCCAGGACCGCTGCGTGGACGTGCCCGAGGCCGCCTACAAGGAGGGCACGGCCGTCACCCTGTGGAACTGCCACGGCGGCGCCAACCAGAAGTTCGTCCAAGAGGCGGACACCCTGCGCCCCACGGCGGCAAAGGACCTCTGCCTGACCCTCGCGGCCCCCAAGGACCCCCTACGCCTCCAGAAGTGCACAGGCGCGACAAACCAGCAGTTCCGTATCTAGCCCGTCCGGCGTTTGAGGACGAGGCGCGAAGCGCCAACAAGGGGGGAAAGGGGGCGAAGCCCCCAGACGGGACGGGTAGGGGCGGCGGGGGCGAAAATCCCCCGCCGCCCCTACCCACGGCCGCTAGCCCAGCCCGGGCCCCCGCACCGGAATGGACGTGAACGTCGGCGCCGGCGCCGGATCCTGGAAGAAGTCATTCCCCTTGTCGTCGACGACGACGAACGCCGGGAAGTCCTCCACCTCGATCTTCCAGACCGCCTCCATGCCGAGCTCCTCGTACTCGACGACCTCGACCTTCTTGATGCAGTCCTGCGCGAGCCGCGCCGCGGGCCCGCCGATCGACCCCAGGTAGAACCCGCCGTGCGCGTCGCACGCGGCGGTGACCTGCTGCGAGCGGTTGCCCTTGGCCAGCATCACCTTGGAGCCGCCCGCCGCCTGGAACTGCTCGACGTAGGAATCCATGCGCCCGGCGGTCGTCGGCCCGAAGGAGCCGGAGGCGTAGCCCTCGGGGGTCTTCGCGGGACCGGCGTAGTACACCGGGTGGTCCTTCAGGTACTGCGGCATCTCCTCGCCCGCGTCGAGCCGCTCCTTGATCTTGGCGTGCGCGATGTCGCGGGCCACGACCAGCGGTCCCGTCAGCGACAGACGGGTCTTCACCGGGTACTTGGTGAGCTCGGCGAGGATGTCGTCCATCGGCCGGTTGAGGTCGATGCGGACGACGTCCTCGTCCTGCGCCTCGAGGTGTTCGTCGGTCGTCTCCGGCAGGAACCGCGCCGGGTCCGTCTCCAGCCGCTCCAGGAAGACGCCCTCGGCGGTGATCTTCGCGACGGCCTGCCGGTCCGCCGAGCAGGACACGGCGATGGCGACCGGGCAGGAGGCGCCGTGCCGGGGCAGCCGCACCACGCGCACGTCGTGGCAGAAGTACTTGCCGCCGAACTGGGCGCCGATGCCGATCCTCTGCGTCAGCTCGAAGACCTTCTCCTCCAGGTCCTGGTCGCGGAAGCCGTGCCCGAGCGGGGAGCCCTCGGCGGGGATCTCGTCCAGGTAGTGCGCGGAGGCGTACTTCGCGGTCTTCAGCGCGTACTCGGCGGACGTGCCGCCGACGACGATCGCCAGGTGGTACGGCGGGCACGCGGCCGTGCCGAGCGAACGGATCTTCTCCTCCAGGAACTTCATCATGGAGGCCTCGTTCAGGACCGCCTTCGTCTCCTGGTAGAGGAAGGACTTGTTGGCGGAGCCGCCGCCCTTCGCCATGAACAGGAACTTGTACGCGCCGCCGTCGGTCGCGTACAGCTCGATCTGGGCGGGCAGGTTCGACCCGGTGTTCTTCTCCTCCCACATGGTGAGCGGAGCCATCTGCGAGTAGCGCAGGTTCAGGTTCTGGTACGCGTCGTAGATGCCGCGCGAGAGGGCCGCCTCGTCGCCCCCGGCCGTCAGCACGTTCTGGCCGCGCTTGCCCATCACGATCGCCGTGCCGGTGTCCTGGCACATGGGGAGCACGCCCGCCGCCGCGATGTTCGCGTTCTTCAGCAGGTCAAGGGCGACGAACTTGTCGTTCGACGACGCCTCGGGGTCGTCGACGATCTTCCGCAGCTGCGCCAGGTGGGCCGGGCGCAGATAGTGCTGGATGTCGTGGATCGCCTCCTCGGCCAGCTTGCGCAGCGCCTCCGGCTCGACCTTGAGGAACGTGCGCCCGTCGGCCTCGAAGGTGGAGACGCCCTCGGCGGTCACCAGCCGGTACGGCGTGGTGTCCTCTCCCAGCGGGAGCAGATCGGAGTACGCAAACTCTGGCATGACGCCCAATTCCTCACTCGGCAGACTGCGGCGCGGCCTCCGTTGGCAGCGACCAGACCAGCGTAGAACGCGGGAAACCCGTGGCTCTTGTGAGGTAAGGCTCAGTTGGCGTCGGCCGCCCGACGTCCGGCGTCGGGCGCCACGGCGCACGCCCCGCGCCCTGGGACGCACCCCTCGCCAGGGCTAGTCGCGATCTATCGCGTTTCGGTACTGTGCTGCGGGTGGACCTAGAGAAGCGTTCCCAGACACCTTCCGCCAAGGAGCCCGTGGGGCTCCGGGCCTCGGACGCCGACCGAGACCGCGTGGCCGACATCCTCGCCGAGGCGCTCGCCGAGGGCCGCCTCGACGCGGAGGAGCACGGCGAGCGGATCGACGGGGTCTACGGCGCCAAGACGCTCGCCGAGCTCGAGCCCCTCGTGGCGGACCTGCCCGCCTCCGAGGCGAAGCCCCGGCCCTTCGAGGCGGCGCCGTCGCGCCCGTCGCCCGGCGCGATCCCCGAGTCCCCCGACGAGACGCTGCTCGCCGTGTTCGGCGACGCCCGGCGCACGGGCAACTGGCGCCCGGGCCGCCGCACGCACGCGTTCGCCTTCTTCAGCGACGTGGTCATCGACCTCAGCGAGGCGGTCTTCGAGCACCGGCAGGTCCTCATCAAGGGCTTCGCCGTCTTCGGCGACATCAGGGTCCGGGTGCCGGAGAACGTCTCGCTGCGCGGCCGCGGCACCAGCGTCTTCGGCACCGTCGAAGTGGACACCCTCGACTCCGGCGACCGGGATGCCCCGGTGGTCTTCGTGGAGGGCTTCGCGGTCTTCGGGGACATCAAGGCCCGCCCCAAGCAAGGGAAGTTCGTGCGTGACCTGCGCCGATTCCTGGGCAAGCGAAAGCCGGGCTGACCCGGCCGCGGAGTGCCCGGACGCGGCGCGGCGCGAAGGCGGCGACGGCTTTCGGCCAGGCGCGGCGGCTACGAGGAATCGGAACTTCCGCGCATGGGGACTCAGTGCATAGGCCCGCACACAGCGGGTAGAGCTTCGTGCATCGTCTCTCGCTCGCGAAGCCGTCGTCAGGAGTAGACCGTGCTGCAACCGACGCATCAGTCCCTGCAGGTCGCCGCTGTCCCGGCCGATGGGGCCTCCCCTGCACGCGCGCAGCCCAGTGCGTGGGGAAGGGTGCCAGTGCGCGAGCGGGACCAGGACAACCCATGGCATTCGGACGCCGTCTGCCGCCGGGACGAGGCCGGATTGTTCTTCGCCCCGTCCAAGGAGCCGACCGCCGCCCGCCTCTCCCGCGAGGAGGCCGCGAAGCGGGTGTGCGCCCGCTGTCCGGTCATGATCGAGTGCCGCGAGCACGCCCTGCTCCAGCCCGAGCCGTACGGCGTCTGGGGCGGTCTGACCGCCGCCGAGCGCCGCGTGGTCCTCGCCCGGCGCCGCCGCCGCGACCTGGACCTGAAGAAGGCGGCCCGCGCGGCCACGGGCACGGTCGCGGCCGCGGGCTAGACGCCGCGCCGGCGACTCGGGGTGCCGCGCCGGAGCTCTCGGACCGGCCCCGGCCGCCGCCCGGCGCGGGACGTCAGGCACGTACGGCGACGGGGGCGCTCCCCGCACGGAGCGCCCCCGTCGCCGTACGCGGCCCCGCTCGCCTACTTGGCGCGGTCGAAGTCGATGGCGCTGTACGCGCGCAGCTTCGAGAGCCGGTGATCGGAGTCGATCTTCCGGATGGTGCCGGACTTGGAGCGCATCACCAAGGAGGACGTCGAGGCCATCTCGGCGCCGTAGCGCACGCCGCGGAGCAGCTCGCCGTCGGTGATGCCGGTCGCGACGAAGAACACGTTCTCGCCGCTGACCAGGTCGTTCGTGGTGAGCGTGCGGTCCAGGTCATGGCCCGCGTCGAGCGCGCGCTGCTTCTCCTCGTCGTCCTTGGGCCAGAGCTTGCCCTGGATGACGCCGCCGAGGCACTTGATGGCGCAGGCGCTGATGATGCCCTCCGGCGTGCCGCCGACGCCCATCAGCAGGTCCACGCCGGTGCCCTCGCGCACGGCCATGACCGAGCCGGCCACGTCGCCGTCGGAGATGAACTTGATGCGCGCGCCGGTCTCGCGGATCTCCTTGACGATGCCCTCGTGCCGGGGCCGGTCCAGGATCATGACCGTGACGTCCTCGGGCGCGGACTTCTTGGCCTTGGCGACCCGGCGGATGTTCACCGACACCGGGGCGTTGATATCCACGTAGTCGGCGGCCTCGGGGCCCGTGACCAGCTTGTCCATGTAGAACACGGCCGACGGGTCGAACATGGTGCCGCGGTCGGCGGCGGCGAGGACGGCGATCGCGTTCGGCATGCCCTTGGCGGTCAGCGTGGTGCCGTCGATCGGGTCGACGGCGATGTCGACCTCGGCGCCGGTGCCGTCGCCGATGCGCTCGCCGTTGAAGAGCATCGGCGCCTCGTCCTTCTCGCCCTCGCCGATGACGACCACGCCGTTCATCGAGACGGTGTGGACGAGGGTCCGCATGGCGCGGACGGCGGCGCCGTCGGCTCCGTTCTTGTCGCCGCGGCCGACCCAGCGGCCCGCGGCCATGGCGGCGGCCTCGGTGACCCGGACCAGCTCCAGGGCGAGGTTGCGGTCGGGGGCCTCCGGGGAGACCTCCAACTCGGACGGGAGGGAGTGATGCTCGGTCATCGAGGCGCACCTTTCTGATACGACGACGGCCGGATGAGGTGATGCCTTTACGACGACGGCCGGATGAGGGTGATGCCTTTGACTCTATCCGCAGGTCGACAGGATGAGCAGAGGGCCCCACGTTTGAGCGGGCGCCCGACGGGCGAGGGGTCCTGCCGGGCCCTCGCGGGGGACCTGCGACGATGGGGGGCGTGGCAGGCAGAACTGGCAAGCAGACCGTGCGGAACATGCTGCTCTCGATGGCCGTCATCGGCCTGGTCGTGGCAGCCATCTATGTCTTCATCCCGCACGACGAATCCAAGGAACCCGTCAAGCGGGTGGACTACCGCGTCGAGCTCCTGACGGCCCGGCGGGCCGCGGCGTATCCGGTGGCGGCGCCCAAGGGGCTGCCCTCGTCGTGGAAGCCGACCTCGGTGCGGTACAACGGCGCGGCGCACGACAGCTGGCACCTGGGCTTCCTCGACCCGTCCGGCGAGTACGTGGCGATCAAGCAGTCCACGGGCAAGCGGTCGGAGTTCATCGACGAGGTCACGCAGAAGGCCGCGAAGACGGACGCCACGCAGAAGATCGCGGGCAAGACGTGGCAGCGCTACAAGGGCACGCGCTACGACGCCCTCGTCCTGGAGGACAAGGGCGCGACCACGGTCGTGCTCGGGACGGCGTCGTTCGACCAGCTGACGGCGATGGCGGAGTCCCTGGAGATGAAGCGCACGCCGGTGGAGCCCGTGGGGAAGAGCTGACCCGCGCGCGTTCCCGTGTCATGCCAGAGGCCCCCGGCGGCGTGCCGGGGGCCTCTGCCGTGCGTGGCGGGGGCGCCGCGCCTCAGACCGTGCCTCAGACGGTCGTGATGACCTCGTCGTACGCGAGGCGCGGGGAGCGCGGGAACCAGGCGTCGTCGCCCGGCTTGCCGATGTTGACGACCATCAGCGGGGTGTGGTCGTCGTCCAGGAACTCCTTCTGCACACCGGCGAAGTCGAGCCCGGTCATCGGGCCCGCGGCCAGGCCCGCGGCGCGGATGCCGACGATGAAGTAGGCGGCCTGCAGGGCGCCGTTCAGGCCCGCGGCGCCCTCGCGCACCGCGCGGTCCGAGAAGAACGCGTCCTTCACGCCCGGGGCGTGCGGGAACAGCTGCGGCAGCTCCTCGTGGAACTCGTTGTCCGCGGAGAGGATCGCGACCAGCGGGGCCGTCAGGGTCTTGGGGCGGTTGCCCTCGGCCATGTGCTGCACCAGGCGCTCACGGGCGTCCTGCGAGCGCACCAGGGTGACGCGCAGGGGCGACTGGTTGAAGGCGGTGGGGCCGTACTTGACCAGGTCGTAGATGGCCTGGATCTGCTCGTCGGTGACGGGCTCGTCGGTGAAGGTGTTCGCGGTGCGGGCCTCACGGAAGAGCAGGTCCTGGGCGGCGGGGTCAAGAACGAGGGACATCTCTTTCAACCTTCTCGATACGTACGTCAGGGGCGGGGACGTGAGTGTGGTCCGGGACGCCGCCGTGGGGGCGGGGCCCCGGGGGCCAACGAGGACGACAGTATGCGAGCGAGGTTCAACTTTCAACTAAAGTGGGGGCTGGAGTGACCGAGGTAACACGCGGGGTGAGGGGGTGGGCCCCGGGGAGGGGGCGGGCCTCGGGGTGAGGGGGCGGGCCCTTCCCGGCACGCCCGGGCCGGGAGCTTCGCCCACGGGCGGGGCCAGCGCCGAGGTCAGTCCTCCGCGGCCAGCGCGGCGTCGAGGCGGGCCCGGGCGCCCTCCAGCCAGCGCCTGCACACCCCGGCCAGCTCCTCGCCCCGCTCCCACAGCGCCAGGGACTCCTCCAGCGTCGTACCGCCCGCCTCCAGGCGGCGCACCACCTCGATGAGCTCGTCCCGCGCCTGCTCGTAACCGAGCGCGTCCGCGGCGGCGGGCCGCTCCTCGGCGTCCTTGGCATCCGTGTTGCTGGTCATGCGCCCACCCTAAATGTCGACTCGTACGGAGAATTCGCCCTCGGCGACCCGCGCGCGCAGCTCCTCGCCGCCCGTCACCTCGTCCGCCGCGCGGACCACGGAGCCGCCCTGCTTCTGCAGGACCGCGTACCCCCGCTGGAGGGTCGCCGCGGGGGAGAGGGCCACCACGCGCGCGTGGGTGTGCGTCAGCTCCGACTCGGCGCGGTCCAGGAGGTGGCCGAGCGTGCGGCGCGCGCGGTCGACGTACGCCGTGACGTGCTCCTCGCGCTCCTCGACCATGCGGTGCGGGTGCTCCATCGCGGGCCGGGCGAGGGCGTGCGCCAGGCCGCGCTCCTCGCGCTCCAGGAACGCCGTCACGGCGCGCCGCGCCCGCTCCCGCAGGAACGCCACCCGCTCGGACTCCTCGCCGACGTCCGGCACGACCTTCTTCGCGGCGTCCGTCGGCGTGGAGGCGCGCAGGTCCGCCACGTGGTCGAGCAGCGGGTTGTCCGGCTCGTGGCCGATCGCGGACACCACCGGCGTACGGCACGCCGCGACGGCGCGCACCAGCTGCTCGTCGGAGAACGGAAGGAGGTCCTCCACGCTGCCGCCGCCGCGCGCCACGATGATCACGTCGACGTCGGCGCGCGCGTCGAGCTCCTTGACCGCCTGCACCACCTGGGGCACCGCGTGCACCCCCTGCACCGCGACGTTGCGCACCTCGAAGCGGACGGCGGGCCAGCGGTGGCGCGCGTTCTCAAGGACATCGCGCTCGGCGGCCGAGGCGCGGCCGCAGACCAGGCCGATGAGCTGCGGCAGGAACGGAAGCGGCCGCTTGCGGTCGGCGGCGAACAGGCCCTCACCGGCCAGCGCCTTCTTCAGCTGCTCCAGGCGGGCAAGGAGTTCACCGACGCCGACCGGCCTTATCTCGGCCGCCCGCAGGGACAGCTGGCCCCGCGGCGCGTACCACTCCGGCTTCGCGTGGACGACGACCCGGGCGCCCTCCGAGACGACGTCCGCCACCGCGTCGAACACCTGGCGGTAGCACGTCACACTCACCGAGATGTCGTGGGACGGGTCGCGCAGGGTCATGAAGACCACGCCGGCGCCCGGACGGCGGGACAGCTGCGTGATCTGCCCCTCGACCCACACCGCGCCGAGACGGTCGATCCAGCCCCCGATGAGGCGGGACACCTCGCCCACCGGGAGGGGGGTTTCTGCGGACGTGTTGAGACCCATGCCGCCGAGACTAGCCCCAGCCTCTGACAGCGCCGCCGCTCCGCGACGGAGCCTGTCGCCTCGCGGTCACCGGGGGACCTCGTCCCTCCGTACCCCCTGCACCACCAGCACTCCCAGCCCCACCGCCAGCCAGATCGCGCCCACCACCTGGGCCGTGCCGGAGGCCTCGGTGATGACCGCGACCACGATCGCGGTGCCCAGGACGGGGACGAGGACGTGGCGCCACCAGCTGACGGGGCCGCCCTGGCGGCGCACCGCGAACCAGCCCACCACGCTCGCGTGCAGCAGGGCGAAGGCGGTGAGGGCGCCGATGTCGACCACCGACACCAGGTGGTCCATGCCGTCGTCGCGGCGGGCCGCCCACACCGCCGCCACCAGGGTCACCGTCGCCGCGCACAGGAGGGCGACACGAGGCGTGCCGGACTCCGTGCGGGACAGGACGCGCGGCAGACGACGGCCGCGCGCCATCGCGAAGAGCAGCCGTCCGGCGGCCGCCTGCCCGGCAAGGGCCGCGAACGCCGCCCCGATCGCCTTGCTCACGGCCACCAGGTCGTGCAGCCAGCCGCCGACGGAGGTGTCCACGGCGGAGTAGAACGCCGATCCCTGGTCACCGGGGTTCGCGGCCAGGTCGGCGGAGGACACCGGCGTGAGCAGCGCCACCAGGTAGGTCTGCGCCACGAACAGCACGCCCGTGAGGGCCAGGCAGAAGAGCACCGCCTTCGCCACCTTCGCCGACCCGCCGGTGACCTCCTCCGCGAACGAGGCGATGGCGTCGAACCCCAGGTAGGAAAGGACGGCCACGGACACCGCGCCCACCACCGCCGACAGCGCGAACGCGCCCTGCGTACCGTCGCCCGTCAGCGGCGAGAGCCAGCCCCGCTCCGCGCCGTCCCGCGCGAGGACCACGATCGCGGATACCACGAACACCACCAGGACCACGATCTCCATGGCGAGCACCGCGAAGCCGATCCGCGCGGCGGGCCGTACGCCCCACAGGTTCAGGGCGGTCGTGACGACCACCGCGATCGCCGTCCACACCCACCGGGACACCTCCGGCACCAGCTCGTGCATCGCGATCCCGGAGAAGAGATAGGCGACGGCCGGGATCAGCAGGTAGTCCAGCATCGCCATCCAGCCCGCGACGAAGCCCGCGCCGTTTCCGAGCCCCACGCGCGCGTACGCGAAGACCGAACCGGCCTGCGGGACGACCTTCACCATCTGGGCGTAGCTGAAAGCGGTGAACGCCATCGCGACCGTCGCCACGACGTACACCAGTGCCACCGCGCCGTGGGACTTCGCGTCGAGCGTCCCGAAGACGCCGACCGGCGCCATCGGGGCGATGAAGAGCAGCCCGTAGACGACGAGGTCACGGAAGCCGAGGCTGCGCCGCAGCCCCCGGCCCTCGTCGGCTGCGGCGGAACCCTCACCTCCGTCGGGCGGCTGGGGCGCGTTCGTGGTGTGGGCGGACATCGGGCCTCCGGGTTGCCTCCGCTGGTCGCACAGTGGCTCCAGTCTCCCCACAGAGGCGATCTTTGACCTCTCGTACGCGGCCTTACGATGGGCCTATGACTGCAACGCCTGGCTCCCGCCGTGTCCTGCTCGCCGCTCCCCGTGGCTACTGCGCGGGCGTGGACCGTGCCGTGATCGCCGTCGAGAAGGCCCTGGAGCAGTACGGGGCCCCGATCTATGTCCGCCACGAGATCGTCCACAACAAGTACGTCGTGCAGACCCTGGAGAAGAAGGGCGCGATCTTCGTCGACCAGGTGGACGAGGTGCCCGAGGGCTCCATCGTGATGTTCTCCGCGCACGGCGTCGCGCCGACCGTGCACCAGGAGGCCGCCGAGCGGCAGCTCGCCACGATCGACGCGACCTGCCCCCTGGTCACCAAGGTCCACAAGGAGGCCGTCCGCTTCGCCAAGGAGGACTTCGACATCCTCCTGATCGGCCACGAGGGGCACGAGGAGGTCATCGGCACCTCCGGCGAGGCCCCCGACCACATCACCCTGGTCGACGGCCCGGACGACGTGGCGAACGTCGAGGTCCGCGACCCGGACAAGGTCGTCTGGCTCTCGCAGACCACGCTCTCCGTGGACGAGACGATGGAGACGGTCGGCGCCCTGCAGAACAAGTTCCCGAACCTGCTCTCGCCGCCCAGCGACGACATCTGCTACGCCACGCAGAACCGCCAGACCGCGGTCAAGAAGCTCGCCGAGGACGCCGACCTGGTCATCGTCGTCGGCTCCAAGAACTCCTCGAACTCCATCCGCATGGTCGAGGTCGCCCTGGAGGCGGGCGTGCCCGCCTCGCACCTGGTGGACAACGCCGGCGAGATCGACGAGGCCTGGCTTGAGGGCGTGACGACGGTCGGCCTCACCTCGGGCGCGTCCGTACCGGACGTCCTCGTGGACGGCGTACTCGAATGGCTGGCCGAGCGCGGCTACGCGGACGTGGAGACGGTGAAGACGGCCGACGAGTCGATCACGTTCTCGCTGCCCAAGGAGCTCCGCCGCGATCTGCGCGCCGAGGCCGCGGAGCTGTCCGCGAAGAAGTGACCGCCGCGGCGGAGCGGCCGCGGTGGAACGGGTGACCGCCGGGTCACTGTCAGTCCGGCGTCGTACCGTGGGGTCCATGCAGATCTTCGGTGTGGACATCGGCGGATCCGGGATCAAGGGCGCCCCCGTGGACCTGGACCGGGGGGACCTGGCGCGGGAGCGGCACAAGGTGCTCACGCCGCACCCGGCCACGCCCGAGAGCGTGGTCGAGCGCGTGTGCGAGGTCGTCGAGCACTTCGGCTGGACGGGCCCGGTGGGCGCCACCTTCCCCGGCGTCATCACGCACGGCACGGCCCGCTCGGCGGCCAACGTCGACAAGAGCTGGATCGGCACGGACATCCGCGGCCTGATCTCGGCCCGGCTCGGCGGCGCCCCGGTGACCGTCCTGAACGACGCGGACGCGGCGGGCGTCGCCGAGATGCACTTCGGCGCGGGCCGCGGCCGCACCGGCACGGTCATCGTGCTCACCCTCGGCACGGGCATCGGCAGCGCGGTCTTCACCGACGGCAAGCTGGTGCCGAACACGGAGCTCGGCCACCTGGAGCTGAACGGCCACGACGCGGAGCGCCGCGCCTCCTCCAAGGCCCGCGAGGACGAGGACCTGACCTGGGAGCACTGGGCACGCCGCGTGCGGAAGTATCTGGCGCACGTGGAGATGCTGTTCTCGCCCGAGCTGTTCATCATCGGCGGCGGCGTCAGCCGCAAGGCCCACAAGTTCCTGCCCCTGATCGAGGGCGTCCGGGCGGAGCTGGTTCCGGCGACGCTGCAGAACAACGCGGGGATCGTGGGGGCGGCGATGTCGGCGGGGGCTGCCGCCGGGGCCTGACCGGCGAGGGGCGCGGGGTGGTCCCCGCGCCCCCTTTTTTTCGGCCTTCGGCCTCGTCCTCAAACGCCGGACGGGCTGAATCCGTGCCTGGAGTCTCTTCTGCACGCCGGTCGGGCTGAATCCGTGCCTGGAGTCTCGTCTACGCGCCGGTCGGGCTGGACATCTGCTTGCGGCCTTGGCTGCCGGGGCGAGGCGGACGCCTGTCCTGGTACTGCTGGCGGGTCCGTAGGCGTTTGCGGGCCATCAGACGGATCTTGCGTACGGTGACGATCACCCCGGCGACCAGCGTGCCGCCGTACAGCCAGCCCGCGTGCAGGGCCAGTGAGGTGAGCAGCCCCATGAACTGGCCGCCGAAGCCGCCCGCACCCTCGGCGATGGGCAGCACCCCGGCGGCGAACGCGATCGGCACGGCGACCGGCGCCGTCACCAGGTCCGCGGGCCGCACCCACAGCGCGGTCAGCGCGCTCACGGGCAGGAACAGCACGCCGTACGCGACGAGCGAGCCCCCGAAGAGCAGCCGCAGCAGGCAGGCGAGGAGGAACATGACGGCGGCCGCGAACAGACCGCTGCCGAGCCCGGTCAGGCGCGGGTTCGGCATCCGGCGCAGCGCGCGGTACAGCGGCATCCGGGACAGGGCGCGGTAGACCGGGGTTCTGCGCAGGGCGCGGGTGAGCGGGGACGAGGGGCCGGGGGGCCGGGAGGCGGCCCGGTAGACCGTCGCCGACTCCGTGGGGCTGCCCTGGCCGGGCAGGGGCGCGGTAGGGCGCGGCCGCGCGCGCGGGGGACGGGTCCTGTGTTGCTCCACCGGACCAACCTAGGTCCGGACGGGTGGGGAACCGGCGCTGGGACACGCGTTTTGGCCGACCTTGGTCCGGCGTTCGACGCGGACGCGGTAAGGGGAGGCGGTAGCGGACGGAGCGCGGCGGCGGGTACACCGTAGACTGGTGGATCGCGCCCCGGGCAGTGCGGGGCCGACGAGGGCCCCGGACGCCGGGGGACGGCGAGCGCAGCCGCCCGCCTCACGGGCCGCCCGCCCGGCCCTCGCACCAGTCCCACTCCACAGCCCCAGCTCTCACGTAACGGGAAGTCGCCACGTGTCGCTCACGATCGGAATCGTCGGTCTGCCCAATGTCGGCAAGTCGACCCTGTTCAACGCCCTGACCAAGAACGACGTCCTCGCGGCCAACTACCCGTTCGCGACGATCGAGCCGAACGTGGGCGTCGTGGGCGTCCCCGACCCCCGCCTCACCAAGCTGGCGGAGATCTTCAGCTCCCAGAAGATCCTCCCCGCCACCGTCGACTTCGTCGACATCGCGGGCATCGTGCGCGGCGCGAGCGAGGGCGAGGGCCTGGGCAACAAGTTCCTGGCCAACATCCGCGAGTCCGACGCGATCTGCCAGGTCATCCGCGCTTTCGCCGACGAGAACGTCGTGCACGTCGACGGCAAGGTCTCGCCCAAGGACGACATCGAGACGATCAACACCGAGCTGATCCTCGCCGACCTCCAGACCATCGAGAAGGTCCTGCCGCGCCTCCAGAAGGAGTCGCGCATCAAGAAGGACATCGCGCCGAAGGTGGCTGCGGTGGAGGCGGCCAAGGAGATCCTCGAGAAGGGCGACACGCTCTTCTCGGCGGGCATCGTCCAGGGCTCGGAGCGCGCGGAGCTCCTCCACGACCTGCACCTCCTCACCACCAAGCCGTTCCTCTACGTCTTCAACGTCGACGAGGACGAGCTGACCGACGACGCCTTCAAGGCCGAGCAGCGCGCCCTGGTCGCCCCCGCCGAGGCGATCTTCCTCAACGCCAAGCTGGAGGCGGACCTCGCCGAGCTCGACGAGGAGGACGCCCTGGAGCTCCTCCAGTCCGTCGGCGCCGAGGAGCCCGGCCTCGCCACGCTCGCCCGCGTCGGCTTCAACACCCTGGGCCTGCAGACCTACCTCACCGCGGGCCCCAAGGAGTCCCGCGCGTGGGCCATCAAGCAGGGCGCCACGGCCCCCGAGGCGGCCGGTGTCATCCACACCGACTTCCAGAAGGGCTTCATCAAGGCCGAGGTCATCTCCTTCGCGGACCTGGTGGAGACGGGCTCGGTGGCCGAGGCCCGCTCGGCGGGCAAGGCCCGCATGGAGGGCAAGGAGTATGTGATGCAGGACGGGGATGTGGTGGAGTTCCGGTTCAATGTGTAATCAGAGAATTACCGTACGTTAAGGAAATGCGTGGATCTGGGGTCGAGCCCTCTCGGGATCTCGGCCCCTTCCGTGTCGTTGGGCGAGCGATACCCGCTCGGTGCCGTCGAGGTGGCCTTGTCCTCTCGAATCCCACTTCAAGTAGCGGTCGGCTCCGAATGAAGGGGAAAGGGACAGCTCCCCGCGAAATGCCACTCTGGCTGGAGTGTGGTCCGTTTCGGCCGTAGCGTGCGAGACAAGGTGGATTTGATGTCGGGTGGTCAGCACTTCGTCATTGCCATCAAGCGGCGTATGACGTGGTGATCCCCGTCGAAAATTCGACGAAGGCCATCGCATGTCCAACGCATGGCCGATTGGTGCACCGGACGACCCAAGTCCGCCGATAGTAGGTAGCAATGTGCGGCGGTCCAGAGAGTGTCTGGATGGCCGGGAGGCAAGGTCTCCTGCCGGTATTTCAGGGTCTCTTCCAGCAGCGGCAGGGCTTTCCGGAAGTCGTTCAGAGCGACGAGACAGAGCGCCAGGTGATGGGCTGTGTCCAGGGTGTGCTGATGGCGGACACCGAGGTGGTCGATTTGGAGACGGTGAATGCGTAGGCCCAGCCGATAAGCGGAGTCCGGTTCCTGCGGCGTCTGAAGCCGTGCCAGGTAACTTCCCGTACGCATTGCCGGTCTGCTTTCCTCGCCGAAAATCTTGCATTGCTCCAGCCAGGATTCTTTGGCAAGCTGGCACGCGTCAGAGTGGTGGCCCTTGGCGCCGAGGTCGAGCGCGCAATCCGCTAACACGGCCAGAGTGCTGGGATCGTTCGGTCCCAGGTTTCTCTCCCTTTCCCAGTAGACCTGCAAGTTGAGTCGCTCGGCGTCTTCGTAGTGCCCACGTCCGAAGTGGGCACGAGCCAGCACTGACATCACCACCAGTTCATCGGCTCGACATTGCGCGAGGTGATCCGCCCATGCAGTGCGAAGATTGCACAGACCGTCGATGACCTCCTTGTATCTGCCGCTGTCCACCAAGTAGCCGTATGTGTCAAGGATCGCTTTGCGGCCAGGCCCCGTGTGGACGTTCGCGGGATCGAGAGCGAGGACGGATGGAGTCACCAGCGCCCAGTCGCCCCACGCTCCCTCCGTTGCGGCTTGCTCTGGCGTCGCTGCTACCAACAACTGCTCCGCCATTGCAAAGGCGCCGACCTCGTCTTCAGGGCGGGTGACGAGCAGGTCGCGGATAACTGCGCCACTGATTTCATCGAGCCTCGCCGCCCCCGTCTGTAAAATCATCAGCCCTCGATCACGTAGACCTCCCAGTCTGCGATGCAGGTCGCAAAGAGTCAGGAGGTACTGTGCATCCGAATCCGATACTTCCCAGCGGTCCCCTCTCAGCGCTCGGGTAGGAAACGGATCAGGGCCGAGAACGGCCAGTGCATGAAGGAGATGAAGCATCCGCCGGTCCTCCTCTGATCCGCTCGCAAGCACATTCGCTGCCTTCAACAGTCGGCCTGCCAGCGATCTCGGGAAATCGGATGAGCGGTACCCGCTGAGGATTTTCGAAGCACTGGACTTCAACTGTTCCATTACTTGCCCCGGTGTCATGCCGCTCGTCAACCAACTCGCTGCGTTCTCCATGGCAAGTGGCAGGTCGTCCAACGCGCCGGCCAGAAGCGTGGCGTCGGCTTCTGTGAGTCCATGGACCCGTGTCCTCAGCAGGCGTACCGACTCCTCTCGGGGCAGCACCGGAACCTGGATGACACGAGCGATCCGCTGCCAGACCCCGGTGTCGGCCCGCGATGTGATCAGTACTTTGGTTTCGTCCCGGGGCAGATACCGGACGACCTCTTCTGGGTCCGACACCCCGTCCAACACCAGAAGATGAGGTCCCGTGCGTCCGCGGACAGTGGTGAGGCAGGCGGCGATCCGTTCGGCCGGTTGACCAGAACCGGCAGCTGTCACGTCGATCCAGCTCACGTCTGGGTACCGAGAGTGCAGCCGATGAGCCAGTTCACCGCTCACCATTGTCTTCCCGATGCCCACTCGCCCGTTGAGTACGACCGGTACGCCGTCATCTGCCCGATCCAGATATCCGGGAAGAACGTCGTCCACCAGTTCGGCACGTCCGAGGAAACTCGGATCGCGGTGCGGGAGCGCGAAACTCTCGTTCATCTGTCCAGGCCCCTGAGCCACTCGCTGTTCGACTTCAGATACCGCAGGTTGACCCATTCCTGGGCGAGGCGATCCTCGCCGCACAACAACGCGGTCGCTTGGGCCTGGTGCGAAGGACCAAGCCAGCGGACTCGGTCGCTTGCCTGTTGTGTCGTAAGGCGTCTCTCCTTGCGCGGCAACGGGGTGCCGATGCGAAACAGTGCGTCGTAGAGCCCGACCGCAGGCAGAACTGCGGGGAGGTCGTTGTCCTTGTCGGCTTCCTCGGCGGCCGCCGCCGGGGTCGACAAGCCGGTCGGGTCGAGGTCACCGAAGTACCGAATCTTCGCGATCTTGCCGTGTCGCAGCATCTTCACACTGGCGAGTGAGGCCAAGAACGCACTTCCCATCCCACAGGCCACGTAGCCGACTGCGTGGTCCTTCATCCCGTCCAACGCTTCTATCAACGACCAGCACGTGGTGACGTTCTCTACGACCAGGAGAATGTCACCGTCGCCGACCTGCCCGTAATAACCGTCGCTCTCTGCGATGAGCCTCTCGGTGAGGATTTGGGGCGGCGCTGAATACATTTGCAGTAGTTTGTAGAGGGATTCCCGGTCTGAGAAGAACGGCCCCCCCAACTCGTCGAACGCCTTTTCTTCGGCATCGAACCATCCCGAGTAGGTGCGACTGCCGAAGATGTCAAGAGCACGCTCACGTTTTGGCGCAGGACTCATGTCAGGCTCGGAGAGGAACCAGTTGTTGACCGCGCGATAGCCGATCCGGGTTCTGAGTGCGGCGTCGTCCCAGTACCTGGCCACCTCGCGCATCTTCGGATGCAGCGGTGGGAGGGGCTCCCGTACCTTCTTCGCCGCCTGGTGGGTGGGCAGCACCCACACGCCCTTCGGCAACGGAATCTTCTCCCCGTCGTCGCCCTTCATCGCCGCGATGGCCCCGTACTTGTACAGCTCGTCCAGACGGCGGCTCAGAACCACCGACTCCAGCTCGCCCTCCACCTTCGGATGGGGCACCGTACGGAAGACACGACGCAACGCCGACAGAGAGACGCTTGCCTTACGCGTGCCGTCCCACTTCTTCTGCGAACGGGCGTGTTTATGAAGCGCGTTCAGCAGCTCACGCGCGGGACGACTCAGATCGGTCAACGCTTTCTTCCTTGGAATCCTGGTGGTGGTTGTGCTCTGCCTCGGCACGTGCGTGGTACCTGATGGAGGTGATCACCGGGTTCTCACCCTCCTCAAGAGGCTCGAGAAGATGCTTCCTTCTGTCGCCCACGACGGTGAGGTACATGCGGTGTGCGCGTAGGTCGGCGTCATTGCGTAGACGGATGACGAGCGGAAAGGAGTCCAGGACCGCCAGGTCGTTCAGCCCTGTGGTGTAGACGAGTTGGACACCCAGCGCACGGGCGACCGACTGCTGAAGCCGCAGCAGGTAACCGGCCGAGGCACGACCGATGGGGTTGTCCAGGAACAGCACACCCGAATTCCGGCGGTGCTGGACCCTGCCCTTCTCGTTCGCGCGCAGCGCTGCCATGGTGCAGTAGAGAACGATGGCCGCGGTCAGCACCTGGCCACCCGAGAAGAGGTCCTTCATGGCCGAGACGGGCACCCGTTCCGTCCGTAGAACGGCGTCAGGCTTGAGGATCCGCACTCGGAACCCCTTAGGAGCCACTGCTTCCGTGACTCCGCGCAACAGCAGGGCCAAGCCGTCCCGTTTGATCTCCTTTCCCTGAATCACTGCTTCGGCGGTCTCGTCCACGACCGTGCCGAGCCGGTCCTCCAGTGCTTCTTCGGAGACCTCGGTGAAGCGGATCCGCAGGAATTCCTGCTCGGACCACTCCTGTAGCCCTCTGGGCAGCCGGGAAAGGGACTGCGCCCGCTTCAAGGTCCGCAGTGCCTCCTGCACCTGCTGGCACAGTTGGAGCACGATCTGCCGACGGTGACGATCGATGGAATCCAGGTCCACGGTCAGGCTACGGAGTCTGGGGCGAAGGCTGTCACTCCATTCGGCCGCCCGCGCCGGCTGTTCGGCACGAGGACAGGACTGGATGACGGTTCGGCTGGGGGAGGGCACCCCCCCGAACCGCGCGTCCGCGGCGAACCCGACCAGTTGGTCAGTCAGCGTTCGTTCTTCGGCGAGTGCCGCCTCGACCTTTGTCCCGATCTGGTCGTACTCGGTCTTCAGCATGGCGTGTCGGTCCCGGGCTGCCGAGACACCGCCCTCATAGGGTATGTCGTCTTCGCGAGGCTCACCCGACCGGGACAGGACGGTGATCAGGTCCGTGAAGTTCTGCGCGGAGGAGCGCAGAGCGGCGGCCGTGCGCTCGGCGCGCTCGCTGTGGTAGGCGAGTTCGCGCCGGATACGTTCCGCCTCGTCCCGATCGTGCTCCGCGGCTTCGATCAGGCGCATACCGTGCAAGACGTGAAGCGGCTGGCCGTAGGGAGCGAGATCCACGTCGGTGAGCGGTTCCGGAAAGTCTTTGAGGACCGCTCGATGCTCCGCGACACTCGCATCCGCCTCGGACAGTGAGCTCTGGCGGTCGGAGACCGCCTGTTCGGCACGGCGTTGAGCGGCGGCCCGGCTCGCGCCGTCCACTCCGTCGGGACCGTTCAGCAACGCCTGGGCGGCTTTTCGTGTTTCGGGAGAATCATCACCCAGCTCCTGCGCCGCTTGTTTCTCGCGTTGCTCTGCCTGGCGCATGTCGAGGAGCAGGTCGGCTCCCACGGATGCCCGTTCGTACTCGATGGCCGCGGCCTCGTAGGCACGGCGCAGCACGGGGAGCGGTTCCGCCGGAGCCTCTGACCTGTTCTCCGCGATGGCGTCGGCGCCCGGAAGCTCATTCAGTTCGGCGGTCATACGATGTGCGGAGCCGGTCAGGCGGTCCATCGTGCGCACGTGCTCGGCGCTGGCGGCGCGGTGGCTTTCGGCGGCCGTTTCCGCCTGTTGAGCGGTCTCTCGTGCTCGAACCTCGGCTGTCCGCGCCTGGTCTACAGCGGTCTGCCAGTCGGGGATCCGCACCTCCTGGCCGGCCAGCCCACGCAATGTGGACTTACGGGTTTCCAGTGCCGACTGCGCCGTACGAAGCGGCGGAATGGCTTCGCGAATGGCCTTGAGACGGGCGGCTGCGACCTCACGCTTCTCGGTCTGCTCGGTCAGCTCCTTCTGGGCCTCGTCGTGAGCCTGCGCCCGGACGGTGACGATCTCGCGCAGTTCGGTGAGCTTTCCGTCAGGGAAGTCCGCCCGCCACTCCTCAAGGCGGTTGAGCAACGTGAGGAACACACGTTGCCGAGCGTCCCACTCCGCGATCCGCGCGCGGTGTTCATCATGGCGACGACCGAGGGCGAGCCGCTCCTCCGCGGCTGCCCTCTCGTCGTACAGTGCCGGATGCGGAGGCACCACGAAATCCAGCCCTGAGAGCGATACATCGGGTTCGTGCATGTCCGTGGTGGTTCCCAGGGCCACCAGCGTGCTGGGCCACAGCTTCCGGGAGGCCAGGATCTCCGTGGCCCGCGCCGTCTGCTCGGGATCGTTCAGGAGTACACCCGTAACCAGATGCGGTACGCGCTCGATGAGCGCACGACGCCGCTCGACCCGGGGCAGACCAGCGAGGTAGTCCCAGCCGGTATAGGCGTCGACACCGGCTTCGCGCAGTGTCTCGCACGCTTCCGCAGCCTCCGGGGAGGGTGGCAGTAGTTCGTTTGTCTCCAACGCGAGCCTGGCACGTTCGTCACGGACCATGGCGATACGGATCTCGGTCCTTGCCACATCGGCGGCATCACGTCGCTGAGCGAGCTTGCCGACCAGTCTGGGAGCGTCCACCTCAAGGTCGAGACGTTCGATGTCCAGGAGTGCGAAGGGCTGGATCTCCGCTTCCAGCGCACGGGTGCGCTCGTCGGCTCTCGTCCAGTCGCGGCGGGCCAGATCAAGAGAGTGCCGGGTCTCGGCCAAAGCTTGCTCGGCGGTTTGGCAAGCTCGGCGGGAAGCATCGTGAATCCCCGCCGCGTCCTCGGCGGCGGATTCCTGCCGGGATATCTCCTCGGCGTTCTGGCGGGCCTCCTCCTCGGCTTGCCTCGCGGCGTCACGAGCCGTCATGCCGTCGCTCAGCAGACCTTCGCGCATGGCGTCCGCGAGGTCGTCCCGCACTTCCTGGATACGGGCGTCGAGTGCCTTGGCCTGTGCCCGGTGCTCGGCAGCCAGGCCGACGGCCGCGTTGTATTCGGCCTGAGCCTGCTCGGACAGCGTGTGTTCGCTCTCTGCCTGATGTCGCGCCGTCTCCGCCTGCTCAGTGAGGCGCTGTGACATGGTGCGCAATGCCCTGACGAGAACCTCCAGCGCGGCGTCCCGGGCCTGCAGTGCCGGAAGGGCGGCTTCCTCAGTACGCCGGACCAGCTCACGCAAGCGGTTCGCGTTGGCGGTCGCTTCCAGGCACTTGGCCAGGCGGGGTACGACCTTCCAGGCGCGTTCGGTCTCCTGCGCCCGGTTCCACGCGGCGCGGGCTTTCTGCTGTTCCTCCTCGGCTTCGTCCAGCTTCAACAGCGCTGTGAGACGGCCGAGTTCACGAGCAGCGTCCGTGAGTTTCTCGTGGTGGAGCACCGCCCGTCGTAGGTCGCCGCCGAGGCGTTCGGCAACCACCTCGCTCGCCTTCGCGGCTTCGGCCTCACGGAACGCGCGTACCTTCACCGAACGGACAAAGGCGTCCAGCGTCTTCCTCGCGGCCCGCTGCTCCTCCTGGGCGGTGAGAGCGGTGATGTGGACGCCGGCCAGCGGTTCGAGGAACTCCAACGCGCCGGCCACGAAGTCCCGTTCCAGGGTCAGCGCACCACGCCTCCCGAGCTTGTCGCCGTAGGAGTTCAGTAGGTTGGCGAGATCTTGTGCCGGTCCGGTGGGCACCACGGCCGACAACAGGAACTCGACGAAAGCGGCGTCGCTGGCGAAGGAGAAGACGTCGGCAGCCTCACCCTCCCCGGCGTTCATCGCCCGTTGGTAGCGGAAGAGTTCGGGATCCAAGCCGAGGTCGGTGAGTCGTTCCGTCCACTCGGACTGAACGCGGAAATGATCGAACTCGAGTTCGGGATCAGTCCGCTGTGCCTCGTCGAGTTCGCCGATGAAATCGGTCAGCCGTAGATATCGTCCGTCCTCGGCCACAGGGAGGGTGTCGAGTGTGGTCCCCCGTGTAGGGCGGAAGTGGTACCAGCGTTCCAGCAGGTTGGACGGGTCCTGAGCCGCCTTGAGGTGGCGCCACTCGGCGACTTTGCCGGTCACCAGCCGACGCCCGCTGCGGGTGTGTGTCCACTCCAGCGCGATGTGGGCCACATCGTTGTCGAGTACGAAGCCGCTCAGCGTACGAGGATCACGGGCGCCCACGACTTGCCGGCGTCCGGGCAGCAGGACCGAGAAGATCAGCTTGATCAGTACGGACTTGCCGCCGCCGTTCTCAAGGAAGAGCACCGTGGCCGGAGAGGGGCGCCGGGCAGGTTGCTCGTCTCTGACGCTGAACAAGGTGGCGGGGCGGTCGGCGATGGGATCTCCGACGCCGCTGAAGTCCAGGAGAACGTTCTCGTAGCGCGCCGCCTTGGGCCCGACGGACTGCAGGAGCACTCGGGACAGTTCATACATCTTCCGGGGCCTCCGCCACGGTTCCCGGTCCGGTCGTCACAGCCATGGGAGGGACCACGCCTAGCGCCACCAACTCCTCGAAGGCGCTGGTGGCCGCGAGTTCACGAACCTGAAGCTGGTAACGCCGTGTGGTCTGGAAGACGTCATCGCCGGCGTTCTTCATCGGAGTCAGGAAGCCTTGCTCCGCGAGGAAGTTCAGAGCCCGGGAGACCATGCCCTTGGTGGTGTTCATCGCTCGACGCTTGTCCTTGGTGGGGAATGCCTCCGGGCGGTTGGCATACGCGTGCCACGCCAATTCCAGTTCCGGTGCGTCACTGGGTACGTCGGCCGACTCCTCACGGGCCGCCGCTTTTTCACGCAGCCTGTCGCAGGCTTCGCGAACGACGGCGTCGACCACGTCGACATTGACCCTGCCGACGTACTCGTCTTTGGCGAGGTCGTCCGGCCGGGGAAAGGACACCGCGGCGACGGCAAGGTGGATGATGCCGTGCAGAAAACGCTCGGCGTAACCGCCTTCCTTCTGAGTGCGGCGGGCGTAGGTTTCCATCCTGGTCTCGAAGGGAGAACCGCCGTCGGCCGCGATCGCGAGGCCGATGTCCTCGTGTTCCCCCAGCACCCTGAGCCCCAGACCGGCGGCGATCCGTCCGGTCAACGTCCGGAACGCGCCGTCGTGCCGGTAGCGGCGCAGAAGTTCCCGATAGGCGTTGTCGCGACTCGGCAGCTGCCGAGGGCGCATCGCGAAAGCGAGCAGCTGTGCGGCCTGCTCGGCGTCATCATCCGTGAAGCGAGATCTCATCACCGAACTCCTCGTGCCGAGCCGTACCCGGCTCCTCCGATCCTGGGACGACTGGCCTTACGCCCGCTTTTGTGAGCCACAGTTCATCGCCGCCGAACTGCGTGTTGTGAAGGGGATTCCCGGTAGGCACGGCGATCAAGACCGCAGGTACCTGCTCACGCACCGCGTCACCGACGGACGGATTGAAAGCGTGTGCCGCCCGGTGCATCACCAGCCGCGCGACCTGAGGCTCATGGCGGCGCGCACGTGCGAGCAAGTCGCTCAGAGACGCGGAGCCATCGGGCAAGGAAAGGATCTCGCTCGCCAGCCTAAAATGTTCGGGGGTGAACAATTCCCGTTCCGGCACAGGGTTGAACTGAGGATCTCGGACCTCGCCGGCGAATCTCTCGGGCTCCGAGGGTGGTTGCAGAAGACGCGCCACAAGTGACGGCAGCGTGAGAACCTCAGGGGGTGCCGGGGCGACCGCCCCACGGAAGAAGTCGTACACCGGCCCAAGTGCTTGGCCCACTGGAAGTCCGAGCAGCGGTACGAGCAGTTGTCCGTGCAAGTGGAGCGCGGCGCGCTGTGGTTCGCCGGAGAACAGCTGACGGTCTTGTTCGGAACGGAACTGATCACCCGCTTCCTGTACGGCTTTCTGGAGCTGCATATGACGGCGGATGCAGTCGCGGACGATCTCTACGAGTTCCGCTGCCCGCTGCTTGTGGCGCGGATCGTCGGAGTCGTCCCGCGCGGCGGTGATATTGGTCAGGATGGCATGCTCCGCCGTGTAGCGGCCCTCGATGTGTTCAAGCGCGTCCAACAGCAGGTCTGGTACTACCCGTTCCCAGTCCACCGTGCGAACGTCGCGACGGGTGGCATCGAGGTAGCGACGTAGTGTCTCTCCATATTGGACCGTGCGGTACCTGGCCTGTTCGGCGGCGAGTTTGGCGTCGGCGAGCCGACCACGCCTGATGAGGTTGTCGAGTTTGACCTCGGCGGCGATCTGCGCGGATTCCACGTCTGTGTCCAATGCGCCGACGAGTACGTTGATGGCCTCGTCGGTGGCCCGCAGTGAAAACCCGTCGGATGTCGACTGTTCCACCAACAATTTGAAGTCGAACTCGAAGCGGTTGTAGGTCCCCTCATCCCCGACAAGTCCATAGTGCCAGGAGAATCCACGTTCGATGGTGCCGACATTGATCAGCCGCTGGAGCACCCAGTCGGCCACAGCGGCGTGCTCGGCGTCGCCTCTGTCGGGCGCCTGGGCAGCGACGAAGTGTTTTACCTGTTCAAGTACCTTGGCGTGCTCAGCTCCGGCGTCGAAGTCCATCGCGATCGTGACCTGATCGATCGTGTGCAACGCGATTTCGGCCATGTGATACACCTTGGCATCTGCCCAGTCCAGCGATGCCTTGCGCTGATCCAATGCCTGCAACGGTGCTGTACAAGCTAGCGCCTTGACGCGGCGAACCAGTCCTTCATCAGGCAAGTGAGGCGGGTGGGGCAGATCGTGATGCACGATCAGTCACGCTAGCACCCCCTACACCATCATAAGCGAGGATCCTCGGATATCCGGTTCGACGACTCCCGTCACTCACGATTGAGCCGTAGGTCGAAATTCGTCGCTCACGAACTGACGTTCCCCTGTTCGGTGGCGATCCGGGCGCCTGCGAGTACCGGGCAGATCCAGTATTCGGATTCCCTCATTCCGCTACAAGCTGCGCCAGATGAATCAGTGCAGGGTCTGGCTGTAACAGGACTTGATCGAGCGGGCGGTGACGATTTCAGCGTGGGTGCCAGAGCGGCGGTGCATGTAGAGCGAGCCTTTCGTCTTTCGGGAAGAGTGCAGGTCGCGATGGGGGATAACACCATGCTGGCGGGCAGTGAGAGCGTTACGCGAGCAGGTGGCAACATCCGTCTGCGCCTCGGCGATCTCTGAGCCTGTACGGGCTGGTCGTTGGAGATGGCCGGCGCTTAAACGGTGCGGATGACGGGGGCGGGTTTGATGTCGTGGGCGTCGATGAGGGCGTGGATGTCGTGCGGGTCGGAGGTCCAGATGATGGCGCCGAGGCTGGATGCCATGGTCACGACGGTGGCGTCGACGATGTCGGAGGTGCCGGCCTTGCCGCAGAGGATGCCTGCGGTTTTGGCGGTTTCGAGGCCGACCGGTACGACGTGGCATCCGGCGAGGAACTTGCCGAGTCTGACTTGGCGGCGGGAGTCCCGCCATGCCTGGCTGACGACGACGGACGGGACGTGGATGTCCCGTCCGTCTTCCAGGGCCAGGCTGTGTCGGGCCCACATGCGCCGGTCGTCGTTGTCGATGGCGATGAGTACCCCGGCGTCGTACAGGTAGGGGATGTTCACGCGGCTGAGGCTCCCGAGCTGCTGAGGTATTCGGCGTCGCCAGCGGCCAGGTCCGCGCGGGCGGCGGCGAGCTCTTCCGGGGTGAAGGCGCCGTGCTCGGCCTGCCACTCCTGGATGACGGCGCGGCCGGCACGTAGGCGTAGCTCGCGTTCGGCTGCTCCGGCGACGAGGCGGGAGAGCGGGATGCCTTCTTCCTCGGCGGCTCCTGCCAGGGCTTCGACCAGGGATTCGTCGAGGGTGATAGTCACCTTCTTGGTAGCCATACATTAACCATAGTGCGGTATGGCCTCCGGTGTCGATGTGCGCTTCACGCGCCAGCGAGCGTTGGGGTGCGAGCGCGTGCGGTGAGGGGGCTCGGTGGGCCCAGAGCTGCGGGTGAGGTTGGGGCCATAGTCGCTGGAAAGAGCGGATTGGCGAAGAATGCCTTGCTGGGTCCTGGAGCGCCAGTGCACGGTTTCGAGCACGGGCCAGGCGACGCATCGGGGCTTGGGTGGCGAGCGTTTTTCAGAGGTGCAAGAAGGACGTCCGGGACCGGAACTTCCCCTGTGACCGTCCGCGGTGTCGGCACGGGTGGACGGTGCGGTACCGGGAGCCGGGCGGTAGGCGAGGGCGGCAGCGGGAGAGGTCGTTTGCCCGGCGAGTGGGCTCGGGTGGTGCGGATGCATTCGCCGACAAGGTCGAGAACGACAAGAAGGCCGACGTTCGTTTCGATCCTGTGCCTGGGCGGGTGTCATTGCAGGTCTGGGCTCAGGAGTGGCTGGAGCGTCGGATCATCGGTGAATCGACGCGCCGCAACTACGAAGGGTTCATCCACAACCATCTCGTGCCGCGACTGGGACGGAAGATGCTGGCCGGGCTGGCACGGCGCGACTTCGAGGGGTTCGCCAAGCGACTGCACTCCTCTGGCGCCGGGTTAGCGGTCTCCACGATCAACGATCGGTTGGTAATGGTGGCCGCGATGCTAGAGGTGGCCGTCGTTGAGAAACGCATCCCGCACAATCCCGCCCGCGGCGTCCTGGTATCCCGGGCAGTCTCGTGCGCGGTAGACGAGGACGAGATTCCCACGCTGGACGAGGTTGATTTGATCGCGGGGCACATCGCCCCGCAGTACCGGCTCGCGGTTTACCTGCAGTCGGACACCGGCCAGCGCCCCAGCGAGGCCCTCGCATTCTCCACCGAGTGCCGACGGTCTGGCTTCGTCAGGGTCCGCTGGCAGGTCAGCCCCAAAGCGCACCGCGATGACTGCCGCACAACCTTCGTGCCGCTCAAGTACCGAACGGAGGGCGAGTGCCGGGATATCCCGGCTGCTCCGTTCGTCGAGCAGGAAATCGACGGCCACTTGTCGCGGTGAGCGCCAGTGCCCGTGGCCTTCATAGGGCTTAGCGGCAGACGTCGGCGGCTGGAGGTCTTCTTCTCCCCGCGTCAGCGTGGCAAGGGTGCGATGCCCACCGCCTCCACCTTCGGATACCACTTCAAGAAGGCGTGCGTGGCGGCAGGCGTGGTCGACGTGGACGGCAAGGCCAAATACACGCCCGGCAGCCCGGCAGTCTGCGGCACTTCTTCGCCTCGACCATGCTGGCGAACGGCGTGCCGATCCGCGAGTTCTCGCGCTGGCTCGGTCATAAGTCGATCAAGACGACGGTAGGCATCTACGGGCACCTAGTCCCCGAGGCGTGGGGTCGTTGCCGAGACGTCATGCAGAGTGCCATGCGTCCGGCGGTCGAGGAGCCAGGCGAGTCTGTCTCCGCGGCTTGACGTGCTGGATGAGTCTCGACGGTGCTGGATACGATCACCTGAAGGAAAGTTTTCGCAGGTGGGAGCGCTGTATTGAAGGTTTCGCTTCAACATGTAGCTGCCTCGTCGCTACGCGTTAGGTAGTCTCATCAAGTGTGCAGGCCAGAAGGGGTCGGACTCTCTATCGAGTCCGACCCCTTCTGTATTCCCGTGCTGACTTGGTGCTGACTTTCAGTTGCCCCGCGGAGGTGTGAGCTTGTCGAGGTCGAGGCTGATCTCGAAGGGCACCGGGCGCTGGAGGGTGCCTCGGAAGATGCCGACGGGCGCGTAGGCGCCGGTCGGTTTGTCGAGCTCGTAGACGTGGACGACAGGTGCGCCATCCTCGTCCTCAACGCACCAGTAGTGCGGGATGCCGGCCTCTGCGTACTTGCGGAGCTTCACGGTGCGGTCGCGGTGGGCGGATTCCGGGGACACGGCCTCGACGACGAGCTTGACGTCCTCCGGGGCGTACCAGGTGGGTCGGGGTCGTAGGGCAGGTCCGTCAGCAGGAGGTCCGGCTCCGGGCGGTTGCGGGCATCGAGGCGGATCGTCATCTCCCGCTCGACCTCGAAGCCGGTCGGCGCCTGTGCCATGAGTGTTGTGGTCAGGGCGGTGACGAGGCGGCGATGCCAGGACCGCTGTGGCGACATCATGAAGACGAGGGCTCCGTCGATGAGCTCGGTGTGGCGTGGTGCCTCGGGGAGGCGGTCCAAGTCCTCCACGAACCAGCCTTCCGCGCGCGGCGGGCGCATCCAGCCGGGCAGTGCAGTCATGGCTTCACGGTAGTGCCTGCGGCTCAAGCCGAGCAGCGAACGGCCCGGCTAGCTGGAGAGCTGCCGTATTCGGCCGCACGCTCATCAGAACGGAACGGCAACTCGGTCGCGGCCCCCGTTGCGGGGTGGCCGATGAGCTGCCGCTCGCCCGCGCACGGGGCCAGAGGATCTCGTACGGGCGTGGCAGCGCCAACGGCCGCGGAGCGATGATGTGCCCCTTTTGAGGGGCACATCAGATCGTGGTGAGGATCGAGGTCGCGCCGGTCAGCTCCCGCAGCTTTCGCTGGGTCTCGGCGTCGGTCGAGTACACCACCGTGCCGATCATTCCCCGGGTCAAGAGCACCTTGTACGTGTTGCGAATCAGCTGATCCACATCCGCGTCCGGGGTCGACTTCTTGAAGACCGGGTCCTTGGACGCCGTGCGGTCGGTGACCCAGCGATCGCCTCGCCACACAAGATCGGGGCCGATGATGACGCCACTCCAGTCGTATTCGAAGCCCTGTGCTGTGTACACGCATCCCACTTGGCCGAAGCCAGCCGGATCGGTGGCCCACAGGGCGGCCGGAGGCGCCCCTCCGACGGCCCGGTCACCGAAGACGTTCCAGGGGCGTTCCCACGTGCCGATGGTGACGTCAGCCGGCAGCGCCTGCCCGGCCGGCACCTTCTTCGTCCACTTCCAGCAGTAGCCCGCTGACATGCGCGCACTGTAGGCCTGCGAGCGGCGGTCCTCGAGGAAGGCCTCCATTTCCTCCGGAGTGTCCGCGACCACGAGCTGCATCTTGTCGTCGGGCTCCCATGCCACAGGTCCACCGGCCTCGAGCCCCAGCAGCCGGACCACCCACCGCAGATACGCATCGCTGCCACCGCACCGGAACTGGCTGTCCAGCGGCACCACCTGGCAGCTGAGCCCCTTCTTCTCGGCGGCCTCCCTGATCTGTGCGACCGTGCCCATCTCGCCGGGCCGAACGACCTGGTGCTCGTCCAGCAGGAAGACCGGGACGCGCGCCGCGTCGATGAGTTCCTCGATCTGGGCTTTGCCGGTGCGGTTCGACGCCGGTGTGTAGCGGTTGGCCGATGTCTCACGGATGCGGTGGGCTTCGTCGCAGATCAGGACGTCGAGACCGTTGCGCTCGGCGGTCATGAAGCTGTTGAAGTACTTGAACAGATCTCGTACCACGGGTTTCCGGGCGCCCGCGACCTTCCTCATCGTCGTGGTGAACGAGTTGGAGCCCGTCGCGTGCAGTGCGGTGACGCCCTGCCGGTACAACTCGCCGAGGAGCGAGAGCGCGATCACGCTCTTGCCGGTGCCGGGCCCGCCGGTGACGACCACGACCTCCTTGTGGTCGGCCCGTTTGGCGTGGTGGACGGCGTTGAGGACCGTGCGGTACGCGATCTTCTGCTCGTCCAGCAGTACGAACTGCTCCCGCTCGCGCACCTCCTGAGCGGCCACCTTCATGAGCTGCCGGGACGGGCCGATCTTCCCGTTGATGAGTTCGTCCGCGGCCGAGGTGCAGGACTCGGCACTCAGCTTCGAACGCAGAAAATCGATGAACTCCCCGCGCCGCGCCCCGATGAAGAGCTGGCCGTGCTCGTTCTGTTCGGCCTCGAAGAGTCCGCTGACGCCGAACTCGGTGGCATTGTGCAGATAGGCGGCGCCGCTGACGCGTTCCGGGTGCTCGGCCAGTGCTCCGTTGAAGGAGACGAGGTACTCGCAGTAGCCGCGCACCTGGTCGACGGGGTTGAGTACGGCCCGGTCGTATCCGTCGAGGCGGCACAGCGACGGATCGTCGTCGTCCGGCTCGGCGCTGCTCCACTGCTTCAGCTCTACGACGACGTACGACGGCAGACTGGTCTCGGGGTGCACCCCGGCCAGGACGGCGTCGGCCCGCTTGCTGTTCAGGGGCAGTCCGTACTCCAGGAGCATCTCCACCTGCCCGAGCCCCGCGTCGTTGAGCGCGCTCGCGAGCACCGGGATGCTCCGCTCCCAGGAACGGACTTCGGAAGAACCCGGTCGGTGACCGTGCACGTGCACGAACTGTTCCGTCAGACGGAGGAAGAGAGCACCGGAGAGGCACTCGGCGGCCACCGTGGCGGCGGAGTCGCGGAACAACAAAAGGTGCCCCCAGGCAGCACGAAGGAACTCGTGCGGGTGGGGGCATGTCCTTGGTGACTCCGCCAGGCGGAGCGGAAGCCCGGCGGGCCGCAGCTACGACGGGATCAAGGCTACCCGTGACGTTTGCGGTAGGCGGGTGGCAGCTGGGCCCCCTCAGCGGTGAGCTTCGGCTGGGCGCCGTCGTAGTGCTGCATGCCGATGGTGCCCGTGATGAGCCTGCGCAGTTCGTTGTGGGTTTCCGGGTCGACCGCGTAGACCACCGTGCCGACGACGCCGCGGGTGAGAAGCACGTGGTAGGCGTTGCGGATGCACCGGTCGACGACCGAGTCGTCGACCGGGCCGCGGAAGGCGGGGTCGTGGGAAGCAGTCCGGTCGACCCTGAACTTTCCCTCGCGGAACAGCAGATCGGGTCCGATGATGACGCCGTTCCAGTCGTATTCGAAGGTCTGTGCCGTGTAGACGCAGCCGATCTGGTTGATGCCCTGGGCGTTGGTCGACCACAGATCCGACTTGGGCGCGTTCGGCACGCTGTGCTCTGGCTTCACGTTCCAGGGCCAGTGCCATTCGCCGATGCGGACGTCGTCGACGAGCTGATCCCCGTCCGGATTGCTCCACGGCCAGCAGAAGCCCGCGGTGATGCGCGCCGTCGCCCCTTCATGGCCACGTTCCTTGATGAACCGCTCCATTTGCTCGGGAGAGTCGGCGACCGTGAGCGTCATCCTCCCGTCCGGTCGCCAGGTGACCGGATCGGAGACGCCCAGCCCCAACAGCTGCTGGACCCAGCTCTGGTACCGCTTGCTGCCACCCGCCCGGAACGTTCCCTCCAGATCCGTCACTTCCACCAGGCAACCGCTGCTCTCGGCGAGCTCCTTGAGGTAGCTGGCAGTGCCCACCTCGTCCGGGCGGATCGACTGGTGGTCGTCGAGTAGGAAGATCGGCACCTTGGCGGCCCTGATCAACTCGGTCGCCTGCGGCCGGTCGTCGTCCCGGAGCTCTTTGGGCGTCCAGCGGTAGGTCGAGCTGCGCCGCATGCGGTGTGCCTCGTCACAGATCAGGACGTCGATGCTGTCCGGCGGCGTGGCGGAGAAGCTGTTGAAGTACTGGTACAGCTTGAGAGCTGCGGTGTTCTTGCTCGACAGCTGCCCCTGGCGTGCCGTGCTGAGCATGATCTCGCGCAGAGTCTCCGTGTACGCGTGGGATCCGCTGGCCAGCACGGCCTCGCGGCCGTTGAGCCCGAGCGTACGGTGTAGCTCCAGCGCCACGGCGCTCTTCCCGCTGCCGGGGCCGCCCCGCAGGATGTAGACGCGTTTGCGGTCTGGCTCGAGGTCGGAGACAGGGGTGGGGGCGGTGTCGACGTCGTGGAAAAGTCCGACGTCGAAGCCGGTGCGGGGGGCGGCCCTCTCGATGTGCCGGATGATCCGGTCGACTGCCACGTACTGCTCGTCGAGGAGCGTGAGGCCGCCGCCGGTGACGGACCGCTGCCGTGCCACATCGGTGACCTTGAGCAGCGGATCACGGCGAGCCTCGTCCAGCGCGCGTGCGGCTCGCTTCCCTGACGCGGGGGCGAACCGTGAGGTGAGGGCCTTGTGGAACAGTTTCAGGTCGTCGAGTGTGTACAGAAAGCCGTGGTCGCTCTCAGGCAGGTCGAACAGTGCCTCCACGTCCGCGTCCCGCGCGTTGTGCAGCAGCGCCACCCCCATCAGCCGATCGTCGGTCTCTCGAAGGTGGGGGAGGTAGCGCACCATGTACCCGCAGTAGCGCTGGACCTGTCGTACCGGGTGCAGTTTGTTCTTCCCGTCGCCGAACCCGAGGTCGACGGCGATCGGGCAGCGGGGATCGACCGTGGCGTGCCGAACCTGCTTCAGTTCCACCGCGAGGTACGAGTCGGTTCCCGTGCCGGGACGCTGGCCGCACAGCACCAGGTCGACCGCGGAGTTGGTGTGGGGCAGGTCGACCTCGACCTGTACTTCCACTCCGCCGAGGCCACAGTCCAGCAGGGCCTGGACCACCACGGGAATGCTGTTGTTCCAGGACGCGACATCGCCTTGATCGGCCGGGCGTCCCGTGGTGCGGGCATGCTCTTCGAGCAGTCGTTCGGTGAGGGGGAGGAGGGGGGATCCGGCACGGGCGACTATGAGTGGACCGAGCTCGGCCGCGGACAGTTGCAAGAGCACGACAGTTCCCCAGGCACGAAGTGACTCGTGCGGGTGGGGGCATGTCCTTCGTGGCTCCACCGAAGCGGAGCGGAAGCCCGGCGGGCCGCAATGACGTCTGCAGATTACCCGGGCTGTGGAGGAATGAAGGGCGGGCCCGGAAGGCCCGCCCGCCGCCCTGGCTCAGCCGAGGCGGTGCACCACGTCCTGCGCCAGCGCCCACATCAGGTTCGAGCCGAGGCTCGCCGTGATGCCCACCAGGACATCACGGATCCAAACGCGGTGCTTGGGCGTGTACTCGACGGCAGCCATCGGAATGCGTCCCCTTCGGTTGTGACCGGTGACGGTGCCGGATGGCTCCCGCCGGGAGCGCACCTTGGCGCGGTGTCACCGAACCGAAAGGACCAGCGTCTCCGCGGGTCGCGTCGCGTAGTTCCTCCGAGGAGGGCACGCGGTGCGGGTTTACGCTAGCTGACGACTGGGCTCCCTGGTCAAGGAGTTATCGCGCCGCAGTGCCCAGGTGGTGCGTGTACTCAGGTGACACTTCGGCGCGAAGATGCCCCGTTGACGCTCTGCGGCCGTCGCCTCCACCGTGGATGCTCATGGGCGATGACGATCTCTGTTTTCTGGGTGCTGTGGAGTTGGCTCGGATGGTGCGGGAGCGGGAGGTTTCCGCGCGGGAGTTGGTGGGGGCGGTGCTGGCGCGGGGGGAGCGGGTTAACCCGCTGGTTAATGCTGTTGTCACGTGGGATGTCGAGGGGGCGCTTGCGGCGGCTGGGCGGGCGGATGAGTGGCTGGTTGGGGGTGGGGAGGTGGGGGTGTTGCATGGGTTGCCTGTTGCGTTTAAGGACACGCATATGACGCGGGGGATGCGGACCACGTGGGGGTCGGCGGTGTTCGCCGGGCATGTGCCCGAGGAGGACGAGCTGGTGGTGGGGCGGTTGGTGGGGGCGGGGGCGGTGCGGTTCGGGAAGACCAACGTGCCGGAGTTCGGGGCGGGGTCGCATACGTACAACGCCGTGTTCGGGGCCACGCGGAATCCGTACGACCTCGGGCGGTCGGCGGGTGGCAGCAGCGGGGGTGCGGCGGCCGCGCTCGCGGCGGGGTTGCAGCCGATCGCGGACGGCAGTGACATGGGCGGCTCGCTGCGGAATCCGGCCTCGTTCTGCAACGTGGTGGGGCTGCGGCCCACGCCGGGGCGCGTGCCGGCGTATCCGACGGCGAACGTGTGGGACACCCTTACCGTGCCGGGGCCCATGGCGCGCGGCGTCGCCGATGTGGCGCTGCTGCTGTCCGTGATGGCGGGGCCGGACCCGCGCTGCCCGCTGTCGCTGGAGGCGCCGCCCGCCGCGTCGTTCCGGGCGCCGCTGGAGCGGGACACGCGGGGGCTGCGGGTCGCGTGGGCGCCCGATCTGGGCGGGCGGGTGCCCGTGGACGCGGACGTGCGGGAGGTGCTCGAGAGGCAGGGCGCGGTGTTCGAGGCGCTGGGGTGGCGGGTCGAGGAGGACTGCCCCGATCTGGACGGGGCCGACGCCGTGTTCCGGGTGCTGCGCGCGCAGGCGTTCCAGCTGGGTCTCGGGGCGGTCCTTGATGAGCATCGCGCGCTGCTCAAGGAGAGCGTGGTGTGGAACGTGGAGGAGGGGCGGAGGCTGACCGGGCCCGACCTCGCGGCGGCCACGGCCGAGCACACCCGGATGCTGCTCGCCGCGGTGGGGTTCTTCGAGCGGTACGACGTGCTGATCGCGCCGGTCAGCCAAGTCGCGCCGTTCGCGGTGGAGTCGGAGTACCCGGCGGTCGTGGGCGGGCGGGCGCAGGAGACGTATATCGACTGGATGCGGTCGGCGTTCTTTGTCTCGCTGCTTGGTGGGCCCGCGCTTGCCGTGCCCGCCGGGTTCACGGCGGACGGGCTGCCGGTGGGGATTCAGATCGTGGGGCCGCCCCGGGCCGAGCGGGCCGTCCTGGAGGCGGGCGCCGCCTTCGAGGCCGCGACGGGGTGGGGGCGCGTGCGGCCCCGGCTCGGGGAATGAGCCGCGGCCCCCGCCGGGGAGGGCGGGGGCCGTTCGCGTCCTGGGCCGTCAGGGGGTGCCTAGCCGAGGACGAGCAGGGTGGCGATGCCGGGGCCGAAGGCGCCGCCGAGCTGGTAGCTGAGGGCGAAGAGGCCGATCGCGGTGGGGCGCTGGGCGGCGGTGGTGGCGGACGCGGCGTGCACGGACAGCGTCGCGTTGGCGCCGGTCGCGGTGAACGCCGCCGCACCGGCCGCCAGCAGGAGCAGCGCGCCCGAGTCCGCGAAGGCGGCGGTGAGCGCGGCCGTCACGCCGACGGCGACCAGGACGGTCCGCACCGCCGCGCGCCCCATCCGGGCTGAGCCCGCCGCGAGCAGCCAGGACGCCGCGGAGGCGACGAGCAGCGTCACCAGCTGGCCGGTCCCGATCGCGCCGGTGGTCCAGCCCGCCCGGTCCTGGAGCAGCCGGGGCACGGCGAACAGGAGGGTGAAGTACGAGGTCGACAGGGCGGCGCCGAGCACCGCGGAGGTCAGGAAGAGGGGGGAGCGAAGCAGCTTCGCCGGTACGAAGCCCTCGGGGCGGCGGCGGATGTGCGCGGCGAGCAGCACCGCGGCGACCAGGGCTCCGGCGAGCGCGGGCAGCGGGGCGGTCGGCAGCAGGATCAGGGAGGTGGCGAGGGCGATGAGGAGGGCGGCGCCGCGGGCGTCGAAGCGGCCGGGGGCGGGCGGCGTGCGGTCCGCGTACCGGGAGACCGCGGGGACCGCGAGGAGCGCGAGCGCCGACGCGGCGAGCGCGAGCCGCCAGGACACCGCGTGCGTGAGGGTCGCGCCGAGCAGCGGGCCCGCCGCGCCGAGGACGCCGAAGCCGGAGCTGATCACGCCCATGCGGCGGGCGTCGCCCGCGAGGTTCATCGCGATCGCGACCAGGCCCGCCCCGCCGAGGGACTGCGCGGCGCGCCCCGCGAGGGCCATGGGCAGCCAGGGCGCCGCGGCGACGAGCAGGGTGCCGCCGGCGACGAGGGCCGCGCTCAGGCGAAGGACCGTGGCGGCGCCGCGCCGCCTGAGGAGTCCGGCGAGCAGCGGGGTGCCCGCCGCCATCGCCCAGGCGAAGGCGGTGACCAGCCAGGTCGCGGTGGCCGTGGGGACACCGAGGGAGCGCGCCATGTCCGGCAGGATCAGAACCGGGGCGTTGGCCCCGGCGGCGACGGGCGCGGCGAGGAGCGCCAGCCAGAGGATGGGCACCCGGCCCGGGCGGGCGGGTGCGGCGGCCGGGGTGACCGGGGTGACCGGGGTGGCGGTGGCGGCGGGCGCGGTGGTGGACATGGGAACCCCCTGAAGCGAATGGTGTGCGGCGGGCGGACGTCAGACCACGGAGACGACGTCGTCGTACGGCAGGCGCGGCGAGCGCGGGAACCAGGCGTCGGCGCCGGGCCTGCCGATGTTGACGACCATCAGCGGCTCGTGGTCGCCGTCCAGGAACTCCGCGCGCAGGCCCGCGGCGTCGTACCCGGTCATCGGCCCGGCGGCGAGCCCGGCCGCGCGGACGCCGACGACGAAGTACGCGGCCTGGAGGGCGCCGTTGAGCAGCGCGGACTCCTCGCGGACGGCGCGGTCGGAGAAGTACAGGCGGCCCGCGTCGGGCGCGTGCGGCACCAGGCGGGGCAGCTCCTCGTGGAACTCGTGGTCGGCGGCGAGGATCGCGACGAGCGGGGCGGCGGCGGTCTTGGCGCGGTTGCCCTCGTCCATGTGCCGCAGGAGCCGCTCGCGGCCCTGCGGGGTGCGGACGAGCACCACGCGCAGGGGCGACTGGTTGAAGGCCGTGGGCCCGTACTTGACCAGGTCGTAGACGGCCTGGATCTGCTCGTCGGTGACGGGCTCGTCGGTGAAGGTGTTCGCGGTGCGGGCCTCACGGAAGAGCAGGTCCTGGGCCTCGGGGGCGAGGGAGAGAACGGGGCGGGCGGTGTGAGCGGTGGGGGCGGAGAGGGCTGCGGTGGACATGGGCGTGCTCCCTTAGGTCGTCGAGGTCGTCGAGGTCGTCGAGGTCGTCGAGGTCGTCGAGGTCGGCTAGGTCATCTAGGTCATCTAGGTCGACTGAGTCGTCTTCGCCTTCGTTTTCTGAAGACTGAAAGTCTCAACGTTGAGATAAAAGCACGGGGTTTCGTTTAGCGTCAAGTGTCTTAAGGTTGAGAAGATGTACGTTGAGGGGGCGACCCCGGAGGGACCGGCGGAGCCGGTGGCCCGCCGAGGGGCCCGACCAGAGGGAGAGTGACCGGGATGAGCGACTTCGTGGACGCGATCGTCGGCCAGTGGGAGAAGGAGCGCCCCGAGCTGACGGAGGACCTGTGGCCGGTCCAGCTGTTCGCCCGGGTGCAGCGCATGCACCGGGTCATGGACCGCGAGGCCAAGGCGTTCTGCGCCCGGCACGGCATCGAGAACGGCGAGTTCGACGTCCTGACGACGCTGCGCCGCTCGGGCCCTCCGTACGCCCTGACGGCGGGCGCCTTCCTCAAGGCGGCCATGGTGACCTCGGGCGCGATCACCAACCGCATCGACCGGATGGAGGCCAAGGGTCTGGTGGAGCGGGTCCGGGACGGCGCCGACCGGCGCACCGTCAAGATCCGCCTCACCGAGCAGGGCAAGGAGCTCACGGACAAGCTGATGGTCGAGCACCTGCGCAACTACGCCCGGCTCCTGGAGGGCCTGGACCGCGGGGAGGTCGAGCGCGCCGCCGGGCTGCTGCGCGAGCTCCTGGAGCTGCGCGGCGACGGGCCGATCGAGTAGCCGTCCGGTCGAGTAGCTGTCGGCCGATCGAGTAGCCGTCGGCCGGTCGGGCGGCCGTCGGCTGATCGGTCGCCCCCCCAGGGAAGGCGGTTTCGCGCCAGGTGCCAGCCCGCCCGCGGGGTGGTTTCCGGCCGGGCGCGGGCGTTTCGCGAGGCAGTGATGCGCGCCCATGGCGAGGACATGGCAGCCCATGGCGAGGACATGGCAATCCCGTTACGTCCGAACCCGGCCCTTGTGGGTTTCCTATGGATCCGTCAATCTTTCGACGGCGACAGGGAGTTGAACATTGATCAACTCAACGTAGGCATGTCGGCGCTGCATTGTCATGCCCCTGTCGCGGCCCCCCACCAGCGCACCACCGATCGAGGAGGACCCCTCAGATGGCAGTGACGCGTCATACCCGCCGAAGACTGTCCGGTGCCGGCACCCTCGCCCTGACCGCCGCCACGGCCGTCGCCCTCGGCGTCGTGTCCGCGCTCCCCGCGAGCGCCAGCGCGCAGGCGACCGAAGGTCGGATCCAGTACGCGGGCGCCCCCGGCGCGGTCGCGAACAGCTACATCGTCACGCTCGACGAGGACGCCGCCAAGGCGGACTCGGCCAAGGGCCGCGCGCTGGCCAAGGAGTACGGCGCGGAGATCGAGCGCACGTACAAGAAGGTGCTCAACGGCTACGAGGTGCAGGCCTCCGAGACCGAGGCGAAGAAGTTCGCCGCGGACCCGGCCGTCGCCTCCGTCGTCCAGAACCGCACGTACACGGTCGCCGCGACCCAGCCCAACCCGCCGTCGTGGGGTTTGGACCGCATCGACCAGCGCAACCTCCCGCTGGACCAGAAGTACACCTACCCGGACAAGGCCGGTGAGGGCGCCACCGTCTACGTCATCGACACCGGCGTCCGCAAGAGTCACCAGGACTTCGGCGGCCGGGCCTTCGACGGCTACGACGCCATCGACAACGACAACGTCGCGCAGGACGGCCACGGCCACGGCACGCACGTCGCCGGCACCGTCGGCGGCACCGCGCACGGCGTCGCCAAGAAGGCGAAGATCGTCGGCGTCCGCGTGCTCAACAACCAGGGCTCCGGCACCACCGCCCAGGTCGTCGCGGGCATCGACTGGGTGACGCGCAACGCCACCAAGCCCGCCGTCGCCAACATGAGCCTCGGCGGCCCGGCCGACAGCGCGCTCGACACGGCCGTGCGCAACTCCATCGCGGCGGGCATCACCTACGCCGTCGCGGCGGGCAACGAGTCCACCAACGCCTCGACGCGCTCGCCCGCGCGCGTCACCGAGGCCATCACGGTCGGCGCCACCACCAACACCGACGCCAAGGCCAGCTACTCCAACTTCGGCACCGTGCTCGACCTGTTCGCCCCGGGCTCGGGCATCACGTCGGCGTGGAACACCAGCGACACGGCGACCAGCACCCTCAACGGTACGTCGATGGCCTCGCCGCACGTCGCGGGCGCCGCCGCGCTTTACGTGGCCGAGAACCCGTCCGCCACCCCGGCCCAGGTCTCCCAGGCCCTGGTCACCGCCGCCACCCCGAACGTGGTCGGCAGCCCCGGCACCGGTTCGCCCAACCGCCTGCTCTACGTGGGCCCGGGCGGCACCAACCCGCCGGGACCGAAGTTCGAGAACGGCGCGGACTTCTCCATCACCGACAACTCCGCCGTGGAGTCCCCGCTCACGGTCTCCGGCGTCCCGGGCAACGCTCCGTCGACGCTCAGCGTGCCGGTCAACATCAAGCACACGTACATCGGTGACCTGAAGGTCGAGCTCGTCGCCCCCGACACCACGGCGTACGTCCTGAAGGACTTCGGCGTGGGCGGCAGTTCGGACGACATCAACACCTCGTACACGGTCAACGCGTCCTCCGAGACCGCCAACGGCACCTGGAAGCTGCGGGTGACGGACAACGCGGACCAGGACGAGGGCACGCTGGACATCTGGGGCCTGCAGTTCTGAGCCTGACCTCGATTCCGCCTCCGGTTCCGGGTGACTGACCTCGTCCCCGTGGTGCGGCTCCGGCCGCGTCACGGGGACGAGGCGCGTCCGGGGGCGTTCGCCTCGGACGGTGGGGGCAACTTCGCTGATCACGGTGGTAGTTGAGGGCTATAACGCCTGAAAGGACCTGCGTAAAGCCCTGCGGGCCAGGAAATCATCACTTCGGGTGATTCCTTGGCCTAGGGTTGCGGGCCACAACCGACGGTTGCCACGCTGTTGCTGTCTGTCAACCTGATGGGAGTGGCCAGTGACTTTCGGTGAGCAGCCGGCGTATCTGCGCGTCGCGGGTGATCTCCGCAAGAAGATCGTCGACGGTTCGCTGCCTCCGCACACCCGGCTCCCCTCGCAGGCCAGGATCCGCGAGGAGTACGGCGTGTCGGACACGGTCGCCCTGGAGGCCCGCAAGGTCCTCATGGCCGAGGGCCTGGTCGAGGGGCGCTCCGGATCCGGCACCTATGTGCGTGAGCGCCCGGTGCCGCGCCGCATCGAGCGCACCGGCTTCCGCGGCCCCGGAGCCTCCTCGCCGTTCCGGCAGGAGCAGTCCGCCGACGGCGTCCGCGGCACCTGGGAGTCCCGCAGCGAGCAGGCGGAGGCGAACGGCGCGGTCGCGGAGCGGCTCGGCATCCGCGTCGGCGACCGCGTGATGTGCACCAAGTACGTCTACCGGGACGCGGGCGAGACGATGATGCTCTCCACCTCCTGGGAGCCGCTCGCCGTCACCGGGCGCACCCCCGTGATGCTCCCCGAGGAGGGGCCCCTCGGCGGCTGCGGCGTCGTCGACCGCATGGCCGCCATCGACGTGATCGTGGACAACGTGGCGGAGGACGTCGGCGCCCGCCCCGGACTCGCCGAGGAACTGCTCGCGCTCGGCGGCGTGCCGGGCCACGTCGTCCTGGTCGTGCAGCGCACGTACTACGCCTCGGGGCGCCCCGTGGAGACCGCGGACATCGTCGTCCCCGCGGACCGCTACCGGGTGGGCTACCACCTGCCCGTCCGCTGACCCTCGTACGCCGAACCCGTCCGCTGAAACCCGTCCGCTGAAACCCGTGCGCTGAACCCCCGCGCGCGGGGCGTGATCGCGTGTTAACGCCCGCCCCGCACCCGTAACACCCGGGCAACGCCCGATGACGGCGGGCCGTCACGCGAGGCTCCTACCTTCCCTCCCCGTACCCACCCGCAGTCCGGCCGGAAGCCAGGAACCCACATGACGGATACGGTCACGCCCGACGACGAGCACGCGGCGGCGGGCCCGCCGCCCCGGCGCGCCTACGCCAAGCTGGCGGCGGACGAGAGCCGCGAGGACTACTCGCTGCGCTACGCCCCGCACTCCTTCCGCCGCTGGTCGCCCGCCATGGTCGCCTCCACCGCGCTCGGTGGCATCGCCTACCTCGCCGACTTCGCGATCGGCGCGTCCATCGTCTTCACCTACGGCTTCACCAGCGGACTCGCCTCGATCCTCACCGCCGCCGCGGTCATCTTCGGCACCGGCGTCCCAATCGCGCGGGCCTGCGCGACGTACGGCCTCGACATGGACCTGGTGACCCGGGGCGCGGGGTTCGGCTACTTCGGCTCGACGCTCACCTCCCTCATCTACGCCTCCTTCACCTTCATCTTCTTCGCGCTCGAAGGCTCGATCATGGCGCAGGCCATGCACCAGGCCGTCGGACTGCCGCTGGAGATCGGCTACTTGGTGACGACGCTGATCGTCATCCCGATCGTCTTCCGGGGCATGGGCGCGCTCGCGAAGGTGCAGGCGTGGACCCAGCCCGTCTGGCTGGTCGGGCTCGCCCTGCCCTTCGTCGTCCTCGCCTTCGAGGCGCCCGGGGCCTGGGGCGCGTTCGGCTCGTTCGAGGGGACGGAAGGCGCCGGGCCCGGCTTCTCCTGGATCGGCTACGGGCTCGGCACCGGCGTGGCGCTGTCCCTCATCGCCCAGATCGGCGAGCAGGCCGACTACTTGCGGTTCATGCCCGCCAAGACCGAGGCGAACAGCAGGCGCTGGAATCTGGCCGTTCTCGCGGCCGGGCCCGGCTGGGTCGTCATCGGCGCCGCCAAACAGCTCGGTGGCGCGTTCCTGGCCTTCGTGGCCCTGGCAGCGGTCGGCAGGACACACGCCCTGGAACCGATCGCTCCGCAGATCGAGGCGCTGCGCCCCTGGCTTGGCTCGTTCGCGCTGCCCGCCGCGGCCGTCTTCGTCATCGTCTCCCAGATCAAGATCAACGTAACGAACGCCTACAGCGGCTCGCTGTCCTGGTCGAACTTCTTCTCCCGGCTGACCCACCGGCACCCGGGCCGCGTCTGGTACATCTTCCTCAACCTCGCCATCGCACTGACGCTGATGGAGATGAACATGTTCGCCGCGCTCAACACGCTGCTCGGCTTCTACGCGAACGTGGGCATCGCCTGGATCGTGGCCGTGGCGGCCGACCTCGTCATCAACAAGCGCTACGGCTGGAGCCCGCCGTACATCGAGTTCAAACGGGCGTACCTGTACGCGGTGAACCCGGCGGGGTTCGGTGCGATGGCGATCGCGTCGACCGTCTCGATCCTGGCGTTCTTCGGGGTGTTCGGGCGGTACGCGGAGGCGTTCTCCACGTTCATCGCGGCCGGGCTCGCGCTGACGCTCTGCCCGCTGATCGCGTGGGCGACCGGGGGCCGTTACTACCTGGCGCGGCCCAACCCGGTGAACGGTCCGCACGTCGCGGTGGCGGACGTGACCGCCACCCACACCTGCGCGGTGTGCGCGACGGCGTACGAACTCCCCGACATCGCCGACTGCCCCGTCCAGTCCGGGCCCATCTGCTCGCTGTGCTGCTCGCTCGACGCCGAGTGCGGTGACCGGTGCCGCAAGGAGCCCCTGAGCGGGCCCGTCCTCATGCCGCTGCCGAGCGTGCCCGCCGAGGGGGCGCGCGCCGTGGGAGTGCCGGGGTCAACGGGTCGTAAAGAGGGCTGAGTCGGGGCTTGTCACGAGCGGTGCCGACCGTTGGAGGGGGCGCGTCCGGGAGGACGCGCCCCCTCCGCGCTGGCCGATTGCGTATCTCTTTGTGCAAAGTCGTATCCGCTGCGTAAAGGTCGGGCGTAAGCTCGGGCATATGCGGAATGCGGTTTCCTTACTGATCGAGGCGTGGGGTGCGCCGGGGGCGGGGAGCGGAGGGACGGCATGAACGACGGGACGGTCATACTTCCCTGGCTCGTGATACGGCAGGACGACAACGGCAACCGCTACCGCGTCGGCAGGTACGCGACGAAGGCCGAGGCCCAGAAGATCGCCGACAGCCTCGATGACCGCGGCCACCAGCAGCTGTACTGGGTGGAGCGGCTGAACCAGAACGGCGGTCGATGACGTCGCGGGCGTAGGCTCCGGCGCATGACTGAGCGGATCGTGGTGGTCGGGGCCGCCCTGTACGACGGCGAGCGCCGACTCCTCGCCGCACGCCGCAGCGCGCCCGCGGAGCTCGCCGGGCGCTGGGAGCTGCCCGGCGGCAAGGTGGAGCCCGGCGAACGGGACGAGGACGCGCTGGTACGCGAGCTCAAGGAGGAGCTGGGCGTCGACGCGGAGCCGGTGGCTCGGGTGCCCGGCGAGTTCCCCCTCGGGCGGGGGTACGTGATGCGGGTGTGGCGGGCCCGGCTTGTCGCGGGGGTGCCCAGGGCCCTTCAGGACCACGATGCCCTGCGGTGGCTTGAGCCGGGGGAGGAGTGGGCGGTGGAGTGGCTGCCGGGGGATGTGCCCGCGGTACGGGCCCTGGCGGGCGCGCCGTTCTGAGGTCGCCGCCGCTCCGCGGCGGCCCCTGGTTCCCGCCGCTCCGCGGCGCTGGGGTTCCCGCCGCTCCGCGGCGTTTTCTCCCACCCGCCCGCCCGTGACGCGGTGGTTTCCGGGCGCCCTCCCCGATACCCCCTCACCCCCCGATACCCGCGAGCGCCAGCACCCAGGAGTGCCCCGCCCGCGGCACCGGGATGCAGGGGTACAGGGGGGCGTGCGGGGTTAGGGGAGGGTGGGTTGCGCGCTGTGTACGCCGTTCGTGCCACAGTGCCACCTTGAACACGGTAATCCCACCGGGATATCGGGTATGTGCCCATTAACCCCATGAAACCGGACATGGTTCCGCCGCTGGGCTGGGAAGTGATCGGCGTGATCGACACCGAAGGCGACTGCGCCGAGTGGGACTTTCCCGCGGACCCGAGCGCCGTCCGCAGGGCCCGCGCGGTCGTCCGGCAACAGCTGGGCGCCTGGGGCCTCGCTCCTTTGGGCGACGTCGCCGTGCTCCTGGTCAGCGAGCTGGTGACCAACTCCCTGCGGTACGCGTCGGGACCCATCGTCGTCCGCCTGGTCCGGCCGAGCGGCCCCCTGGGCACCCTGCTCGTCGAGGTCTCCGACCCCGTACCCGACCCGCCGCGCGAGCGCGTGGCCGCACCCGACGACGAGGGCGGCCGCGGCATCCAGCTCGTCGCGCGGTCCTCCAGACGCTGGGGCACACGTCCGGGACGGACGGGAACGACGGGGAAGACGGTGTGGTTCGAGCTGGCGCTGCCCGGTTAGAAGACAGGAAGCACCGGCACGTACAAGTGCGCGGACGGGGCGCAAGGCGGTCACGGGCCAAAAAGGGTTGAGTCCGTGCTGTGATCGTGAACGGCGTGTGGGGCGGCACCGTAGTGCTGGATACTGCGGGCAGCCACATCCGGTGACCGGTGCCGGACGCGGTGAGCTGGAGGGGACGGTTCGCGTGAGCGAGATACCAGCGAAGGCAACGGGTTCGACGCGGCCGACGGCACGGGCGGGGCACACGGGCCCCACCGGGCCCGAGGAGCCGGCGGGGACCGCGGAGCCCGGCACGGGCCGCGGCGCGCGTGCCACCGCAGGTGGCGGCGTGGACCACGGCCCGGGCGGCGGCGTGCGCGACGACGGCCGGGGGGCCGCGGGCGGCGCCGCGGGCGGGCGCGCGGACGTCGGCGCGGGCGAGAGCCCGGGTGCCCGCGGCGAGGTAGCCGAAAACGGCCCGCCGCACGGCGCCCGCGAACCCGGCGACGAGGACGTAGACGACGACGCGTCCGACGCCGTAGGCCCCCCTGCGGCCGCTGGCGTACCCGCCGCCCGACCCGGCGCCGACGCGCGTCGCCGCGCGCGCGAGGGCACCCCCGCGCGCGTCGAGCACCCGCCCCTCACCCCTGACGACGTCACCTGGCAGAGCAGCCCGCCCGGGTCCCTCTACGACTACATCAGGGTGGCGTCGTTCTCGATCGGCCCGGACGGGCTCGTCGACCAGTGGAGCGGCCGCGCCGAGCGGCTGTTCGGCGTGGCCGCGCGCGACGCCGTCGGCAAGGACCCGATCGAGGCGTTCGTCGCGCCCGAGCTGCGTCCGCGCGGCCACCGCAAGATGGCCGAGATCCTCGACGGCCGGGAGTGGACCGGATCGGTCCCGTTCCACCTGCCCGAGCCGGACGAAGGACCCGCGGGCCCGGCGGCGCCCGGCCCGGGCGGCACCAGGGAAGGCATCGCCGAGGTCTACGTCATGCCCGCGCGGACGGCGGACGGCGAGCGGTCCGCCGTCTGTATCGTCGTCGACGTCCAGGCGCTCCGGCAGATCGAGACGGACCTCGCCGCCTCGCAGGCCATTTTCGGACAATCCCCGTTCGGTTTCCTGCTGTTCGGCACGGACCTGAAGGTGCAGCGCGCCAACCGCCGCTTCGCGGCCGTCTTCGGCGGCGGCGTCGACGACCACCGCGGCCGCACCGTCCACGACTACCTGCCGCGCCACGAGGCCGACCGGCTGCAGGCCGCCCTGCGCCGCGTCCTGGAGACCGGCGAGGCCGTCACCGACATGCAGATCGTCGGCCCCGCCCCCGGCAGCAACGACCGCCGCCACTGGACGATCAACCTCTACCGCGTGCACAGCGGCTCGGGCCGCCCCATCGGCATCGCGGGCCTCGGCAACGACGTGACGAGCCGCCACGCCGCCGCCCGCGAGGCCGCCCACGCCCGCCGCAACCTCGCCCTCCTGAACGAGGCGGGCGCCCGCATCGGCAACTCGCTCGACCTGGAGACCACCGCCCGCGAGCTCCTCGACGTCGCCGTCCCCGGCTTCTGCGACCTCGCCTCCGTCGACCTCTACCAAGGCCTCCTCGACGGCGACGAGACCGCCCTCACCCGCCAGGGCCTCGCCGACGGCAGCGCCGATCTGCGCCGCGTCGCCTTCGCCAGCGCCGTCGCCGACGCGCCCTTCCCCGACGGCGCCGGACCCATCGACGTCGGCTCCGTGCACCGCTTCCCCTTCACCTCGCCGTGCGCCGACGCCCTGCGCACCGCGCGCCCCCGCCTGATCGCCGCCGACGAGGGCTCCGGGGCCGGACACCGCCTCACCAGCGGCCTCATCCAGTCGACGCTCGCCGTGCCGATGGTCGCCCACGACACCGTGGTGGGCCTCGCGAAGTTCTCCCGTACGAAGGGCAGCGAGCCGTTCGGCGAACGCGACCGCGCGCTCGCCGTGGAACTCGCCGCGCGCGCCGCCGTCTGCATCGACAACGCCCGCCTCTACCGCCGCGAGCACGAGCGCGCCCTGATACTGCAGCGCTCGCTGCTCCCGCCCGGCGACCCCGAGGCGGCCGGGCTCGACATCGCCTGCCGCTATCTGCCGGGCAACGCGGCCACCGAGGTCGGCGGCGACTGGTTCGACGTCATCGAACTCCCCGGGCACCGCACCGCCCTCGTCGTCGGCGACGTCATGGGCCGCGGCCTGCGCGCCGCCGTCGCCATGGGCGAACTGCGCTCGGCCGTGCGCACCCTCGCGCTGCTCGACCTGGAGCCCGCCGAGGTGCTCGAGGCCCTCGACGAGATCGCCCGCGGCCTCGGCAACCCCGCGGGCCCGCGCCGCACCTCCCGCCCGTCGACGGCGCACCCCCAGGGCCACGACGCCGACGACCTCGCCGAGGTCTACCTCGCCACCTGCGTGTACGCCGTGTACGACGCCGTCACGCGCCGCGTCACCTTCGCCAACGCCGGCCATCTGCCACCCGTCCTGGTCGAACCCGGCGAGAGCGCCCTCATGCTCGACGTGCCGCCCGGCATGCCGCTCGGCGTCGGCGGCGAGCCCTTCGAGGAGGTCGACGTCGACCTGCCCGAGGACGCGCTGCTCGCCCTCTACACCGACGGCCTCGTCGAATCCCGGGACCACCCCCTGGACGAGGGCCTGACCGCGTTCGTCGGCGCGCTCACCGACCCCGCGCGGGCCCTGGAAGACATCTGCGACCACGTGCTCAGCACCCTCGACACCCACCACGGCGAGGACGACATCGCGCTGCTTTTGGCGCGCGTGCAGGGGCTGCCCGCCGAGCACGTCGGCGACTGGGCGCTGCCGCGCGAGCCGCGCTCGGTGGGCCACGCCCGCGAACTGGCGTGCGCGCGGCTGCGGGAGTGGGGCCTCGACGCGCTCGTCGACACCGCCGAACTCCTCGTCAGCGAACTCGTCACCAACGCCCTGCGGTACGGCGAGGGCGAGATCCGGCTGCGCCTGCTGCTCGACCGCACCCTGGTCTGCGAGGTCTGGGACGGCGGCCTGGTGCAGCCGCGCCGCCGCCGCGCCCGCGACACCGACGAGGGCGGGCGCGGGCTCCAGCTCGTCGGCCTGCTCAGCGCCGCCTGGGGCTCGCGCAGGACACCGCGCGGCAAGACCGTGTGGTTCGAACTGGCCCTGCCCGACGGGGACGCGCCGCCCATGGACGCGGCCGAGGCGCTGATGAGCCTGTTCTGACCCCCCACCTGGGCCCCGCGCCCGCGTTCCCCTGACGGGCCGCCTCGCCTCGCCGGTGCGACGTCAGGTCGTCGCCTTGAGCGCGGCGAGGCGGGCCTCGACCTCCGCCTCGTCCCGCAGGCCCGCCACCGGGGCGAACCCCTCGGCGAGCGCGGCCCCCTCGGGACCGTCCGCCCGGCGCAGCACCTCGGCGAACCGGTCGAGCTCCGGCTCCGGTGCCAGCGCGCTCACGTGCGCTGCGCCGTCGGTGCGGGGGACGCGGGCCCGCGCGGCGCGGGCGTGGGCCAGCAACTGGTCCCGCCGCGTGCGCAGTTCCGTCAGCTTGATCCGCAGTGAGTCCAGGCCGTCCGCGAGGGCCTCGGCGGCGTCCCGCCGCGCGGCAAGGACCTCCTCCAGTTCCCTCGCCTGCCCCTCCCACCGCAGCTGCCGCCCGAGCGCGGCCTTGGCGAGGCCGTCGCACCGGTCGGCGAGGTCGGCCCGGCCCTCCCGCCGCAGGGCGTCGGCCCGCCTGCTGGCGTCGCGCGCCCGCGCTCCCCACGCCGCCGCCGTCTCCCCGTCCTCCCAGCGGTCCCGCTCCAGCGGGCGCGCGTCGGCGACGGCCACGGCGGCGTCCGCCCGCCCGGCCTCGCCGATCACGTCCGTGTAGGCGCCGATCAGCTCTTCCAGCGCCCTCCCCGGATCCTCCGCCTGGTCGATGAGGGAGCGGAGATCGGCCCGGGAGAGCCGGACCACGCGTCCCAGGAGTGTCCGCCGCGTCATGTCCGTCCTCCTTCGCCGAGACGCCCGCGGGTCCGGGGCCCGCCGAAGCGCCGCGGCCCGCCGCCGCCCGGTCCGCCCCCGACGAGAATCCCCCCGACCACCGCCCCGCCCACGCCGCTCCCGGGGACGGCGCCCTCGTACGGATTGCCGTACGCCCGCACGTCCCGCTCGGCGACCGCCCGCGCCCGCCGTGCCAGGGCGTCGGCCCGCTGCGCCTCGGTCACCCGGAAGCTCTCGGCGCTCTCGGCGCCCTCGACCCGCGCGGCCTGCGCCCGCGCCAGCCGCCGTTCGGCCTCCGCGAGCCGGGCCCGCGCCTCGAGACCCACCGCCCCCCGGTGCGTCGTCACGTAGTCCCCGGCGGCGGCGACCGCGCCGCGTGCGAGGAACACCGCCCGGTCGAGGAGCGACCGCGACCGGGCGTCGGCGCCCTCGCTCCGCCGCGCGCCCGCGAGGCCGTGGACAAGCGCCGCGTCGGCCTCTCCCACCCGGCGCAGCGCGTCCACCGGGTCATACGCCCCCGCCGCGGCCGCCCGCCGCGCCTCCGCCACCACCGACTCCGCCTGCGCGGCCCGCCCTCGCAGCTCAGCGCCCGCGCCGCCCGCCGCGGGCCCCGCCAGGAGTTCCCGCACCTCCGCGAGGTCGGCCTCCGCCCCGTCGAGCGCGCCCGGCAGCCACCCGTCGGCCCGCGCGAGGTCACCGGCGAGCCGCACGACGGCGGCGGCGAATGTGCCCGCCTGGTCGATGGCGCCCTCGGCCGCGCGCAGCCCGACCACGGCCGCCTCGCTGTCGCCCACGTCAGCGCTCGCCCGCGCTCCGTTCAGCCGAACCGTGGCGAAGACGAGCCGGTCCTTGGCCTGCTCCACGTTCCCGACGACCGCCTCGATCGCCGTCGGCGCATACGCCGCCCGCAGCTCCTTCAGCGCCGACTCCGCCTCCATGGTGCGGGCGTTGGCCTGCCGGAACACCGTCTCCGCCTGCTCCAGGGCGCGGGCCGTCGAGCCCTCGAGCGAGCGCAGTTCATCGAAGGCGGCGGCCTCAGCGTCCAGCCGCCGTCCCGCCTCCGCGCAGCGGGCGACGATCTCGTCCAGCATGCGGCGCCGGGTCGCGTCGTCCTCGAAGGAGGCGTCGTCGTCCAGCCGCCGCCGCAGCCGGAACGCCGCCGTCAGCTCCGCGCGGGCCTGCTCCAGGGCCCGCGCGAACGGCCGGACCTCCGACTCACCGAACCCCGCCGTGGCGAAGGCCAGTTCCTCGGCGCTGGCGCGCACCGCGTCGTCCATCTCCACCAGCAGGCGCCCCGCTCGCGCGTCAAGCTCGGGCAGCGCGGTCGCCTGCGGCCCCTTGGGGCTTGTGCCGCCGGGGGTCGTCCGCGTGGTGAAGCGCCGCCTGCGCCGTCGGTAGGCCACCGCCGCGAAGGCCCCCGCCACTCCTACGGCGACGACGGGCAGCACCAGGTCACCCGCCACACCGTCGTCATCGCCGCCCGAAGCGGCCGAAGCGCCTGAGGCGCCCGAAGCGCCCGAGGCGGCCGAAGCGGCCTCCCCTGGGGGAACCACCCACTCCGCACGCGCCACGGAGGTCGCGTGCGCCGCCTGTGCCCCGGTGCTCTCCGTCGTCGTCGCGTGCGCCCACGCCGCGGGCCCCGGGAGCCCGCACCACAGGAGCAGCGCGGCGGCCACGGCCCGCGCGGCGGCGCGCGACGGGGAGGACGACGTCACATCTGGCAGCGTAGGTCGGCCTCCGGGGCCCCGCGACCGGGGGACGGAGTCCCTTTCGTACGGTGGCGGCGGACGGGTCGGCGGAGACAGGGGAGGGACCTGGTGGACGAGGTTTGGGCGGGCGTACGGGAGCGGGTGCTCGCCGTGCGTGAGGCACCGCACTGGCGTGAGGTGTTCGGCGCCGACTGGCCCGGAAGGCACGGGCATGGGTTCCGTCTGGAGCCGGTGCTCACCGAGGCGGAGGTGCGGGCGATCGAGCGCCGGACGGGCGAGGAGTTCCCCGGCGAGTACCGCACGTTCCTCCTCCAGGTCGGCGCGGGCGGCGCGGGCCCGGACTACGGCCTGTTCCGGCAGCGCCCGCCCGCCCCGGACGAGGAGCCTGCCCCGGATGCGGAGCGCACCCCGAACGAGGAACCCGCACCCCGCCCCCGCGCCCTCCCCTTCCGCCCGGAAGCCACCGACGAACTGGAGGCCCACGAGGCCGAGCAGCCGCGCGCCGAGCACTACGACGGGCGTGATGGGGACGGCGGCGAAGAGGCCCTGCGCCGTGACTACGCGGCCTGGGAGAAGCGCTACGACGAGCTCTATGACGCCCTGACCGACGGCACCCTCGTGCTGGGGCACCAGGGCTGCGGCTACTACAGCCTGCTGGTCGTCGCGGGCCCCGAGCGCGGCACCATCTGGGACGACGTGCGGGCTGTGGGCGAGGGTGTGCGGCCGGTGGCGTCGCCGGAGCGGCCGCGTGTCACGTTCGCCCAGTGGTACTTGGGGTGGCTGGAGCGCGCCGAGCGGACGGCGGTCCGGCCGCCGTCGGCAGCCCTCGGTCAGGGGACGTAGCGCATTTCGGGGAAGCGGGGCGACGAGCCGTCCAGGAGGTGGTCGTCCTGGTGGCGCAGCCAGCGGTCGAAGAAGGAGGCCACATAGGCGCGCTGGGCGGATATCGCCCGCTGGGGGTCCACCGTGCCGATGTTCTTCTCGACGACGGCGCGGGGGAGGCCGGACTGGGGCAGAACGGCGGCGAGGTCCGTGTACGTCTGGTGCTTGGCGCCCTGGAGCGTGAAGTCCCGCTTCCAGCCGGGGCTGCGGGTCCAGAAGGACCGCCAGGAGGGCTCCGTGGTGTGGTCGCTGCCTTCGCGGCCCATCAGGAGCAGCGGGCGGTCGACGCCGTTGCGGGCGACCGGCATGAGGTGGGTGCCCTTTGGTTCGCCGTTGTACTCCAAGGTCCCGTCCAGGTTGATGGCCGCCTTTACGCGCCGGTCCTCGTACATCGTCTCGGCGGCGGCGATTCCGCCCGCGGACTGGCCGAACATGCCGACGCGGCCGCGGTCGATCACCTTGGACAGGCCGTGCGGCAGGTCACCGAGCCGGTCGAGGACGAACTTGTCGTCGGCGACCCGGATGGACAGGACCTTCTTCAGGAGCCGGGACAGCGACGCCTCGTCGTGCACCTGGGCGAGGGCGTCCCGCAGGGGCTTGTCGCCCTTGACCGAGCCGTCGGGGAACTGCACGCCCGGGGACTCATAGGTGTGGTCGACGGTGATGACGACATAGCCGCGGCTGGCCATCTCCTCGACGAGCGCGGTGCCCCAGGTGCGCGGGTCGTTGGCCCCCGCCGCGTACACCAGCACCGGGCGGCGTCCGTCCCGTGTGTCCACCGGGGCTCCCTGGCGGGCGTGTGACCGCATGCCCGCCCAGTCGACGGTTCCCTTCGGAATCCCGTGCGGTGCCGCGGCGTCCCAGGCCTCGGCCGCGCCCGGCGCCATATACGGGGCGGGCTTGGGGCCGGGCGTCTGCCGCGCCGGATACCAGACGCTCACCATCAGTTCGCGGAACGGCCGCGAGGTGACCCAGGGGTCGGTGCGCGTGTGGTCGACGAGGCGGGTGGAGAGGGTGCCGACCGGGTGCGGTCCCGTCGGGGCGGGCAGCGCCGGGCGGACCGCGTCCGGTGCGTGGGCGCCCGAGGTGCCCCCGGACTCCTGCGCGAAGGCCGGTGCGGCGCCCCCGGCCCCCAGCGTCACCGCCGCCACGAGCCCCGCGGCCACCAGCACCTTCAGCGAGCGCGGACGACGCCGCGCGGTACGAATCTCCATGCCTCCATGCTGGCCGCCGCCCGCCCCCGGAACCATGGGGGCGATCAAGAGAATCGCCTGGGGGATTACCCCCACAAAGCCCCCGGCCCAGTGCCTCGCGCCCCTGGCCCAGCGCCTCGCGCCCAGCGCCCCGCGCCCAACGCGCGCCCCGAGCCCCTCACTTCCGCCCCCCGGCTACACCCCCCGCCGCCGAATCTTGTTCCCCAGCCACACCAACGGGTCGTACTTCCGGTCGACAGCGCGCTCCTTCAACGGAATCAGCGCGTTGTCCGTGATGTGGATGCCCTCCGGGCAGACCTCGGTGCAGCACTTGGTGATGTTGCAGTAGCCGAGACCGTGCTCCTCCTGCGCGGTCGTCTTGCGGTCCAGGCCCTCCGTGGCGGCCGCGTCCAGGGGGTGCATGTCCAGCTCGGCGACGCGCATCAGGAAGCGCGGCCCCGCGAACGACGTCTTGTTCTCCTCGTGGTCACGCACCACATGGCAGGTGTCCTGGCACAGGAAGCACTCGATGCACTTGCGGAACTCCTGGGAGCGGTCCACGTCTTCCTGCATCATGCGGTACTCACCGGCCCCCAGCTCCGGCGGCGGCACGAAGGCGGGCACCTCGCGCGCCTTGGCGTAGTTGTAGCCGACGTCGGTCACCAGATCGCGGACGACGGGGAAGGCGCGCAGCGGCGTGACGGTGATCGTCTCGTCCCGCGTGAACACCGACATGCGGGTCATGCACATCAGCCGCGGCCGCCCGTTGATCTCCGCCGAGCAGGAACCGCACTTGCCCGCCTTGCAGTTCCAGCGGACCGCCAGGTCCGGCGCCTGGGTGGCCTGGAGGCGGTGGATGATGTCGAGCACCACCTCGCCGTCGTTGACCTCGACCTCGAAGTCCTCCAGGCCGCCGCCCTCGGTGTCGCCGCGCCAGACCCTGAACCGCGCCTGGTACGCGCTCGACGCGGAGCCGGAAGACGAGCCGGAAGACGAGCCGGAAGACGAGCCGGAAGAGGAGCCGGAAGAGGAGCCGGAAACGGAATCAGATGCGGCAGTGCTCACTCGTAGAGCTCCTCTTCGGCGAGGTACTTGACCAGCTCCTCCTTGTCGAAGAGAGCGAGCAGGTCGGGGCGGATGGGGTCGGTCGTGACGCGTTCGAGGTCGATCTGGCCGCGCACGGGGTCCGTGGCCGCGAGGCCGCCGGTCGGGTCGGTGAGGCGGCAGAGGAGGTTGAGGCGGCGCCAGTCGCGGTTCATCCCGGGGTGGTCCTCGCGGGTGTGGCCGCCGCGGCTCTCCGCGCGCTCCAGGGCCGCCCGCGCCACGCACTCGCTGACCAGCAGCATGTTCCTGAGGTCGAGCGCCAGGTGCCAGCCCGGGTTGAACTGCCGGTGGCCCTCGACCCCGGCCCGGCGCGCCCGTACCCGCAGCCCGGCGAGCTTCTCCAGGGCCTGTTCCATCTCGCCCTCGCGGCGGATGATGCCGACGAGGTCGTTCATCGTCTGCTGGAGTTCCTGGTGGAGGGTGTACGGGTTCTCCGGCGTCGCCCCGTCCTCGGGGCCCTCGGCGCTGAACGGACGCAGTGCCTCCGCCGCCGCCGTGTCGACCTGCGGGTCGTCCACGATCGGCCGTACGGCGAGCTCGTCCGCGTACCGCGCCGCGTACAGACCGGCCCGGCGGCCGAAGACCAGCAGGTCGGAGAGGGAGTTGCCGCCGAGCCGGTTCGAGCCGTGCATGCCGCCCGCGACCTCACCGGCCGCGAAGAGGCCGGGCACGCCGCGCGCCGCCGCCGTGTCGGATTCGACCGCGATGCCGCCCATCACGTAGTGGCAGGTCGGCCCGACCTCCATCGCCTCGGCGGTGATGTCGACGTCGGCGAGCTCCTTGAACTGGTGGTACATGGACGGCAGCCGACGCCGGATGACCTCCGCGGGCATCCGCGTGGACACGTCGAGGAACACGCCGCCGTGCGGGGAGCCGCGGCCTGCCTTCACCTCGGAGTTGATGGCGCGCGCGACCTCGTCGCGGGGCAGCAGCTCCGGGGGGCGGCGGTTGTGGTCCGGGTCCTCGTACCAGCGGTCGCCCTCTTCCTCCGACTCCGCGTACTTCTCCTTGAAGACGTCCGGAATGTAGTTGAACATGAACCGCTTGCCCTCGGAATTGCGCAGCACCCCGCCGTCACCGCGCACCGACTCGGTGACGAGGATGCCTTTCACCGACGGCGGCCACACCATTCCCGTCGGGTGGAACTGCACGAATTCCATGTTCAGCAGCGGGGCGCCCGCGAGGAGGGCGAGCGCGTGCCCGTCGCCCGTGTACTCCCATGAATTCGACGTCACCTTGAAGGACTTCCCGATGCCGCCGGTGGCGAGCACGACGCTCGGCGCCTCGATCACGAAGAAGCGCCCGCTCTCCCGTTCGTAGCAGAACGCCCCGCTGACCCGGTCGCCTTCCTTCATGACGCGGGTGACGGTGCACTCCTGGAAGACCTTCAACCTGGCTTCGTAGTCGCCGAATTCCTTCTTGTCCTGCTGCTGGAGCGCCACGATCTTCTGCTGGAGGGTGCGGATCAACTCCAGTCCCGTACGGTCGCCGACGTGGGCGAGCCTTGGATATTCGTGCCCGCCGAAGTTCCGCTGCGAGATGCGGCCGTCCTTGGTGCGGTCGAAGAGCGCGCCCCAGGTTTCCAGCTCCCACACCCGGTCGGGCGCCTCGCGCGCGTGGAGTTCCGCCATGCGCCACTGGTTGAGGAACTTCCCGCCGCGCAGCGTGTCACGGAAGTGCACCTGCCAGTTGTCGCCGGAGTTCACATTCGCCATGGCCGCCGCGATGCCGCCTTCGGCCATCACCGTATGGGCCTTGCCGAACAGCGACTTGCAGATCACGGCCGTACGGGCGCCCTGTTCGCGCGCCTCGATCGCGGCCCGCAGACCCGCGCCCCCCGCGCCCACCACGACGACATCCCACTGCTGCCGTTCCACTTGCGACATCAGAGCGCCCCTATTTCATTCGTTCACTCATAGCTTGCCGTTTGCTGGTCGATGGTTCGAAGGTTCGCAGGGCGAAGCTTCGAAAGGTCGTCGGTGGTCAGAAGAGCTTCGGGTCGTCGAAGGCGCCGGAGGCGATCAGATACACGTAGAAGTCGGCGAGTGCCACGCTCACCAGTGAGGCCCAGGCGAGCTGCATATGACGGCCATTCAGAGCGCCTACCCACTGCCAAAGGCGGTAGCGCACCGGATGCTTGGAGAAGTGCTTGAGCTTTCCGCCGACGATGTGCCGACAGGAGTGGCAGGACAGTGTGTACGCCCAGATCAGCGCGATGTTCACCAGGAACACCAGGGTGCCGAGCCCCATGTGACCCCAGGCGTAATGCTCGTCGCGGAAGGAGAGCACGGTGTCGTACGTGAGGATTCCGGCCACGGGGACGGCCGCGTAGAAGAAGTACCGGTGGATGTTCTGCAGGATCAGCGGGAAACGCGTCTCACCCGTGTACGACGCGTGCGGTTCGGCGACCGCGCAGGCGGGCGGTGACGCCCAGAATCCGCGGTAGTAGGCCTTGCGGTAGTAATAGCAGGTGAGGCGGAAGCCGAGCGGGAAGATGAGGATGAGCAGCGCGGGCGAGAGGCCCCACCAGCTGCCGAAAAGATCCCAGTTGGGGCCGTTGCGCATCGGCTCGCAATTGTCGGCGAGACACGGCGAGTAGAACGGCGAGACGTACGGCGCCTGGTAGTAGTCGGCGTTCGCGAACGCCCGCCACGTCGAGTACGCGATGAAGGCGAGCAGTCCGGCGGCGGTCGCGGCGGGCTGCAGCCACCAGCGGTCCGTCCGCAGATGGGCAGCGGCGATCGCGGCGCGCGTGCCGTGCCGTACGCCGCCGGGGGCCGTGCCCTTGTTCAGATGGGGTTCGGTGCCAGTGGCCAACGAGGCTCCACTCCTTCGTCGACGGATGGGTTGCGACGGGTGGGGCGGGGCGCGCGGTCCGCGGGGCCGCGCGCCGGGCGGGGTGCGGGGTGCGTTAGGGCGCGCGGCGGTCGCGGGCGCCCAGGCCCTCGTCGTCCGTGTCCGTCCACAGGGATCGGTCGTACGGTGTGTCCGGTACGGGCACCATGACGGGCCGCGCCGGTGGGGGCGGGGGCGTCTTCTGGGTGGACGGGGCGGCCGCCTCGCGCAGCAGCGCGACGCTCTCGCGCAGGTGGTCGGTGTCCATGCGGACCCGGCGGAAGTCGACGCCCGCCAGTTCTGTTCCGGCCCGCTGCTCGACCAGGCCCACGGTGCGGACCAGGTCGTCCACGCAGCGCTGAATGGCCGTCAGATCGTCCTGCAGTGCCATGACTTGCCCTCACTTCGGGGTGCGGGTGGCAACACGCGTGTGACGCTCATGCGCCTGCGAGTGTTGCGCGTCACATCGCTGCTTGGGAAGGGATCTGCAGGGAATCGCTGTGGGGTGGCGCATGTCCGCCGGGGGCGCTCCGCGCCCGGTTCGCGCCCCTGCCTGTGGCCCCGGGGTGGCCTGCCCCCCCCTCCAACCGCATTGGCGCTCCGCGCCTCGTCCTCAAACGCCGGACGGGCTGAATCTCCGCGCTTCGCGCTTGTCCTCAAGCGCCGGACGGGCTGGATTTCCGCGCTTCGCGCTTGTCCTCAAGCGCCGGACAGGCTGAATTCCTGCGGCCGGGCTGGAACACCTGCATCGGCCCGAACGCGCGCACTCGGACTGAAAGCCCTGCACCGGACTGAACCCCGCACTCGGACTTGAAAATCCTGTGCCGGGCTGCCTGCCCCCCCGCACCCGAACGATCCAGCCCAGCCCGGCACCATCGAGCCCGTCCGGCGATTGAGGACAAGCGCGCAAGCGCGGGTATTTCAGCCCGTCCGGCGTTTGAGGACGAGCGCGAAGCGCGATGGAGGGGCGGGTGGGCGGGGGAGAGAGGGCCCGCCCGGTGGTTGGGCCGCCTGGGTGGGTTCTGGGGGGCCGCCCGCCGTGTCGCCCCCCGCCACGGGACCCCGTCGCGTTCAGTGGAGGCGATACATGTGATCAACTCCATATTTCCCCCGCAATACCGCCAATCGTGCACCCCACGCCACGGCACCCCGTCACCAGACCCGGCCCCGGAGGTACCCGTCATGCCCCACGACCGCGCCAGGCCGCGACCGGTCCGCCGGACGGCCACGGTCCGCTCCGCCGTGTTCCTCGTCGCCGGAGTCCTCGCGCTGCCCGCCCTCGCGGGCTGCGGCGCGGACGAGGAGACGAGCACCCCCGCGGCCGGGCAGGACATCGCCCCCGCGGCCCGGGACCGGGTGGCCGACGGGGGCACCCTGAAGTGGGCGGTCGACGCGCTGCCGGAGACGTTCAACACCTTCCAGTCGGACGCGGACGCCGCCACGTCCCGGGTCACGAGCGCCGTACTGCCCTCCCTGCACCGGCTCGACGCCCGCGGCAGGGTCACGGCCGACCCCGACTTCCTCGAGTCCGCGAAGGTCGTCGAGCGCGAGCCCAAGCAGGTCGTGCTCTACAAGCTCAACCAGCAGGCGGTGTGGAGCGACGGCCGCGAGATCGGCGCCGATGACTTCGCCGCCCAGTGGCGGGCCCTGTCCGGCAAGGACAGCGCGTACTGGACCGCCCGCAACGCGGGCTACGAGCGCATCGAGAAGATCGAGCGCGGCGCCAACAACCTGGAGGTGCGCGTCACCTTCGCCCAGCCCTATGCCGACTGGCGCTCGCTGTTCTCGCCGCTGTACCCCAAGCAGGTCATGGGCACCCCCGACTCCTTCAACGACGGCGCGCGCACCCGCCTGAAGGTGACCGCGGGCCCCTTCGCCCTGAAGGACGTCGACCGCGGCAAGGGCGAGGTCACGCTCCAGCGCAACCCGCGCTGGTGGGGCAGCCCCGCCAAGCTGGACCGGCTCGTGCTGCGCTCGGTGCCGCGCGACCGCCGCACCGCCGCCCTCGCCGAAGGCAAGGTCGACCTCGCCGAAGTCGACGCCGACGAGGCGTCCCGCATCGCCCTCGCCCACCGCGACCAGGGCGCCCCGGGCCCCCTCGCGCACGGCCCCGGCGCCCGGCTCACGCCCGCCGACGCCCTGCGCTCCTGGGCCCTCGCCCACGGCTCCGACGACGAGGCCGCCGCGGCCGAGCAGGAGGCGCGCGAGAAGACCGGCGAGGCCGCCCAGCGGTACGCCGACGAGCAGAAGGACCTGCGCGGCTACGTGGTCCGCAAGTCCCTCGAACCCGCCTACACCCAGCTCGCCCTCAACGGCTCCGAGGGCCCGCTGGCCGACGACCGCGTCCGCCGCGCCGTCGCCCGCGCCCTCGACCGCGACGCGCTCGCGGAAACGGTTCTCAAGCCGCTGGGCCTGCCCGCCCACTCGGTCGGCAGCCACCTCGCGCTCGCCGGTCAGGACACGTACGCGGACAACAGCGGAGCCCTCGGCGACCAGGACACCGCCGAGGCACGGGCGCTGCTCGCCGACGCGGGCTGGACGCCGGGCGGCCCGCTCAAGGAGAAGTACAAAGAGAAGGAGAAGGAGAAGGAGAAGGGGCGGGCCGGGGAGAAGAAGGACGGCGTCGCCGGTGGCGAGGCGGACACCGACGACGGCGGCGACGACGGCACGTACATCGTCGGCGACGACGACCAGAAGCCCAGCGGCGACGACGACCAGAGGCCGGGCGACGACGACCAGAAGCCCGGCGAAGCCGGTGTCTCCATCCTGGCCCCCGCCCCCGCGGCCGCCTTCCAGCAGGCCGCCCTGACGCGGCAGGCCGACGCCCTCACCGCGCCCCGCGAGGCCGACAAGGAGAAGCGGAAGGACCCGGGCGGCCCGGCCAGGAAGCACACGGAGAAGCACGCGAAGAAACACACGAAGAAACACACGAAGAAGCACGCCCAGGGCGGCGCGCCCGGCGCCTACGCCCCCAAGGGCACCGCCGCCCCCGCGCCCGCGTCAGGACCCCTCGCCAAGGACGGCAAGCCCCTCACGCTCCGCTTCGTCCTGCCCTCCGGCGACGGCTCGCAGGCGCTGCGCGGCGTCGCCGACCGGATCTCGCGGATGCTGGAGCGCATCGGCGTGCGCACGGAGATCGCGAAGGTCGCCGACGAGAGCTACTTCAAGGACCACATCGCCTCCGGCCAGTACGACCTCGCCCTGTACTCCTGGCCCGGCTCCGCCTTCCCCGCCACCGACGCCCGCCCGATCTACGCCAAGCCCGTGCCCGCCGCCGACGGCTCCCTGAACGTGGAGCAGAACTACACCCGCGTCGGCACCGACCACATCGACCAGCTCTTCGACCAGGCCCTGGCCGAGCTCGACGAGGGCGAGATGCGCTCCCTGGTGAAGAAGGCGGACGCCCGCATCTGGGCGGCGGCCGGATCCATCCCCCTCTACCAGCGCCCCCAGCTGGTGGCGGCCCGCCCGAACCTGGCCAACGCGGGCGCCTTCGGCTTCCAGACTCCGCTGTACGAGAACATCGGCTTCCTCAAGCCGGGAGCCAAGCCAGGTCCAAGCCCGTCCGGCGACTGAGGAGAGGACGAGCCCGAAGGGCGACAGACGGCGCCCCGAGGCATGGCGGAACCCCGCCCTCCGAGGGGTGCCGGAGGTCCCGCCATGCCGCCCACGGCGAGGCCACGTAGGATGGGGTAAGGCCGTGGCGTGTGTCTGCCCGGCAGGGCCCGCGTACGCATAGGAAATGTACGCGCAGCCTTCCACTCTTCCCGGGAGAAGCGCACCTCGCATGCCCACGCGCCACGACATTCGTAACGTCGCCATCGTCGCCCACGTCGACCACGGCAAGACGACCATCGTCGACGCCATGCTCAAGCAGGCCGGCGCCTTCGCCGCGCACGCCGCTGAGTCCCTCGACGACCGCATGATGGACAGCAACGACCTGGAGCGTGAGAAGGGCATCACGATCCTGGCCAAGAACACCGCGGTCAAGTACCACCCGAAGGACGGTGGCGACCCGATCACGATCAACATCATCGACACCCCCGGCCACGCCGACTTCGGTGGCGAGGTCGAGCGCGGTCTGTCGATGGTGGACGCGGTCGTCCTTCTGGTCGACGCCTCCGAGGGCCCGCTGCCGCAGACGCGCTTCGTGCTGCGCAAGGCCCTGATGCAGCGCCTGCCCGTCATCCTGTGCATCAACAAGACGGACCGCCCCGACTCGCGGATCGACGAGGTCGTCAACGAGACGTACGACCTCTTCCTCGACCTGGACGCCGATGAGGACCAGATCGAGTTCCCGATCGTCTACGCCTGCGGCCGTGACGGCGTGGCCTCGCTGACCAAGCCCGAGGACGGCACGGTTCCGGCGGACAGCACCAACCTGGAGCCGTTCTTCTCGACGCTCCTCGAGCACGTCCCGGCCCCCGAGTACGACGAGTCGGCCCCGCTCCAGGCCCACGTCACCAACCTGGACGCCGACAACTTCCTCGGCCGCATCGCGCTGCTCCGCGTCGAGCAGGGCGAGCTGCGCAAGGGCCAGACCGTCGCCTGGATCAAGCGCGACGGCTCGATCTCCAACGTCCGCATCACCGAGCTGATGATGACCGAGGCCCTGACCCGCAAGCCCGCGGAGGTCGCGGGCCCCGGCGACATCTGCGCCGTCGCGGGCATCCCGGACATCATGATCGGCGAGACCCTGGCCGACCCCGAGAACCCGATCGCGCTGCCGCTGATCACGGTCGACGAGCCCGCGATCTCCATGACGATCGGTACGAACACCTCGCCGCTGGTCGGCCGCGGTGGCACCGGCAAGGGCGCGGACGCCAAGGCGGCCGTCAAGGACCGCAAGGTCACCGCCCGCCAGGTCAAGGACCGCCTGGACCGCGAGCTGATCGGTAACGTCAGCCTCCGTGTCCTGGAGACGGGACGCCCGGACGCCTGGGAGGTGCAGGGCCGCGGTGAGCTGGCGCTCGCCATCCTGGTCGAGCAGATGCGCCGCGAGGGCTTCGAGCTGACCATCGGCAAGCCCCAGGTGGTCACCCAGGAGATCGACGGCAAGACCCACGAGCCGGTCGAGCGCATGACCATCGACGTGCCCGAGGAGCACATGGGCGCCGTCACGCAGCTCATGGGCGTCCGCAAGGGCCGGATGGACAACATGTCCAACCACGGCTCCGGCTGGGTGCGCATGGAGTTCGTCGTCCCGTCCCGCGGCCTCATCGGCTTCCGTACGGAGTTCCTGACGAACACGCGCGGTACGGGCATCGCGCACTCCATCCACGAGGGCCACGAGCCGTGGTTCGGCACCCTGCAGACCCGTAACAACGGTTCGCTGGTCGCCGACCGCTCGGGCGCGGTCACGCCGTTCGCGATGATCAACCTCCAGGAGCGCGGTGTGCTGTTCACCGAGCCCGGCACCGAGGTGTACGAGGGCATGATCGTCGGTGAGAACTCGCGCTCCGACGACATGGACGTGAACATCACCAAGGAGAAGAAGCTCACCAACATGCGTGCGGCTTCCGCGGACAACACCGAGAACGTGGTGCCCCCGCGCAAGCTCTCCCTGGAGCAGTCCCTGGAGTTCTGCCGCGACGACGAGTGCGTCGAGGTCACCCCGGAGGCCGTGCGCATCCGCAAGGTCGTCCTGGACCAGAAGGAGCGCAGCCGCGCGGCGTCGCGCGCCAAGCACGGCTAGTCGCCCGCGCGGCGCGGTCTGACCGCGCCGCGGGACCGCTGTCGAGGCCGGTTCCCGTCACACCCTCCGGTGTGGCCGGGAACCGGCCTTCGGCGTATCCGGGGAGCGGTAGCGTTGCCGACGTCACGGAGCACCTCCGCCAAGGCCCCTTCGGGCCCTCTCGGCAACCGGTTTTCGCCCACGATCTGTCCGCAATGCGGACTCTGTTGACCGTTAGATGGGTAACACGTCCGTTTCGCAACCATCTATCTGGGATCGGTTTGTCCGGATTTTGGAAGTTGTACTGGCCAGGTGTGATTGAACCGAGACCAAAAGGGTGTGGTCGGGCCGTACCTCATGGCTAATAGTTGACCGCGTATAGCTCGGGTCAATGGGTCACGCGCTGTGGGGAGCGCCGACTCACGAGCACACTGGGGTACTCGATCTCCGCCGGCAGGGGTGTCGGCGCGGTTTCACGTACCCCCTCTTGTAGCGAACAAGTGGACTCATGAGGAGGAACCCCATGCGTGGTGCCAGGAGCGCCAAGTGGGTTGGGGGCGCGGTTGTCATCGCCCTTGCCGCGACGGCCTGTGGTGGTGGCGACAGCGGTAGTGACGACAAGAACCGGGCGATCGACAAGAACGGCACCTTCGTCTACGCGAGTGGCGAGCCGCAGAACCCGCTTCAGCCGGCGAACACCAAGGAGGCGTACGGAAGCGACGTCATCCACACGCTGTTCACCGGTCTCGTCGACTACACGCCGGGCACCGGCAAGCTGGTCAACATGAACGCCGAGTCGGTGACGCCGTCCAAGGACAACAAGACCTGGACGGTCAAGCTCAAGCCGGGGTGGAAGTTCCACAACGGCGAGGCGGTCACGGCGAAGTCGTACGTCGACGCGTGGAACTGGGCGGCGCACACGCCGAACAACCAGACCAACAGCTCTTGGTTCGCGGACATCGCCGGTTACGCCGACGTCCACCCCGAGAAGGGCAAGCCGAAGACCGACAAGATGTCGGGTCTGAAGGTCAAGAGCGACAACGAGTTCACGATCACGCTGAACTCGGGCGTTCCGTACTACGCGTACAAGCTGGGCTACGAGGTCTTCTCCCCGCTGCCCTCGGGCTTCTTCAAGGACCCGAAGGGCTACGGCGAGAAGCCGGTCGGCAACGGCCCCTACAAGTTCGCCAGCTGGGACCACAAGAAGTCCATCAAGGTCACCCGCTACGACAGCTACCAGGGCCCGAACAAGGCCAAGAACGGTGGCGTCACCTTCAAGAACTACGCCTCTTCCGAGGGCGCGTACAAGGACCTGGTGTCGAACAACGTCGACTCCATGAACCAGGTCCCCGAGGGCGAGCTGGCCAACTACCAGGAAGACCTGGGTGATCGCGCGATCAACCAGGACTACTCGATGATCCAGACGATCGCGTTCGCCCGCTACACCAAGCAGTGGAAGAACATCGACGTCAAGGTCCTGCAGGGCCTGTCGATGGCGATCGACCGCGACACCATCATCAAGACGGTCCTCAACAACACCCGTGAGGCCGCCACCGGCTGGGTCGCCAAGGACATCATCGGCTACCAGGGCGGCGCCTGCGGCGAGTACTGCAAGTACGACCCCAAGAAGGCGAAGGACCTGATCAAGGCCGGTGGCGGTGTCCCGGACAACAAGGTCTCGATCCAGTACAACGCCGACCAGCCGCACAAGGGCTGGGTCACCGCCGTCTGCAACAGCATCAAGCAGGCGACCGGCGTGACCTGCGTCGGCGACCCGAAGACCGACTTCCAGGCCGACACGCAGACGCGTGACGCCAAGAAGGTCAAGTCGATGTACCGCTCCGGCTGGGTCCTCGACTACCCGTTCAACGGCAACTTCCTGCGCGACCTCTACGGCACCGGCGTCGGCGGCAACCAGAGCGGCTTCTCGAACAAGGACTTCGACAAGCTGACGGCGAAGGCCGACAAGGCCCAGACCACCGAGCAGTCCGCGGAGCTCTACAACGAGGCCGAGAAGAGCCTCCAGAACAGCTTCCCCTCCATCCCGCTCTGGTACGGCAAGCTCCAGACCGGCGCCTCCACCAATGTCACCGGCTTGAAGTTCGACCAGCAAGCAGCGCCGATCTTCACTGAAGTCCAGGTGTACAAGAAGTAGTTCGCGAGGGCTCAGCCCGTGGTGCCGACCGGTGATCCCGGTCGGCGCCACGGGCGGCTTCGCACAGGACGGAGGCTTCCATGGGGCGCTACGTCGCGCGGCGACTGCTCCAGATGATCCCGGTCTTCATTGGGACCACTCTTCTCATTTTCCTGATGGTCAATGTGCTTCCCGGCGACCCGGTACGGGCGCTGTGGGGGGACAAGCCGCCGGACCCGGCGCAGATGGAGGCCATCCGCCACCAGCGTGGTCTCGACCTGCCACTCTGGGAGCAGTATCTGCACTACATGAAGAACCTGGCCGTCGGTGACCTGGGCACCAACATCGGTGGCCGGCCCGTGGGCGACATCCTCAGCCAGGCGTTCCCCGTGACCGTGCGCCTCGCTCTGCTGGCCTTCGGCATCGAAATGGTCCTCGGCATCGCCCTCGGCATGCTCGCGGGCGTGCGCCGCGGCCGCATCGTGGACAACCTGATCCTGGTCTTCACGCTGCTCGTCATCTCGGTGCCGGTGTTCGTGCTCGGCTACATCGTCCAGACGGTGTTCGGACTCCAGCTCAAATGGACCGAGCCAACGGTCCAGGACGCCACGGACATCACGCAGTTGATCCTTCCGGCGGTCGTCCTCGGCTCGCTCTCGCTGGCGTACGTCGCCCGCCTGACGCGCACGAGCATCGCGGAGAACCTGCGCGCCGACTACATCCGCACCGCCGTCGCCAAGGGCCTGCCCAAGAGCCGGATCATGACGCGGCACCTGCTGCGCAACTCGCTGATCCCGGTCGTGACCTTCCTCGGCACCGACATCGGCACCCTGATGGGCGGCGCGGTCGTCACCGAAGGCATCTTCAACGTGCCGGGCGTCGGCAATACCCTGTTCGACGGGCTCGCCCGCCGTGAGGGCCAGGTCATCGTCGGCACGGTGACCATCCTGGTGCTCGTCTACCTGGCCGCGAGCCTGATCGTCGACCTGCTCTACGCGGTCCTGGACCCGAGGATCCGTTATGCCTGACGTCACCAAGACCACGCAGCCGGACGCGGCCTCCGACGTCGCGGCCACGGCGGTCGCCGAGAGCGCGGCGGGCCCGGCGCCCGGCAAGCCCCGCTCGCTTGCCGCGGACGCCTGGCGGGACCTGCGCCGCAACCCGTTCTTCGTGATATCCGCGCTGCTCATCGTGCTGCTCGTGACGATCGCGTTCTTCCCGGGCCTGTTCACGAGCGCCGACCCGACCAAGGGCGATCTGCGCAACCACTTCCTGGAGAAGCCGAGCTACACCCACTTCTTCCAGCCCGAGTGGTTCGGCTACGACGGCCAGGGCCGCTCCATCTACGCCCGCGTGCTGTACGGAGCCCGCAACTCGATCACCGTCGGCATCTGCGTCACCGTCGCCGTCACCATCATCGGCTCGATCCTCGGCATGCTCGCCGGTTACTTCGGCGGCGTCTGGGACGCGCTCATCTCGCGCCTGACGGACGTGTTCTTCGGCGTTCCGTTCCTGCTCGGCACCATGGTCGTCATGAACGCGGTCACCGACCGCACGGTGTGGACCGTGGTCGGGGCCCTCGCGGTGCTCGGCTGGACCCAGATCACCCGCGTCATGCGCGGTTCCGTGATCACCACCAAGCACTCCGACTACGTGGTCGCGGCCAAGGCGCTCGGCGCCAGCACCTGGCGGATCCTGATCCGGCACATCCTGCCGAACGCGGCCGCTCCCGTGATCGTCGTCGCGACCATCGCGCTCGGCGGCTACATCACGGCCGAGGCGACCCTGTCCTTCCTCGGCATGGGCCTGTCGGACGACGCGATCTCCTGGGGCAGCGACATCTCGGACGCCGCCAAGCAGCTGCGCAACGACCCGCACATCCTGTTCTTCCCGGCCGGCATGCTGAGCCTGACCGTCCTGGCCTTCATCATGCTGGGCGACGCCGTGCGCGACGCCCTCGACCCCAAGCTGCGCTGAGGGAGGCGTACGTGACCACCATCGAGAAACAGGCGGACGTGCCCGCCCCGCGCAGCGGCGAGCAGGCACCCCTCCTCGAAGTCCGCGATCTGCACGTGGAGTTCCACACGCGTGAGGGCGTGGCCAAGGCCGTCAACGGCGTCAACTACACCGTGGAGCCCGGCGAGACGCTCGCCGTGCTCGGCGAGTCCGGCTCCGGCAAGTCCGTGACCGCGCAGGCGATCATGGGCATCCTCGACATGCCGCCCGGCCGGATCCCGAAGGGCGAGATCCTCTTCCGCGGCCAGGACATGCTCAAGATGTCCAACGAGGAGCGCAGGAAGGTCCGCGGCCGCAAGATCGCGATGATCTTCCAGGACGCGCTGAGCTCCCTGAACCCGGTGCTCAGCGTGGGCTACCAGCTGGGCGAGATGTTCCGGGTGCACCAGGGCCTCAGCCGCAAGGAGGCGAAGGCCAAGTCCATCGAGCTGATGGACAAGGTCAAGATCCCGGCCGCCAAGGAGCGGGTGAACGACTACCCGCACCAGTTCTCCGGCGGCATGCGCCAGCGCATCATGATCGCGATGGCGCTCGCCCTGGAGCCGGACCTGATCATCGCCGACGAGCCCACCACGGCCCTCGACGTGACGGTCCAGGCGCAGGTCATGGATCTGCTCGCGGAGCTGCAGCGCGAGTACAACATGGGCCTGATCCTCATCACCCACGACCTCGGCGTGGTCGCGGACGTGGCGGACAAGATCGCCGTCATGTACGCGGGCCGGATCGTGGAGACGGCGCCCGTGCACGAGCTGTACAAGCGCCCCGCGCACCCGTACACGCGAGGTCTGCTCGACTCGATCCCGCGCCTGGACCAGAAGGGCCAGGAGCTGTACGCGATCAAGGGGCTGCCGCCCAACCTCCTGAAGATCCCCACGGGGTGCGCGTTCAACCCGCGCTGCCCCAAGGCGCAGGACATCTGCCGCACCGAGATCCCGGCGCTGGCCCCCGTGGCCGAGCGGGACGGCGCGGATCTCGTGGGCCGCGGCAGCGCCTGCCACTTCTGGGAGGAGACGATCCATGGCTGAGCTCAAGAAGGGCGACGGGCCCGAGGACGCCGTGGACGCCACGCCGAACGTCTCCGAGGTCGAGACGGTGGACGCGGCCACGACGGAGGAGGCGGTGGCGGCCATCGAGGCGCCCGCCGAGCGTGGCGAGCCGATCCTCCAGGTCCGCAACCTCGTCAAGCACTTCCCGCTCACGCAGGGCATCCTCATCAAGCGCCAGATCGGCGCGGTGAAGGCGGTCGACGGCATCTCCTTCGACCTCTACCAGGGGGAGACGCTCGGCATCGTGGGCGAGTCGGGCTGTGGCAAGTCCACGGTCGCCAAGCTCCTGATGACCCTGGAGCGCGCCACCGCGGGCGAGGTCTTCTACAAGGGCCAGGACATCACCAAGCTGTCCGGGCGCGCCCTGAAGGCGGTCCGCCGCAACATCCAGATGGTGTTCCAGGACCCCTACACCTCGCTCAACCCGCGCATGACCGTCGGCGACATCATCGGGGAGCCCTTCGAGATCCACCCCGAGGTGGCCCCGAAGGGTTCGCGCCGCCAGAAGGTCCAGGAACTCCTGGACGTGGTGGGCCTCAACCCCGAGTACATCAACCGCTACCCGCACCAGTTCTCGGGCGGTCAGCGCCAGCGCATCGGCATCGCCCGCGGCCTCGCGCTCAACCCCGAGATCATCATCTGCGACGAGCCGGTCTCGGCCCTGGACGTGTCCGTCCAGGCCCAGGTCATCAACCTGATGGAGAAGCTCCAGGACGAGTTCAACCTGTCCTACGTCTTCATCGCGCACGACCTGTCGATCGTCCGGCACATCTCGGACCGCGTGGGCGTGATGTACCTCGGCAAGATGGCGGAGATCGGCTCCGACGAGCAGATCTACGACTACCCGACGCACCCCTACACGCAGGCGCTCCTCTCGGCCGTCCCGGTCCCCGACCCGGAGGCCCGCGAGGGCCGCGAGCGCATCATCCTCACCGGCGACGTCCCGTCCCCGGCCAACCCGCCCTCGGGCTGCCGCTTCCGCACCCGCTGCTGGAAGGCGCAGGACAAGTGCGCCGAGGAGATCCCGCTGCTCGCGATCCCCGAGCGCTTCAAGGGCCAGGACACCCCGGCGGCCCACGAGTCGGCCTGCCACTTCGCCGAGGAGAAGGACGTCGTGCACGCGGCGTGATCCCCCTCGCCCCACCAACGAAGGCGCCCCCGGCCGGATTCGGCCGGGGGCGCCTTCGTGTGCGGCACCGCGTCGGGCGCAGGCCCGGACAGCGGACGTAACATCGCCGCCCTCCCGGGCGTGTACCAGGCGAAGGACAACGACCGGGCGAGGGAACGGGGGACGATGGGCAAGGACCGAGAGGGGCCGGACGCCGCGCGGCGGGTGGAGGAGTTCGACGCGTTCTACGCCGCGACGGCCAAGCGCGTCGTCGCCGCCGTCTACGCGATGACGGGCGATCTCGCGGAGGCTGAGGACGCCGTCCAAGAGGCGTACGTACGGGCGTGGCAGCGCTGGGGGCGGATCACCGGCGGGGGCGACGACCCGCTGCCCTGGGTGCGGACCGTGGCCGCCCGCCTCGCGATCAGCACCTGGCGGCGGACGCGGAACCGCATGCGCGCCCAGTTCCGCCACGGCCCGCAGGCGGACCTGCCGGACTTGTCGGCGGACCGGGTGGCGCTGGTGGCGGCGCTGCGCGAACTGCCGCTCCGGCAGCGGCAGGCGGTGGTCCTGCACCACCTCCTCGACCTGCCGGTGGAGCAGGTGGCCCGGGAGACGGGTGCGTCGAACGGCGCGGTGCGCACGCGACTGAGCAGGGCGCGCAAAGTGCTCGGCGCCCGTCTGACCGACGACGAGGGCACGGGGGCGGGCCGCCCCGCACCCCGCGCCGAGGAGGTTGCGAACCATGGCTGAGGTGAAGGTCGAGGAGCTTCTCGACGACGTGGTGGTACGGCTGCCGAGCGCGGCGGAGGTGCGCGCGCGGGGCGGGCGGCGGCGGACCCGGCGCCGGGCCGCGGGCGTGGGAGCGGCCGCGGCGGTGGCCGCGGCCGGGGTGCTGGTGTGGGCGGGCCTGCCGGGCGGCGACGGTCGGCAGGTGCGTCCGGCGGTGCGGCCGAGCGGCCCCGCGATCGTCGTCGAGGGCATGCCGCGGATCCTGCCCGCCGACGAGGTCCCCGGCGACGACCGCTGGCACTGGCGGGCCGTGGAGGAGGACACGGACGACTTGCCCCTGCCGCGGATCGCGGACGGCGGCGTGTGCCCCGACTCGTTCCGTGAGCGGAAGACCCCCGAACACGTCCAGTACTCCGCCGCGTATTACTCCGATGAAGCCGACGGCGCCGCTTCCGCGAGCCACCGCGTCGTCTCCTATGCGAACCCGGAGGTGGCCGGGCGCGAGCGCGCGGCCTACGAGGCGGAACTGACGGCCTGCGGTCTGACGTACCGGGGCGGCGAGCGGCCGCACTGGTCGGGTACCGCCGCCGGCGACGGCACCCGCCTGCGCGTCACCGTGCAGCAGAGCGGCAAGTGGCTGTCGGTGGTGGAGGTGCGGATCGAGTCCTCCTGAGGCCGGGCGGGCCCGCGGCGCCGTCCGGGTGACGCGGGCCCCCGGATGCGTACATCCGGATGGCCTCCCCCCCTCATACGGCCGGGCTAAATGTGCGGTTGGTGCGGTGTGCCGTGATATTTGCGGTATCGCGCCCGCTCAGGCGCGCTGAGTGATCGAGGAGGCACTTCATGCGTGGAGCCACGCACGCCAAGTGGGCCGCATGCGCGGTGGCCGTCGCGCTCGCGGCGACAGCCTGTGGTGGTGGGGGCGGCGGCGACAGCTCCGGGGTCGTGAGCTCCTCCTGGGGCGACCCGCAGAACCCGCTGGAGCCCGCCAACACCAACGAGGTGCAGGGCGGCAAGGTCCTCGACATGATCTTCCGGGGGCTCAAGCGGTACGACCCGAAGACCGGCGAGGCCAAGAACATGATCGCCGAGTCCATCGAGACGAAGGACTCCCAGAACTTCACCGTCAAGATCAAGGACGGGTGGAAGTTCAGCAACGGGGAGGCCGTCACCGCGAAGTCCTTCGTGGACGCCTGGAACTACGGCGCGCATCTCAAGAACAACCAGAAGAACGCGTACTTCTTCGGCTATATCGAGGGCTATGACAAGGTCCATCCGGAGAAGGGCGACGCGAGCGCGGAGACCCTGTCAGGGTTGAAAGTCGTTGATGCGAGGACGTTCTCCGTGAAGCTCACGCAGAAGTTCTCCACCTGGCCCGACACCCTCGGCTACCCCTCGTTCGCGCCGCTGCCCAAGGCGTTCTTCGACGACCACGCGGGCTGGCTGTCCAAGCCCGTCGGCAACGGCCCCTTCACGATCAAGTCGTACCAGAAGGGCTCCAAGATGGAGCTCAGGAAGTGGGACGACTACACCGGCGACGACAAGGCGCAGAACGGCGGCGTCGACCTCAACGTCTACACCGACAACAACACCGCCTACAACGCCCTCATGGCGGGCGACCTCGACCTCGTCGACGACATCCCGGCCGCGCAGCTGAAGAACGTCAAAAACGACCTCGGGGACCGGTACATCAACACCCCCGCCGGGATCATCCAGACCCTCGCCTTCCCGTTCTACGACAGCAAGTGGAACAAGCCGGGCAGCGAGAAGGTCCGCAGGGGCCTGTCCATGGCGATCAACCGGGAACAGATCACCGACACGATCTTCCAGAAGACGCGCACCCCCGCCAAGGACTGGACCTCGCCGGTGCTCGGCAAGGACGGCGGCTACAGCGACAGCGCCTGCGGCGACGCCTGCGTCTACGACCCGGCCAAGGCCAAGAAGCTCGTCGAGGAGGGCGGCGGCATCCCCGGCGGCACCCTGCGGATCTCGTACAACGGGGACACCGGCTCCCACAAGGAGTGGGTGGACGCCGTCTGCAACTCCATCAACAAGGCCCTCGGCAACAACAGGTCCTGCGTCGGCAACTCCATCGGCACCTTCGCCGACTTCCGCAGCCAGGCCTCGCAGCAGAAGCTCGACGGCGCCTGGCGCGCGGGCTGGCAGATGGACTACCCGCTGATCCAGAACTTCCTGGAGCCGAACTACTACACGGACGCCTCGTCGAACGACGGCAAGTTCTCCGACAAGGAGTTCGACAAGCTCATCAACGAGGCCAACGGCGAGACCGACAGCGCCAAGGCCGTCAGCACCTTCCAGGACGCCGAGAAGATCCTCGCCAAGGACATGCCCGCCATCCCGCTCTGGTACCAGAACGGCAGCGCCGGCTACTCGGACCAGGTCTCCGACGTCTCGCTGAACCAGTTCAGCGTGCCCGTCTACGCGGAGATCAAGGTCAACTGAGCCGAGCGGAGCGGCCGCCCGGAGTGCCTGGCCGGGCGGCCGCTTCCCCTACCTCCGGAGCGAGCCCATGGGCCGATACGTGATCCGGCGCCTGCTGCAGATGATCCCGGTCTTCTTCGGCGCCACCCTGCTGATCTTCCTGATGGTGCACGTGATGGGCGACCCCATCGCGGGCCTGTGCGGCGACCGCAAGTGCGACCCCGCGACCGCCGCCCAGCTGAAGAAGGAGTTCGGCCTCGATAAGCCCGTGTGGCAGCAGTACGCGACGTACATGGGCAACGTCTTCACCGGCGACTTCGGGACCGCCTTCAACGGCCAGAAGGTCACCGAGCTGATGTCGACCGCGTTCCCCGTAACCATCCGGCTCACCCTGGTCGCCATCGTCTTCGAGATCGTCATCGGCATCACCCTCGGTGTGATCACCGGCCTGCGGCGCGGCAAGCCCATCGACACGGCCGTCCTGCTCATCACCCTCGTGGTGATCTCGATCCCCACGTTTGTGACCGGTCTGCTGCTCCAGCTGCTGCTCGGCGTCGAGTGGGGCGTCATCAAGCCGTCCGTCTCCTCCGACGCCAGGCTCGACGAGCTGCTCGTGCCGGGCCTCGTGCTCGCCTCCGTCTCCCTCGCCTACGTCACGCGCCTGACCCGCACCTCCATCGCCGAGAACCGCCGCGCCGACTACGTCCGCACCGCCGTCGCCAAGGGGCTGCCCCGGCGCCGCGTCATCACCCGGCACCTGCTGCGCAACTCCCTCATCCCCGTCGTCACCTTCATCGGCACCGACGTGGGCGCGCTGATGGGCGGCGCGATCGTCACCGAGCGGATCTTCAACATCCACGGCGTCGGCTACCAGCTCTACCAGGGCATCCTGCGCCAGAGCACCCAGACGGTCGTCGGCTTCGTGACGGTCCTCGTCCTCGTCTTCCTGGCCGCGAATCTGATCGTCGACCTGCTGTACGCCGTACTCGACCCGAGGATCCGCTATGCCTGAACCTCACGAGCCCGAGGGGGCCATCGCCGGGACCGGCGCGGGCGGCGCGATGGACCTCGCCACCAGCGAGGCCGGCAGCCTCGCCCCGGGCAGCCCCGGCGGCGGGCCCACCGCGCCCGCCCGCAGCCTGTGGTCCGACGCCTGGCACGACCTGCGCCGCAACCCGGTCTTCCTGCTCTCCGGCCTGATCATCCTCTTCCTGCTCTTCATCTCCCTGTGGCCGTCCGCGATCGCCTCCGGGGACCCGCTGGACTGCGACCTCGCCAACGCGCAGAAGGGCTCGTCGCCGGGCCACCCCTTCGGCTTCGACGGCCAGGGCTGCGACGTCTACACCCGCACCGTGTACGGGGCCCGCGCCTCCGTCACCGTCGGCGTCTGCGCCACCCTCGGCGTCGCGCTCCTCGGCTCCGCGCTCGGCGGCCTCGCCGGGTTCTTCGGCGGGGTGTGGGACGCGATCCTCTCCCGGATCACCGACATCTTCTTCGCGATCCCGGTGGTCCTCGGCGGCCTCGTGCTGCTTTCCGTGGTCACCTCAAGCACCGTCTGGCCCGTCATCGGCTTCATGGTCCTGCTCGGCTGGCCGCAGATCTCCCGCATCGCCCGCGGTTCGGTGATCACGGCGAAGCAGAACGACTACGTGCAGGCGGCCCGCGCGCTCGGCGCCTCCAACTCCCGGATGCTGCTTCGCCACATCGCGCCCAACGCCGTCGCCCCCGTGATCGTCGTCGCCACCATCGCGCTCGGCACGTACATCGCCCTCGAGGCCACCCTGTCCTACCTCGGCGTCGGCCTGAAGCCGCCCACCGTCAGCTGGGGCATCGACATCTCCGCCGCGTCCCCCTACATCCGCAACGCCCCGCACATGCTGCTGTGGCCCGCGGGCGCCCTCGCGGTCACGGTGCTCGCGTTCATCATGCTCGGCGACGCGGTGCGCGACGCCCTCGACCCGAAGCTGAGGTAGGCGCCCCATGGCGAACACGGCCGACACGGCATCCGACACGGCGCCCGGCACCGCCTCCGGCGCGGCGCCGACCCTGCTCGACGTGCGCGGTCTGCACGTGGAGTTCCGCACCCGCGACGGCGTCGCCAAGGCGGTCAACGGCGTCGACTACTCCGTCGCGGCCGGGGAAACGCTCGCGGTGCTCGGCGAGTCAGGATCCGGCAAGTCCGTGACCGCGCAGGCGATCATGGGCATCCTCGACATGCCGCCGGGCCGCATCACCGGCGGACAGATCCTCTTCCAGGGCCAGGACCTGCTGAAGCTCAAGGAGGAGGAGCGGCGCAAGATCCGCGGCGCGGGCCTCGCGATGATCTTCCAGGACGCGCTCAGCTCCCTGAACCCGGTGCTCAGCGTCGGCGACCAGCTCGGCGAGATGTTCGTCGTCCACCGCGGCATGTCGCGCAAGGACGCCCGCGCCAAGGCCGTCGAGCTGATGGACCGCGTCCGCATCCCCGCCGCCAAGGAACGCGTCGGCCAGTACCCGCACCAGTTCAGCGGCGGCATGCGCCAGCGCATCATGATCGCCATGGCGCTCGCGCTCGAACCCGCCCTGATCATCGCCGACGAGCCCACGACCGCCCTCGACGTGACGGTCCAGGCCCAGGTCATGGAGCTGCTCGCGGATCTTCAGCGCGAGCTGAACATGGGCCTGATCCTCATCACCCACGACCTCGGCGTGGTCGCCGACGTCGCCGACACCATCGCCGTGATGTACGCGGGCCGCATCGTCGAGAAGGCCCCCGTCCACGAGATCTACAAGGCCCCCGCCCACCCCTACACCCGGGGCCTGCTCGACTCCATCCCGCGCCTGGACCAGAAGGGCCAGGACCTCTACGCCATCAAGGGCCTGCCGCCCAACCTCATGAACATCCCGCCAGGATGCGCCTTCAACCCGCGCTGCCCGATGGCCCAGGACGTGTGCCGCACCGACGAACCCCCGCTCGCCCGGGTCACGGACGAGGGCCGCGTCGCGGGGGCCGGTGGAGACCGCCACAGCGCCTGCCACTTCTGGAAGGAGTGCCTCCGTGGCTGAGCCCATTCTGGAAGTACGAGGCCTGGTCAAGCACTACCCGCTCACCCAGGGCATCCTGATCAAGAAGCAGGTGGGCGCCGTCAAGGCGGTCGACGGCGTGGACCTCGACCTCGGCCGCGGCGAAACCCTCGGCATCGTCGGGGAGTCCGGCTGCGGCAAGTCCACGGTCGCCAAGATGCTCGTGAACCTGGAGCGGCCCACGGCGGGCGCGATCCGCTACCGGGGCGAGGACATCACCAAGCTGTCCGGGCGGGCCCTGAAGGCGGTCCGCCGCAACATCCAGATGGTGTTCCAGGACCCCTACACCTCGCTCAACCCGCGCATGACCGTCGGCGACATCATCGGCGAGCCGTACGAGATCCACCCCGAGGTGGCCCCGAAGGGCTCGCGCCGCCAGAAGGTCCAGGAGCTCCTGGACGTGGTGGGCCTCAACCCCGAGTACATCAACCGCTACCCGCACCAGTTCTCGGGCGGCCAGCGCCAGCGCATCGGCATCGCCCGCGGCCTCGCCCTGCGGCCCGAGGTCATCGTCGCCGACGAGCCGGTCTCGGCCCTGGACGTGTCCGTCCAGGCCCAGGTCGTCAACCTGCTTGAGCGGCTGCAGAGCGAGTTCGACCTGTCGTACGTGTTCATCGCGCACGACCTGTCGATCGTGCGGCACATCTCCGACCGGGTCGGGGTCATGTACCTCGGCCGGATCGTGGAGACCGGCACGGACGAGGAGATCTACGAGCATCCGACGCACCCCTACACACAGGCGCTGCTCTCCGCCGTGCCGGTGCCCGATCCGGAGGCCCGGGAGCACCGGGAGCGGGTCATTCTCAGCGGGGACGTGCCGTCTCCGGCGAATCCGCCGTCGGGGTGCCGGTTTCGTACGCGGTGCTGGAAGGCGCGGGAGCGGTGTGCCGTGGAGGTGCCGGAGCTGGCGGTTCCGGAGGCGTTTCGGGGGGCTCGGGGGGCGGCGGTGCACGCGTCGGCGTGCCACTTCGCGGAGGAGAAGCGGGTGGTGCCGTAGGCCTCGCGGTGCGCCCCAGGCCCGCCCCTTCCCGATCCGGGGGCGGCTGCCCCCGTTCCCCCGCTCAAAGCCTTTCGGCGCTTGCGCGCCTCGTCCTCAAACGCCGGACGGGCTGGATCGTCGCCTGCGCGGGTTGTTTTCCCACCCACCCACGCGCGAGCCGCTAGGTCGGGGGGTGCGGTGGTAGCCGCAGGTGTAAGGGCGGGCGGGTGGGAGATATAGCCCGCGCCGAGTTACACGGGGGCAACCCCGGCGTCGCGGGAGCGAAAAGAGCGCGCCCCACCATGGGGGGCGTACGGCCGTGCGGGTGCCGTCAGGCCGGCCGGGGCGCACCATGTCGCCCCGGCCGGCCGCCGCCCCGGCCTACGGCAGGCCGAGCGAGCGCTTCAGGAAGTCGACCTGGAACAGCAGCAGGTTCTCGGCGACCTGTTCCTGGGGGGTCATGTGCGTGACCCCGGACAGGGGGAGCACCTCGTGCGGCCGCCCGGCGGCGAGCAGCGCGGAGGACAGCCGCAGGGAGTGCGCGACCACCACGTTGTCATCGGCGAGCCCATGAACGATCAGCATCGGACGGTGCGGCTCCGCCGGGTCCACGAGCCCGTCGTCGCTGACGAGGGAGCTGTGGCGGTAGACGTCGGGCGAGGTGTTCGGGTCGCCCAGGTACCGCTCCTGGTAGTGCGTGTCGTACAGGCGCAGGTCCGTCACCGGCGCCCCGACCACGGCGGCGTGGAAGACGTCGGGGCGGCGCAGCACCGCCATCGCCGAGAGGTAGCCGCCGAAGGACCAGCCGCGGATGGCCACGCGGTCCAGGTCGAGCGGGAACCGCCCGGCGAGCGCGTGCAGGGCCTCCACCTGGTCGTCGAGGGTACGGGGCAGATCGTTCTTGACGGCCTTCTCCCAGGCGGGGGAGCGCCCCGGGGTGCCGCGCCCGTCGGCGACGACGACCGCGAAGCCCTGGTCGGCGAGCCACTGCGGGGCGAGGAACATGTTCCGCGCCTTGAGGACCCGCTGGGCGTGCGGGCCGCCGTAGGGGTCGAGGAGCACGGGCAGGCGCTCACCGCTCGCGGGGTCGTACCCCGTGGGGAGCAGGACGGCGCACGGAATCCGCCGTGCGCCCGCCTCGGTGAACGTCACGCTCGGGGTGATGTCCGGCTCCTGCGCGAGGGAGGCGACGGTGGCCGTCTGCTTGCCGTCGCGCAGCACGCGGACGCGCGCGCCGAAGTGATCAAGCGTGGCCGAAACCAGCACCGTCACATCGCCCGCCCGCACCGCCGAGTGCACCCCCGGCTCCTGCGAGACCCGCTCGACCCCGAGCTCGTTGACGCGGTAGACGTGCACCTCGCCGAGGTCGGGATCGGTGGCGGCCTCGCCCGCTGACGCCGAGATCAGGACGGAGTCGTCGGTCACGTCGAGCACCGCGCGGACATGCAACTGCGGTCCGGTGAGCGGCCGTTCGCCGACCGCGAGGACCCGCGCGCCACCCTCGTCCGCGATCCGTACGAGCTGCCCGCTGGGCGACCAGCAGGGCGCCCCGGGGAACAGTTCAAGCCAGTCCTCGTCCTCGTCGGCGTGCACCATGCGCGTGGTCCCGCCGTCCGGGTCCACGGCCAGGTACAGCGTGCTGCGCTGGTCGCGGGACTGCACGAGCAGCAGCGGGGCCCCGTTCGCCGACCAGTGCGCGCGGGCCAGGTACGGATAGCGCTCGCGGTCCCAGACGACCTCCGTGCGGCCGCCCTCCAGATCCACCACGAACAGCCTGACCTCGGCGTTGGGCGTGCCCGCCGCCGGGTAGGCGACCTGGGACGGCTCCCGGTCCGGGTGCGCGGGGTCGGCGATCCACCAGCGCCGCACGGCCGCGTCGTCGACCCGCGCGACAAGCAGCCGGTCCGACTCCGGCGACCACCAGAAGCCCCGGAAGCGGTGCATCTCCTCGGCCGCGATGAACTCCGCGAGTCCGTACGTCACGGTGTCGGCCTCGTCGGCGCCGGGCGCCGCGAGGGCCCGGTCGCCGGTGCCGTCGGCGGCCGTGACGCGCAGGGCGCCCCCGGCGACGTACGCGATGTGACGGCCGTCCGGCGATGGACGCGGGTCGATCACCGGGGCGGGCGCGGGCAGTTCGCGCGCCGTGCCCGCGCGCAGCTCGGCGGCGAACAGCCGCCCCGACAGGGCGAAGGCGGCCAGCTCCACCGCCGCGTCCGTGGCGTAGCCGACGATGCCCGCGCCGCCCTCGCGGGTGCGCTCGCGCCGCGCCCGCTCGGCGGCGGAGAGCCGCTCCTCGGAGCCGCCGAGGAGCACCCGCGGATCGGCGGCGATCCGCTCGGCGGCGGGCCCGTCGGCGCCGTCGGCGAGATCGAGCACCCACAGCTGGCTGGCGCGGTCGGTGCCGGAGGCGGAGCGCACGAAGACGACGCGGGAGCCGTCGGGCGCGGCCGTGAACGAGCGGGGCGCGCCGAGTGAGAAGCGCTGGGTACGGGCATGCTGGCGCGGGAAGGAGAGCCGCTGCGCCGAGCCTTCGAAGGGGCCGGTGGTGTCCGGGTGCTCGGTGGTCATCCTCCGAGCCTAGGCGGGATGCGCCCCTCGTGACGCGGTGCTCCGACTCATGCCATTCCACGGATAGTTATGATCCGTAGCGCGTGGTGGGTATGACCTTGCTGGCGGCTGGGGTAGGACTCCGCGGGCAGGGCTGGGGTGCGGCTTGGGGAAGTGGGAGGTGATCCGCCGTGGTGCTCTCGGTCTCGGTGGTGCTGCTGCTGGGCATCGTCGTGGTCTTGCTGGTGCGGAAGCAGGGGCTCAAGACGATCCACGCGATCGTCTGCGCGCTGCTCGGCTTCTATCTGGCGAGTTCGTCGCTGGCACCGACCATCGACGAACTGTCGACGAATCTGGCGAACGCGATCGAGGACATAAAGTTCTGATCAAGGGCGTGACGTGGAGACGGTCGCCCCCGAGGGGGCCCCGTCGGCCGCCGCGGCTTGGAGCGCGCGGTGGGCGCGCGGACCGGACGCGCCGGGCTCGTAGGCTGTTCCCATGACGGAACCGCCCGCCCGGCGCCTGCTCCTCGTGCACGCGCACCCCGACGACGAGTCGATCAACAACGGCGCGACCATGGCCGCCTACGCGGCCGCGGGCGCCCGAGTCACGTTGGTGACCTGCACGCTCGGCGAGGAGGGCGAGGTCATCCCGGCCGAGCTCGCGCACCTCGCCCCCGACCGCGAGGGCACGCTCGGCGCGCACCGCGTCGGCGAGCTGGCCGCCGCGATGAAGGAGCTCGGCGTCACCGACCACCGCTTCCTCGGCGGCGGCGGCCGCTACCGCGACTCCGGGATGATGGGCGTCGAGCAGAACCACCGCCCCGGCGCCTTCTGGGCCGCCGACGTGGACGAGGCCGCGGACCACCTCGTCGAGGTGATCCGCGAGACGCGCCCGCAGGTGCTCGTCACCTACGACCCCGACGGGGGCTACGGCCACCCCGACCACATCCAGGCCCACCGCGTCGCCATGCGCGCCGTGGACCTCGCGGCCGCGCCCGCCCACCGCGCCGACCTGGGCGAGCCGCACGCCGTCGCCAAGGTGTACTGGAACCGCGCGCCCCGCTCGGTGGTCGAGGAGCGCTTCGCCCGCCTCGCCGACGAGCTGCTCGCGTCGCCGTTCACGGCGGCCGCCGCCGTGACGGACGTCCCCGGCGTGACGGACGACGAGCGGATCACCACGGGGATCGACGGACGGGCCTTCGCCGCCGCCAAGGCCGCGGCCATGCGGGCCCACGCCACGCAGATCGAGGTCCGCGAGCCGCTGTTCGCGCTGTCCAACGAACTGGCCCAGCCGATCTTCGACATCGAGTACTACGAGCTGGTGCGCGGCGAGCCGGGCGCGGCGGACGGGGTGCGCGAGACGGATCTGTTCGCGGGCCTCGATCTCGAAAGGGTGACGCGGTGAGCACGCGGTCCAAGGCATCGTCCTCCTCCCAGCCCGCTGAGCCCTCGAAGCCGTCGGGGGCCGCCAAGGCGTCCGCGGCCTCGAAGCCGGTCGCGCCCGCCAGGCCCGCCGCGCCCGGCGGCTTCCTCGCGCAGCCCCTGAACATCGCCCGGGCCGTGGGCTACGTGGTCCTCTTCGTGCTCGGCGCGGTCGTCGGCGCCGCGGGCGCCCTCGTCCAACAGGGCTGGTTCCCGGGCGGCTTGCTGCTCGCGCTCCTCGGCTCCGCCGGAACGTTCTACGGCGGACTGCGCGCGACCGGCACCAGAGCCGGGGCGCTCGCGCCCGCGGGCGGCTGGCTCGTCGCGGTCATGCTGCTGACCGCCACCCGCCCCGAGGGAGACTTCGTGTTCGGGGCCGGGCTCGGCTCGTACGTCTTCCTCCTCGGCGGCATGGGTGTGGCTGTGATGTGTGCCACGCTCTCGCCCGGGGGGCAACCAGGCGGGCCCGACGCCCGACTTGGCAAGTGACGTACCACTTCGGCCCGTGTCCCGCAGGGGTTTGACGCCGGTCACGGGGTAGCCGCCGACGGCGGCCAGTATGGTGGTGCGCGCCGCCGAGCCGCCCGAGTGGTCGAGACGGGCGGCGGAGCCAACCAGGAGAACCTGCCTTGAGTCGTGAAACTGACAGTTCGTCTTCCGGTCCCCAGGGACGCACGGGAGCCGCGTACCCGTCGGGGACGCCGCCGTACGGCTCGCCCGCGCAGGGCGTCGGCCCGAACGGAGCGGACGGCGCCGGGCTCGGGCCCGGCGACGAGCGGCCCGGCGAACCCAGGACCGAGACCACGCTGACCACCCGCATCCGGATCAACATCCCCGGCTCGCGGCCCATCCCGCCGGTCGTCATGCGCACCCCCGTGGGGGACGCCGACGGCGACAGAGGCGCGGAGCCCGGGCACCGGGACGACCCGGGTCCCGGCGCGGGCGCCCTGGGCGCCCCGGCCGACGCGCCGTCCTCCGCCCCCGCCGCGCCCGGCGCCCCGCAGGCGTCCGCCGCCGGCGGCCCCGAAGGCCCCGCCGCCGGCGCCGACGGCGAGAAGACCAGCGACTGGTTCGCGCCGCGCAAGGGCGGGGCGCCCAAGGGCCCGTCCACTCCCGGCGCCCCCGGTCCCTCTTCGGGCACGGGTTCGGGCGACTCCGGCGCCTCCAGCGCTTTCGATGTGTCCGCCGCCGTCGCGGCCGGGCCGCTGGGCGGCGGCCCGGAGCCGCGCCGCGACGACCCGTACTTCACCGGCGACGGCACCCGGCCCGCCGGGCCCACCGGGGGACCGGTCACCGGGGACGGCCCGCTGCTGACCCCGGAGCCCGACCCGTTCGCGCCGGACCCGGCCCCCTACGCGGCCGCGCCCGACCCGTTCGCGGGCGGCCCCGCGGGCCACCAGGGCCCGCCCGGAGCCGGTGGCCCCCTGGGCGGCCCCGGCGGCCCCCTGCACCCCGGCGGCCCCGGCCGCCTCAGCGACGACACGGCGATCCTCACGCCGCAGAAGCCCGCGCCCGGCTCCGGCGGCCCCGGCACCGCCCGTCCGCCCGCGTCCGGCGTCCCGGGCGGCCCCGGCACCAACGTCTCCGGCGACACCCTGACCAGCGGCATCCCGGTCGTCCCGCCCGCGCAGAGCTCCCCGTTCGCGCCGGGAACGACGGGTACGCCCGGCGCGCCCGGCGAGCCGATGGCGCCCACGCCGCCGAAGGCGCCCGAGCCGGAGCGGAAGGCCCCGGCCGCCCCCGCGCCCAAGAAGAAGGGCCGCAGCAAGCTGGTCATGCTGGTCGGCCTGACCGTCGTCCTCGGCTGCGGCGCGTACGGCGCGGGCCTGCTGATGAACCACGCCGACGTGCCGAAGGGCACCACCGTGCTCGGCGTCGACATCGGCGGCGGCACCCGCGACGAGGCCGTCAAGAAGCTGGACGCCGCGCTCGGCGCCCGCGTCACCAAGCCGCTCAAGCTCACGGTGGGCGGGGAGCAGGTCACCCTCAAGCCGGAGCAGGCGGGCCTCACGCTCGACAGCCAGGCCACGGTCCGCGAGGCCGCGGGCAGCGACTACAACCCGGTGTCGGTGATCGGCGGCCTGTTCGGCGGCGAGCGCGTCGTCGACCCGGTGATGCCCGTCGACGAGGAGAAGCTGGCGGCCGCCCTGGAGCGCGCCGCGGGCGGCTCGGGATCGGCCAAGGAGGGCACGGTCACCTTCAAGCCCGGCAAGGCCGTCGCCGTCTACGGCAGGGCGGGCAAGGGCATCGACGCCGACAAGGCCGCGGACGCGGTCGCGGAGGCGTACAAGAAGCAGGTCGAGACCGGCAGCGCGGGCGGCGTCGCGGTGCCCGTCAGCAACCGCAAGCCGACGGTCTCCAACGCCGAGGTCGACCGGTTCATGCGGACGTTCGCCAAGCCCGCCATGTCTGCCAACGTCACCATCAAGGCGGGCGCGAGCGGCGGCATCCCGCTCGGCCCCGCGAGGTCGCTGCCGCTGGTCCTCGGCGTGAAGGCCGTCGACGGCAAGCTCGTCGAGACGTACGACCTCGTGAAGCTCAAGGAGCTCTACGGCAGCACCTTCGACGGCGTCCTGATCCAGCGCGGCAACGGCAAGAAGACGCCGGTCCAGCCGACGGACGTGGCCCAGGCCATGGGCAAGGCGCTGCGCGGCAAGACCACCGCCGAGCGGACCCAGGTCATCGAGACCAACCCGAACTGACCGCGTCCCACGACGCCGGGCGGGCCCAGGACACCGGGCCCGCCCGGCGTTCGCGTTTCCCGGGGCAGCGGGCCGCGGGGCGGTCCGTCACGTCTCCCGCATGACATCTGTCATGCGGATGTCACCACCCACGACACTGCCGTCGTACCGCCCTGACCAGCAACGATGGTGCACATGACGACGACAGGGAACAACACGCCGGGGACCGCGGGCGGCGCTGTGCGGTTCGCATCGGTGACCAAGTCCTACGGCGCGGTACGGGCCGTCGACGGCCTCAGCCTCGCCCTGCGCCCGGGGGAGACCGTGGCGCTCCTCGGGCCGAACGGCGCGGGCAAGTCGACCACCCTCGACCTGCTGCTCGGGCTCAAGACCCCCGACAGCGGCACGGTGAGAGTGTTCGGCACGAGCCCCCGCGAGGCGATCACCGCGGGCCGGGTCGGGGCGATGCTGCAGAGCGGCGGGCTCATGGACGAGGTCTCGGTCCACGAGCTGGTGCGGCTCGCCTGCGACCTGCACCCGCGCCCGTACCGCGTGCAGGACGTCCTCGCCCGCGCGGGCGTCACCCAGATCGCCGACCGCAAGGTCAACAAGCTCTCCGGCGGCCAGGAGCAGCGCGTCCGCTTCGCGCTCGCCACCGCCGGGGCCAACGACCTGATCGTCCTGGACGAGCCGACGACCGGCATGGACGTCAGCGCCCGGCAGGCGTTCTGGGCGACCATGCGGGAGCAGGCCGACCAGGGCCGCGCGGTCCTCTTCGCCACGCACTACCTGGAGGAGGCCGACGCGATCGCCGACCGCGTCCTGGTCCTGCACCGGGGCCGTCTCCTCGCGGACGGCACCGCCGCCGAGATCAAGGCGAAGGCGGGCGCCCGCAAGGTCAGCTTCGACCTGGAGGAGCTGCGCGCGCCGGACGGGCGGACCGCCCTGGAGCTGCGCGAGCTGCCGTTCGTCACCGGCCTCGACGTCTCCGGGCAGACGGTCCGGCTCCAGTCGACCGACGCCGACGCCACGGTGCACGCGCTGTACGGCCTCGGTGTCTACCCGCGGAACCTGGAGGTCGCGGGCCTCGGCCTGGAACAGGCCTTCGTGGCGATCACCGAGGCGGAGGAGGCCAAGGCGTCATGACCGGAACGACCACCACCACACCTCCCGCCCCGTCCAGCACCCCACCCAGCACCCCACTCAGCACCATGGAGACGCACATGAGCACGGCAACAGCGACCGCCCGGCGCGCCACGGCGGGCTTCTCCTCCGCCTCGCTCGTCCGCCTGGAGATCAGGCGCTCCATGCGCAACCGGAAGTTCCTGTTCTTCTCGGTGCTCTTCCCGGCGCTGCTCTTCCTGATCACTGCGGGCGGCCAGGACGCCGACGCCACGATGCCCGACAGCGGCGGCCTGAGCGTCCCGGCGTTCATGATGGTGTCCATGGCGTCGTTCGGCGCGCTGACGGCCGTCCTGATGGGCAACAGCGAGCGCATCGCCAAGGAGCGCGAGGACGGCTGGGTGCGCCAGCTGCGCCTGACCAGCCTGCCGGGGCGCGGCTACGTGCTCGCCAAGACGGCGAGCGCGGCCGTGGTCAGCCTGCCGTCGATCCTCGTGGTCTTCGTGGCCGGGGCCGTCGTCAAGGACGTACGCCTGGACGCCTGGCAGTGGCTCGCGCTGACCGGCGTGATCTGGGCGGGCAGCCTGTGCTTCGCCGCGCTCGGCGTGGCCGTCGGCTACCTCGCCAGCAGCGACACGGCACGCCCGATCGCCATGATCCTGTACTTCACGCTGTCGGTGCTCGGCGGCCTGTGGATGCCCTCGGCCACCTTCCCGCACTGGCTGCGCACCCTCGGCGAATGGCTGCCCACGCACGCCTACGCCGGGCTCGGCCGGGCCATCGAGCTCGGCGGCGCGCCCGACACCCGGGACGTCGTGCTCCTGGTCGCCTACTTCGTCCTGTTCGCGGCGGGCGCGGCCTGGCTGTACCGGAAGGACACACTGAAGGCGTGAACGAACCACTGGACCTCGAACGCCGTCACCCCATCCTGGCGTTCGGCCACCCCCCGTCGGACAGCCGCGCGACCCGCGTGAAGGCCGCCTGGATCGCCATCTGGCTGGTGTTCATGGCCGCGCCGGTGAAGGACCTGGCCGACGGCGGCCGCTCGGCGGCGGCGACCGTGTGCGGCGCGCTGGGGCTCCTGGCGTTCGTCGTCTGCTACCTCACGATGGTCTTCCGGTACACGACGAGGGTGCGCGTCTGGCACTCGGTGCACGCCACGTACGGCACCCTCGTGGCGCTCGCCACCGCCCTGTCGATCTCCATGGACAGCGCGTGGCTCGGCCTGTGGGTGTACGTCGCGGTGTGCGCGGGCGCGGTCCTGCCGATGCGGCAGGCCCTGTGGACGGTCCCGGCGGTCACCGCGCTGATGCTGGTCATCGGGGTGTACGCGCAGGGCGTCGGCGTGGGGGACCTGGTCACGGGCCTGGGCGTGACGACCTTCCTGGTCGGGTTCGCCATGACCGGCGTACGCCATCTGATCCGCACGACGGTCCAGCTCCGCCAGGCCCGGGCCACGGTCGCCCAGCTGGCCGCCAACGAGGAGCGGCTGCGCCTCGCCCGCGACCTGCACGACCTGCTCGGCCACTCGCTGTCCCTGATCACGCTGAAGAGCGAGCTCGCCGGGCGGATGCTGCCCGAGCACCCCGGCAAGGCCGCCAAGGAGGTCGCCGACATCGAGCGGGTCAGCCGCCAGGCCCTGGTGGACGTCCGCGAGGCGGTCACCGGATACCGCAGGCTGACCCTGCCTGGGCAGCTCGCGGGCGCGCGCACCGCGCTCACCGCCGCGGGCGTCGAGCCGGGCGTGCCGCTCGGCCCGCCGGACGGCGTCGACGTGCCCGAGGAGGGGGAGGCCGCCCTCGCCTGGGCGCTGCGGGAGGCCGTCACGAACGTCGTACGGCACAGCGGCGCGCGCCGCTGCGCGGTCACCCTCACCCAGCGCCAGACCCTCGCGGGCCCCGTCCTCGAACTGGCCGTCGAGGACGACGGCGTGGGCCTCGCCCCCGGCGCCGGGCACGGCAACGGCCTGACCGGGCTCACGGAGCGCCTGGAGGCCGTCGGCGGCGTCCTGGAGGTCACCTCGGGCCCCGGCCGCAAGGGCGGCGGCTTCCGGCTCACCGCGCGCGTGCCGCTGGAGCCGGGCCGGGAGCGGGAGGCCTCGGGGTCCGCTCTAGGATCGTCCGCATGACCGGCACGCACACTCCCGCGGCCCCCGACCCGGCGGATTCTGGGGGCGCCCCGGTCCGGGTGCTGCTCGCCGAGGACCAGTCCATGGTCCGCGAGGCGCTCGCGGCCCTGCTCGGCCTGGAGCCGGACATCGAGGTCGTCGCCCAGGTCGCCCGCGGCGACGAGGTCCTCGCCGCCGCCCGCGCCCACGCCGCCGACGTGGCCCTGCTCGACATCGAGATGCCGGGCCGCACCGGCATCGAGGCAGCCGCCGAACTCCGCGCCGAGCTGCCGGGGGTGAAGGTCGTGGTGCTCACCACGTTCGGCCGCCCCGGCTATCTGCGCGGCGCCATGGAGGCCGGAGCCCGCGCCTTCCTGGTGAAGGACGCGCCCGCCGCCCAGCTCGCCGACGCCGTGCGCCGGGTCCTCGCGGGCGAGCGCGTCATCGACCCCACGCTGGCGGCGGCCGCCCTCGCCGAGGGCGCGAACCCGCTGACCGACCGCGAGCGCGAGGTGCTGCGCGCCGCCGCCGACGGCTCCACGAACGCCGAGCTCGCCGCCGCCCTGCACCTCTCCCAGGGAACCGTCCGCAACTACCTGTCCACGGCCATCCAGAAGCTCGCCGCGCGCAACCGCGCGGAGGCCGTGACCGTGGCGCGGGACAAGGGCTGGCTCTAGGCTCCCCGGCCCGCCGGGCCCCAGCTGACCGCCCCTGGCTCAGTTGAGCCGCGCCCGCGCCGCCCGCGCCTGGCGCCGCACCCGGTCGGCCGTCGCCTCGTCGGTGGCGGACAGCGCGTCGGCGTACGTGTCGAGCTCGGCGGCGCCGGTGCCGAAGTCGCCGCGGTCGACCAGGAGCCTGGCCCGGTCGTAGTGCAGCCGGTCCGCGGGCGCGGGCAGCAGCAGGGCGAGCTCCACGGCCCACAGGGCGACGTCGGAGCGCTCGGGCCGGGCGGCGGCCCAGGCGCGGATGTTGTTCAGGACGCGCAGCACGATGTCGCGCGCGCCGACGGGCCGCAGCATCACCGGGTCCAGTGGGGCCCCGGTGGCGCCCGCGACCAGCAGCCGCGCGTCCGTACAACTCAGTACGCGCCCCCCGCCGAACGGATCGGAGAGCACGCGCTCCTCGCACCGGCCGGGCCCGCCGCAGGCGTCGTACGGGCCGCACGCCCCGCCCCCCTCGGGCGCGTCGGCGCTGCCGAAGCCGACGACGAAGTGTCCCGGCAGGGCGACACCGTGCACGGGGGCGCCCGCGCGCCGGGCCACCTCGATCCACAGCACCGAGAGCAGGATGGGCAGGCCGCGGCGGCGCCGCAGCACCTCGTGAAGGAGCGACGACTCCAGGCGCCGGTAGTCGCCGGGGCGGCCCGCGAACCCGTAGCGCCCGCCCAGGAGTTCCGCGAGCGCCAGGGCCCAGGCGCGCGGTCCGCCCGGGCTCGGCGGCAGGCGCCCCGCGAGGTGGTCGAGGGCGCGGCGTGCCATCGCCATGCCCGCCTCGTCGAGGGCGGGGTCCGCCTCCGTGCCGATCAGGAGGCACAGCGTCGCCAGGTCCGGCCGCTCGGCCCTGGCCTCGTCCGCGAAGGCCCGGCGCCAGCGGGTGGGCCGGGCGGGTCGGGGGTGCATACGTCCTTGGTGCCCGACCCGGTGGCCCCCAAGCCCGGGGTCTGGCCTCGGGCCCCGCTCAACCGCCTTCGACGCTGACGCGCCTCGTCCTCAATCGCCGGACGGGCTTGATCTCCGCGCTCGCGCGCTTGTCCTCAATCGCCGGACGGGCTGAATCACCGCGCTTGCGCGTTTGTCCTCAAGCGCCGGACGGGCTGAAACGCCCGCACCCGGGCGAACAAGCCCGGCCAGGCACCATCAAGCCCGTCCGGCGTTTGAGGACGAGCGCGTCAGCGCGATGAAGGGGCGGGTGGGCGGGGGAAAGAGCCTGTCCGGCGATTGAGGACGAGCGCGGAGCGCGATGAGGGCGGGCGGGTGGGGGAAAGCCCGTCCGGCGATTGAGGACCAGGCGCGGAGCGCCGGTGCAGGGGGGCTGGGGGGGCGGAGCCCCCAGGGGGACGCAAGGCCTAGTTGAGTTTGGCGCGGGCCGCGCGGGCCTGGTGGCGCACCCGCTCCGCCGTCGTCGGCTCAATCGAGTCGACGACGGCCGCGTACTCCTCAAGCCCCCGCGCCCCCTCCAGAAAGTCCCCGCGCTCCACGAGCAACTGCGCCCGCTCGTACCGCAGCCGCGCCGGATGCGACGGCAGCAGCAGCGAAAGCTCAAGCGCCCACAGCGCCACGTGCGACCGCTCCGAGCGGGCGGCAGCCCACGCGCGGATGTTGTTGAGGATGCGGATCATGATGTTCAGCGGATTGGCCGCCGTCAGGAGGGCCGGGTTGAGCTTGCCGCCCGACGCCTGCGCCACCAGCTGCTCGGCGTCCGCCCCGGTCAGCAGCCGCCCCCCGTTGAACGGGTCCGCGAGGACCTGCTCCGGCTTGCCGTACGCGTCCGGGCTGCCGAAGCCGACGACGAAGTGCCCCGGCAGGGCGACGCCGTACACGGGGGCGCCCGCGCGCCGGGCCACCTCGATCCACACCACCGAGAGCAGGATCGGCAGGCCGCGCCGGCGCCGCAGCACCTCGTGCAGCAGCGAAGACTCCAGGACCTGGTAGTCGGTGGCCGTGCCGTGGAACCCGTGCCGCCCGCCGAGGAGTTCGGAGACCGCCACGGCCCACTCGCGGGGCCCGCCGGGGCGGTAGGGAAGCTGCCCGGCGAGCGTGTCAAGATCGACCTGCGCCGCGTCGATGCCCGCCTCGTCGAGCTCCGGATCCGCCTCCCCGCTCAGCAGCAGGCACAGGAGGGACAGGTCGGGCCGCTCCGACCTGGCCTCGTCGGCGAACCTGCGCCGCCATTCACTGGACTTCGCGGGCTGTGCGCGCATCCGTTCCTCTGTCGTTTCTGTGTGGGCCCGACCGGCCGGGCCGAGGAGGTGGTGCCGGGGAGCTGTTTCCCGTGCTCTGTCCGTCGTACGCGTCGCCGCTGGCGGCGGCGACGCTCAGGCGGTCGGTCCCGTCGGCTCCCGGTAGTGGTGGTAACGGTGGTGGACGGCGAATCCCATCCCGTCGTACAGCGCCCGCGCGCCGCCGTTGTCCTCCTCCACCTGGAGCCAGGCCGCCGAAGCGCCCTCGTCGAGCGCCCGCCGCGCGAGCGCCGCCATCACCGCCCTTGCGAGACCGCGCCGCCGCATCGCCGGATCCACCTCCACCGCCATGAAGCCCGCCCACCGCCCGTCGCTCACGCACCGGCCGATCGCCGCCGGAGCGCCCCGCTCGCCGGGCACGGAAGCGAACCACACCGAGGGCCCGCCCGTCAGTACCTTGAGCACATGCGGTCCCGGCTTCCCGGAGCGCTGGTAGCGCCGCAGCCACGCCTCGTCGACGTCGCGCGAGAGCGTCACGCGGGCGGTGTCCGCGTCCAGGTCCCCGACCGGCGCGAGCGCGGCGACGTGCAGTTCGGCTGTCACCTCCCGCACCCAGCCGCGCTCTTCGAGCCGCGCGCACAGCTGCTCCTGGGTGCCGTCGGCGCCGGTCGCGGTCTGTACGTACGCGGGCAGGCCGCGTTCGGCGTACCAACGGCGCACCCGGGCCAGCGCCTCGTCCAGCGGACGGCCCGGATCGCCCAGCGGCAGCACGGAGTTGGCCCGCCGCGTGAACCCCGTCCGCGGCCCGTCCGCCGTCGACGGGTCCGCCGCGGCGCGCAGTTCCCAGTCGCCGAGCCGCTCGCTCTCCACCGGCGGCCAGGCCCGCGCGGACACCCGCGCGAGCTCCTCGTACGTCGCCGCGGGGCCCCGCCTGCGCGCCGGGGCGGCCGGTACGACCTTCCCCGCGACCAGGGCATTCTCCATGATCCGGACGCTTCGCCCGTCCCGGCGTGTGATCACGAGCACATCGTCAGTCCACGATGTGAGAACACCCACCGTGTCGGTGAACTTCGCGCCAGGTGCCCCCTCCTCGGCCAGGCGTCGGACTGAGACGCGTTTGCCCACGTCAGAAGGGGTAATTCGGACCTCGAGCCGTCCGCCCGCAGTGAATTCCACAGCTCTGTACGCCCCTCCTGTTCGGATCATGCCCGGGAACGGAGATACTAGGTGCGGGCATCGACGACGCCGCGCTCCCGCGCGCCAGGCGAGCGGAGCCTGAGGACGGCCCGCCAACGCCCGTATCGAGGAGGAACGACAGCGTGACCTACGTCATCGCGCAGCCTTGTGTCGACGTCAAGGACAAGGCGTGCATCGAGGAGTGCCCGGTCGACTGCATTTACGAGGGCAACCGGTCCTTGTACATCCACCCGGACGAATGCGTCGACTGCGGAGCCTGCGAACCGGTCTGCCCGGTCGAGGCGATCTTCTACGAGGACGACACTCCTGAGGAGTGGAAGGACTACTACAAGGCGAACGTCGAGTTCTTCGACGAGCTCGGCTCGCCCGGTGGCGCCAGCAAGCTCGGCCTGATCGAGCGCGACCACCCCTTCGTCGCCGCGCTGCCGCCGCAGAACCAGTAAGCGGCCGCACCCGCGCCGCCCCGGTCCCGTACGGCCACGCCCGCTGTACGGGACCGGGGCGTTTGTACAGACCTACGCACCGCTGGAGCCACCCGTGCCCGCACTTTCCGAACGCCTTCCCGCCTTCCCCTGGGACAAGCTGGAGCCGTACAAGGCCACGGCGGCCGCGCACCCCGACGGCATCGTGGACCTGTCCGTGGGCACCCCGGTGGACCCGGTGCCCGAGCTGATCCAGAAGGCGCTCGTCGCGGCCGCGGACTCGCCGGGCTACCCCACGGTGTGGGGCACCCCCGAACTGCGGGACGCGATCACCGGCTGGTGCGCGCGCCGCCTCGGCGCCGACGGCCTGACCCACCGCCACGTCCTGCCGATCGTGGGCTCCAAGGAACTCGTCGCCTGGCTCCCCACCCAGCTGGGCCTCGGCCCCGGGGACCGCGTCGCCTACCCGCGCCTGGCCTACCCGACGTACGAGGTCGGCGCACGCCTGGCCCGCGCGGAGCACGTGGCGTACGACGACCCAACTGAGCTGGACCCCGCGGGCCTGAAGCTCCTGTGGCTCAACTCTCCCTCCAATCCCACGGGCCGTGTCCTGTCAAAGGACACCCTGACCCGTGTGGTGGCGTGGGCGCGCGAGCACGGCGTCCTCCTCGTCAGCGACGAGTGCTACCTGGAACTGGGCTGGGAGGCCGACCCCACGTCGGTCCTGCACCCGGACGTGTGCGGCGGTTCGTACGAGGGGATCGTGGCCGTCCACTCCCTGTCCAAGCGGTCGAACCTCGCCGGGTACCGCGCCGCGTTCCTGGCCGGGGACGCCGCCGTACTCGGTGAGCTCCTCCAGATCCGCAAGCACGGCGGCATGATGACGTCCGCCCCGACGCAGGCGGCGGTGATCGCGGCCCTCGGCGACGACGCCCACGTCCAGGAGCAGCGCGAGCGCTACGCCGCCCGGCGCACGGCCCTGCGCACGGCCCTGCTCGCGCACGGCTTCCGCATCGAGCACAGCGAGGCCAGCCTCTATCTGTGGGCCACCCGCGACGAGTCCTGCTGGGACACCGTCGCCCACCTCGCCGCCCTCGGCATCCTCGTGGCCCCCGGCGACTTCTACGGCGAGGCGGGCGAGCGGTTCGTGCGCGTGGCGCTGACGGCGACGGACGAGCGGGTCGCGGCGGCGGTGGCGCGCCTCGCCTGACGCGCGCGCCGACGACACGCACGACGAAGGGGTGCGGGGAGCCACCGGCTCCCCGCACCCCTTCTCCGTACTCCGTGGACGTACTCCGTGGACCGTACGTCGTGATCGACGTCAGCCCAGCGGCAGGCTCTTCACCGGCAGCTGGTCCGTCGGCAGTCCCTTGCCCACCTCGCCCGCGGGCAGGCCGCCCTTGGCGGAGCCCGCCGTGTCGTCCAGGACCTCGCCCGCGTCGTCGGTGACGTCGCCCGCGGCCCGCTGCGCGGCGGGCGTCGCGGTCTTCGCGCCCTTGCCGACGGTCTTGCCCGCCGTCGGGACGGCCTTCTTCACGGCCTTGCTCCCGGCTTCGCCCGCGAGGCCGCTGACGTTCTGCGCCGCGCCGTCGAGGGTGTCGCCCACGTGGGCCCCGTCCACGGCGGACAGGCCGCCGAGCGCGGGGGCGGCCGGGAGGTCGGCGGCGTGCGCGGAGCCGGCCGCACCGACCACGGGCGCCGCTCCCGCCGCGACGAGCAGCGCGGCACGGGCGATCCGGCGGGTCAGGGGGAGGGACATGATGCTCCTTTGACGGGAGAGGACGGGGGGTCGTCCGGCCGGAAGATCTCCGGCGTCGGACGCAGTGACTACCGCTCGAAGTCCCTGAAGGTTGCGGTGCGGCAACGTAAAGAGTTGTTAATGCGTCGCATTTTCGGCTGCGGATAAAATCGGGCAAACAGCATGCGCGAAAAGGGCGGCGGGGACGCTCAACCCCCTTTGCCCGCACGGGATTTGAGGGGCGCGGAAAGAACGTCCGAAAGTCCACTCGCGGTGCTGCCGGGGAGAGATCGCCGTCCCTCGATCGAGGGACCTTCCGCACTACTGCCCAGCGACGATTCGGACTTCGCGGGTACGCGCCCCGGACACGTCCGGGGCTTCGGGCGATGGCACCCTGCCCCCGGTGGACTCTCCGGCGCTCGCGTCCGGCAGGGGCGACTCCGCCCCCGACCCCGCGCGCGCCATCCGCCACCCGCCCCCCGAGTCCCCCGCGCGCCACTCCCGGCCCGCGAACGCGACCCGCTCGATGTGCAGCGCGGTGGCGTTGGCCACGGCCCAGTGCGCCAGCTCCCAGCCGCGCCTCGGCGCGTCGTCCTCCGGCGCGGCGGTCACACCGCCGGACACCGTCACGCTCAGCGACCGCCCCCGCTGCCCGGCCCCAGGGTCCGGCACGTCCCGCCCGAAGTCGCGCGCGAGGGCCCGCCGCACCCGCGCCGGGCCGCCCGGGTCCACGCCGGGCCGCCCCGCGCACGTCAGCGTCGCGGGCGCGCGGCCGGTGAGCGCGGCGGCGAGCAGCACGGCGTCCGGCTCGTGCTTGGCGTAGGCCTGCGGGAAGCCGCTGCGCTGCACGCGCTGCGCGGCGACCGTCAGGGGCAGCCGCGAATAGCCGGGGACCTTCTCCAGGCGCTCGTAGAACCGCCCCGACGCGTACACCGGGTCCATGATCTGCGCTTCGGTGCCCCAGCCCTGCGAGGGCCGCTGCTGGAACAGGCCGAGGGAATCCCGGTCGCCGTGGCGGATGTTGTGCAGGCCTGACTCCTGGAGCGCGGTCGCGAGGGCGATCGTCACCGCGCGCTCCGGCATGCCGCGCCGGGTGCCGACGACGGCGACCGTCGCGGCGTTGACGGCCTGCTCCGCGCTCATCTCGTACCGCGCCCCGTCGCCGTTGTCCGACACCACCGTGCACCGGGGTGTGGCGCGGTCCCCGGAGACGTACTGCATCGCCGCGTAGCCCGCGACGGCGAGCAGGACGGCGAGGGCCACCGCGCCGCGCGCGAGGCGGCCGCGCCGGGCGAAGGGGGACGGCTCGGACACGCGCACCAAGGTACTGGAGTCCGCCGACCGTGCCCGACCAGGAGCGGAGCGAGTCGGTCCGGGGCGGCGCGTTAGGGTCGACGCCATGGACCGGACCCCAGCCCACGCCCCGCTCGACCTGTCGCTCGACGCCGCCGCGCTGACCGCCGCGCTCGTCGACTTCCCGTCCCCCAGCGGCGAGGAGAAGGCCCTCGCGGACGCCATCGAGACCGCGCTGCGGGCCCTGCCGCACCTGACGGTCGACCGGCACGGCAACAACGTCGTGGCCCGTACGCACCTGGGCCGGGCCGAGCGCGTCATCCTGGCCGGTCACATCGACACGGTCCCGATCGCCGGGAACGTGCCCTCGCGCCTGGACGAGGACGGCGTGCTGTGGGGCTGCGGCACCTGCGACATGAAGTCCGGCGTCGCCGTGCAGCTGCGCATCGCCAAGACGGTCACCGAGCCCAACCGCGACCTCACCTTCGTCTTCTACGACAACGAGGAGGTCGCCGCCCACCTCAACGGCCTCGGGCACGTCGCCGAAGCCCACCCGGAGTGGCTCCAGGGCGACTTCGCGGTGCTCCTGGAGCCCACCGACGGCCAGGTCGAGGGCGGCTGCCAGGGCACGCTGCGGGTCTTCCTGAAGACCAAGGGGGAGCGGGCGCACTCCGCGCGCGCCTGGATGGGCTCCAACGCGATCCACGCGGCCACCCCCATCCTGCGGCGGCTCGCCGCGTACGAGCCGCGCAAGCCGGTCGTCGACGGCCTGGAGTACCACGAGGGCCTCAACGCCGTCCGCATCGAGGGCGGCGTCGCGAACAACGTCATCCCCGACGCGTGCACGGTGGTCGTCAACTTCCGCTACGCGCCGGACCGCACGCCCGCCGAGGCGGAGGCCTTCGTCCGCGACTACTTCGCGGACTGCGGCGTCGAGGAGTTCGTCGTCGACGACCACACCGGCGGCGCGCGCCCCGGCCTCACGCACCCCGCGGCGGCGGCCTTCATCGAGGCCGTCGGCGGCACGGCACGGCCGAAGTTCGGCTGGACCGACGTGGCCCGCTTCAGCGCGCTCGGCGTGCCCGCGGTGAACTACGGACCCGGCGCCCAGCTCCTCGCGCACAAGGTGGACGAGCGGGTGCGGGCGTCCCTGATCCCGGAGGCGGAGGCCCGCCTGCGCGCCTGGCTCACCTCCTGACGTCCCTCTGACATCGGCTCCCGACTTCCGTTATTACGCCACTCGTAACGCCCCTAGACCTACGCTGAAGAGGCACACGTCAGTGGAAGGGGATGTTCATGGGCAGTCCGGAAGATCAGGGTCCGCCGGAGGAGCAGCGCCTGGGGCCGGTGGTGCGGCGCCGCGAGCAGATCACACCCGGCACCACTGACCAACGGCTCCTCGACACCGAGGGCGACTCCGAGTGGGTGCACACCGACCCCTGGCGGGTGATGCGCATCCAGTCGGAGTTCGTGGAGGGCTTCGGCGCGCTCGCCGAACTGCCGAGCGCCATCAGCGTCTTCGGCTCCGCCCGCACCCGCCCCGGCACGGCCGAGTACGAGGCCGGGGTCCGCATCGGCAAGGCCCTGGTCGACGCGGGCTTCGCGGTGATCACCGGGGGCGGCCCCGGCGCGATGGAGGCCGCCAACAAGGGGGCCCGCGAGGCGAAGGGCGTCTCCGTCGGGCTCGGCATCGAGCTGCCCTTCGAGCAGGGGCTCAACCCGCACGTCGACATCGGCGTCAACTTCCGGTACTTCTTCGTCCGCAAGACGATGTTCGTGAAGTACGCGCAGGGGTTCGTGGTACTGCCCGGCGGGCTCGGCACCCTCGACGAGCTCTTCGAGGCGCTCACCCTCGTCCAGACCCGCAAGGTGACCCGCTTCCCCATCGTCCTGTTCGGCTCCGCCTACTGGGGCGGCCTAGTCGACTGGCTCCGCGACACGGTGGTGGCCCAGGGCAAGGCCTCGGAACACGACCTGCTCCTCTTCCACGTGACGGACGAGGTGGAGGAGGCGGTGTCGTTGGTGACGAAGGAAGTCGGCCGGTAGCCCGCGTGGGACGCCCCAGACCCACCCCTTCCCGAACTGGGGCTCTGCCCCAGACCCCGCTCCTCAAACGCCGGAGGGGCTAAAACTGTCGCAGCCCCGGCCGGATAGTTTCAGCCCGTCCGGCGTTTGAGGACGAGGCGCGAAGCGCCAATTGCTGTGAGCGGGGGAACGGGGGCAGCCGCCCCCGGATCGGGAAGGGGCGGGCCTGGGGCGCACCGCGAGGGCTATGCCAAGCCGCGGCGGGCCACCGCCGGAGCCCGGTGCCCCGCGATGGCGGCCACCATGTCCACCACCTGCCGCGTCTCCGCGACTTCGTGCACCCGGTACACCTGCGCCCCCAGCCACGCGGACACCGCGGTCGTGGCCAGGGTCCCCACCACCCGCTCCTTCAGCGGCCGGTCGAGCGTCTCCCCGACGAAGTCCTTGTTGGACAGGGACACGAGCACCGGCCACCCCGTGTCCACCATCTCCCCGAGCCGCCGCGTCGCCTCAAGCGAGTGCCGCGTGCTCTTGCCGAAGTCGTGCCCGGGATCGATCAGCACGGACTCCCGCGGCACCCCGAGGTCCACGGCCCGCTCGGCGAGCCCGACGGTCACCCGCAGGATGTCGGCCACGACGTCGTCGTACTCGACGCGGTGCGGCCGCGTCCGCGGCTCGGCGCCGCCCGCGTGGGTGCACACCAGGCCCACCCCATAGCGCGCCGCGACCTCCGCGAGCTTCGGGTCGACGCCGCCCCACGCGTCGTTGAGCAGGTCGGCCCCGACGTCGCACACGGCCTCGCCGACCTCGTGCCGCCAGGTGTCGACGCTGATGACCACGTCGGGGAAGCGGCGGCGCACCTCGGCGACGAACCCGACCGTCCTGCGCGCCTCCTCCTCGGCGGTGACCTCCTCGCCGGGACCGGCCTTGACGCCGCCGATGTCGATGATGGCGGCCCCTTCGGCGACCGCCTGCTCCACGCGCGCGAGGGCGGGCTCGTCATGGAACGTGGCGCCCCGGTCGTAGAAGGAGTCCGGGGTCCGGTTCACGATCGCCATGATGACCGGATCATGCGCCTCGAACACGCGCGTGCCGAGCTTGAGCATCCGCTGTGCGCCTCCTCGTCGTTACGTCGGTACGTCGTTATGTCGTTACGGAATGGCGGTTCCCGCTGTTGCCGCGGTGACGGCCGCCGCCGCGGGTCGCCGTGGTCGCCGCGGCGCGCCACAGCCTCCGTGGCCGTCGCCGCCTGCGACCTTAGCTGTCAGAGCCGCATGGCACGATCAGAGCCTGACAGTTTCCGTGCCGGCCGCCGTGGTCGGCATCCGAGCGTGGGGACCAGCTGAGATGGTCATGTTCCTGTTCTTGGTCATCGCCCTCGTCGTGGTGGTCGCGGCGGTGACGCTCGCCATCCTCGGCGGCCCGGAGGGCGCCGCGCTGCCGGACGTGCCGCCGGAGCGCTTCGCCGACCCCCTGCCCCCGGACCGCCCGCTGCGCCGCGCCGACGTGGACGCGGTGCGCTTCCCGATGACCGTCCGGGGCTACCGCATGGTGGACGTGGACGAGGCGCTCGACCGCCTCGGCGCCGAACTCGCCGAGCGCGACGCGCGCATCGCGGAACTGGAGACGGCCCTCGCGGGCGCCCAGGCGACCGCCGTCGGCGGCCCCGGCCTCTTCAAGGCGTACGGCTCCGAGGCGTACGGCTCCGAGGCGTACGGCGCCGAGGAGTACGGCTCCGGGGCGTACGAGCCCTCGGACCGCCCACCAGGAGACCGCGGCCAGGCGCCCTCGGCCGACCGCCCGGAGGAGGACCGATGAGCGGCGCGGTCCCCGGCCCCGACGGCGCCCCGCGCTGCCCCTGGGGGCTGTCCACCGATGACTACGTGGCGTACCACGACGAGGAGTGGGGCCGCCCGGTCCACGGCGACGACGCGCTCTTCGAGCGGCTGTGCCTGGAGGCCTTCCAGTCGGGCCTGTCGTGGATCACGATCCTGCGCCGCAGGGAGGGCTTCCGCGCGGCGTTCTCCGGGTTCAAGATCGCCGCGGTGGCGGAGTTCACGGACGCCGACCGGGAGCGGCTCCTGGCCGACGAGGGGATCATCCGCAACCGCGCGAAGGTCGACGCGACGCTCGCCAACGCGCGCCTGCTCGCCGACTGGCCCGAGGGCGAGCTCGACCGCCTGATCTGGTCCTTCGCCCCGGATCCCGCGACCCGCCCGGCCCCGCGGACGCTCGCCGACGTGCCGGCGGTGACGGACGCCTCCACGGCCCTGTCCAAGGCCCTCAAGAAGCAGGGCCTGCGCTTCATCGGCCCCACCACGGCGTATGCCCTGATGCAGGCCTGCGGCCTGGTGAACGACCACCTCGCGGACTGCGTGGCCCGCGCGGCGAGCGGCGCCTGACCTGGTCCTGAGCGGCTCAGCGGCCCAGGTACTTCGGCTTCTCCTTGTCGAGGAAGGCCTGTACGGCGATGGCGTGGTCCTCGGAGGCGCCCGCCTTCGTCTGCAGCTCGTCCTCCTTGTCCAGGGCCTCGTCCAGGGAGTGCCCGGCGGCGAAGGCCAGGGACTCCTTGATCGCCCCGTACGCCAGCGTCGGGCCCTCGGCCAGCGCGCGGGCCACCGCGCGCGCCTCGTCGGCGAGCGCGTCCGCCGGGACGACCTTGTTGGCGATCCCCAGGTCGTACGCCTCCTGCGCCTTGACGCTGCGCGGGAAGAGCAGCAGATCGGCGGCCCGGCCGGGGCCGATCAGCCGGGACAGCGTCCAGGAGACCCCGGAGTCGGCCGTCAGGGCGACCCCGGCGAAGGACGTGGTGAACGAGGCGGTGTCCGCGACGACGCGGTAGTCCGCGGCGAGCGCGAAGCCGAAGCCCGCGCCGGCCGCCACGCCGTTGACGCCCGCCACCACGGGCTTGGGCATGCCGGTCAGGGCCCGCACGATCGGGTTGTAGTGCTCGCGCACCGTGCTCATCGTCTGCCCCGACCCCGAGGCGCGGGCCTCCTGGAGGATGCCGACGTGCTCCTTGAGGTCCTGTCCCACGCAGAACGCCCGGCCGGTCGCGGTGAGCAGCACCGCGCGCACCGCCGGGTCCGCCCCGGCCTCCTGGGCGGCCTCGCGCAGGGCGACCTTGGCCTCGGTGTTCATCGCGTTCATCGCGTCGGGGCGGTTCAGCGTGATCGTCGCGAGCCCGTCGCTCACTTCGTAGAGCACGGTGTCGGCCATGGTGGGGTCCCCTCCGCTGGTCCTGTGGTGGCCCGGTGGGCCGCCCGGCGGGGAGATGTCCCGCGGGCTCCGGTGCGCCCAGCATGACCTAGATCATCGGCCTTCGGTATGCGGCCGGAGATGTGACCTGCGTCAAAGAATATGAGCCGGGAGTGGTGCCCGGGACGGCGCAGTATCGCAGTCACATCGCCGAATTGAGTGGTTTTGCGGGCGTGCGTTGCGCAAGCGATGCCGACTGATGTTGGTCATCGGGTCCCGCCATGCGGGATAATGACCTGGAAGCAATGTGTTCGATGCCGGTGACACCTGGGTTGTCGGCTGCGACAAGCTGGTTTCAGGAAGGGGAACGAGCATGGCGGCCATGAAGCCGCGGACGGGCGACGGCCCGCTCGAGGTGACCAAGGAGGGGCGGGGCATCGTCATGCGCGTTCCGCTCGAAGGCGGCGGTCGACTTGTCGTCGAACTGACCCCGGATGAGGCCGACGCACTCGGCGACGCCCTGAAGAAGGTAGTCGGCTGACGCGCAAGCGCCCACACTTTTTCACTGCCCCGGCATCGTACGACGAGCCGGGGCAGTGCTGTGTGCGGAGATCGAAAAGACACTCGAAGGCATACGGGAGCTTGACGCGCCCGGGCGCTGACCCTGTCGGGACCGGGGCGCTGACCCTGTCGGAACCGGGGCGCTGGCCCTGTCGAGCGGGGCTCTAGCGTTTGACCGCGCACAGCAGGCCGTCGCCCACCGGAAGCAGGGACGGCACCAGGTCCTGGCTCTCGCGCACCGCGCGCAGCAGCTCCCGCAGCCGCAGCACCTCCACGGGCTGTGGCCCGGAGTCCACCGTGCGGCCGTCGGCGAAGACGCCCTCGAAGCAGACGAGGCCGCCCGGGCGCAGCAGGCGCAACGATTCAGCGAGGTAGTCGAGGCACTCCATCCGGTCGCCGTCGCAGAACACGAGGTCGTAGCCGCCGTCGGCGAGACGCGGCAGGACGTCGAGGGCGCGGCCCGGGATGAAGCGGGCGCGGTTCCCGGCGAAACCGGCCGCCCGGAAGGCCATCCGGGCGAACTGCTGGCGCTCCGGCTCCGGGTCCACGGTGGTCAGGACGCCGTCGGGCCGCATGCCGTGCAGCAGATGGATGCCCGAGACGCCCGTGCCCGTACCGATCTCGGCGACCGCCTTGGCGTCCACGGTGGCGGCGAGCAGCCGCAGCGCGGCGCCGGTGCCGGGCGACACCGAGCGCAGCCCCGCGTCCCGCGCCCGGTCGCGGGCCCAGAGCAGCGCCTCGTCCTCGGCGACAAAGGCGTCGGAGAACGCCCAGCTCGTCTGCCGGTTGCCGGTAATGGCCCTCTCCTGTCCCCGTGGTTGCCTGGCCGTGACTGTATCCGTTGCCGCCGGGAACCCGCAGATGGGACCGCGCGTTAGTCAGGGGTGTGAGGCCGACGGGGGTTAACGGATGGATCAAGGCGCGAACGGCAGGGCCGCGAAGCATTGCCAAGAGGCAAATCTAGGTAAAAACGCTTATCCGGAGCTAACGGGCGAGGTGGTTATGGTAGGGGCTCCACTGGACACCACCAGAGCCGACAGGGGAGGTGCGGCCGAGTCCGCGGATCGAGGCGGAGCGCTCCGGCGTTTCCTCAGGTTGGCGGGTAGGCCGAAATCCGTGACCGACACCGCTGACCGCGCTAACTCCGCTCAGACCGCGACCTTTGCCGCTGACGCGGATGCACAGGCGTGGACTCCCCCCACCTGGGAGGAGATCGTCAGCACGCACAGCGGCCGCGTCTACCGCCTCGCCTACCGCCTGACGGGCAACCAGCACGACGCCGAGGACCTCACGCAGGAGGTCTTCGTCCGCGTCTTCCGCTCGCTGTCCACGTACACCCCCGGCACCTTCGAGGGCTGGCTGCACCGCATCACCACGAACCTCTTCCTGGACATGGTGCGCCGCAAGCAGCGCATCCGCTTCGACGCCCTCGGGGACGACGCGGCGGAGCGGCTGCCCAGCCGCGAGCCCTCGCCCCAGCAGGTGTTCAACGACACGCACTTCGACGCGGACGTCCAGCAGGCGCTCGACACCCTCGCGCCGGAGTTCCGCGCCGCCGTCGTCCTCTGCGACATCGAGGGCCTTTCGTACGAGGAGATCGCCGCCACCCTGGGCGTCAAGCTCGGTACGGTCCGCAGCCGTATCCACCGTGGCCGCTCCCAGCTGCGCAAGGCCCTTCAGCACCGTTCCCCCGAGGCCCGTGCCGAGCGTCGTTCGCTCGCCGTCACCGGAGCCGTGGCGCTGGGAGGAGGGGGCGCGACCGCGTGAGTGGATCACGGTCCAATCCTGCCGAGCGGCTCTTCGCCGAGCAGCACCTGGGGGACCGACTCGCCGCGCTGGTCGACGGTGAGCTCGGTCATGACGCGCGCGAGCGGGTGCTCGCGCATCTGGCCACCTGTCCGCAGTGCAAGACGGAAGCCGACGCCCAGCGTCGGCTCAAGAGCGTGTTCGCGCAGACGGCGGCCCCGCCGCCCAGCGCGAGCTTCCTCGCCCGGCTGCACGACCTCCCGGGGATGAGCCCCGACGACATCGAGCGACAGGGCGGCCCGCGCACCCCTGTCGACGACGGCTTCGCCACCGGCTCGTCCGAGACGACGGGGCTGCCGGGCGGCGGCGTCTTCTCCGTGAGCGCCCGCCGCGACCCCCTGATCGGGTACGCGCCTTCGGGCACCCACGCCGCCGTCCTGCCCAGCGAGGGGCGCGGCTTCCGCATCCATGACGTCGGCAGACCCGAGAGCGACCGGTCCGGCTGGCGCGGGCGGCGGTTCGCCTTCGCGGCGGCCGGAGCGGTGTCCCTGGCCGCGATCGCCCTCGGCGGGGTCACGGTCAACGCCCCGTCCGGAGCGGGCGAGCAGCGCGCGGGCGGGACCGGGGCGAACAGCAACGCCTCGCCGGGCTCCGCGAACGGCTCCGCCACCGGCGTCCCCGAATCGGTGCGCCGCCGTGGCAACAGCCCGCTCTCCGTCCAGGGCCAGCGCCCCCAGGCGCCCACGGTGAGCACGCCCGCCGTGCCGCTCCTCACGGGCGCGCAGGCGGCGTCCGCCCGCACGCCGCAGCACCTCGCGGCTCCGCTGCTCGCGGGCGCCGGGGTGATGTCCCCACTGGTGCGCGCCGTGACACCGGAGGACGGCCCGGGCACGGGCCTCACCCTGAACGCCGCCGCGGAGTCCTCGGCCCCGGCGACACCGCCCCCCGGCCTGGCCCAGCGGCGCGGCACGGCGGAGATCCACTGACGTCCCTTCGCCGCCGCGCACTGCGCGGCGGCGCGTCGACCTGATTGAATTCCCCGGTGTGCCCGACGGGGCATGGAATCGGCGTCCGCCGTGGGGCAGTTGTGGGGAGAGCATGGACGAGGTCGTGGGCACGGGGCCGGGCGGGGACGCGGGGACGGCCTCCGGAGCGCCCCAGGGCGATCCGTCAGCGCTGACGGATCCCCCCGCCGCGCCCGTCGCTCCGGCGACCCCCGCCACGCCCCCAGCGCCCGGCCAGCCCTCCGGGGCGCCCGCGCCCGCCGCGCCCCTGGACGCGGCCGCCGCCCCGGCCGACCGCCCCAAGCCCTTGCACGACCCGGACCCGTACAGCACCCCGCCGTACGGCAAGCCCGGCCCCTGGGCCCCCGCCCCGCCCGTACAGCACCCGATGGCGACGACACCGGCACACGGCACCCCCGCGCACGGCACCCCCGCACATGGCACCACGCCGGGCGCCCCGGCACCGGCCACTCCGGCCCACGGCACGGTCCCGCCCGGAACTCCGGCGCCCGTCGCGGGCACCCCGGCCGTTCCCGCGGCGCCCCAGGGTCATGGCGTGCCCGCGCCCGGCCCTCAGGCCCATGGCATGCCCGCGCCCGGCCCTCAAACCCCCGGCGTGCCCGCGCCCGGCACTCAGCCTCCCGTCGCCCACGGCGCTCCGGCCCACGGCGCTCCGGCCCCCGGCACGGTCCCGCCCGGAGCCCCCGCCCCCGGCACGGGCGCCCCAGCCGCCCCCGCAGCACCCCAGCCCCACGGCGCGCCCGTGCCCGGCCCTCAGGCCCATGGCACGCCCGCGCCTGCCGCCCCGGCCCCCGGCGCTCCCGGCCCCGGCGCCCCCCTGCCCGGAGCCCCCGCCCCCGCCATGCCTGTTCCCGGAACCCCGGCGCACGGCACACCCGCGCCTGCCGCCCCGGCCCCCGCCGCACCTCACACCCACGGCGCCCCCGCACCCCTCCCCAGCGCAGCCGCCCCCGCACCCCTCCCCAGCGCAGCCGCCCCCGCCGCCCCCTGGCAGCGCTACGACCCCTGGAGCGGGCCCTTGCAGCAGACCGGGGCCGCCGTGGACAGTGCGGCGGGGCGGCGTCGGCGGGTGCGGCGGGGGATCGTGTGGGGGGCCGTGGTCGTCGCGCTCGTCGCGGGCGGCATCGGTGGGGTCGTCGGGGCCAAGCTGGAGCGCGACGGCGGCCTCGGCGGCGGGGTGGAGCTGCCGCAGGCCGGGGCGGAGTCCGAGAAGCGGCCCAAGGACAGCGTGGCCGGGATCGCCGCGAGCGCCCTGCCCGGCGTGGTCACCCTGCACGTGCGGGGCGACGACGGCGCGGGCACCGGCACCGGCTTCGTCCTGGACCGCAAGGGCCACATCCTCACCAACAACCACGTCGTCGAGCCGGGCGGCGGCGACGGCGAGATATCGGTGACCTTCAGCGGCGGCGAGACCGCGAGCGCCAAGGTCGTGGGCCGCGACGCCGGGTACGACCTGGCGGTCGTCAAGGTCACCGGCGTGCGCGGGCTCAGGCCGCTGCCGCTCGGCAACTCCGAGAACGTCCAGGTCGGCGACCCCGTGGTGGCCATCGGCGCGCCCTTCGACCTCGCCAACACCGTCACCTCCGGCATCATCAGCGCCAAGGAGCGGCCGATCACCGCGGGCGGCGAGAAGGGCGACGGCAGCGACGTCTCGTACGTGAACGCCCTCCAGACCGACGCGCCCATCAACCCCGGCAACTCCGGCGGCCCCCTGGTCGACGCCAAGGCCCGTGTCATCGGCATCAACAGCGCCATCCGCTCCGCCGACGGCGGTTCGGAGTCCGACCGGGGCCAGGCGGGCTCCATCGGGCTCGGCTTCGCCATCCCGATCAACCAGGGCAAGCGCGTCGCTGAGGAGCTCATCAACACCGGCCGGGCCACCCACCCCGTGATCGGCGTCACCATCGACAAGCAGTTCACCGGCGACGGCGCCCGCATCGCCCGCAAGAGCCAGAGCGGCGGCCCCGCGGTCAACCGCGGCGGCCCCGGCGACAGGGCGGGCCTCAAGCCGGGCGACGTCATCACCGAGGTCGACGGCCAGCGCGTGCACTCCGGCGACGAGCTGATCGTCAAGATCCGCGCGCACAAGCCCAAGGACCGCCTCGACCTGACCATCGAGCGGGGCGGCGACGAGCGGAAGGTGGCCCTGGTCCTGGGCAGCGCCAGCGGCGACTGAGCCCCGCGGGCCACCCCGCGCGCTCCTGAGCCCCGTTGTCGCCGTGGTCGCCCTGCGGCTACCGAATGGACAGGAGCGCCGGGTACCGTAGAGCGGGTCCGGACGGCAAGGAGCTCAGGGTGTTCAACGACATCGGCGTATTCGAGATAGTGACGCTGGTCATCCTCGCCGTGCTCATCTTCGGCCCGGACAAGCTGCCGAAGCTCATTCAGGACGTGTCGCGGACCGTCCGTAAGATCCGGCAGTTCTCCGACAGCGCGAAGCAGGACATCAGGGACGAACTCGGCCCGGAATTCAAGGACTTCGAGTTCGAGGACCTGAATCCGAAGAAGTTCCTGCGCAAGCAGATGGAGAACGACGACCTCGGTCTGAAGGAAATCCGCAACGGCTTCGACCTGCGGAAGGAAATGGCCGAAGTCGCGGACGCCGTGCACGATCGCGAAGGCGACTCCGCCGAGGACGGCACGAGCCGCTCCGGCGCGGCCAAGACCGTGGCCAACGGCTCCGGTGGCGGCTCCGGCGGCGGCAGTGTCGACATGCAGAAGCGCCCGGCCAAGCCCGCCGCGGACGAGCACCCGCCCTTCGACGCCGACGCCACCTGAGCGCCCGGCACCAGCACCCGCTCCGCTCCGCTCCGGCACCGTCACCAGCGCCGGGGCGACCGTCCCGTCCCCCGCCTGACCGGCGCGGACGCCGCCGGTGCCCGTGTGCGCCGGTTGACGCCACGCGTGCGCCGCCCGGCGCGTCGCGGCCACGGCGCCGTAGCGTTCCGGACACCCGCGGGCCGACTGCCTTACCGGCTTCCGGAACCGGTGTGGCTATCCTGCCTTGTTGTCCGGCGTGAGGACGCCCGAGGGGGGCGGGCCGCTCCGGACCGACGAGAGCGAGGAGGCGGCCGGTAGATGGAGACGACAAGTCGCGTGGGCGCGCAGGCGTCAGCCGCGGACGGTGCCGCGTCAGCGGTGCCCTCCGCCCGGCGCGCGGTCGACGGCTACCTGATGGCGCCCTTCCCCTGGTACGGCCTGGACGAGGCCTACACGGGACCGCGCTGGCTGATGCAGGTCGGCACCGCCGCGGACGGCGCCGTGGAGCACGGCTCGATCGGCCACGGCGACGAGCCGTCGGTACGGGCCGAGGGCGGATACGGCAACGGTGACCGGGAGCGGTTCGCGGTCGTGGTGACCGTCGCCGCCAACCCCGTGCGGCGCAGCGCGGACGGCACCGGCGTCCTGGAGGCCACCTCGGTGTCCTCGGCGGCCTGGCTCGCCGGGGTCGGACTGCTGTCCTTCACCTGGCCCGGGCAGATGGACCACAGCCTGCGGGACGACTGGCTCGACCAGCAGACGGAGACCGCCTGGGTCCTCGCGGACGACCTGCACGGATCCGACTGGTCGTCGCTCTCCCTGCCCGTGGACGGGGTCCCGACCTCGTTCCACTACCGGGAGTCCGAATACGGCTGGGTGCTCGCCGGGTCCACCAAGGAGGGGGTGCATCTGGGGGCGTACGGACGCGGAATGAGCGCGTACGGGCTCGGCTTCGCCGTGGTGAAGGACATCGCCGCGTACGCGTAGCCCTCCGGGTCGGCCGTACGGGTCGGGGGCGCCACCGTGAGGGTGGCGCCCCCGAGACGTCCCGGCTAGAACTTGTTGCGGGGCGTGATGCCCAGGGACATGCCCGACAGGCCGCGCTGGCGGCCGCCCAGCTTGCCCGCGATGGCGCGCAGGGCGCTGCCCGCGGGGGATTCGGGGTCGGAGAGGACCACCGGCTTGCCCTCGTCGCCGCCCTCGCGCAGGCGCACGTCGATCGGGATAGAGCCGAGCACCGGCACGTTCGCGCCGGTCGTCTTCGTGAGGCCCTCCGCGACCCGCTGGCCGCCGCCGGTGCCGAAGACGTCGACCATCTCGCCGCAGTGCGGGCACGGCAGGCCCGACATGTTCTCGACCACGCCGACGATCTTCTGGTGGGTCTGGACGGCGATGGAGCCCGCGCGCTCGGCGACCTCGGCCGCCGCCTGCTGCGGGGTCGTGACGACCAGGATCTCCGCGTTCGGGACGAGCTGGGCGACGGAGATCGCGATGTCGCCGGTGCCCGGCGGCAGGTCCATCAGGAGCACGTCCAGGTCGCCCCAGAAGACGTCCGCGAGGAACTGCTGGAGCGCGCGGTGCAGCATCGGGCCGCGCCAGACGACCGGCGCGTTGCCCGGGGTGAACATGCCGATGGAGATGACCTTCACGCCGTTCGCGGACGGCGGCATGATCATGTTCTCGACCTGGGTGGGACGCCCGTCGGCGCCCAGCATGCGCGGCACCGAGTGGCCGTAGATGTCGGCGTCGACGACGCCGACCTTGAGGCCGTCGGCGGCCATCGCGGCCGCGAGGTTCACCGTCACGGACGACTTGCCGACGCCGCCCTTGCCGGAGGCCACCGCGTACACGCGGGTGAGCGAGCCGGGCTTGGCGAACGGCACCTCGCGCTCGGCCGTGCCGCCGCGCAGCGCCGCCGCGAGCTCCTTGCGCTGCTCGTCGCTCATCACGTCGAGGGTTACGCCGACGCGCGTGACGCCCTCGACGCGGGCGACGGCGTCCGTCACGTTCTTCGTGATGGTGTCCCGCATCGGGCAGCCGGAGACCGTCAGATACACGGTGACCGCGACCGCGCCATCCGCGTCGATCTCCACGGACTTGACCATCCCGAGCTCGGTGATGGGCCGCTGGATCTCGGGGTCGTTCACCGTCGCCAGCGCTTCGCGCACCACGTCTTCCGTAACCATGTACTCGATGGTACGGCTCCCGGTAGGGGGGTCCGAAAGGCCCGTCAGCGGTCGCCTACATCACGTGCCGCAGCGGACTCGGACGGGAATACGGGACGCTGCTCCTCCAGCTCCTTGACCAGGTCCTGGAGTTCGGAGCGCAGCCAGTCGCGGGTGGCGACCTCGCCGAGGCCCATGCGCAGCGAGGCGATCTCACGGGTGAGGTACTCGGTGTCGGCGATGGAACGTTCGTTCTGGCTGCGGTCCTGTTCGTGCGTGACCCGGTCGCGGTCGTCCTGGCGGTTCTGCGCGAGCAGGATCAGCGGGGCCGCGTACGAGGCCTGGAGCGACAGCATCAGGGTCAGGAAGATGAACGGGTAGGTGTCGAAGCGCAGGCTCTCGGGGGCGGAGACGTTCCAGACCACCCACAGGATGATGACGACCGTCATCCAGACGATGAACCGGCCCGTCCCGAGGAACCGCGCGATCCGCTCGGAGAGCCGCCCGAAGGCCTCCGGGTCGTAGTCGGGCAGGAGCTTGCGGCGCGGGGCGCGCGGCTGGTCCAGACGGAAGCGGGGGCGCCCCTCCGGGCGGCTGTCGCGGCCGTCGCGGGCCTCGCGCCGCTCGCCGCGCGGTTCGCGGTCACGCGCCATGACCGGCCCCCTCCTGGAGGTGGAACTCCGTCTCGCGCCAGTCCTCGGGCAGCATGTGGTCGAGCACGTCGTCCACGGTGACCGCCCCGAGCAGCGAGCCGCCCTCGTCGACCACCGGCGCGGCCACCATGTCGTACGCGGCGAAGAAGCCCGCGACGACCGGCAGCGGCGCCTCCGGTCTGAGGGGGCGCAGATCGTCGTCGAGGATCGAGCCGACGAGCGTGTACGGCGGATCGCGCAGCAGGCGCTGGAAGTGGACGGTGCCCAGGTACTTGCCGGTCGGGGTCTCGTCGGGCGGGCGGCACACGTAGACCTGCGCGGCGAGCGCGGGCGAGAGGTCGCGCTGGCGCACCCGCGCGAGGGCGTCGGCGACGGTGGCGTCCGGGCGGAGCACGATCGGCTCGGTCGTCATCAGACCGCCCGCCGTGCGCTCCTCGTACGCCATCAGGCGCCGTACGTCGGCCGCGTCGCCCGGCTGCATCAGGGTGAGCAGCCGCTCCTTGTCGTCCTCGGGGAGCTCGGCGAGCAGGTCGGCGGCGTCGTCGGGGTCCATGGCCTCCAGGACGTCGGCGGCGCGCTCCTCCTTGAGCTTGCCGAGGATCTCGATCTGGTCGTCCTCGGGGAGCTCCTCCAGGACGTCGGCGAGGCGGTCGTCGTCGAGGGCGGCGGCGACCTCGGCGCGGCGCTTGGCGGAGAGGTGGTGCAGCACGTTGGCGAGGTCGGCGGGGCGCAGCTGCTCGAAGGTGGCGAGCAGGCTCTCGGCGCCCTGCCCCTGCTCCTCGAGGGTGAAGCCCGCCACCGCCGACCAGTCCACCGTCAGGGCCTCGCCCTTGCGCCTGAACGCCCCGCTCTTGCCCTTGCGCACGAAGAGCCGGTCCACCTCCCAGTCGCGGCGGGCCGGGAGCTGCCGCACCGAGACGTCGAGGACGGTGACCTCCTCGCCGGTGTCCACCAGGCGGACGCGCCGGTCGAGCATCTCGCCGAGCACCAGGCGCTCGGTGGGGCGCTGCTCGAAGCGGCGCACGTTCAGCACGCCGGTGCTGATGACCTGGCCGGAGTCGACGCCGGTGATCCGGGTCATGGGCAGGAAGATGTGGCGGCGCGTGGCGAGTTCGACGACCAGGCCGAGCAGGCGGGGCGGCTTGCGGCCGACGCGGAGCATGACGACGAGGTCCCGCACGCGGCCCACCTGGTCGCCGTTCGGGTCGAAGACGGCGGTGCCGGACAGGTGCGAGACGAAGATCCGGGGCGCGCCTCCTGCCATGCGTGGCGCCTTTCTCGGGACGGGTGCGGGATGGGGCGGGGGGATGGGGTGCGGGTGCCGGGTCGTGCTTGTGCCGAATGCTCCCTTCCTGCCGTTTGCGTGCGGTTCAGGCTAGCCCGTACCCACCGCATATGCCCTGGTGAGAAGTCCATACGGACTGGCGCCAAGGGACGTAGGCGGCACCGGTACGCTGCGGTACGGCCACGCCGTAGAGGCTTACGGCCACGGCCGTAGACGACGTCCGCACGAGAGGCGCCCCACCTGTGACTGCGATGCGACAGGCCCCCCGTACGCGAAGGTCCGCGCTGGTGAGCGTGGTGTGCGCGGGCATCGTCGTGGGGGGCGCGGGGCTCACGGCGTGCGGCGGCGGGGGCGAGGACCCGGACGCGGGCACCAACGGCGTCGGCAAGTTCTCCGCCGCGAAGATCCAGAGCAGTACGCGGCAGGCGGCGAAGGCGGCGCCCGCCGTGCGTCTATCCGGCACCGTCGTCAGCAAGGGCGGCACCTACAAGCTGGACATGCGGCTCAAGAGCGACGGCGGCACGGGCACGGTGACGTCCAAGGGCAAGTCGTTCGAGCTGCTCCGCGTCGGCGAGAACCTGTATCTGAAGGCGGACTCCGCCTTCTGGGCGCGGGCGGACGGGCAGGGCGGCGGCACCGCGCAGCCGGACGGTTCCGCGGCGGCCAAGCTGGACGGCAAGTACGTGAAGGTGCCCCAGGGCGATCCGGCGTACCGGCAGCTGAGCGGGTTCACCGACAAGGACGTGCTCCTGGACGGCACGCTCACGCTGCACGGCACGCTGGCCAAGGGCGGGCGCGGCGAGTTCGGCGGCAAGCGCTACATCAAGGTCAGCGGCGACGACGGCGCGGGCGGCACCCTGGAGGTGTCCCTGCAGGGCAAGCCGTATCCGCTGACGCTGCGGCGCGGGGGCGGCGCGGGCACGCTGCGGCTCAGCGAGTGGGGCAGGCCCTTCCCGCTGGAGGAGCCCGGCGAGGACGAGACCGTGGACTACGGCAAGCAGCTGCCGACGTCGTAGCCGGGCGTCAGCGCCGCTTGCGCCGGAACAGCAGCCGGGGCAGCGCCGGTGGGGCCGGCTGCCGGGTCGTCACGGGCGTCGGCAGCGGCGCGGCCGCCAGGGAGCCGTCGGGCAGCTCCAGGTCCGCCTCGCGCGGGGTCAGGCGCAGGACGCGGCACTCGGCCGCCCAGCGCTCCACGACCCGCTCGCCGTCGGGCGCGTTCAGGCGCTTGCCCTTCAGCTCGGCGACCGCCGCCTCCCACTCCTCGCCGCGGGGCGCGAGCTGCGTCACGTCCGCCGTCCACGACAGCAGGCGGCCGCCCTTGTCCTTGCTGCGCACGGTGACCTCGGCGGTGGCCCCGTCGGCGAGGCCGGGCAGGGGCTGCTCGCCAGGGCCGTCGCCCACGAGGTGGACGGCGCCGTCGTGCCAGACGTGCCACAGGGCGCGGTCCTGGCCGGTGCCGCGCACCCAGATGAGGCCCGACTTCTTGGTGGCCTCTTCGATAAGGGCGCGCCCGAACAGCGTGTCAGCGGTCATGACGGCAGCTTAGCCAGCGGCCCCGGGGGCGGGCCCCCCGCTCACAGCCAGCCGTTGCGCTTCAGGGTGCGGTGGATCGTGTAGCAGACCGTGACGATCAGGCCGAGCACCATGGGGTAGCCGTAGCGCCAGTGCAGCTCCGGCATGTGGTCGAAGTTCATGCCGTACACCCCGCACACGGCCGTGGGCACCGCGATGATGGCCGCCCAGGAGGTGATCTTGCGCATGTCCTCGTTCTGCGCGACGGCGGCCTGCGCGAGGTTGGCCTGGAGGATCGAGTTGAGCAGTTCGTCGAAGCCGAGGACCTGCTCCTGGACGCGGGCGAGGTGGTCGGCGACGTCGCGGAAGTACTTCTGGATGTCCGGGTCGACGAGCCGCATCGGGCGCTCGCTCAGCAGCTGCATGGGCCGAAACAGCGGCTGCACGGCCCGCTTGAACTCCAGGACCTCGCGCTTGAGCTGGTAGATCCGGCCCGCGTCGACACCGCGCGCGCCGCCCTTGCCGGTGGCCGCGAACACCTCGTTCTCGACGTCGTCGATGTCGACCTGCATCGCGTCGGCGACCGCCAGATAGCCGTCGACGACGTGGTCGGCGATGGTGTGCAGGACGGCCGAGGGGCCCTTGGCGAGCAGCTCGGGCTCGTCCTGGAGGCGGCGGCGCAGCGCGCGCAGCGAGCCGTGGCCGCCGTGCCGGACGGTGATGAAGAAGTCCCGGCCGGTGAAGCACATCACCTCGCCGGTCTCCACGACCTCGCTGGTGGCGGTCAGTTCGGCGTGCTCGACGTAGTGGATGGTCTTGAAGACGGTGAACAGGGTGTCGTCGTAGCGCTCCAGCTTGGGCCGCTGGTGGGCGTGGACGGCGTCCTCGACGGCCAGCGGGTGCAGCCCGAACTCGGCGGCGATCACGGCGAATTCGGCCTCGGTCGGCTCGTGCAGGCCGATCCAGGCGAAGCCGCCGTCGCGGCGCACCTGGAGCATCGCCTCGTGCGGGGTGAGGGTGCTGTCGCAGGACACGCGGCTGCCGTCGCGGTAGACGGCACAGTCGACGACGGCGGACGCGACCCGGGGGTCGCGCGTGGTGTCGTACGAACTGGAGGAGCCGCTGTCCTTGTGCTGGGAGGGGCGGACGGCGGCGCGCAGGTCGCGGATCATCGACATGGGCAGGCTCCTTCGACGAAAGGGCCGCCTGTGACGGGTGGAACTACCCGGAATGGGGACGTCCGACTGTGCCTGTGGCACGTCCACAAAGCGGGGAGCACCGCACCGTCACGGTGGCAGCAACGCTACTGATGCGGATCAGGTGAAACGTTGTGCTCTTCCGTCGTGCGGGGCACGGGCCAGGCGGGGCCGGGACGTTCGCGGGTGCCGTTCGCACAGCCGCAGCGTCGTTGCTGCGGGAATTCAGCGGGCGGAAGAGCGAGTGGTACTGCACGGTCGACTTCGATCCACTGCAGCCCCACCTCCTCCGGCCGGTCCCCCGTGGGGGAGTTCCCAGGCGCGTGCGCGCCGTCCGTCGAGTGCGGGCCCGAAGGCCCTGAGGTCCGGACTTGAGAGCGACGCTTCTGCGTGCCACCCGGGCCAGCAGCCAACAGTATCAGCCGACTGGCGTGTCAAACCCCCACCTTTACCCGTCACTGACGAGATCTATGCTCCCGTCATGGCTGATGTTCTTGCCCTGGTCGAGGAGCGGCTCCGCGAGAGCCTCGGGGAACCGGACGCGCGCGCGGCGGTGACGTTCCTCGGCACGGACCGCGTCGAGGTGCTCCGCTTCCCGTCCGGCGACGTCGTCCGCTACGCCACGCTCGGCATGGCGGCGGCCCCCATGGCCGACCCCACGGAGGTCCTCGCCGATCCGCTGCGGGGCCCTCGCGCGGAGCTCGTCCTTTCGGTACGGGCCGGTCGCGCCGACACCGCCAAGGTGCTGCGCCCGCTGGCCGTGCTCGCCGCGTCGCCGCAGGTCGAAGGGGTCGTCGTGGCGCCCGGCGGCTCGCTGGACGTGGGGGAGCCGCTGTGGCCGGGGGCGCCCTTCACCTCGGTCCTCGTGGCCGAGCCGGGGGGCCTGGTGCCGGACCTGGAGCTGCCCGAGCCGCTGGATCCCGTGCGGTTCCTGCCGCTCCTTCCGATGACACCGAACGAAGCGGCGTTCAAGCGCGTGCACGGCGCGCAGGCGCTCCAGGAGCGCTGGCTCGCCAAGGGCACGGACCTGCGCGATCCGCTGCGGGTGGCGGTGGCGCTCGACTGACGGGGCGGCAGCCGCTGGTGGCGGTGCGTCAGGTGGCGACGGCGCGTCAGGTGGCGTCGGCGCGTCAGTGGGCGTCGGCGCTCGCGCCGCTCTCCGTCTGAGTCTTCTCTCCGTCTGAGTCTTCGGCGTGAAGTAGGGGGTGGCGGCCGTCGGTACGGCTGGGGTGGGGGGTGCGAGACGGGGTGCCGTCCGGCGGAGGCCACCTCCGGACGGGTGATCGTCCTTGACGCGGCGACCGCCGGGGAGGACCGTGGGGCGCTATGAGGGGCGAACCCAGTTGCCCGAAGTGTGGTGGCCGGGTCAGGGCTCCCGGCCTCTTTGCCGACTCCTGGCAGTGCGCCGCGCACGGCACCGTGCACCCGCTGCAGCCCGTGATCCCGCCCAGCGTCGAGGCCCTCCAGGTGGTGGTCCACCGCGCCCACGTGCCCGTGTGGATGCCCTGGCCGCTGCCCGTCGGCTGGCTCTTCACCGGGGTGGCCTGCGCGGGTGACGACCGCAGCGGGGGGCGGGCCACCGCCGTGGCCTGCTCGGGCCCCGCGCCGCTCGGCGGCATCGGTGAGCTGATCCTCGTCGCCGAGGAGCTGGGCATCGGCCTCGGCGCGCGCTACGCGGGCATCGACGGGCCCGACCCCGGGCACGCCCTGAACGTCGGCAAGCCGCCTGCCGCGAAGGTGCTCGCGGCCGGGCGGCCGACGCCGATGTGGCATGTGCCGGGGGCGCCGGACGACCGGGCCGTGTTCGCGGGGGAGGCGCTGGGGTTGTGGCTGTGGGCCATCGCGTGGCCCGAGCAGTCGGGGCTGCTGATGTACGACGAGCTTGTGCTCACGGATTTGCGGGACGCGGGGGCGGAGGTTGAGCTGCTGCCCTGTGGGGCGCTGTCGCCGCGGCTGCTCACGCCGTAGCCCTCGCGGGGCGCCCCAGGCCCGCCCCTTCCCGCTCCGGGTGCTGCCGCCCCCGTTCCCCCGCTCACAGCCCATCGGCGCTTGCGCGCCTCGTCCTCAAACGCCGGACGGGCTGAATCATCGCGCTCCGCGCTCGTCCTCAAACGCCGGACGGGCTGGATCACCGCGCTTGCGCGCTCGTCCTCAAGCGCCGGACGGGCTGAATCATCGCGCCGCGCGCTCGTCCTCAAGCGCCGGACGGGCTTGAGCTGCCGCCGGACGGTCGCGTTACCGGGCTGGCGCGGGGGTTTCCGCGCCAGCGCGGTTGTTTTCCCACCCACCCACCCAGCCGCGAGCCGCTAGGTCGGGGGGTGCGGGGGCAGCCGGGGATGTAAGGGCGGGTGGGTGGGGGAAAAAGCCCGTCCGGCGTTTGAGGACGAGCGCGCAGCGCGATGGAGGGGCGGGTGGGCGGGGAGGAGGGCGTTATCCTGGGGAGACCCCGTCCGCCCCGTCAGAGCCTGGAGTACGCGCGTGCGCATCGACCTGCACACCCACTCCACCGCCTCCGACGGCACGGACACCCCGGCGACCCTGATGCGCAACGCGGCCGCGGCCGGTCTGGACGTCATCGCGCTGACCGACCACGACACCACGCGCGGGCACGCCGAGGCGATCGCCGCGCTGCCCCCGGGCCTCACCCTCGTCACCGGCGCCGAGCTGTCCTGCCGCCTCGACGGCGTGGGCCTGCACATGCTGGCGTACCTCTTCGACCCGGACGAGCCGGAGCTGGCCCGCGCCCGCGAGCTGGTGCGCGACGACCGCGTGCCGCGCGCGCGGACGATGGTCCGCAAGCTCCAGGACCTCGGCGTCCCCGTCACCTGGGAGCAGGTCGCGCGCATCGCGGGCGACGGCTCCGTCGGCCGCCCGCACGTGGCCGAGGCCCTCGTCGAGCTGGGCGTCGTCGCCACCGTCTCCGACGCCTTCACGCCCGAGTGGCTCGCGGACGGCGGCCGCGCCTACGCCGAGAAGACCGAGCTGGACCCCTTCGAGGCGATCCGCCTGGTCAAGGCCGCGGGCGGCGTCACCGTCTTCGCGCACCCGGCCGCCGCCCAGCGCGGCAAGGTCGTACCGGAGTCGGCGATAGCCGAGCTGGCCGCCGCCGGCCTCGACGGCATCGAGGTCGACCACCCCGAGCAGCTGGCGTACGCGCCCGAGGCGGGCCCCCGCCTCCGCGGCCTCGCCGCCGACCTCGGGCTGCTCGTCACCGGCTCCAGCGACTACCACGGCAGCCGCAAGACCGTCGCGCTCGGCGAGTTCACCACCGACCCCGAGATCTACGGCGAGATCACCCGCCGGGCCACCGGGGCGTTCCCCGTGCCGGGCGCGGGCGGAGACCTCCCCGCCTAAGGGCGCGCGCCACCCACCGGCCACTCCCCGCCCCACCCCACCCCCCTGAACCGTACTGACGCGTACCAACGCGTCACGCGTACCGACCTGTACTCGTGCGCGCCGATCTGTGCCGAAACGCAACGATCCGCGCCAACCCGTACGACTCCATCGACTCTCTGCAAGGCCATCACCGTGTTCGACGTCGCTGTCTTCGGCTCTCTCTTCCTCACCCTTTTTGTCATCATGGATCCCCCTGGGATCACCCCGATCTTCCTGGCCCTGACCGCGGGCCGCCCCGTCAAGGTGCAGAAGAAGATGGCCTTCCAGGCCGTCTGCGTCGCCTTCGGCGTCATCACCGTCTTCGGCGTCGTCGGCCAGCAGGTCCTCGACTATCTGCACGTCTCGACGCAGGCCCTGATGATCGCGGGCGGTCTGCTGCTGCTCCTGGTCGCGCTCGACCTGCTCACCGGCAAGACCGACGAGCCCCAGCAGACCAAGGACGTCAACGTCGCGCTCGTCCCGCTCGGGATGCCGCTGCTCGCCGGGCCCGGCGCGATCGTCCAGGTGATCCTGGCCGTGCAGCACGCCAGCGGAATGGAGCAGGTCTCGGTCTGGGCGGCGATCCTCGCCATCCACGTGGTGCTGTTCCTGGCCATGCGCTTCTCGCTGCTGATCATCCGCGTCATCAAGGACGGCGGCGTCGTCCTGGTGACGCGCCTCGCGGGCATGATGCTGTCGGCGATCGCCGTCCAGCAGATCATCAACGGCGTCACCCAGGTGATCAACGGCAGCTGAGGCCGCCCCGCACAGCACAGAGCCCTGTACGGCACCGGCGTGATCCGGTGGCGTACAGGGCTCTGGAGTGTGTGGGGGGTGCCCGGGGTTACGAGGCCGATGCCTCGGCCGGGCGGATGTAGAGCCGCTGGCCTATGGCGGCCGCCTGCTGCACGATCCGGTTGACGGAGGCGGCGTCCACGACGGTCGTGTCCACGGCGGTGCCGTCGACGTCGTCGAGTCGCATGATTTCGAAGCGCATGGGCTTCTCCCTTCGTCTGGTGATCCTCCTGGAGGAGAACTGTTCGCCTTGCTACGTACGGTCCAACGAGTTGCCTGCCTAAAACATTCCCTACGCTAAGGAAATTTTTTCAAAGGCTAATGAACGCCGTGTTGCGTCACGGTATCGCGGCCGGTTGTGTTCGCTGCGTAACATCCACAGGTTGTGTCCCCCATGTGACGGACGCGACAATGCGCTTCGTATGAACAGGGACGAGACCGACGAGACCGTTGACGGGCACGGCGAGGTCAGTGCGCTGCTTCAACGCGCCAATGGCCTGCTGGAGCGGATGCTCGCCGAGGTGGCGAAGACCCCGTCCACGCACGCGATCTTCGTCGACGCCGGATATCTGTACGCCGCGGCGGGCCGCCTGACCGTGGGTACGGAGGACCGGCGCGCGTTCGACTTGGACGCCGAGGGGCTCATCGACGCGCTCATCGACAAGGCCCGCACGATCTTCGCCGACAGCAGGCTCCTGCGCGTGTACTGGTACGACGGCGCCCGCCGCCGCATCCACACCCTGGAGCAGCAGTCCATCGCCGAACTGCCCGACGTGAAGGTGCGCCTCGGCAACCTCAACGCCAACAACCAGCAGAAGGGCGTCGACTCGCTGATCCGCAGCGACCTGGAGTCCCTCGCCCGGCACCGCGCCATCAGCGACGCGGCGCTCATCGGCGGCGACGAGGACCTGGTGTCGGCGGTCGAGGCCGCGCAGGGGTACGGGGCGCGCGTGCACCTGTGGGGCATCGAGGCCCCCGACGGGCGCAACCAGGCCGAGCCGCTGCTGTGGGAGGTCGACAGCCAGCGCACGTTCGACGCCGACTTCTTCAAGCCGTACGTGTCCCGCCGCACCGCCGTGTCGTACGAGTGCTCGGCGTCGACGCCCCGGCCCGCACGGGACGACGTGCGCTTCGTCGGCGCGCAGATCTCCGCGAGGTGGCTGTCGGAGCGCGGCCGCGAGGCCCTCCTCGGCCTGCTGCCCGGCCACCCCTATCTGCCCGGCGCCGTCGACCAGGAGCTCCTCGTCGAGGCGGAGCGGCTCCTGGACTACTCACTGCGCGGCCAGGCCGACCTGCGGCGGGTCCTGCGGGACGGCTTCTGGGAGCACCTGCAGAAGTGCTACTGAGGCGCCGCCGCCCGCTCCCAGAAGGAGACGAGAGCGGTGGCGGTCGCCTCCGGGCGGTCGGTGTTGGGGGAGTGCTCGGCGCCGGTGATGACCGTGCGGTGGGCGCCGAGACGGCGGGCCATGTCGTCCAGGAGCGGCACCGGCCAGGTGTCGTCCCGCTCCCCGGACAGCACGTGCGTGGGCAGGCCGACGGCGGTCAGCTCGTCCACACGGTCCGGCTCCACGCACAGCTGCTTGCCGGTGGCGATGAGCTGGGCGGGGTTGGTACGCAGCCACCGCGCGCGCAGGGCGCCCGTGCCGTTCGGGCCGCCGGTGTCGTCGAGGTCCTCCGGCGGGTCCATGGCCCGCATGAACTCCCAGACCGACGCCATCGAATGCGCCGCGAGCGCGTCCGTGAGCAGGGTGGCGCGGGTGCGCTGGGAGGGCGAGATGCGGCCGGGTCCGGAGGACATCAGGGTCAGGGAGGAGAAGGCGGGAGCCGGTGCCTGTGCCGTGTGTGCTCTCTGCGGTGTTTCCGAGGGTGCGAGCAGTACGGCCGCGCGGGCCACGAGGCCGCCGAAGGAGTGGCCGAGGAGGTGCAGCGGGGTGCCGGGCGGGTCGCCGAGCGCGGCGGCCTGCGCGAGCGCGTCCCGCGCCAACTCGGCCATGGCGTAGGCGGATTGGTCTTCGGGGCCCGGGCTCTCGTACTGGCCGCGCCCGTCCACGGCGACCGCGCGGTAGCCTGCGGCGGCCACCGGCGGCAGCAGGGCGATGAAGTCCTCCTTGCTGCCGGTGAACCCCGGAAGGAGCAGCACTGTGCCCTTGCCGGGGGGTGCGCCCGCAGGGGCGGCGTCCAGCACGGCGAACGACCCGCGCGCCGTGTCGAGCCGACGCGCGACGGTGCCCGGGGGCGGGGTGAACGTGGGGGGCCTGCTCATGCCCAGAGGCTACTGGGCGGGGCCGTGGCGCGGGACAAGGGCTTCCCGGCCAACGGTCGACTCCGGGCCGCACGCGCTGGCTGCGCCTTCGGGGGCCGGTTGAACAGGGGGGAGGCCTGGCGGCCCGCTCCTGGTACGGGGGCGAAAGTCCGCCCGGCCTTTTTGCTTCCGCTGCGGGGTGGCGGGGTGGGTGGGCTGTGGCCGAGGCATCTGCCCGCCCTTTTTGCTGCTGTGGGGTGGCGAGGTGGCTGGGCTGCGGCCGAGGCTTCCGCCCGTCCCTTTTCCTGCCGTGGAGCGGCGAGGCGGCCGGGCTGTGGCCGGAGCATCCGCCCGCCCATCCCTCCTCCTGCCGCGGAGCGGCAGAGCGGCGAGGTGGGTGGGGGTGGGTGCAGAGCCCGCCCCCCATTTCCCGCCGCGGAGCGGCGGAGCGGTGGGTGGTGCGGGTGTTGGGGGGAAGTGGGCGGGTGGGTGGGAAAGGCCCGGCGCGGAGCGGCGGAGTGCGGGGCGCGTAGCTGGGGGCGCGCCCCTAGGGCCCGGCGCGGAGCGGCGGGGAAATGGGGGAGGGGGGCTGGGGGATAACCTCCCAGCCCCCCTCCGCCCACCGCGGAGCGGTGGGTTACTGGTCCGGGGTTTCGGTGGACTTCCGGGTCCGCCGCCGCCGAGGCTTAGCCGGGGCGGCCTCCTCCGAGGCACCGGCACCGGCACCGGCAGCCGAAGCCGCCACCTCAGGCGCACCCTCCGCACCCGCCCGGGTGCGACGCCGACGCCGCGGCGCCCGCGTCGCGGACTCCTTAGAGGCGGGGGCGGCCTCCGCCGAGGCCGGAGCCTCCGCGGCCGCGGCACCCTCGGCCGGGGCACCCTCGACCGGAGACCCCGCCCGCGTACGGCGGCGCTGGCGCGTGGTGGTCCTGGCCGGACGCTCGGCGGGCTCCTCCGCGGCCTTGGCGCGGCCACGGGAGCGACCCCGGGGTCCGCCGCGGCCGCCGGGCTCGCCCAGGTCCTCGATCTCCTCGGCGTCGAGGCCGGCCCGGGTGCGCTCGGCACGCGGCAGGACGCCCTTCGTACCGGCGGGGATGCTCAGCTCCTCGTACAGGTGCGGGGAGCTGGAGTACGTCTCGACCGGGTCGTTGAAGTCCAGCTCGAGCGCCTTGTTGATCAGCTGCCAGCGCGGGATGTCGTCCCAGTCGACGAGCGTGATCGCCGTACCCGAAGCGCCCGCGCGGCCGGTGCGGCCGATGCGGTGCAGATACGTCTTCTCGTCCTCGGGCGACTGGTAGTTGATGACGTGCGTCACACCCTCGACGTCGATGCCGCGGGCGGCGACGTCGGTGCACACGAGCACATCCACCTTGCCGTTGCGGAAGGCGCGCAGCGCCTGCTCGCGGGCGCCCTGGCCGAGGTCGCCGTGGACCGCGCCGGAGGCGAAGCCGCGGCGCTCCAGCTGCTCAGCGATGTCGGCGGCCGTCCGCTTCGTACGGCAGAAGATCATCGCGAGACCCCGGCCTTCGGCCTGCAGGATGCGCGAGACCATCTCCGGCTTGTCCATGGAGTGCGCGCGGTACACGTGCTGCGCGATGTTCGCGACGGTCGCGCCCTGGTCGTCAGGGGCGGTGGCGCGGATGTGCGTGGGCTGCGACATGTAGCGGCGGGCGAGGCCGATCACGGCGCCCGGCATCGTCGCGGAGAAGAGCATCGTCTGGCGCTTCGCCGGAAGCATGTTGATGATCTTCTCGACGTCGGGCAGGAAGCCCAGGTCGAGCATCTCGTCGGCCTCGTCGAGGACGAGGCACTTGACGTGCTTCAGGTTCAGCTTGCGCTGCCCGGCGAGGTCGAGCAGGCGGCCCGGGGTGCCGACGACCACGTCGACGCCCTTCTTCAGGGCCTCGACCTGCGGCTCGTAGGCACGGCCGCCATATATGGCGAGGACGCGGACGTTGCGGGCCTTGCCCGCGGTCAGCAGGTCGTTGGTGACCTGCTGGCACAGCTCGCGGGTGGGGACGACCACGAGCGCCTGCGGGGCCTGCGTGAGGTCCTCGGGGGCGCCGCGGCCCGCCTCGACGTCGGCGGGGACGACGACGCGCTCGAGGAGCGGGAGGCCGAAGCCGAGCGTCTTGCCCGTGCCGGTCTTGGCCTGGCCGATGACGTCGGTGCCGGAGAGCGCGACGGGGAGCGTCATCTCCTGGATGGGGAAGGGGGTCACGATGCCGACGGCCTCGAGGGCTTCGGCTGTTTCGGGAAGGATTCCGAGATCTCGGAAAGTCGTAGTCAGGGCTATGCCTCTTCTGTGAGACGCGGCGCGAGGCGAACGCTGGGGGTCGATGACCGTGCCGGGGACTGCCGGCCGCCTGTGGAACGAACCGGGCGGGCCGGGTGGCACGGGACCACTGCCGACGCTCGAGCGCTCACACCGCTGAGGGGGTCCCTCCGCATGCCGTACGCATGGCGCGTACCGCCCTGGAGGGCTGTCTGGTCGGAGCCGATCGGGCCACCGACCGGGCATCCTCATTCATATGGCCCGTCGAAATAGTCGGCGGGCGCATTACCACTGTACCCCGGAATCTCGCAGGAGTGTCCGGCGAATTGTGTCACCCGTCTCGCGCCGCCGCTGTCGGGGCGCGGACACCAGGGGCCCGCCATCGCCGTACGTCGTTGTCGTCACAGTGGCTGACCAGCGCCTTACGCCTCCCCGCTGGCGGGCTATTGTGCGCTTCATGGAGACGCCTGACAACGCCGCTCAGCCCGCCAACGACGCAGCCGGCACCGCGGCCGCAGAGACTTCCGGAACCCCGACCGGGGTGGCCGCCCAGGACTGGGCGAAAGCTTCCGCCGACCCGCAGTACCGCGCCGCGGTCGTGGACCTGCTCGGCGCGCTCGCCTACGGCGAGCTCGCGGCGTTCGAGCGGCTCGCGGAGGACGCGAAGCTGGCGCCGACGCTGGCCGACAAGGCCGAGCTGGCGAAGATGGCCTCCGCCGAGTTCCACCACTTCGAGCAGTTGCGGGACCGCCTCGCCGCGGTCGGCGCCGAGCCGACCGAGGCGATGGACCCCTTCGTCGCCGCGCTCGACGGCTTCCACCGCCAGACGGCCCCGTCCGACTGGCTCGAGGGCCTGGTCAAGGCGTACGTCGGCGACTCCATCGCGAGTGACTTCTACCGCGAGGTCGCGGCCCGGCTCGACGTCGACACCCGCGGTCTCGTCCTGGGCGTCCTCGACGACACCGGGCACGCGAGCTTCGCCGTGGAGAAGGTGCGCGCCGCGATCGAGGCGGACCCGCGCGTCGGCGGGCGGCTCGCTTTGTGGGCGCGGCGGCTCATGGGCGAGGCCCTCTCGCAGTCGCAGCGGGTGGTGGCCGACCGGGACGCGCTGTCGACCATGCTGGTCGGGGGCGTCGCGGACGGCTTCGACCTGGCGGAGGTCGGGCGGATGTTCTCGCGGATCACCGAGGCGCACACCAAGCGCATGGCCGCGCTCGGGCTCGCCGCCTGAACCGGTGCCGCCGCCGGTCCCGCTAGGCGGGCGCCTGGCGGCGGCGCAGCTGGCGGGTGGGCCGAAGCAGCAGCGAGAGCAGGGCGGCCGCGACGATCACGGCGCCCACGAGCGTGGCGGGGGCGTGGTCGGGGCCGAGCGCCGTGTGCGTGATGAAGGCGCCCACCAGGGCCCCGCTCACGCCGGTCGCGAGGACCAGTGCCCGGGACGGCAGCCGGTGGGATAGCCGGTGGGCCGCGGCCCAGGCGAGGGCCAGGCCGAGCAGTGTGGAGCCGAGTGCTTCCAGGATCACGGTGTGTTCCCTCCCTCATGGCGCGGGTGCGGGTCGCGCGCACGGTCCGGGACGCGGATCGCGTGCGCGATCGGGGGGCAAAACGGTCGTAGCCGGTCTTACCCCCGGCGTTCTGAACGCAACCCTCCACCCCCATCCATGTCCGGAACAGGAAGATGATCCCCGTACTTCGGGTGAACAGCGGGTGAATATGTGGGTGGGTGCGCGGGTGGGTACGTGAGATGGGTACGCGGGTGCGTACGTGAGTGCGTACGCGAGTGCGTACGCGAGAACGGCCCGGTGGTTCCCCCACCGGGCCGTTCTCGTGCGCGCCCGCGGCGCGCGGTGCCGCTCGCGGTACTACAGGGCGCCGAAGCCCACCTTGCGCTGGGCCGGCTCGCCGATCTCCACGTACGCGAGGCGGTCGGCGGGGACCAGGACCTTGCGGCCGTGGTCGTCCGTCAGGCTCAGCAGCCGGGCCTTGCCCGCCAGGGCCTCGGAGACCGCGGTCTCGACCTCTTCGGCGCTCTGACCGCTCTCCAGAACGATCTCGCGCGGCGCGTGCTGCACGCCGATCTTGACCTCCACGCTGTGTCCCTCCGACGGTCAGTGATGTGCGCGGCCGCCCGCGCCGTACCAGCACAGATTAGCCCGGTGAGGCGACGGTGACGGCTCCGGCCGCGCACGCCAGGAGCGAACACGTACCGGGAACAGAGCGGGAAGCGCGTCGGCGGGGTGTGCGGAAGCGCGCGGGGGAGCGCTCAGTGGACCTCGACGCCGTGCAGCGGGAAGCCCGCGATGCCGCGCCACGCGAGCGACGTGAGCAGCTGCACGGCCTTCTCGCGCGGCACCCCGCCGTCGCTGTGCAGCCAGTACCGGGCGACGACCTGGGCGAGGCCGCCGAGGCCGGAGGCCAGGAGCATCGACTCGGCCTTGGAGAGACCGGTGTCCTCCGCGATGACCTCGCAGATCGCCTCCGCGCACTCCAGGGTGACCTTGTCCACGCGCTCGCGGACCGCGGGCTCGTTCGTCAGGTCCGACTCGAAGACGAGCCGGAAGGCGCCGCCGTCGTCCTCCACGTACCCGAAGTAGGCGTCCATCGTGGCCGCGACGCGCAGCTTGTTGTCCGTCGTGGACGCCAGGGCCGCGCGCACGGCCTGCAGGAGGTTCTCGCAGTGCTGGTCGAGCAGCGCCAGGTACAGGTCGAGCTTGCCGGGGAAGTGCTGGTAGAGCACCGGCTTGCTGACGCCGGCGCGCTCGGCGATGTCGTCCATGGCCGCCGCGTGGTACCCCTGGGCGACGAAGACCTCCTGGGCCGCGCCGAGGAGCTGGTTGCGTCGGGCACGGCGCGGCAGGCGAGTGCCCCGCGGGCGTGCCGCCTCTGTCTGCTCGATGGCTGTCACGCCGCCTCCCAAATCGTCCTTAGTGCTGCGGTGTGCGCCGCGCCGCCATCGTACTTTTCGGTAACTGTGATGTGCGCGGTGCGAGCGCAGAATTTCACGGACTGGATGTCCACGGAAGCCGTGCGTAGCGGGGCGAACACGGGCAGCCGCCAAGGGCGCGCGCCCCCTCGCCGGGGGACGGCGCCCCCCTGTGCTCAGCGGTAGTCGTCCTCGTCGAGGTCGACGACGCGCGCCTGCTCGGCCACGTCGGCCACGTTGGCGGCGCCCGGGTCGATGTCCTCCAGCGAGCCGTCCTGGTGCGGCGCCAGGTCCGTGTGCTGCTCGGCGGCGTCGGCCTCGGGGGTCTCCGCGTCGTGGTCCGCTTCGGGGGCCTCGTCCTCGGTCTCGAACGTTTCGGGGTCGCTGGGGTCGACGGTCATGGCGGACTCCTCGGCTCTCTGCCCTTGAGGGCGTGGCCCACGGGTGCGAGGGGCCTTGCGGCTCCCTCGGTACGTGTTCCCTATCGAGCCTAGGGAAGACCTGTACGAGGCGCTACGCGATCTGTCGCGCCGTGCGTGACGCCATCTGTCGCGCGAGGGATGACGCCATCTGTTACGCGATCTGTTACGCCATCTGTTACGCGATCCAAACCGCACCTGTGACACCGAACACGCGATCCAAGGCGTGATCGTCTCGTAACATTGCCCGCATGTCTTCGACCGAGTTGCCGCATGTGCTGGCCGCCGCCGCCCCCGAGCCGGGCGCCGTCGGCGTCACGGAGGGCGAGCGGATGGACTCGGTCACGCTGCCGGGCCTGACCCTCTCGGTCCGGGTGCGGCCCGCGACGGCCGAGGGCCTCGCCCCCGCCCTGTTCGTGCACGGGCTCGGCGGGTCGTCCCAGAACTGGTCGGCCCTGATGCCGCACCTCGCGGACATCGTGGACGGCGAGGCCCTCGACCTGCCGGGCTTCGGCGACTCCCCGCCGCCGGACGACGGGGACTACTCGGTCACCGGGCACGCGCGCGCGGTCATCCGCTATCTGGACGCGCGCGGCCGCGGCCCCGTGCACCTGGTCGGCAACTCCCTGGGCGGCGCCGTCACCACCCGCGTCGCCGCGGTCCGGCCCGACCTGGTGCGCACCCTCACGCTGATCTCGCCCGCCCTGCCCGAGCTGCGCGTGCAGCGCACGGCGGTGCCGACGGGCCTGCTCGCGCTGCCCGGAGTGGCCGCCCTGTTCACCCGGCTCACCAAGGAGTGGACGCCGGAGCAGCGGGTGCGCGGCGTCATGGAGCTCTGCTACGGCGATCCGGCCAAGGTCGCGCCGGAGGCGTTCGCGGCGTCCGTGCGCGAGATGGAGCGCCGCCTGGCGCACCCCTACTTCTGGGACGCGATGGCCCGCTCGGCCCGCGGCATCGTGAACGCGTACACCCTCGGCGGCCAGCACGGCCTGTGGCGGCAGGCCGAGCGGGTGCTCGCGCCGACGCTCCTGGTGTACGGCGGCCGCGACCAGCTGGTGTCGTACCGCATGGCGCGCCGGGCCTCCGCCGCCTTCCGTGACTCGCGGCTGCTCACGCTGACCGAGGCGGGACACGTGGCGATGATGGAGTATCCGGAGGCGGTGGCCGTCGCGTTCCGTGAACTCCTGGCCGATAAAGGTGAGTTGAGCGATCCTCGTGGTGTGCGCGATCGTGGCGGTGTGCAGGATGACCGCCGTGATTCGGGTACGAGGAGCTGAGGCGCCGCGTGGGACGTCATCGCCGCCGGAACCCGGCCGACATCACCGACACCACCAGCACCTCTGGCATACCGCGGGCCCAGGTGAACCCGCCCACGGCGGGCGCCGGGCGCCGTCGGCGCGACGGCTCGCCGGAGGACACGCCGCCTCGCGGGGTGCCCGTGCAGGACACGCCGTCCCACGGCGTGCCTGTGCGGGACACGCCCGTGCGGGGCGCACCCGCGCAGGGGACGCCCCCGCACGGCACCCCCGCCCACGTGCGCGGTGGGCATCCCGAGCAGCGTGAGCCGGGGGGCGGCTGGGGCGAGGTCGGCGGTGCGGCGGCCCGTGGCGGGTCCGGCGCGGCGCGGCCGCCCCGGGTCCCCGGCCCCAGACACGAGGACGTCGCCACCTTCGACGCCCTCGATGCCCCGCGCGGCTTCGAGGGCGCGGACGTGTTCGCGGCGGGCGCCACCCCGGTGCGCCGCACGCCGCAGCCCGACCCGTACGCGTCCGTCACCACCTGGGAGACCGACGCCGGTGGCGACGGGGACGGCAGGGGCGGCGACGGCTCCGGCGGCACCGGGACCCGTGCCGCCACCGGTGGCGGGCCCGCGCGCGGCCGTCGCCGCGGCCGGGTCGTCGCCGGGGTCGCCGCCGCGGCCGTCACCACCGCCCTCGCCGTCTTCGTGGCCGGTCAGGTCGCCGACGACGCCAAGGGCCCCGGCGCCCGCCCCCGGGCCGCCGGCGACGACGCGGACGGCCGTGCCGCCCGCGACCCCGCATCGCGCTCCGACAACCGGCCCGCCCCGTCCGCGTCCCCGACCCCGGCGACGTACGACGAGAAGATGGGCGAGAAGTACCCGATGGACCCGAAGCTCGCCGCGTCCGGTGACTTCGCGGTCATACCCGGATTCGACAAGGCGCCCGGCAAGGGGCGGAAGTTCCGCTACCGCGTCGACGTGGAGAAGGGCATGGGCCTCGACGGTGAACTCTTCGCGCGGGCCGTGCAGAAGACCCTGAACGACAAGCGGAGCTGGGCCCACCAAGGGGCCCGTACCTTCGAGCGGATCTCCTCCGGGCAGCCGGACTTCGTCATCACCCTGGCGAGCCCCGTGACCACCGCGAAGTGGTGCGCCAAATCCGGCCTCGACACCCTCCAGCAGAACGTGTCGTGCGACTCGGCGAGCACCGACCGCGTCATGATCAACGCCTATCGCTGGGCGCAGGGCGCCAAGACCTACGGCGACCGCATCCACCCCTACCGGCAGATGCTGATCAACCACGAGGTCGGCCACCGCCTGGGCTACGGACACGTGGACTGCCAGCGCAGCGGCGACCTAGCCCCCGTCATGCAGCAGCAGACCAAGTTCCTCGACCACGACGGAATCCGCTGCAAGGCCAACCCCTGGGTGTATCCCAAGGGTTGATCCCAAGGGCGTATCCCCGGGGTGTATCCCGGAGGTGCATCCCAAGGGCTGAGACGCCCTCGCTCGAATAGAGAGACGTCGCGTTGACATTCCGCGCGGCATCGTCCATATTTCTCCGCATGTCGATCCGTCACGCCTCCACGAGCGCCGCCCTTGAGCTGGCGCTGTTCGGCGTGACCGCGCTCTGCGTGGCCGATATTCACTGTCGCTGACGCCCGCCCCCGGCGAGTGCGTCGCGCTTCTCCTTCCTTCACCGCGTTTCCGTGCCCCACGCCCCTCGCGTGTGGCACGTTCTGCACGCGGTCCACGATGTGGTCAGGTGTCCGCATCCTGGATGCATGGGTCGTGGACGTACGTGCCCGGGGCGGGCTCCCGCGCTTTCCTCCGCTCCCCTTATCTCTTCAGCTTTCCGAGAGGCACTCCGATGCGTCTGCGTCGTCAGAAGTCCGTCATATCCCGCCGCGTGGCAGCGGCATCCGCCACCCTGGTCGTCCTGGCCGCGGGCGCCGCCGCCTGCGGACCTGACGACGGCAACGACGCCGGGGGCGACGGCGAGGCCAAGAAGGGCGGCACCCTCACCATCCTCAACCGCGACCCGCAGAAGACCTTCGACCCGGCGCGCCTGTACACCTCCGGCGGCGGCAACGTGCCGAGCCTGGTCTTCCGCACGCTGACCACGCGCAACCGCGAGGACGGCGCCGAGGGCGCGAAGGTCGTCCCCGACCTCGCCGAGAGCCTCGGCAAGCCGAGTAAGAACGCCACGGTGTGGACGTACAAGCTGAAGGCGGGCCTCAAGTTCGAGGACGGCACGCCGATCACGACGAAGGACATCAAGTACGGCATCGAGCGCTCCTTCGCCGCCGAGCTGTCCGGCGGCGCGCCGTTCCTGCGGGACTGGCTCATCGGCGGCGCCGAGTACCAGGGCCCGTACAAGGACAAGAAGGGCCTGAAGTCCGTCGAGACGCCGGACGACCGGACGATCGTCTTCCATCTGAACAAGCCCGTCGGTGATTTCGACTACGTGGCCACGCAGACGTCGTTCGCGCCCGTCCCCAAGAGCAAGGACAAGGGCACCAAGTACGAGGAGCACCCCATCTCCTCGGGCCCCTACCAGGTCGTCAAGAACACGAACGGCGGTGAGCGGCTCCAGCTGGAGCGCAACCCGCACTGGTCCGCCAAGACCGACGCCGAGCGCAAGGCCTACCCGGACAAGATCGACGTCCGCTCCGGCCTCAACTCCTCCGTCATCAACCAGCGCCTCTCCGCGAGCCAGGGCGCCGACGCCGCCGCCGTCACCACCGACACCAACCTCGGCCCGGCCGAGCTCGCCAAGGTCACCGGCGACAAGAAGCTCGCCGGGCAGGTCGGCACCGGCCACTTCGGCTACACCAACTACCTGGCCTTCAACCCGAAGAAGAAGCCCTTCGACAACCCGAAGGTCCGCCAGGCCATCGCCTACGCCGTCGACCGCTCCTCGGTCATCAACGCCGCGGGCGGCTCCTCGCTCGCCGAGCCCGCCACCACCTTCCTGCCGAATCAGAAGTCCTTCGGCTACGAGAAGTTCGACCACTTCCCGGCGGGCGACTCCGGCAACCCGAAGAAGGCCAGGGAACTGCTGAAGGAGGCCGGTTACAAGGACGGCCTGACCATCACCCTCACGCATTCCAACGCCAAGAACTTCGAGACCAGCCCGGAGATCGCCACCGCCCTCCAGGACGCCCTGAAGAAGGCCGGCATCACCGTCAAGCTGGAGGGCCTTGAGGACAACGACTACGAGGACAAGGCCCACGACGCCAAGGACGAGCCGGGCCTCTTCCTCGCCCACTGGGGTGCCGACTGGCCCTCCGGCGGCCCCTTCCTCGCCCCGATCTTCGACGGCCGCCAGATCGTCAAGGACGGCTACAACTTCAACTCCAGCTTCCTGAACGACAAGGCGGTCAACAAGGAGATCGACGAGATCAACAAGCTGACCGACCACGCCGCGGCCGCCAAGCGCTGGGGCGCGCTCGACAAGAAGATCGGCGAGAAGGCCGTCAACGTGCCGCTGTTCCACCCGGTCTACAAGCGCCTTTACGGCAAGGACATCAAGAACGTCGTGATCAGCGACTGGACGGGCGTCCTCGACGTCTCCCAGGTCGCGGTCAAGTAAGGGTCCGCAGGTCAACCTGTCATGAGTGAGGCCCTGTTGGCCTCGGAGAGCGCGGGAGCGGGCACCGAAGCGGTGCCCGCTGCCGCCGCCTCCGGAGCCCGTCAGTTCTGGCGGCGCCTGCGCACCCAGCGCGCCGCCCTCGTCGCGGGCGGCGTCGTCGCCCTGCTCGTCCTGGTCGCGCTCGCCGCGCCGCTGCTCACCGCCCTGGAGGGCCAGGACCCCACCACGTACCACCCCGACCTCATCGAGTCCGCGCGCGGCGGCGTGCCCGTCGGCTCCTTCGGCGGCATCAGCGCCGAGCACTGGCTCGGCGTCGAACCGCAGACCGGCCGCGACCTGTTCGCGCGCCTGGTGTACGGGGCCCGCGTCTCGCTCGGCGTGGCGCTCGTGGCCACGGTGCTCCAGGTCACCCTCGGCATGGCCGTCGGGCTCGCCAGCGGGCTCGGCAGCCGCTGGGTGGACCTCGCGCTCAGCCGCGCCACCGACGTCATGGTGTCGCTGCCCCTGATGGTCCTCGCGCTCGGACTGCTCGCCGTCGTCCCCAGCGGCTTCCCGCGGCCGGTGCTCGTCGCCCTCGTCGTCGGCTTCGTCGGCTGGGGCGGCATGGCGAAGATCGTGCGCGCGCAGACCATCTCCCTGAAGGCCGTCGACCATGTGGCTGCGGCCCGCCTGAGCGGCTGGAGCGGTGTGCGCGTCGCCCGCCGCGAACTCCTGCCCGCGCTCGCCGCGCCCGTCATCACCTACGCCGCGCTGCTCGTGCCCACCAACATCGTCGTCGAGTCGGCCCTGTCCTTCCTCGGCGTCGGCGTCAAGCCGCCCACCGCGTCCTGGGGCCAGATGATCACCTCGGCCGACGTCTGGTACCAGGCGGCGCCGCAGTACCTGCTGCTGCCCGCCAGCGCGCTGTTCCTGACCGTGCTCGCCCTCACCGTCCTCGGCGACGGCGTCCGCACCGCCCTCGACCCGCGCGCGGCATCGCGGCTGCGGGTCGGCACGAAGCGCGCCAAGAAGACCGACGAGAAGCAGGCCGAGAAGCAGGCCGAGAAGCAGGCCGAGAAGCCGGAAGGGGGTGCGTGACCTTGCGTACGGGACTCTCCGGGTTCTCTGGGTTCACCAGGTTCACCAGGTTCTCCGGCCTCAGCGGCTTCACCGGCTTCATCGCGCGGCGCGCCATCGGCGCCGTCGTCACCCTGTTCGTGCTGTCCGTCGTCATCTACGCCGTCTTCTACGTCGCGCCCGGCGACGTCGCCCAGATCACCTGCGGCCCGCGCTGCTCGCCCGCGCAGGTCCAGCAGGTCTCCGAGCAGCTGAAGCTCGACGACCCCGTGTTCACGCGGTACCTGGACTTCCTGAGCGGTGTGTTCGTCGGCCACGACTACTCCACCGGCACCGCCGTGCTGCACTGCGACGCGCCCTGCCTCGGCCTGTCGTACCAGACCGACCAGCAGGTCACCGACCTGATCCTGAACAAGGTGCCGGTCACGGGGTCGCTCGCGCTCGGCGCGATGGTCCTGTGGCTGATCCTCGGCGTCGGCACCGGCGTCCTCTCCGCCTGGCGGCGCGGGCGCCTCACCGAGCGCGTCCTGACCGCCGTCACCCTGGCGGGCACGGCCACGCCGGTGTTCGTCATCGGCCTGCTCCTGATGATCCTGGTCTGCGGCCAGCTCCAGTGGCTGCCGTTCCCGCAGTACGTGCCCTTCACCGACGACCCGCAGCAGTGGGCGTGGAACCTGCTCCTGCCCTGGCTCTCCCTCGCGCTCATCGAGTCCGCCAAGTACGCGCGCCTCACCCGCGCCGCGATGCTGGAGACCCTCGCCGAGGACCATGTGCGCACCTTCCGCGCGTACGGCGTCAAGGAGCGCTCCATCGTCGGACGGCACGCCCTGCGCGGCGCCCTCGCGCCCGTCATCGCGCTCACCGCCAACGACTTCGGCACGATGTTCGGCGGCGCCCTGCTCACCGAGACGCTGTTCGGCCTGCCAGGGCTCGGCCGCGAACTCGTGCAGGCGGTCCGCGTCGTCGACCTGCCGGTGGTCGTCGGCATGGTGCTCATCACCGGCTTCTTCGTGGTCCTCGCCAACGCCGTCGCGGACGTGCTGTACGCGGTGGCAGACCGACGGGTGGTGTTGTCGTGAGCCTGGTTCAAGTGGACCGGCTGAGCGTCGCGTTCGGTGACGTGCGCGCCGTGGACGCGGTCTCCTTCACGCTGGAGCGGGGCGCCGCCCTCGGCCTCGTCGGCGAGTCAGGATCCGGCAAGTCGACCGTCGCCGCCGCGCTGCTCGGCCTGCACCGGGACACCGGGGCGCGGGTCGAAGGAGCCGTGCGGGTCGGCGGCGTCGACGTCACCGCCGCCACGGACCGCGAACTGCGGCGGCTGCGCGGCTCGGTGGCCGCGATGGTCTTCCAGGACCCGCTGTCCTCGCTCGACCCGTACTACGCCGTCGGCGACCAGATCGCCGAGGTGTACCGCACCCACTCCGGGGCCTCGCGCCGCGCCGCACGCGCGCGTGCCGTCGAGGTCCTCGACCGGGTCGGCATCCCCGACGCCGCGCGCCGGGCCCGGTCGCGCCCGCACGAGTTCAGCGGCGGCATGCGCCAGCGGGCCCTGATCGCCATGGCCCTGGCCTGCGAGCCGGACCTGCTGATCGCCGACGAGCCGACCACGGCCCTCGACGTGACCGTGCAGGCCCAGATCCTCGACCTGGTGCACACGCTGCGCGAGGAGACCGGCATGGGCCTGCTCCTCGTCACCCACGACGTGGGCGTGGCCGCGGGGAGCGTCGACGACGTGCTCGTCATGCGGCACGGCCGCGTCGTGGAGCGCGGCCCCGTCGGCGAGGTCCTCTCGGCGCCCCGGGAGACGTACACGCGCGCGCTGCTGAGCGCGGTGCCCCGCGTGGACGCCGCCCGCGAGGACCGCGGCGGCGACCTCGGTGACGTCGTCGTGGCGGCCGAGGGGCTGCGGCGCGAGTTCGGGCGCGGCAAGGGCGCCTTCGTCGCCGTGGACGACGTGTCGCTGACCGTGCGGCGCGGCGAGACCCTCGGCGTCGTCGGCGAGAGCGGCAGCGGCAAGACCACCCTGGGGCGGATGCTCGTCGGCCTGCTGGAGCCGACGGCCGGGGAGCTGAGCTACGGGGGTGCGCGCAAGCCAGGGCGCGGTCCGGTGCCGGGCGTGCAGATGGTGTTCCAGGACCCCGTCGCCTCGCTCAACCCGCGCCGTTCCGTGGGCGAGTCCGTCGCCGACCCGCTGCGGGCCCGCGGCGACCGCGACGAGGCCGCGATCCGCGCCCGCGTGCGCGATCTCATGGAGCGCGTCGGCCTCGACCCGGAGCACTACGACCGCTATCCGCACGAGTTCAGCGGCGGCCAGCGCCAGCGCGTGGGCATCGCGCGGGCGCTCGCCGCCGAACCCCGGCTCATCGTCTGCGACGAGCCGGTCTCCGCGCTCGACGTGACCACGCAGGCCCAGGTCACCGCCCTGCTCGCGGAGCTCCAGCGCGAACTCGGGCTCGCGCTCGTCTTCGTCGCGCACGACCTCGCCGTGGTGCGTCAGGTCAGCGACCGGGTCGCGGTGATGCGGCGCGGACGGCTCGTCGAGTACGGCTCCGTGGACGAGGTCTACGACGCGCCCAAGGACCCGTACACGCGCGAGCTCCTCGCGGCCGTGCCCGCGCTCGACCCGGCCGTCGCGGCCGAGCGGCGCGCCGCCAGGCTCGCGGCGTCGCGCACGGCACCCGAGCAGTCCGGGGAGTCCGGGAAGTCCGGGGAGCTGGCCGTGGCGTGACTCCGCGTGAGTGAGGCCCGTGCGAGGTGACCCTCACACGGGCCCCTCATGGCTGTTTTCGTCGCGCTATGGGCCTTCTATAGCGCGACGAAACGCCATGGGCGCGGGAAAGTTACTGCTCTTCACCCCTTTTGGTGGCGCGACGGACAACCGTCCATCGCGCCACCGGCATGTCCGCATACCTTCGTCCCGCTGCGAGCCGCCGGGACAACGGCGGCTCCCCTTAGGGGAGATCGGGGGTGCACGCGTGCGCATTGGACTGCTTACGGAGGGTGGTTATCCGTATGTGGGCGGTGAGGCCAGGCTCTGGTGCGACCGGCTCGTGCGCGGGCTCGGGCAGCACGAGTTCGACGTGTACGCGCTGAGCCGGAGCGCACGGCAGGAGGCGCTCGGCCAGGTCGAACTGCCGCCGCAGGTCCGCCGGGTGCGCGGCGCCCGGCTGTGGGGCGACCCTGGCGGCCCCGACCGGTCCGCCCTGTGGGGGCGGCGGCGCGCGGGGCGGCGGTTCGCGGAGCACTTCGGCGAGCTGGCGGCGGGGATGTGCGCGGGGCCCGCGCCGGGCGCCCCGGACTGCTCCGCCCAGTTGGCGGACCGTTTCGGCAGCGCGCTGTACGGACTCGCCGACCTCGCCCGCGACACCGGCTCGCTCGCCGGGGCCCTGCGCTCGGAGGCCGCCGTGCGCGCCTTGGAGAGCGCCTGCCGCGCGCCCGGCGCCTCCCAGGCCGCCCGCGCGGCCCGCGTCCCCGACCTGCTCGCGGTGGCGGGGGAGCTGGAGCGCGCGCTGCGCCCGCTGTCCCTGGACTGGTACGGGGCCGACGCGCTCGGCGCCGCCGACCTGTGCCACGCCACGGCGGGCGGCACCGCCGCGCTCCCGGGCCTGCTCGCCCGGCACTTCGCGGGCGTACCGCTGCTGGTCACCGAGTACGGCGTACGGCTGCGGGCGCAGCTCCTCGCGGGCGCGCGGGGGGCCGGGGCCGCGGGTGAGCCGGAGCTCGGCCCGTCCGCGCGGGCGCTGCTCGCCTCCTTCCACGGCAGGCTCGCCACCGAGGTGTACCGGCGGGCCGTGCTCGTCACGCCCGGCAACGCGCACGCCCGCCGCTGGCAGGAGCGGTGCGGTGCCGACCGCGCCAAGCTGCGCACGGTCCACCCCGGCCTGGACGCGGGCCGCTTCGGCGAGGTCGGCGAGCGCGAGGAGCCCGGCGAGCCGCACACGCTGCTGTGGGTCGGCCGGATCGAGCCCGCCAAGGACCTGATCTCGCTCCTGCACGCCTTCGCCGAGGTCCGCGCGCACGAGCCGAAGGCACGCCTGAGGATCGTCGGCGTGCTCGCGGAGGGCCCCGACGCGGCGTCCTACCTCGCGCACTGCCGGGCCCTCGCCGCGCGGCTCTTCCCGTACGAGGCCGACGACGCGCACGCCGTCGGGGAGCGGCCGGTGTCGTTCGAGGAGCTCGGCGGCCCGCGGGCGCCCGACCTCGCGGACGCCTACGCCGGGGGAGCCGTGGTGGTGCTCTCGAGCGTCGTCGAGGGCTTCCCGGTCAGCCTCGTCGAGGCGATGCTCTGCGGGCGCGCCACGGTCTCCACGGACGTCGGCGCGGTGGTCGAGGTCATCGGCGGCACGGGACTCGTGGTGCCCGCGCGCAATCCGCGGGCGCTCGCGCAGGCGTGCGTGGCGCTGCTGCGCGACCCCGAGCGCCGTGCGCGCCTGGGGGCGGCGGCGCGTGCCCGTGCCCTCGAACTCTTCACGGTCGAGCAGAACATCGCGGCATTTCACAGCATTTACCTGGAGATCGTCTCGCACTGCCCGGTCCGCCGCGAGGCCGTCGACGCGGCGGGCGAGCCGGTGCCGTTCGCCCACCCGGCCGAGGCCTCGGTGCCGGGGCGGTGGGCGGTCGGGGGCGGCTCCATTGCTGCCGCTGCCGCTGCCGCTGCCGGGGAGCCGGTGCCCGTGGTGCCCGCCACCGGCCCGAGCTGGGCCGCGCACCGCGGCCCGCTGCGGGGTTCCCTGGGCGGCTCCTTGGGCAGCTCCCTCGGCGGATCGCTCGGCGGATCGCTCGGGGAGGTGGCCCTGTGAAGGGACTCGAACGACCGACGGACGGCCCCAGGGCGCCGGAGGGCGCCACGGGGTGGGACGCGCGGTCGCAGGCGTGGGTGACGGGGGTTGCCGGAGGTGCGGGCACGGGTGGGGCCGCTGAGGCTGCTGAGGTCGCTGTGGCCGCTGGGGCCGGGGGAGGTGCGGAGGCCGCGGGACAGGCGCGGGTCACCACCGGACCCGCGGATGCCGCAGCGCCCCGGCGCGGCCCCGTCGACCCCGTGAAGGCGCTCCTGCACCGCCACCGCGAGCTGTGCGAGCACGCCGTCGACCCGCTGGAGATCGCGGCGGGCCTGGAGGCGCACGGCGTCACCGACCGGACCGCCGCCCGGTTCCGGCACCGCGACGTGTTCGCGCTGGCCGAGGAGATGTACGCGCGCGTGCCCCGCGACAGCGCCGAGTGGGACGCCCTGGGCGACGACGTCGGCCACGACCGGGACACCGCGGCCCCCGAAGCCCCCGCGGGCTGGCCCGTGTTCGCGCTGCTGCCCGGCGCCGTGTGCGCCCTCGCCGTGGCCGGGCTCGCCCTGACCGACGGCCGAGTGCGCCTGGCCGTGGCGCTCGGCGGCGGCCTCGCCCTCGCCGCGAGCGCCCGGATCGCCCTGCGGTACGGCCCGCTGCGCACCGCGCGCCCCGGCGCACCGGCGGCGCGCGCGTGGGCGTGCTGGCTGCTCGTGTACGCCGTCCTCGGCGAAGGACTGCTGCGGGCCGCCGCGCCCGGCGGCGCCGACCCCGCGTGGGCGCCTTCGGCCGTCGCGGCCGTCGGGCTCGCCGCCGCCGTCGCACCCGGCATGGCGTGCGCGCGGCTGTTCACGGTACGGGCCCACGCACGGCTCGGCAGGAGCCGCGGACTCGCCGACTTCGCCGCCTCCGTACGCCCGTTGCTGATCGCCGTCTTCGCGCTGTACGCGGCTGCGGTGGGCCTCGCGCTCGCCGTGGCGGCCGCCGTCCTCGGCGGGGGCGACGCCGCTGGTGCCGCCAGCGCTGACGGGACCGGCGGCGCGGCGCCCTGGGCCGGGGCCTGCGCGCTGGCCGCGCTGCTGTGGCTGGGCCGGATGCTCGCGGTCCACGGCTCCCGGCGCGCGCCGACGCTGGTGTACGCGGCGGTCGGCGCGGCCGAGGCGACCGCACTAGCCCTGGCCTGCGCCGCCCGCCTGCCCGGGTGCGGCTTCCTCGCGGCGCCGACGCAGGGCGCGGTGGCCACGGCCGCCGCCTGGGGAGCGCCCGCCCTCGCGTGCGCCGGAGCGGTCCTGCTGCTGGCCCGCGCCGTCCGCGTACTCTCCCGCGCCTCCGCGTACGCCCCCGGGGGTGCGGCATGACCACCCACCCCGCGCGTACCGCGCACCCCAGGCCCCGCACCCGCCCCCGCGGCGCCCCCCTCGACCGACCCTCCCGCCCCCGGAGCGGGCCCCGGCCACGACGGGCCGTCCCGCCCCACCCGCTGCCCGCCACGGACAGCACCACCCCCCTGAAGGAGAAACACAGATGACAAGGCACAGCCTCCGAGCGTCCGTCGTGGGAGCCGCCCGATGAGGGTGCTGCTGATCGGAGCCAACGGATACCTCGGCCGGTTCGTCGCCGACCGGCTGCTCGCCGACCCGGCGGTGCAGCTCACCGCGCTCGGCCGCGGCGACGACTCGGACGTACGGTTCGACCTCGCCAGCGGCAGCCCCGGAGCGCTCACCCGCTTCCTGGACGCCGTCCACCCGGGCGTGGTCATCAACTGCGCGGGCGCGACGCGCGGCGGCGCCCGCGAGCTGACCCGGCACAACACCGTCGCCGTCGCCACCATCTGCGAGGCCCTGCGGCGCAGCGGCTGCGGCGCCCGCCTGGTGCAGCTCGGCTGCGGCGCCGAGTACGGGCCGAGCCAGCCGGGATCGTCCACCGCGGAGGACGCCGTGCCCCGGCCCGGCGGGCCCTACGGCGTCAGCAAGCTCGCCGCCACGGAGCTCGTCCTCGGCTCGGGGCTCGACGCCGTGGTGCTCAGGGTGTTCTCGCCCGCGGGCCCCGGCACCCCGGCCGGGTCGCCGCTCGGCCGCCTCGCCGAGGCCATGCGGCGCGCGATGCAGTCCGGCGACGGCGAGCTGAAGCTCGGCGGCCTCGGCGTGCAGCGGGACTTCATCGACGTGCGCGACATCGCGCGCGCCGTCCACGCCGCCTCGCTCTCCGCCGCCCAGGGCGTCGTCAACATCGGCTCCGGGCGCGCGGTGCGCCTGCGCGACGCCGCCGCCGTCCTCGCCCGCGTCGCGGGCTACGGCGGCGCCCTGCACGAGCTCGACCAGCCGCCCGGCAGGCCCGGCATCAGCCACCTGCGCGTCGACCCCGAGCACGCGGCCCCGACCGCGTACCCCTACCCGGACGGCTGTGGCAGCTGGCAGCAGGCCGACGTGCGCACCGCGCGCGACCGGCTCGGCTGGCGGCCCCGCATCAACCTCGAAGAGTCCCTCGCCGACATCTGGATGGAGGCCGCGTGCCGCATCTGACGAGCACGGCCCGCGGGCTCCAGCACACCGACCTGCGCGTCGGCTTCGGCGTCCCCGGCATCGCCCACCCGCTGCTCGCCGCCACCGAGTGGGCCGAGCTCTCCCGCCCCGGCCTCCCCCTGCACTGGGTCGTCCTGAACGTCTCGGGCGGCCCCGGCGACCGGCCCGACCCGCGCTGCCTCGAAGCCGCGGGACGGCTGCGCAACGCGGGCGTCCGCGTCCTCGGGCACCTCGACGTGACGTACGGGGCGCGCGGCTTCGGCGAGCTGGTCTCCGACGCCCACCGCTTCCTGGACTGGTACCTCGTCGACGGCTTCTTCCTCGCCCGCTGCCCGACGGCGGCCACCGCGCTCCCAGCGGTGCGCCGCACGGTCACGACCCTGCGCGCGCTCCTCGCCGGGGGCCACGTCGTGTTCGGGCACGGCACCCATCCGCACCCCGGATACGCCGAGGCCGCCGACCAGTTGGTGACCTTCAGCGGGCCGTGGAGCGACTACCGCTGGTCCCAAGTGGCCGAGTGGACCGCCGACTACCCGCCCGACCGCTTCTGCCACCTCGTCCACGGCATGCCGCGCGGCCACCTCGACGAGGCGCTCCGCGTCGCCCGCTGGCAGGGCGCGTCGACGATCTACTTCACCGACCGCACCGATCACACCGTCGGCGGCACGGGCGCGGCCCCTTGGGAGGCCCTGCCCGGTTACTGGGACGAGATCGTCTCGCGTATCGGACCAGGTGTCTCGGAATGAAGAAGGCCGTGGCAGTGTTACGGAAAGAACCACCGTTCCGCATATCCGACCAACGGAGTCCCCGTGTCGCTGCCACCCCTGGTCGAGCCAGCATCTGAGCTCACCGTCGACGAGGTCCGCAGGTACTCCCGCCACCTGATCATCCCGGATGTCGGGATGGACGGGCAGAAGCGGCTGAAGAACGCCAAGGTGCTCTGTGTGGGCGCCGGCGGCCTCGGGTCACCGGCGCTGATGTACCTCGCGGCGGCGGGCGTCGGCACCCTCGGCATCGTGGAGTTCGACGAGGTCGACGAGTCGAACCTGCAGCGCCAGATCATCCACAGCCAGGCCGACATCGGCCGGTCCAAGGCGGAGTCCGCGAAGGACTCGGTCCTCGGCATCAACCCGTACGTGAACGTGGTCCTGCACGAAGAGCGGCTCGAGGCCGACAACGTGATGGACATCTTCAGCCAGTACGACCTGATCGTCGACGGCACCGACAACTTCGCGACGCGCTACCTGGTCAACGACGCCTGTGTGCTCCTGAACAAGCCGTACGTCTGGGGCTCCATCTACCGCTTCGACGGTCAGGCCTCGGTCTTCTGGTCCGAGCACGGCCCCTGCTACCGCTGCCTCTACCCGGAGCCCCCGCCCCCCGGCATGGTCCCGTCCTGCGCCGAGGGCGGCGTGCTCGGCGTGCTGTGCGCGTCCATCGGCTCCATCCAGGTCAACGAGGCCATCAAGCTCCTCGCGGGCATCGGCGAGCCGCTCGTCGGCCGACTGATGATCTACGACGCCCTGGAGATGCAGTACCGCCAGGTCAAGGTCCGCAAGGACCCGAACTGCGCGGTCTGCGGCGAGAACCCCACGGTCACGGAGCTCATCGACTACGAGGCCTTCTGCGGCGTCGTCTCCGAGGAGGCCCAGGAGGCCGCCGCCGGTTCGACGATCACTCCCAAGCAGCTCAAGGAGTGGATCGACGCCGAGGAGAAGATCGAGATCATCGACGTCCGGGAGCCCAACGAGTACGAGATCGTCTCGATCCCCGGCGCCAAGCTGATCCCGAAGAACGAGTTCCTGATGGGCACCGCCCTGGAGGCCATGCCGCAGGACAAGAAGATCGTCCTGCACTGCAAGACGGGTGTCCGCAGCGCGGAGGTCCTCGCCGTCCTGAAGTCCGCGGGCTTCGCGGACGCCGTGCACGTCGGCGGCGGCGTGATCGGCTGGGTCAACCAGATCGAGCCCGGCAAGCCGGTCTACTAGACCCGCTTCCCGCGCCTCTTCCGGGCCCCGCTCACCCCTCGGCGAGCGGGGCCTCGCGCTGTCCGGCACGCACGGCCCCCGGCCCGCTCAGGTCACGCGGCCCCCGGCCTGTTCAGAGCGCGAGTCCCGGCCCGCTCAGGACGCGCAGACCTTGCCGTCCTTCGGGACCTCCCCCTTGAGCAGATAGGCGTCGACCGTGCCGTCGACGCAGTCGCTGCCGTTGCCGTACGCGCCGTGGCCCTCGCCCTTCCACGTCAGCTGGACGCCGACGCCCTCGCCGAGCTCGTCCGCCATCTTGCGGGCGCCCTCGTACGGCGTCGCCGGATCGCCCGTGGTGCCCACGACCAGCACCGGCGCGGCGCCGGGGGCGCTCACCTCGGGGGTGTCGCGCAGCCCGGACACCGGCCAGTCGTGGCACCAGCCCGCCGTGTCCCAGGCCATGAACGGGCCGAACACCGGGGATATCTCCTCGAACGCGGCGAGCCGCCCCTTGGCCTCGGCCGGCGTCGACCGCTCCCTGCCGTCCCGGCAGGCGATCGCGCGCTGCGAATGGCTCGTTGTGCTGTAACGCCCGGACGGGTCCCGCTCGTTGTACGCGTCGGCCAGCTCCAGGAGCGCCGAGCCTTCGCCCTCCTCCGCCTCCTCCAGGGCGTTCGACAGGGTGGGCCAGGCCTGCTTGCTGTACAGCGCGTAGATGATGCCCGTCGTCGCGAGGGCCTCGCTGAGCCTGCGGCCGGGCGACGAGGTGCGCAGCGGCTTGGCGTCCAGACGGCGGAGGAGACCGGCTATCTCGCGCGTGCCCGCCTCAGGGTCCTCGCCGTTGGAGCGCAGATAGTTCTCCAAGGCGCGCTGGAAGCCCCGCGCCTGGTTCCGCGCGTGGCCCACCGTGGCCGCTGTCGGGTCGACGACCGCGTCCAGCGTGAGGCGGCCCACCCTCTTGGGGAACAAGTGGGCGTACGTACCGCCGAGTTCGGTGCCGTAGGAGATCCCGAAGTAGTGCAGCTTGGCGTCGCCGAGCACCTGCCGCAGCACGTCCATGTCCCGGGCCGCGTCGGTCGTCGAGACGTGCGGGAGCAGCTTCCTCGCGTCCCGCGCGCAGCCCGCGCCGAACGCGGCGGCGTCGGCCAGATAGGCCTTCTCCTCCGCCGCGGTGTCCGGCGTCGGGTCCGTGTTCTCCGCCGCCTGGGTCCGCTCGTCGCTGCGGCACCGCACGCCCTCGCTGCCCGCGACGCCGCGCGGGTCGAAGCTCACCAGGTCGTACCGCTCGCGCAGTGCGTCGTACGAACTCGCGAACGCGGGCAGCAGGGAGACGCCGGAGCCGCCGGGGCCGCCGAAGTTGAACAGGAGGGAGCCGATGCGGTCGCTGTCCTTCTTGGCGGTGGACTCGGCGCGGATCAGGGCGATGCCGATCGTCTCGCCGTCCGGCTTCGCGTAGTCCAAGGGGACCTTGAGCGTGGCGCACCGCCACTCCGAGCCCGGCGCGGACTCGCCCTCGGGGGCCTCGCACCCGCCCCAGTCGAGCCGCTGCGCGGTGACCGCCGCGGGCAGCGTGGACGACGGGTCCGGCCGCGGCGTGGGGTCGGCGCCGCGTGCGGTGGGACGCTTGCCGTCCGCCTCGTCCTTGTCACCGCCGCCGCAGCCGCCGAGGAGACCGGCGGTCAGGGCCAGCGCGGCGGCCCAGGCGAGCGGCCGTGCGCATCGCGCCATGATGTTCCCCCCGCTGTGTCAGACAGTCAGGCCATAGTAGGTCGGACCACTGACAGCGCCCGCGAAGTGCCCGCCGCCCCCGCCTCCCGGCCTTCTACGCGCAGACCGTGCCCGCGTCCGGAACCTTCCCGTCCAGCAAGTAGCCGTCCACCGCGCCCCGTACGCACCGGTTCCCGCTGTCGTACGCCCCGTGCCCCTGCCCCTTGTACGTCACCTCGACGCCGACGCCCTTGCCCAGGGACTCGGCCATCTTGCGGGCGCCCTCGTAGGGCGTGGCGGGGTCGCCGGTGTTGCCGATGACCACGATGGGGGGCGCTGTGGGGGCGCTCACGTCGGGCTGGTCGGCGGCGCCCGCGACGGCCCAGTCGACGCAGCCGAGCATGCCCCACGCCAGATAGTCGCCGAACAGCGGCGACGCCGCGCGGAACCGCGGCAGCTTCGCCTCGACGTCCGCCGTCGTGTACCGCGGCTTGTCATCGGCGCAGTTGATGGCGATGTTCGCGGCCTGGATGTTGCTGTACTCGCCGTTCTCGCCGCGCCCGTTCATGGAGTCGGACAGGAGCATCAGGATCTTGCCGTCGCCGTCGTAGGCCTCCTCCAGGCCCTCCTTCAAATAGGGCCAGAAGTCCTGGGAGTACAGGGCCTGCACGATGCCGTTGGTGGCGGCGGTCTGGGTCAGCTCGCGCGACGGCAACGCGGGCAGCGGCTTGGCGTCCAGGTCCTTCAGGAGCTTCGCGATGCGGTCCTTGACGCCCTGCTCGGTGTCGCCGACGGGGCAGTCGTCCTCCTGGGACACGCAGTCCTTCGCGAAGTTGTCGAGCGCCAGCTGGAAGCCCTTGGCCTGCCCGAGCGAGCCCTGCTCGGCCGTCTCGGTGGGGTCGACGACCGCGTCGAAGACGGCGCGGCCCACCTTCTTGGGGAACAAGTGCGCGTAGACGCCGCCGAGTTCGGTGCCGTAGGAGATGCCGAAGTAGTGCAGCTTGGCGTCGCCGAGCACCTGCCGCATCAGGTCCATGTCGCGCGCCGCGTCGGTGGTGCGCACATGGGGCAGGATCTCGCCGGAGTTCTTCTCGCACGCCCCGTTGAAACGCTTCACGTTGTCGATGAACTCGGTGCGCTCGGCCGCGTCGTCGGGCGTCGCGTCCTGCTGGAAGTACGCGTCGAGCTGTGCGTCGTCCTCGCACCGCACGCCCTCGCTGCGGCCCACGCCGCGCGGGTCGAAGCTCACCAGGTCGTAGCGGGTGCGCAGCTTGGCGTAGTCCGAGCCGAACGCGGGCAGCGTGGTGACGCCGGAGCCGCCGGGGCCGCCGAAGTTGAAGACCAGGGAGCCGATGCGCCGGTCCGCGGCGCCGCTGGCCCGCGCGCGGATGAGCGCCAGGTCGATCGTGTCGCCCTTGGGCTTGGCCCAGTCCCGTGGGGCCTTCATGGTGGCGCAGCTCCAGGTGGCGCCGCCGGGCAGCGGGGACGGGGCGTCGCCGCCGCCCTCGGCCGCGGACGGCGCCGGGCAGTCCTTCCAGCTGAGCTTCTGGTCCGGCAGGGCCGCGCCCGGCGAGCCGTCGTTCTCATCGTCGCCGCAGGCCGTGAGCGCGGCGGTGAGCAGGACGGCGGTGGTGGCCAGGGCCTTGGCGCGCGGCGGAAGCTTGGGCATGGCTCCATCCTGCGGGCCGCCCGGGCGGGGCGCTCGGGACGCGGGCCGTGTGGGTGACCCCCGTCCGGCCCTGGGGGCGGCGGCCGCCCCCAGGGGTCCTACAACAGGCCCTTACGGGTCAGGTGGTTGAAGAACAGCCAGCCGGGGAGCACCGGGAGCCACAGCGTGAGCAGCCGGTACAGGAGCACCGCCGGGGCCGCCACGTCCTTGGGCACGCCCACCGCGATCAGGCCGAACGTGAGCGTCGCCTCGACCGCGCCGACACCGCCCGGTGTGGGCGCGGCGGAGCCGAGGGCGTTGCCCGCGAGGAAGACCACGGCGACGCTGGCGAGGCTCAGCGTGCCCATCTCCTGGCTGGCGAAGGCCCGTACGGACGCGTCCAGGCACAGGACGAAGAGGAACGTCAGGAGCAGCATCCCGCCGATGCCGGTGAGCAGCTTCTGCGGCCGCTGCAGCACGTCCAGCATGCGCGGCACGACACCCGCGAACAGCGACCTGACGCGGGTGACGACGAACTTCCGCAGGAACGGGATGGCGGTCACCACGAGCACCAGGACCGCGACCGTCAACAGGCCCGCGATGACCGTGCGCGACGGCGTCAGCGTCGGCGTCTTCTGGGTGCCCGTCACATAGCCGAAGACGAGCAGCAGGATGATGTGCGCGCCGAGCCCGAACAGCTGGGAGGCGCCCACGCTCGCCACGGCGAGCCCGGAGCGCACCCCGGACCGCTGCAGGAACCGCGTGTTCAGGGCGACGCCGCCGACCGCCGCGGGCGCCACGATCTTCACGAACGACCCGGCGACCTGCGCCGCCACCGCCCGCAGGAACGGCACCCGCTCCGGCACGAAGCCCAGCAGGCTCATCGCCGCGGCGAAGTAGCTCAGCGCGGAGAACGCCACGGCCGCCGCGACCCAGCCCCACTCGGCCTCTTCGACGATGGTGGCGAAGTCGACGTGCGTGAGCTGCGAAAGCAGGAAGTACGCGCCGAAGGCACCGGCGATGAAGCTGATCAGGGTGCGCGGCCTGATCCGCTCCAGCTGCGCCGGTTCGATGGGCGCCGTCGGCCGGATCAGGAGCACCTGGTGGCGGATCTGGCTGAGCAGGTCCTCCTCGCGGGCCTGCTCGAGGGCCTCGTCTATGGCCTGCTTCTCGGCCTGCTTCTCCGCGCGCACGGACTTGCGGGCGGCCGCCGGGTCCAGGGCCTGCTCCTCCCGCTCGCCCTCACGGCGCTCGCGGTGCTCGCCGCTCGCACCCTTCTCATCGGTCTCGTCCTCGCCGCGGGCGAGCTTGGCCTTCCGGGACGCCTCGAGGACGGCGTCGCGCTCGCGCTGGGCGCGCTCGCGGGCCCGCTTGCGCAGCGTCCCGCGCGTGGAGCGCGTCAGGGCGATCGGCTGGAGCAGCGGCAGACAGTCCGCCACCGCGTCCGGGCCGAGCACGTCGACCGCCGTGGCGACCGCGCGCTCCGCGCCGATCCGCAGCCCGAAGGCGGTCAGGAGCTGCGCGATGTCCATCCGCAGGACCAGGTCACCGGCGGCGATCTCACCGCCGCGCAGATCGGTGAGGATCACCTTGCCGGAACGATCCACCAGGATGGCGTCCCCCGCGAGCCTGCGGTGCGCGATGCGCCGCGACTGCAGCGCCTTGACCTGCCGCCAGGTCTCCCGCATCAGCTCGTCGGTCAGGGCCGCGTCCGGCAGCGAGTCCAGGGTCCGGCCGCCGGTGTGCTCGTAGACCAGGATCACCGCGTCCGGGCCGAGCTCGGAGGTGGCGATCAGCTTGGGCGCGTTGGCGCCCGCCGCGATCGCCGCGTACGCGAGCAGCGCCTCCTGCTCCAGGGCCTGGCGCAGCGACTGGAGGCTGCGCCGCGTGGTGATGCTGCGCAGCGTGAGCCGCCGCCAGACCCGGTAGAAGAAGCCCTGCGCCTGCTGTTCGCGGTCGATGACGGTGACGTCGAGCGGAGGGCCGTCCTCCAGCGTGACGAAGTAGCGCCGGCCCCGGTCGCCCTGGTCGCCGCTGTCGCCGGACTCCTCGCGGGCGGCGCTCACCGGGCGGAAGCCGACGTGCCGCAGGCCCGCGAGCAGCGTCTGCCCGGTGGGCTGCACGTTCGGCGAGCCGACCGCGTACAGCGTGCCGTAGGCGACGGTCCAGCCGATCAGGACCGTCAGGATGATCGAGAACGGTGTCGTGTTGCCCGACACCAGCATCGTGAACGCTTCGAGCAGCAGCACGACGAGCAGGACGACGCGCCAGCGCGGCCTGCGCGACATGCCGACGGCCGTCATGTACGCGATCACCGGCGCGAGATAGCCGTGCACCGGGTCGGTGAGCGAGTTCAGATCGCCGGGGGATGGCTGGGTGAGGGCGTCCTGGATGGACTCGGGGGCGGCCTTGGCGACCCAGAGGTCGGTGGCCAGGGTCACGCCGTGCGCGAGTACGGCCGCGAGCACGCCGTCGGCGATGCGCAGACCGTCGCGCTTGATCAGGCGCTCGATCGCGAACGCCACCGGGATGAGCAGGACGCCGATGCTCGCCGTCAGCCCGGAGAGTTTCATCAGCAGGTCGGGCGGCGAGCCGGTGCCCGCGTTGATGTCCTGTTCGAGGCCCGAGGTGGTGCCGTGCGCGAACGCGGAGATCGCGAGCAGCACCGCGATGGACAGGATGCCGACGAGCAGCCGCACCAGGTCGGAAGGGCGGTGCACGCGCGCGGGGAGCAGCGGTTCGTCGCCCTCCACGCGCTCGGCGTACGCGTCGTCGTCGGCGCAGTCGGCGTCGTGGCCGTGGAAGCCCTGCGCGGGGGCGGGGTTCTCGGGCTCGGGGTCCGGACGCTCCCGCGGGGTGTTCAGGACGGGCTCACCGGTGTCGGGGCGCGCGGTGTCCGCAGAGGTGCTCGCCGTGTTGTCGGAATGCACGCTCTGCTGCTCCGTCGCCTCTTCTTGATCTCGTATCACCAGTCACCGCCCGCACGATGGTGGCATGCCCCGTCGGTGACGGGGGGCATCAGGGGGCGATGCGGGAGCGCGAAACGGTCACGATTTGCCAGTTCGGTGCTTGTCGGGCACTGTTCCGCACGCTCTGTGGCCGACCCGTCACGGTGTCGGTGGCATGCGGCAGGATGGTCCGGATGAGCGAGGAGAGTCGAGCGGCACAGGAGCTTCCGGAGTACGCGGAACGGGTCCTGGAGGTGGCGGAACTGATCCCGCCGGGCCGTGTGATGACGTACGGCGACGTCGCCGAATGGCTGGAGGAGGGCGGCCCCCGACAGGTCGGCAGGGTGATGGCGCTCTACGGGGGCGCGGTTCCGTGGTGGCGCGTGGTCCGCGCGGACGGCGCCCTGCTGCCCGGGCACGAACTGCGCGCCCTCGCGGCCTACCGCGCGGAGGGCACGCCGCTGCGCGAGGCGAGCCGCGCGGCGGAGGGCCACCTGCCGCGGCTCGACATGCGGCGGGCCCGGTGGGACGGCCGCGACGGGACGCCCGGCGGCGGCGCGGGGACTCACATCTGACAGCTTCCGCCATCGCGCCCCGCGGCGGCGGGCCGGTGGCCCGTACGGGGGAAGACACCCGCCCCGCGCGCTCGCTGGCGTAGCGTCGACAGCACCCATGCACACTCACCCCGCAGCTGTCCCGCAGCCACATCTCGACCAGCACACCCACCAGGACCGGCGACCCACGTGAGCTCCACCACTTCGGCCAGGCACGCCCGGCACCTGTCGTACCAGCAGGCACGACAGGGATCCTCGGGCGCCTACCGGCTGGTGCGTACGCCACCGGTCCCCGCGGATCCCCCTGACCTTGACGCAGCGCAGCGCGCCGTGGTTGACCATGACGGCGGCCCGCTGCTCGTCCTCGCCGGTCCGGGCACCGGCAAGACCACGACCCTGGTCGAGTCGGTCGCCGCGCGCGTCGCCAAGGGCACCGATCCCGAGCGCGTCCTGGTGCTCACCTTCAGCCGCAAGGCGGCCGTGGACCTGCGCGACCGGATGGCCCGCCGGGTCGGCGCCGCCGACGCGCCCCAGGCGACCACGTTCCACTCCTTCTGCTACGCCCTGGTCCGCGCCCACCAGGACGCCGACCTGTTCGTCGAACCGCTGCGGCTGCTCTCCGGGCCCGAGCAGGACGTCGCCGTGCGCGAGCTGCTCGCCGGCCAGATCGACCTCGGCAGGGACGGCCTCGCCCGGGTGCGCTGGCCCGACGAGCTGCGCGCCTGCCTGACCACGCGGGGCTTCGCCGACGAGGTGCGCGCCGTCCTCGCCCGCAGCCGCGAGCTGGGCCTCGGCCCCCGCGCCCTGGACGCCTTCGCGCACCGCACGGGCCGCCCCGACTGGCGCGCGGCTGCCGCGTTCCTCGCCGAGTACCTCGACGTCCTCGACCTCCAAGGGGTCCTCGACTACGCCGAGCTGGTGCACCGCGCGGTGCTGCTCGCGCACCGCCCCGAGGTGGCGCGAGCCCTTGCCGCCCAGTACGACGCGGTCTTCGTGGACGAGTACCAGGACACGGACCCCGCGCAGGTGCGGCTGCTGCACGCCCTCGCGGGCGGCGGCCGCGACCTGGTGGCCTTCGGCGACCCGGACCAGTCGATCTACACCTTCCGGGGCGCCGACGTGAACGGCATCCTCCAGTTCCCCGCCGACTTCCCGCGCGCGGACGGCTCCCCGGCGCCCGTGGGGGTCCTGACGACGTCCCGCCGCTCGGGCGCGGGCCTCCTCGCGGCCACGCGCCTGCTGACCCGGCGCATGCCGCTGACCCGGCTGCCCGCCGAGAAGGTACGGGCCCACCGCGACCTCGCGGCCGTGCGGGACGGCGGGCGCGTGGACGTCCTCACCTTCCCGACCGCCGGTACGGAACTCGACAACATCGCGGACATCCTGCGCCGCGCGCACCTGGAGGACGGCGTCCCCTGGAGCGAGATGGCCGTGCTCGTCCGCGCGGGCGCCCGCACCATCCCCTCGGTGCGCCGCGCCCTCACGGCCGCCGGGGTGCCCCTGGACATAGACGGCGACGACATCCCCCTGCGCCACGAACCGGCGGTGACGGCCCTGCTGACAGCGCTGCGCGCGGTGGCTATGGCGGAGGCGGCGTCTACGGAGGTGGCGGCTACGGGGGCGGCGTCTACGGGGGCGGCGTCTACGGAGGTGGCGTCTACGGACGCGGCGTCTACGGGGGTGGCGCCTACGGAGGTGGCGTCTACGGGCGCGCTCGTAGAGACGGTGTCTTCGGAGCGGTCCGAACAGGCGTCGTCTTCGGGGCCGTCCGAAGAGACGGTGTCTTCGGAGACGTCCATGGGCCAAGGCGCGGTGAGCGCCCCGCGCGCGGAGTCCTGGCTCGACACCGAGACCGCGCTCACCCTGCTCACCTCGCCCCTCGCGGGCATGGACGCCGCCGATCTGCGCCGCCTCGGCCGCGCCCTGCGCGAGGAGGAGCGCGCCGCGGGCAACCGCGTGCCGCCGCCCTCCGACGTGCTGCTGGCCCGCGCGCTCGCCGAACCGGAGCGGCTCGTCGCGCACGACACCTCGTACGCGCAGGGCGCACAGCGCCTCGGCAGGCTCCTGAGCCGCGCCCGCCAGTGCCTCGCGGACGGCGGCACGGCCGAGCAGGCCCTGTGGGAGCTGTGGGACGGCACCTCCTGGCCCCGGCGCCTGGAGCGCGCCGCGCGCCGCGGCGGCGCGGCGGGCCGCAACGCCGACCGCGACCTCGACGCGGTGTGCGCCCTGTTCGCCACGGCCGCCCGCGCCGAGGAGCGCACCGGCGGCCGTGGCGCCCTGAACTTCCTGGAGGAGATCGAGGCCCAGGACATCGCCGCCGACACGCTCACCCGCCGCGCCGTGCGCCCCGACGCCGTACGCCTGATGACGGCGCACCGCTCCAAGGGCCTTCAGTGGCGGCTCGTGGTCGTCGCGGGCGTCCAGGAGGGCCTGTGGCCGGACCTGCGCCGCCGAGGCTCCCTCCTGGAGGCCGACCGCATCGGACGCGACGGCATCGCCGAACCCCTCACCCCGGGAGCGCTCCTCTCCGAAGAGCGCCGTCTCTTCTACGTGGCCGCCACGCGCGCGCGTGAACGCCTCGTCGTCACCGCGGTCAAGGCGCCCGCGGACGACGGCGACCAGCCCTCCCGCTTCCTGACCGAGCTAGGCGTCGAGCCCCGGGACGTGACGGGTCGCCCGCGCCGTCCGCTGTCCGTCGCCGCGCTCGTCGCGGAGCTGCGGGCGACCACCGTCGACCCGCGCGCGCCCCGGGCGCTGCGCGAGGCGGCGGCCCAGCGCCTGGCCCGCCTCGCCGGCCTGAGCGACACCGACGGGCGCCCCCTGGTCCCTTCCGCCCACCCGTCGCGCTGGTGGGGCATGTACGAGCCGACGGCGAGCGCGGTGCCCCTCAGGGACCGCGACAGGCCGGTCGTCCTGTCGGGCAGCGCCCTGGACCAGCTCGCCAACACGTGCGCCCTGCAGTGGTTCCTGGGCCGCGAGGTGAAGGCCGACGCGCCCGCGACCGTGGCCCAGGGCTTCGGCAACGTCGTGCACGTCCTGGCCGACGAGGTCGCCTCCGGGCGCACGCCCGCCGACCTGGACGTGCTCATGGAGCGCCTGGAGTCGGTGTGGGACGCCCTCGCCTTCGACGCCCCCTGGAAGTCGGAGCAGGAGAAAGAACACGCGCGCGCGGCGCTCGAACGCTTCCTCCAGTGGCACGTCAACGGCGCCCACGCGGGCCGCGCCCCCGTCGCCAGCGAGCACGACTTCGACGTCACCCTGGAAGCGGGCCCCTACGAAGTGCGCGTGCGCGGCTCCATGGACCGCGTCGAGCGTGACGCCGACGGCCGCGCCTACGTGGTCGACTTCAAGACCGGCAAGCAGGCCCCGAGCGCCGCCGACGTCGCCCGCCATCCGCAGCTGGCCGTCTATCAGCTCGCCGTGCGCGAGGGCGCGGCCGACGACGCGTTCGCGGACGGCCACCCCGAGGTGGGGGGCGCGGAACTGGTGCACCTGCGCCAGGGCGCGGCCAAGAAGGACGGCGGCGACGCCCTGCCGAAGGTGCAGGTCCAGCAGCCGCCTCCGGAGGGCGAGGGCGACTGGATCGGCGACCTCCTGGCCACGGCCGCGGGCAAGGTCCTGGACGAGCGCTTCACGCCCGCAACGGGCCAGCACTGCGGCCACTGCGCCTTCCGCGCCTCGTGCAGCGCGCTTCCGGAGGGCCGACATGTCGTGGAGTGAACGGCGGTGCGGCCCGGCGGCGGCGGTGGCCAACGTCACCCCTGACCTCGGCGCTTAGCACCCGCACAGGCCATCTAAAGTCTTCGTAAAGCTGAACCGCGCACTCAGCGCACGGTGCCCCACCGCACCTTTCGAACGTGCGCCCTTTTCGAGGAGAGACACATGGCAGCCAACCGGAAGCTCCTGGCAGCGGCCGCCGCCTGCGCCGCCGCCGTCATCGGCATCACGGGCTGCAGCGGCGACAGCGGCGACAAGGACCCCTTCGAGGGCATGAGCGCCGACAAGATCGCCAAGAAGGCCGCCAACGCCTCCGAGGACGCCGGTTCCTTCCGCGCCAAGGGCAACGGCAAGCGGGACGGCAAGCTGGTCGACGTCGACTTCAGCGTCGCCAAGTCCGGCGACTGCAAGGGCAAGATGGGCTCCGCCACCGAGGGCCACGCCCAGATCCTCGCCGTGGGCAAGACGTCGTACGTCAAGGGCGACGACAAGTTCTGGGCGAACTCCCCGGGCGGCGGCTCCGGCGTGACCGAGCTCCTCAAGGGCCGCTGGATGAAGTCCCCGAGCGGTGAGGGCAGTCCCTGCAAGGCCGAGGAGATGTTCAAGACCAAGGAGCTCAAGGGCCTCAAGCGCGAGAAGGACGCCGAGGTCGACGGCAAGAAGGCCGCCGTGCTCACCAAGACCATCAAGAAGAAGAAGGGCGACGAGACCAAGACGTTCTACGTCGCCATGGAGGGCAAGCCCTACTTCCTGAAGGCCGTCATCAAGGGCGGTGACGAGCCCGGCACGGTGCTCTTCTCCGACTACGGCACGGCCATCGAGGTCAAGGCCCCGCCGGCCAGCGAGACCGTCGACACCGACAAGCTCGTCTCCGGTTCCTGACCCGCCGACGACCCTGGCGGCGGCTGCTGACGACCGGATCCACCCCGGCTGTCAGTGGCCGCCGCTAGCCTCTCTGACGTGCCTTCCCGCCTCACCGACCCCGACGAGCTCAAAGAGCTCCTCGGCATCCCGTTCACCCCGGAGCAGACGGCCTGCATCACCGCGCCGCCCGCCCCGCAGGTGATCGTGGCCGGAGCGGGCTCGGGCAAGACGACGGTGATGGCCGCGCGCGTGGTGTGGCTCGTCGGCACCGGCCAGGTCGCCCCGGAGCAGGTCCTCGGCCTGACGTTCACGAACAAGGCGGCGGGCGAGCTCGCAGAGCGCGTCCGCCAGGCCCTGGTCAAGGCGGGCGTCACCGACCCGGACGCGGCGGACCCCGACGACACCCCGGGCGAACCGGTCATCTCCACGTACCACGCCTTCGCCGGGCGCCTCCTGACCGACCACGGCCTGCGCCTCGGCCTCGAGCCCACCTCCCGCCTCCTCGCCGACGCCACCCGCTTCCAGCTCGCCGCGCGCGTGCTGCGCGAGGCCCCCGGCCCGTATCCCGCGCTGACCCGCTCCTTCCCGGACCTCGTCAGCGACCTCCTGGCCCTCGACAGCGAGCTTGCCGAGCACCTGGTGGACCCCGCCGCGCTGCGCGCGCACGACACCCGCCTCCTGAGCACCCTGGCGGGCACCCGGCTCACCAACGACGACCTGCGCAAGGTCCCCGAGACGGCGTCGGCCCGCATCGAGCTCACCGGCCTCGTCGAGCGCTACAGGAACGCCAAGCGCGCCCGCGACCTGCTCGACTTCGGCGACCAGATCGCCCACTCGGCGGCGCTCGCCCGCGACCACGCGGAGGTCGGCGCGATCCTCCGCGAGGAGTTCCGCGTCGTCCTCCTCGACGAGTACCAGGACACCTCGGTGGCCCAGCGCATCCTCCTCGCGGGCCTGTTCGGCGGCGGCACCGGCCACCCGGTCACCGCGGTCGGCGACCCCTGCCAGGCGATCTACGGCTGGCGCGGCGCCTCCGTCGCCAACCTCGACGACTTCCCGCACCACTTCCCGGGCGCCGACGGCCGCCCCGCAAGACGCCACGCCCTGAGCGAGAACCGCCGCAGCGGCGGCCGCCTCCTGGACCTCGCCAACGGCCTGGCCGCGCCCCTGCGGGCCCGGCACGCGGGCGTGGAGGCCCTGCGGCCCGCACCGGGGGCCGAGCGCGACGGAGCGGTGCGCTGCGCCCTCCTGCGCACGCACGCCGAGGAGATCGACTGGATCGCCGACTCGCTCGCCCACCTCGTGCGCACCGGCACCGACCCCGGGGAGATCGCGGTCCTGTGCCGCACGGCGACCGACTTCGCCGACATCCAGGGCGCGCTCGTCGCCCGTGACGTCCCGGTCGAGGTCGTCGGCCTGTCCGGCCTGCTGCACCTGCCGGAGGTCGCGGACCTCGTCGCCGTCTGCGAGGTCCTTCAGGACCCCGGGGCCAACGCCTCCCTGGTGCGGCTCCTCAGCGGGCCCCGCTGGTGCATCGGCCCCCGCGACCTGGCCCTGCTCGGCCGCCGCGCCCGCCTCCTGGTCCGCCACGGCCCGACGGCGCCCGTGGGCGCCGACGGCCCTGACGACGCCGAAGCCGCCGACCGGCGCCTCGCCGAAGCCGTGGAGGGCGTCGACCCGTCCGAGGTGATATCGCTCGCGGACGCGCTCGACACGTTCCTGGAGACGCCCATCGACGCCCCCGGGGGCGGGGGCGGGGACGACGGGCTGCCGTTCTCGGCGGAGGCGCGCGTGCGCTTCGCCCGCCTCGCCGCCGAACTGCGCGACCTGCGCCGCTCCCTGGCCGACCCGCTCATGGACGTGCTGCACCGCGTCCTGACCGTCACGGGCCTCGAAGTCGAGCTGTCGGCGTCCCCGCACGCCCTGGCCGCCCGGCGCCGCGAGACCCTCTCGAACTTCCTGGACGTCGCCGCGTCCTTCGCGGCCAACGACCCGTCGGCCCCGCTGCTCGCCTTCCTCGGGTTCCTGCGCACCGCCGCGCAGTACGAGAAGGGACTCGACAACGCCCTGCCCGGCGGCGAGAACACCGTCAAGGTGCTCACCGCCCACAAGTCCAAGGGCCTGGAGTGGGACGTCGTCGCCGTCCCCGGCCTGGTCAAGGGCACGTTCCCGAGCGCCCAGGGCCGCGAGAAGTGGACCGCCCAGGCCAAGGTCGTCCCGCACGCGCTGCGCGGCGACGCCGACACGCTGCCCGACGTCACCGCCTGGGACAACAAGGGCATGAAGGCCTTCCACGCCGACATGAAGGAGCACCAGCACACGGAGGAGCTCCGCCTCGGCTACGTCACCTTCACCCGCCCCAGGAGCCTCCTCCTGGGCTCGGGCCACTGGTGGGGCCCCACCCAGAAGAAGCCGCGCGGCCCCTCGGACTTCCTGACGGCGCTGTACGACCACTGCGCGGCCGGACACGGCGAGATCGAGGCCTGGGCGGACACACCGGAGGACGGCGAGGAGAACCCGGCCCTGCGCGAGGCGGCGGCCGACCACGCCTGGCCGCTGCCCCTGGACGCCGAATCGCTGGCCCGCCGCCACGCCGCCGCGGACACCGTCCAGGCGCACCTGGACCGCCTCCTCATGGCGGAAGGGGTGCCAGGCCGGGGCACCGCACACCCCGGAGCGCGCGACCACGCGGAGTCCCACCCGGCGGCCGACCCGGAGTGGCCACCGCCTCCGGAGGAGGACGGGTTCTACGAAGAGGGCGACGTCCTCTACGAAGGCGCCCTTCACGAAGACGCCCTTCACGAAGGTGTCCTTCACGAAGGCGCCCTCTACGAAGAGGGCGGGTCCGGAGTGGATCCGTACGACGACGGTGACCTCCCGCCCGAAGACGAGGACCCCACCGCCTGGGACTCCTGGAGCAGCGACCGCCCGGCACCCCCAGGGGCGGGCCCGTCCCCCGAACCGGCCATCCCGCACGCGCGCGTGCCGCACGCCACGGAGCCCGAGCAGGACCTCACCCCCGAGGAACTGCGCACCCTCGCCTCCTGGGACCGCGATCTGGACGCCCTCACCGGTGAGCTGCTGCGCGCCCGCGAAGGCGTGCGCGACGTGCTCCTGCCCACCTCGCTCAGCGCCTCCCAGCTGCTGCGCGTCGCCACCGACCCGGACGGCCTCGCGCAGGAGCTGGCCCGGCCCATGCCCCGGCCGCCCCAGCCCGCGGCTCGCCGGGGCACCCGCTTCCACGCCTGGGTGGAGGCCCGCTTCGAGGAGCTGCGGCTGCCCATGCTCGGCCCGGACGAACTGCCCGGCGGCGGTCCCGGGGAAGCCGAGATCGCCGACGAGCGGGACCTGGAAGCGCTCAAGGAGGCCTTCGAGCGCACCGAGTACGCCCGTCGCACGCCCCACCGCGTCGAGGCCCCCTTCCAGCTCACCCTCGCGGGCCGCGTCATCAGGGGCCGCGTGGACGCCGTCTACAAGAAGGCCGACGGCGACACCGTCACGTACGAGATCGTCGACTGGAAGACCAGCCGCGTCCAGGACGCCGACCCCCTCCAGCTGGCCGTGTACCGCCTGGCGTGGGCCGAGCAGCACGGAGTGCCGCTGGAGTCGGTGACGGCCGCGTTCCTGTACGTGCGCAGTGGCGAGACCGTGCGCCCCGAGCACCTGCCCGGCCGCGCCGAACTGGAGAGCCTGCTGCTCGACGGCGACGGCGACGGCGACGGCGGCGGCGACGGTGACGCTGACAGCGACCACCACGGCGATGAAGCCCATGGTGACGAAGCCCACGGCGGAGGCGGCCACGGCGGTGACCGCGCCCCCGGAGGGGGCGGTCACGCCCCGGCCCGCGCCGCCCGTCCCGGAGGCGCGGGAGCCGGTGGACCAGGAGGTGGACCGGGGACCGACCGGCCGCCCGGTCAGACGGCCCCCGAGGGCCGATAGGCTCGTGGCCATGAGCAAGTCCGTCAACAGCGCTGCCAGCGACGTCAGTGCCGTGAACGCCGTCAGGGCGTACATCGGCGACCACCGAGCCGCCTTCCTCGACGACCTCGCGGAGTGGCTGCGCATCCCGTCCGTGTCGGCGCAGCCCGAGCACGCGGACGACGTACGGCGCAGCGCCGACTGGCTCGCCGCGCGCCTCAAGGACACCGGCTTCCCGACCGCCGAGGTGTGGCCCACGCCGGGCGCCCCCGCCGTCTTCGCCGAGTGGCCCTCCGGCGACCCCGACGCGCCCACCGTGCTCGTCTACGGTCACCACGACGTGCAGCCCGCCGCCCGCGAGGACGGCTGGGACACCGACCCCTTCGAGCCGGTCGTCCGCGAGGGCCGCCTCTACGCGCGCGGGGCGGCCGACGACAAGGGGCAGGTCTTCTTCCACACCCTGGGGGTGCGCGCCCACCTCGACGTGACCGGCCGCACCGCCCCCGCGGTGAACCTGAAGCTGATCGTCGAGGGCGAGGAGGAGTCCGGCTCGCCGCACTTCCGCGACCTGGTCGAGCGGCACCGCGACCGCCTCGCCGCCGACGCGGTCGTGGTCTCCGACACCGGCATGTGGGCCAAGGACACCCCCACCGTCTGCACGGGCATGCGCGGCGTCGCCGACTGCGAGATCGAGCTGCACGGCCCCGACCAGGACATCCACTCCGGCTCCTTCGGCGGCGCCGTGCCCAACCCGGCCACGGCCGCGGCCCGGCTCGTCGCGGCCCTGCACGACGAGCACGCGCGCGTGGCGGTCCCCGGCTTCTACGACGGCGTCGTCGAACTCACCGACCGCGAGCGCGAGCTCTTCGCCGAACTGCCCTTCGACGAGGCCGAGTGGCTGCGCACGGCCAAGTCGTACGCCCCGCACGGAGAGGCCGGACACACCACCCTGGAGCGCGTCTGGGCCCGCCCGACCGCCGAGGTCAACGGCATCGGCGGCGGCTACCAAGGCGCGGGCGGCAAGACGATCATCCCGTCGAGCGCGATGCTGAAGCTCTCCTTCCGGCTGGTCGCGGGCCAGGACCCGGACCGGATCGAGGACGCCGTCCGCGCGTGGGTGGCCGATCAGCTGCCCGCGGGCATCCGGCACACGATCACCTTCGGCGCCGCCACCCGCCCCTGTCTGACCCCGCTGGACCACCCCGCCCTGCGGTCCGTGGCCCGCGCCATGGGCCGTGCCTTCGAACAGGAGATCCGGTTCACGCGCGAGGGCGGCTCGGGCCCGGCGGCCGACCTCCAGGACGTCCTCGGGGCGCCCGTGCTCTTCCTCGGCATCTCGATTCCCTCGGACGGATGGCACGCGCCGAACGAGAAGGTCGAGCTCGACCTGCTGCTCAAGGGCGTCGAGACCACCGCCTACCTGTGGGGCGACCTCGCCGAGCACTGGCGCGATGCACACTGAACGGACCGCGTCCCGTCCGCACGGAACCGCACCGCACGCCGCACACCCGCTCACCGAACCACCCATTCCACCGGGGGAGTTGGAAGCACCAGTGACCACCTGGACCGACCGCGCCGCTGACCGTCCCGTCTCGCTCACCGCGCCGAGCGGCATCGACCGCGCGGCCCACCACCGTCTCGACGAGGCCTGGCTCGCCGCCGCGTGGAGCCACCCCTCGACACGGGTCTTCGTGGTCTCCGGCGGTCAGGTCCTCATCGACGAGACGCCCGACGGCCGCACCGAACTGGTGACGACCCCGTCCTTCGAAGCACCCCTCACCGAGGCCCACCGCTACTTCCTGGGCACCGATGACGACGGCGTGAGCTACTTCGCCCTCCAGAAGGACTCCCTGCCCGGCCGCATGGACGCCTCCGCGCGCGCGGCGGGACTGCGCGAGGCGGGCCTGCTCCTGTCGCCGCGCGACGCGGGCCTGATGGTGCACGCCGTGGCCCTGGAGAACTGGCAGCGCATGCACCGCTTCTGCTCGCGCTGCGGCGAGCGCACCACCATCGCGGCCGCGGGCCACATCCGCCGCTGCCAGGCCTGCGGCGCCGAGCACTACCCGCGCACCGACCCGGCCGTGATCATGCTCGTGACGGACGAGAAGGACCGGGCGCTGCTCGGCCGCCAGGTGCACTGGCCCGAGGGCCGCTTCTCGACGCTCGCGGGCTTCGTGGAGCCGGGGGAGTCCATCGAGCAGTCCGTGCGGCGCGAGGTCTGGGAGGAGGCGGGCGTCACCGTCGGCGAGGTGGAGTACGTCGCCAGCCAGCCCTGGCCCTTCCCGTCCAGCCTCATGCTCGGCTTCATGGCCAAGGCCACCTCTTCGGAGATCAACGTCGACGGGGAGGAGATCCACGAGGCGCGCTGGTTCTCCCGGGAAGACCTGCGGGCCGCGTTCGAGTCCGGGGAGGTCCTGCCTCCCTACGGCATCTCGATCGCGGCCCGCTTGATCGAACTCTGGTACGGCGAGCACCTGCCGCGCCCGGGCGCGGCGGCCTGACCCGCCCCGAGGTCCTAGGCGGCGAGCTTCTGCTTCACCTGCGCCAGCGAGGGGTTCGTCAGCGTCGAACCGTCCGGGAAGAGGACGGTGGGAACGGTTCTTGCTTTTCCCACCGTCTCTCAGGCGGCCAGGCTCACTAGGTCCCCCCAGAGGAGAGGGACGGTAGCCACCTCCCCTGTACGGAGGTCGGTCACGTCCACGCTGCGGGTCATGCCCAGGGAGATCGACTGAGTGCCCTCCGGCGGCGTGTCGGTAAAGCCGATCTCCATCACGAACGCCTGCGAGGGGAAGTTCTGGCCGTACTCGAACCTGACACCGTCAGGGCCAGCGATGACCTTCACACCCCATGAGATCAGCTTCTCCCGCCGCTCCTCACGACTCGCGCTGTCCCACCATTCCCCGTAGGTCCGACCGGTTGGGCGCCACTCACTGACAGGAGCTGTCTCCGGAGCGCTGGTCAGTGCCTCACGGTCGGCAGCGGCCTTCGCGACATGTCGTCCGTACTCGACTGCTGACAACCGACCGGCCTTGAGCTCTGCGGTGAACTGCTCAATCTGAGCGTCCACAAGCGCTACTTGAACGGCCCTGGAATCGTCCTGAATGGCCCGACGCTCCATCACGGGACGATCGCCTATCTGAGCCTTGAGCGTGGCTTCCACGAGGCTGTAGAGCGGTTCTGCGGCCATGGTGTGCCCCTCGCACCGGACGCGGCCCTTGCTCTTGTTGCCCTGGCACCGGATGCGGGCGGCTTGGTTTCCCTTGCCGCCCCGGACCCAGTAGAGCGGGTGCTCGTAGTCGGAGCCGTCACAGAAGAGCCACCCACGCACAGGAGAGACTTTCGCAGGCCCCTTGGTGTACTTGACCAGGGTCACGGCTTCCTGGAGCGCCAACCACTCCGACTCGTTCAGCAGAGGCTCCGAGCGCATGACCGGTGTCCCGTCCGCGTTCCTCACCACGGTCCCGTCAGCCCCCGGGCGAGCCGCAGGGGTTCATGGGCGATTCAGAGAGCTGGACGTATAGGGGGCAGATTGAGTTACCGCTTCGCCAAGGTCTATCGACCCGAGCACCGCAACCTGGCTGTTGGGAATCCGGGGCTGCATCTTGAGCTCCGCATGTGGCTCTTGGCCGTCGGCCGCATGCAGCGTGGAGGGCATGCGCCCCTAGGTTCCGGAGAGCTGGAGCTGATCCTGTCCAAGGAGGACGGCAGTCCGTACACCCCGAGTCGCTACCGGCAGGCCAGGGGGGGTCTGATCAAGGCGGGCCTGCTCGCCCCATCCGCCTCCGCGCGGTGCCTGCTCATCCCGTTCACGGTCGCGTCCATGGACGCCCCGTCGAAGGGGGAGCGGGAAGAGTGCGCCACCCACGGCCACAACGTCCCCTGGGATGGCCGGAGCGGCGACTGGCTGTTCAAGAACCCTGAACGGGCCCGAGCGGGGGAGGCCGAGTGCGACAACATCGCGGTAGTCCGTTTCCTGCGGGCGGGTGGGCGCGGTCAGTGCGTCTGAGTGCCGAGAGCAGCGTTAACGGACCGGCGCCCTCGGCGGCTTGATGCCAAGGGCCAGCACTACGCCCCTTCTTGAATAAGCATGGCCGCCCCCACGCGGGGCGAGCCAAAGCTGGTTCCAGATATAGATAGAAGCTAATCCCCTTAAAGGGGTAGTAATTGCTGGACAGTTAAACTCTCTCCCTCTAAGGGAGGGTGAGTGAAGTTGACATCTCAGAAGTAACTACACTCCCCTCCTTGAGGGAGGGGACACTTCCCCACCGAAGAGACAGCTTCAACCCACCCTTCGGGGTGGAGAATTGATCAGTCAACTGGCGGGAGCTGCGAGGTTGGGACGCGGCCTAGCCCTCGTTGCCGTCGTCGAGCTGCTGCCTGTCGAGTCATGATGACCACCTCCAGGCCCTGACCCTCGACCTGGAACGGCACTGCTGTGGATCTTGGTGGATAGCTCGAAGGCTGTGGACAACTTCGTCACCCTCCTGAGGGAGGGGAAGCCGACTGTCGTTCTGGCATGAATCGAGGCCCTGCCTCGACGACAGGGCCCCACAACGCCATGGCCCGGGCCTAACCGTCTACTTCCGGTACCCGTTTGGCGTGGCCAGGTCAGAGAACAGGTACGTGACCATGTTGACCGACTCGGGCCTGAGAGAGGAAATCCCAGAACATGTCTGCGTCAGGGAGGCCGGAGTGCGGGTTCCTCTTCTGTATTGCCTTCATTGTCTCACTTCCTCCGCCCTTTTCCTCGGACATTTGGATGAGCATCTCGACGACGACATCTGGTTTTGCCCCGTCGATTCTCACTGAACCCACTTGCCCTAGGCCGACGTCCTCCAGCGAGAACGACTGGCCTTCCTTGAGAGCGCGAGTCTCGGAGTGCCCTTTGAACCCTGGTGCACCGTAGAACGTGATCTTCATGTCCCTCATCCCTTGCTCCGGCGTGGCAACATCGCCGAACGGCAGGATGATGCCTGCCCTCTCAGGAGACGCCTTGACGCTTCTCCCCGCCAGCTCACCCGTTCGGCCTACGCCGGGTACTGACCATGGACCGTCGGTGAGCTACTGAACTGGGGGATCAAACGCGAAGTAGTTCACGGAGGCGACATGCCTAGGCAGAAGACGGCGAACAGTAAGCGCTCCAAGTCGGGAGCAGCGAAGAAGACCTCTCCATATAACCAGTTCATGAAGGACGAAGTTCCCAAATACGAGACGGGCCACCCCGGGGTCACGCACAAAGAGGCGTTCAGGAAGGTCTCGGAAATGTGGAAGGACTCCAAAGAGAACCCGGGAAACTAAATGCCGGTTGTGCAGTAAGATGCGCACAGAGGAAGTCGGCAAGGGAAACGGGTGCTGAGCCTGCTGCCTCTGCAGCCTAGCCCCCACGGAACTCGTGGGGGCTTCTGCTTGCCCATCCTTGGATCACCAACGAATCAACATCCCCCACCTTCAGGGGTGGGGTTGGATCAGATCAGTTGTTGTCTGTAGCAGATCGGCCGGGGTTATATACCCCCGGCCGTCATCAATAATGTACGTGTCCTCTGATGAGCACCGGGACGGCCTGTGACGCAGGCAAAAGTGATGATGATTCCTCACTCTGTCTGACGTTTCGAACCATCCTCCAGAGCCCAGTGGTTGCCCTCCCGGGGCTCACCGGAGGCTCTGTGCATTCTTGTGGCACCTCTTGATGACCTCGTTCGGGGATTCCTAGGGTTGCGTCCCCTTGGGGTCCTCGCGGGCCCTTCTGCGGCTTCAAACTCGTACGCGATCCATGGAAGGTGCCCCTGCGGTCCTCATGGGGCGGGAGTCGGAGCATTACCCCCGTTGCGCAGGGCGTGACAGCCGTGGGAGGTCTCAAAAACCATCGTTTGTGAGACGTCAGGTCAATGCTGGAGGCGCGCCCGATTCGAACCACCCCGCACGTCTCGAAACTCGTCTCAAAACGACCCGCCTTGGCCTTCGTTATGAGACGCCTTTGTGAGACATCGGCGGCATGGCAGCGACTACGGCCCCGGCCGCCCTCGTTGAACGTCACGACTGCCCCAAGTGCAGCGCACCGGCCGGGAGTCCATGCCGGACTGCCAGCGGGAAGGTGGCCACCGGTTACCACACTGGACGCTTCACCCTGGTGCCGTCCCTCAAGGCCGAGCTGGAGATCAAGACCCCACTCGACCGCAGCCCCGGCAAGCCCTGGACCGAAGGCGCTCCTGTCTCGGTCGATCAGTCAGCGGATGCGAGCACGGCCATCCGCATCGGCTACGCCCGCTGCTCCACCGTCGGGCAGGAGCTACAGAGCCAGTTGGATGCACTGGAGCGTGCCCACTGCAAGCGTGTCTTCTCCGAGAAGGTCAGCACCCGGGTCAAGGTCCGTCCAGAGCTGGAGATCGCCCTGTCCCTGGCCAGGGAGATCAAGAGGGCGGCACCTGACCAGGCCGTGGTCCTGGTGGCGCATGAGATGAAGCGGCTTGCTCGGTCGGCAGTGGAGTTGATGACCCTGGCATCCGTCCTCCAGGCCGAGGGCATTCAGCTAGAGCTCCTCTCCGGCCCTCTCCAGGGCCTCTACGATCCGAATGGCGCCGGGGCCATCGTGTTCGCCGTCCTGGCCGTGGGGGCCGAGGTGGAGCGCGAAGGCATCCGGGAGAAGACCCTGGAAGGGCTGGATGCGGCGGCACGTCTGGGCAACCATGGCGGACGGCCCTCCGTGATCACAGACGACATGCTTGCCGTCGCCCGTGCCAGGAGGGCCAAGGGGGAGGGTGTCACCGCCATCGCCAAGGCTCTGGGGGTATCCAGGGCGACTTTGTACCGGCACATCGAGGAGTGACAAGACAGCCGCTGCCTAGCCCTTCTCGCATGCGCACCGCTGGTCTCTTGGCCCGTAATTGATCGGCTTCCCGCACTCGGGGCAGTCCCGCAGCACGGTCATGGCGGAGGCGTCCATCAAGCTCTCTCCACCTCCGTGCCATGCACGCCGGATGCGTGATCGCGAACCAGGGTGCTGGCCCTGCTGGCTACTCGAAGATCGTTAGCCATGATGGCTCGGGCACGGTCGGCCCAAGCCGACGCGCACTGAGCGCACCCCGGGGCAGGAGCACAGTCGAGCAGCCAAGCACGGTAGCCGACGGGCAGCTCAATAGGGATGGGGTCCGGATGCGTCTGCGTCCTGGAAGGCATGCACCCCATGGTCTTGATCGTCTTCGGTCACCGCGACGGCGCTGCGGGCGTCGCCTAGGCGTCACTCGAAGGCGTCAAACCGGTGTCATTCCAGAGTTGCCGGATCTACCGTGGTCCTATGGCGACGATGACGCAGGTACCGAATGACACGCTGCGTGCCGTGCGTATCGGCATGCGCATGAGCCAGGACGAATTCGCTGCGGCTATCCGCAAGGCCGGTGATGAACTGGGGGAGCCGAACGAGGCGAACAAGCGGCTTGTGCAGAGGTGGGAGTCAGGCGTGACGCGCTCGTGCCGCCCGGTGTACGCACGGGCGCTGGAGAGGGCTACAGGGCGGCCTGTCGAGACCTTGGGGTTCGGGCTGCCGGTGCCACCCGCACGGGTGCGTGAGGACGGTTCTGGGGGCCATGACATGGAGCCGAGCCTTGAGGGCGTAACGCACCCCGCGAGTGGTTCCCCGCGAACAGCTCCCAAGGGAGAGAACTACTCGGGTGTGTGGCTGTCCCGGTACGAGTTCTTCTCATCGAGCAGGGACGAGACCTTCGAAGGTAAGCACTACGTCCTCGTGCTGCACCGGGGGAACCGTCTGACCGTGGAGTCCTTGCCTGGTGCCTCGTCCAACCCGGACTCTCCCCTCTCCCTGGACCTGACCGTTGATCGCAACGTGGTGACGGGATCGTGGGTGGAGCAGACCGCCACCGACGGCTACTACCAGGGCGCCCGCTACCACGGGGCGATTCAGATGCTGGTGGAGCCGACCGGTCGCAGGATGGCGGGGAAGTGGGTCGGGTTCGGGAAGGACTTCGATGTCAACAGTGGCCCCTGGGAGCTTCGGCTCATGGACCGTTCGACCAGTAAGGCCACCATGGAGAGCTTCAGCCGTACGCCAGAGTGAAGCCGTCCGTGCCCGACAGCATGACTTGGCCCCTGCCCGATCTTGCGGACAGGGGCCTTCTGCTTGGAGGGGGACTCAAGCTGCCATGGCCTGCTTGACCTGAGCCAACGACGGGTTCGTCATCACGGACTCAGTGCCAGCGTCGGAAACCACGAGGAGCGTGGGAACCGTCTGGTTCCCACCGTTCGCCTTCTCGACGAACGCGGCGGAATCCGGGTCATGCTCGATGTTGACCTCGGTGTACGCGATGCCCTCGCGGTCCATCTGGCTCTTCAGCCTGCGGCAGTAGCCGCACCACGTGGTGCTGTACATCGTCACGGTGCCCGGCATGTCTCTCGCGCTCCTTCACGGCTCGGGGTGCGTCAGCGCACTTCGGGGTGCGTGCTCGCACTGACACGAACGTACGCGACCGGCCCACCATTCCCGCATTAGTACGACTGCGACCGCTCCCCTGTGGACAACCGGCTCGTCCGGCCCAGGGGACCTGGCAGCATGGCGGGGTGACACCAGCAACGCACTCCAGCCTCTTCCCGGCGGTCCCGGACTCCGCCGACGCGGTGCTCGAGGGCCTCGACCCCGAGCAGCGCGAGGTCGCCCTGGCCCTGCACGGGCCGGTCTGTGTGCTCGCGGGCGCGGGCACAGGCAAGACCCGCGCCATCACCCACCGCATCGCCTACGGCGTGCGGGCGGGGATCCTCCAGCCCGCCAGCGTGCTCGCCGTCACCTTCACCAACCGCGCGGCCGGGGAGATGCGCGGCCGCCTGCGCCAGCTCGGCGCCCACGGCGTCCAGGCCCGCACATTCCACTCCGCGGCCCTGCGCCAGCTCCAGTACTTCTGGCCGAAGGCCGTCGGCGGCTCCCTGCCCCGCCTCGTCGAGCGCAAGGTCCAGCTCGTCTCCGAAGCGGCCGCGACCTGCGGCACCCGCCTCGACCGGAACGAGCTGCGGGACGTCACGGGCGAGATCGAATGGTCCAAGGTCACCCAGACCGTCCCGGCGGACTACGCGGCCGCGGCCGCCAAGTCCGGCCGCGAGTCCCCCCGCGACCCCGCCGAGATCTCCCAGATCTACGCCGCGTACGAGGACCTCAAGCGGGACCGCTCCGTCATCGACTTCGAGGACGTCCTGCTCCTGGCCGTCGGCATCCTCCAGGACCGCCACGACATCGCCGAGCAGGTCCGCTCCCAGTACCAGCACTTCGTGGTCGACGAGTACCAGGACGTGAGCCCCCTCCAGCAGCGCCTCCTGGAGCTCTGGCTCGGCGAGCGCGACAGCCTCTGCGTCGTCGGCGACGCCAGCCAGACGATCTACTCCTTCACCGGCGCCACCCCCGACCACCTGCTGAACTTCCGCACCCGCCACCCGGGCGCCACGGTCGTCAAGCTCGTCCGCGACTACCGCTCCACCCCCCAGGTCGTCCACCTCGCCAACGGCCTGCTCGCCCAGGCCCGCGGCCGCGCCGCCGAGCACCGCCTGGAGCTGATCTCCCAGCGCGAGCCGGCCGCCGAGCCGGTCTACGCGGAGTACGCGGACGAGCCCGCGGAGGCCGAAGGCGCCGCCCGCCGCATCCGCGCCCTCATCGCCGACGGCGTCCCCGCCAGCGAGATCGCCGTGTTGTTCCGCACGAACTCCCAGTCGGAGATCTACGAGCAGGCCCTGGCCGACGCCGGGATCCCCTACCAGCTGCGGGGCGCCGAGCGCTTCTTCGAGCGCACCGAGGTGCGGGAGGCGGGCGCCGCGCTGCGCGGCGCGGCCCGCTTCGGCGCCAACGACGCCCTCCTGGACGACATGGTCGACCTGCCCTCACAGGTCCGTGCCGTCCTGTCCACCAAGGGCTGGACGACGCAGCCGCCCGCAGGCTCCGGCGCGGTCCGCGACCGCTGGGAGTCCCTGGCCGCCCTCGTGCGCCTCGCGGAGGACTTCGCCCGGGCCCGCCCCACCGCGACGCTCACCGACCTGGTGGCCGAGCTGGACGAGCGCGCCGCCGCCCAGCACGCCCCCACCGTCGAGGGCGTCACCCTCGCCTCCCTGCACGCCGCGAAGGGCCTGGAGTGGGACGCCGTGTTCCTGGTGGGCCTCGCCGAGGGCATGATGCCGATCACCTACGCCAGGACCGACGAACAGATCGAGGAGGAGCGCCGCCTGCTGTACGTGGGCGTGACGCGGGCGCGCGTCCACCTGTTCCTGTCCTGGGCGGTGTCCCGCTCGCCCGGCGGGCGCCCCAACCGCAAGCCCACCCGGTTCCTGAACGGGCTGCGCCCTGGCTCGGGCGCGGCGGCGGGGGCACGCGCGGCGGGCGGCGGCGCAGGCATCGAGCGCGGCACAGGCCCCGGCGGCGGTGGCTCCGGCGGCCCGCAGCCCCGTCGTCGTAGCAGTCGCACACCGGCCCGCTGCCGGGTCTGCGGGCGCACGCTCACCGAGGCCGGTGAGATGAAGCTCATGCGCTGCGAGGACTGCCCGTCGGACATGGACGAGGGGCTGTACGAGCGGCTGCGGGAGTGGCGCTCGGTGCAGGCGGGACGCACGGGCCAGCCCGCGTTCTGCGTCTTCACGGACAAAACCCTGATCGCCATCGCCGAGGCCGTGCCCGAGGAGGAGGGCGAGCTCGCCCGCATCCCCGGCGTCGGCATGCGCAAGCTCCGCCGCTTCGGCACCGATGTCCTGGCCATTTGCGCAGGTCAGGAGGTTTCGGATGGCGACGAGGGCAACTGATTCAAACTCGTCGAAAAAATAGTTTGCGCATGCGCCAGCAATCCCCATAGGTTCTTAAGCACGGGAACAGCGGCTTCTCCGAAGCCCGGGTTCCGTGCTGTACTTAATAGTCCGCAGGTCCGGCCCCGGCCGGTCCCCTAGACGCCGAGAGGAGGCGATTCCAGTGATCAGCACCACCGAGAGCTTCACCAGCACCGTCAAAATGACCGATCGCTCGGTCGTCGCTTCCTGCCTGCTCGGCCTCTCGAACCCGGGCACCGGTCTGTCCGTCGGCACCGCCGCCGTGCGTCCGGTTGCCTCCCTGTCTCCCGCTGGTCTGCTGATCCGCGAGGGCAATGAGCGACCGACCAAGGCACCGGAAGCAGTAGCGACGGCACAGGCGCAGGCCTATGCCTCCGCGGCAGCCGGTGCCGGATTCCGGACGCAGACGCAGCAGCACCACACGATGTGGGCCTTCCGTGGGCTCGAACCCTGGAGTGATCCAGCCTGATCTCGATCAGGCCGGCGCCTTCAGGGCCGCGGAACCCCACCCGGGATCCGCGGCCCTTCTGTTTTCCCCGAACAGGAAGACAGAACGAAGGGGCCACAGCAAGACCCGGTACCAGCCGCCAACCGGCCGACCCCGGCCGGAACGACCAGACGAGGAAGAACACCACCGTGCAACTCGAAGCGCACGCCCCGTCCGTACCGCCTTCAGACACGCTCCCGCCGCCCGCACCCACGGAGGACCCGACCTTGACTCCCCTCACCGCGCTCACCGCGCTCGACGACGCCATCGAGAACCTCGGCGTACCCGTTCCCTGCCGTGCCTACGACCCGGAGGTCTTCTTCGCGGAGTCCCCGGCCGACGTCGAGTACGCCAAGTCGCTCTGCCGCACCTGCCCGCTGATGGAGGCCTGCCTCGCCGGCGCCAAGGAGCGGCGTGAGCCGTGGGGCGTCTGGGGCGGCGAGCTGTTCGTGCAGGGCGTCGTCGTAGCCCGCAAGCGGCCGCGTGGCCGTCCGCGGAAGAACCCGGTAACGGCATGAACACCGGAACGATCGACCGCCCCCTGACGCACGACCCGAAGAAGCAGGCCCCGATGAAGGCACCCACGAGCGAGCCCACCGGCTCCGCGACCCCAGACTTCACCACCACCGGCGCGCTCGGCTCGCGCCAGAACAGGACCCGAGAAATGCAACTCATCCCAGAAGCCCTGGCTCGTGCGCATATGCACGAGCGACTGCGTGAGGCCGAGCAGCAACGCCCGGCCATGCGCCTGATCGCGGCCCGCCGCATGCAGCGCCGCGCGGAGCGCGCCTCGCTGCGCGCCCGGCGCGCGCTCGCCATAGCGGTCATGCAGTAGTCAGCTACGCAGGCAACACACGCGACGCAGGCAGCACACGCATCACACGCGACACACGCCAGACGGAGCACGCCCAGCACACGGAACACGTGCCGCACGCGCGGCAGGCGCCGCACGCGTCGCGCGCCCGGCACGGAAGCTGCCGGTGAGCTCCACAGCAGTCCCCACGGGGGCCGGTCCGAACGGACCGGCCCCCGCGGTGCGTGGTGACCACCGATCCCCGGGCGACGGCGATATGGTCGCCGGGTGGACCAGCAGCCTTCTCAACCTGCGGACACCGAGGATCTCGTGTGCTCCCGCTGCGGCACGGTCGCCCACGGCCGACCGCCCACCTGGACCTGCTCCGTGGAGAACGGCACCCGTCACTACTTCTGCGACGCCTGCGCCCGGGACAACATCCGGGCGATCGAAGGGCGACTCGACTCGTCCTGGTGGTGACCGCGGGCGCCGTCGCCGTCGCCGCCCGCCATCAGCTCACGCCTGCGCCGCGTCCCCCAGCTCCGGCTCGTCCCCCACCTCCGGAACCTCCTGCTCCGTCGGCCGCTCCGGCTCCCGCGCCTCCTCCGGCAGGAAGCCGGGCAGCCACGCCTCCAACTCGTCCCGCATCCGCACGGTCGCCCCCAGCTGGCACAGGACGCCGATGGTGCTCAGCGTCACGCGGTGGATCAGCAGATACGACGGCGGCAGGTTCAGCCGCTTGCCCAACTGGTAGGCGGGGGAGCGGGGGTCGGCAACGCGGGCCGCCTGGCTGCGCATCCAGCCCCGGGTGAAGGTGAACTCGTCCGCCAGCGCCGGCTCGATGATCGGCAGCAGATAGTCGAGCACCGCCTCCGGCTCCAGGTCCACCGAGTCCTTGACGAAGCCCTCCTCGCACAACATCTCGTAGACCGCGTCGGCCTCGCCCTCGACCGTCATCCGCAACGAGTGGCCGATCGTCGGCGGCAGCCCGCCGGGCAGACGGTCCACCGTGCCGAAGTCCAGGACCCCCAGCCGCCATTCGCCCTTCTCGCCCGGCAGCAGACGGAAGTTCCCCGGGTGCGGGTCGGCGTGCAGAAGACCGGTGCGGGCCGGGCCGGAGAAGAGGAAGCGGGCCAGGAGTTGGCCCGCCCGGTCGCGCTGCTCCTGCGATCCCTCGGTGATCACCTCGGACAGCGGCACCCCGTCCATCCACTCCGTGACCAGGATCTGCTCGCACTGGTGGACCACATCGGGCACCGCCACGTCCGGGTCGTCCGCGAACTCCTGCGCGTGCGCGCGCTGGGCCCGCGCCTCCAGGTCGTAGTCGAGTTCCTCGGAGACGCGGTCGCGCAGCTCCGCGATCAGCGGCTTGATGTCCATCCCCGGGATCAGCGGCCCGAGGACCCGGGCGAAGCGGCCCAGTTGGTTGAGGTCCGAAAGGAGCGCCTCGCCCGCGCCCGGATACTGGACCTTCACCGCGACATCGCGCCCGTCCTCCCACACGGCCCGGTGCACCTGCCCGATCGAGGCCGCCGCCGCGGGCTTGTCCTCGAACTCGAGGAACCGCTCGCGCCAGTCCGGGCCGAGCCGCTCCGCGAGCACCGCGTGCACGGTCCGGGTCGGCATGGGCGGCGCCGCCTCCTGGAGCTTGGTCAGCGCGGCGCGATAGGGCCCCGCCAGTTCCTCCGGCAGCGCCGACTCGAAGACGGACATCGCCTGTCCGAACTTCATCGCACCGCCCTTGAGCTCGCCGAGCACCTTGAACAGTTGCTCCGCCGTGCGCTGTTGCAGCTCGCGGCCGACGATTTCCGCGGACTTCCCGCCGATCCGTTTGCCGAGCCCCCAGGTCGCACGGCCCGCGAAGCCGAGTGGCAGCGCGGCCAGTTTGGCAGTACGGGTGACCGCCTTCCGGGGAAGATCAGACATGCGCCCCTCCAAGTCCCAGACAGCCGCGCCCCTTCAGGCGGTTACCCGGCCATTGTCTCGTGTGGCTCTTGATCCACGGAGGCGCGCTCCCCCTTTTCCTCCTCCCCGGCTCCACAGGAACAGGAACGGTGCGCGGGCACGCGGTCCGCGCGCCAGGTGAAGTCGGGCATCGCCGCCTGCCAGCGCAGGCCCGCGAGCGTCGGCTCCGCCCCGTCCAGGAAGGCCAGGGCGTGCGCCGCCGCCATCCCGGCGACGGTGGTCGCGAGGGCCAGGTCGCAGGCGGGCACGGGGCGTCGGCCACCGGAGTGCCACTGCGCCAGCATGCGTGGCCAGGCCTCGTCGCGGTCCGTCTCGGCCAGGGCGAGACAGCCCGCGCACGCGCTCACCCCCGGCAGCACCAAGGGGCCCACCACGCCCGTGCCCTCGATCACGCCCGCGTACAGATGAGGGGTCCCCGAGGCGATCAGGGGCTCGGCGGTGGCGGGTGCGGGAGCGTACGCGTCGAGGCCGTCGCGCGGGGTGAGCAGGACCAGGGACAGGGGCCGCTCGTCGGCCCTGTCCTCGGGGTGGCGCGGCGGGCGGTCCGGCGCCGCCTGCCGCACGGCCCGTCGCGCCGCGGTGTCCCTGCGCTGGCCGACCGACTCGGCGGGCAGCCCGCCCGGAGCGACGTCCCACGGCTCGACGCAGCCCCCGTCCATCACATCGACCTGTCCGACCCCCGCCCCGGACAGGACCGACGCGACGACCGCGCCCACCCGGCCCGCGCCCCGCACCCGCACGCGCGCCGTTCTGCGGGCGGCCGCCTTGCGGATGGCGTCACCGGGCCGCGGGGTGACGGCGGACAGCGCGGAGACGTCGGGGCGCAGCCGGTCCATGGCGTCCGCGCGGGCCCGCAGGGCGTCGGCCGCGGGGCCCCCGCCCCGCGCGTCGTCGAGCAGACCGGCGTGGGCGAGGCGGTCGATGAGCCCGTCCACATGGCCGTCCGGCAGGCCCATCCGCTGGCCTTCCGCGCGCAGCAGCGGGAGTCCGCGGGTGCCGTCGAGGAGAGTGAGGAAGGTGCCCGTCGCCGTGTCGACCGGCGCCAGTACGCGGGCGTGTGCGGGGGTCACCCCGAACTGCACCGTGTTCAGATCGCGCCAGCCGCGCCGCAGCGCGGGCTTGAGGATCGGATACATCGCATACATACGTGCCCCCCCGTGTTCGCGTCACCGCCGGACCCACCTCACGCGTCCGCGCGCCGTACCTGCTTTCGCCATGCTTTAGCCGCTTCATCCCGCCCTATCCCGTTCAGGCAGGTCTGGGGCGGTCCATGCCGTGTCCCCGCTCGACAGCCAGCATGCCCGTCCCGGCGGAGACGTGCCCGGAGTTGTCCACAGGCGCGGACCACTTGTCGTACTAATCGAGCTGATCGAGCGCAGAGAGAGTGGATCGATACCGAACCGTCCCGGAGGCGGGACTTCCACCTTGCCCAGCGGGTAACGTCGAGGCGTGCCCGCCGACCCGTCCCCTCGCCTCGCTGGGGAGACCTCACCGCACCGCACCGGAAGTCCACAGCGCAGCGCGACCAGCCCGCCGTCAACCGGTCCCGCGGCAAACGCGGTCGAGGTACGGCGGAGCGCACGCCGCCGCAGAACGGTCTCGGCGTACCGCGAGGGCGACCGGACGGTCGTGCTCATCCCCGCGCGCATGTCCGAGGCGGAGGAGCAGCGCTGGGTGACGGTCATGCTGGACAAGCTGGCCGCGCAGGAGAGCAAGCGGGTCCTCGGCGACAGCGAGCTCGCCGAGCGGGCGCGGCGCCTGTCCGAGCAGTACTTCGACGGCCGCGCGCGCCCCACGTCCGTTCGCTGGGTCACGAACCAGAACACGCGCTGGGGCTCGTGCACCCCGGCGGAGGGCAGCATCCGCCTTTCGCACCGGCTGCAGGGCATGCCCGAGTACGTGGTGGACTACGTCCTCGTCCACGAGCTGGCCCATCTGCTCGTGCCCGGGCACGGCCCCCGCTTCTGGCGCCTGTTGGAGGCGTATCCGCGGACCGAGCGGGCCAGGGGCTACCTCGAAGGAGTGGTCGCGTCGGAGCGGCTGCCGCACCTGCCCGCCGCCCGGGAGGAGTGAGCGGACACCGGGTGGGCCCGTGCCCCCGCGGGGTTGTGTACCGGGTCTGTACCGACTTCGTCCACTGTCGGACTTTGCGGTTAGCCTGGCGCGACGCATTCACCATCGGGATGGGGGACGGTCGTTACGCATGGCCAGGGAATTCCAACGCGGCCACAAGGCCAAGATCAGTGACCTCACGGCAGGAACCGATCTGTACGTCGGCGTGCACATCGCTGCCCCCGGGCTGACGTTCGACATCAGCTGCTTCGGCCTGGACGCGAGCGAGCGGCTCTCGGACGACCGTTACTTCATCTTCTACAACCAGCCGAAGTCCCCGGAGGAGTCGCTGCAGCTCCTGGGCGCGCAGGCGGGCGATAACGAGTCCTTCCGGATCACGCTCGACCGGATCCCGCCGCAGATCCAGAAGCTGTCGTTCACAGCCGCGATCGACGGTGCCGGGCAGATGTCCCAGCTCGCGTCGGGCTACATCCGGATCGTCGCGGGCGGCGAGGAGGTCGCGCGGTACGCGTTCAGCGGCTCGGAGTTCTCCACCGAGCGCGCGCTGATGCTGGGCGACTTCTATCTGAAGGACGTGTGGCGGTTCGCCGCGGTCGGACAGGGCTTCGACGGCGGGCTCGACGCGCTGCTCAGGAACTTCGGCGGGGAGGTCGCCGCGGAGGAGCCCCCGGCGCCGCAGGCGCAGGCGCAGGCTCCCGGCTTCGCGCCGCCCGCGGACACGACGGCGCCGCCCGCGTTCGGCGCCCCCGCGGCATCGGCCCCCGCGCCCGCTCCGGCCCCGGTCCCGGCTCCCGCGCCCGAGAGCGCGACGCCGCCCCCCGCTCCGGCCCCCGCCGTCCCGCCGGTGCACGCCGCGCAGACCATCGTGGCGCCGCTGCACCAGACGGGCGGCCAGGTGCCGCCCCCGGCGGCCCCGCAGGCCCCCGCGCCGGGTGCCCAGCCCCCGGGCCAGCCCTACGGCCAGCCCGGCCAGCAGCCGCCGCAGCAGTTCGGCCAGCCCGCGCCGCAGGGCTACGGCCAGCCGAGCGCGCCCCTGCCTCCCGGGTACGGCCAGCCCAGCGCACCGCCGCCTCCCGGCTACGGTCAGCCCAGTGCGCCGCCGCCCCCTGGCTACGGCCAGCCGAGTGCGCCGCCGCCTCCCGGCTACGCCCAGCAGCCGCAGGCCCCCGTCCCCGGCCAGGCCCCCGCGCCCTTCGGCCAGGGCGGCCAGGGCGTGCAAGGCGCCCCAGGCGCCCCCGGAGCTCCGGCCGTCGGTGGCATCCCGCAGACCGCCCCGCAGGGCGCCGGTGTCGCCGCCGCGCTCCAGAAGTACCGCGAGGCGGGCACCGGGCAGCGCTGGACGCAGCAGAACGAGAAGCTGGTCCGCATCGACCTGAACGTGGGCGGCCAGCCCGTGCTCGCGCGCCAGGGCAGCATGGTGCTCTACCAGGGCAAGGTCGAGTTCAGCTACAAGGGCGCGGGCTTCGCGGGCCGCGTGGTGGGCAACGCCACGGGCCAGGAGATGCAGCTGATGCGCTGCACCGGCCGCGGCCAGGTGTTCCTCGCCGAGCAGGGCACGCACCTGCACCCGATCGAGCTCCAGGGGGACGCGATCTGCGTCTCCGCCGAGAACGTCCTCGCCTTCGACGAGTCGCTCCAGCACGAGGTGCGCCGCATCGAAGGGCACGGCATCCCGGGTGGCGCGCTGTTCGTCATGCAGTTCCAGGGGAGCGGCACCGTCGTCGTCAAGACGCACGGCACGCCCGTCGTGCTGCCGGTCACCCCGACGACCTTCGCCGACTGCCACGCCGTCGTCGCGTGGTCGGCCGCCGCCCAGGCCATCGTGTCCAGCCAGGTCAGGCTGCGCGCCAACGCCTTCGCGGGCGCCACGGGGGAGAGCGTGAACCTCCAGTTCCGCGGCGCGCCCGGCAACTTCATCGTCGTCCAGCCGTACGAGGTCTGAGGGAGCCCGTCATGAACCAGCACCAGCTCGCGGGCTTCGCCCCGGCTCCGGTGGCCGCCCGCATGGAGAACCACGGCCACCACATGCTCAAGGTGGCCATGCAGACCGGGAACGACCTCTTCGCGCGCGTGGGGTCGATGGTCGCCTACGAAGGGTTCGTGCAGTACGAGCCGAACCCGCCCGCCGTCCGCCAGATCGCGCGCGACTGGATCACCGGTGAGGGTGCTCCCCTCATGAAGTGCTCCGGAGACGGCCTGCTGTACCTCGCCGACTACGGGGCGGACGTCGTCGTCATCAACCTGGCGGGCGACGCGCTCTCGGTGAACGGCACCAACCTCCTCGCCTTCGACGCGAACCTCCAATGGGGCGTCGAGCGGGTCAAGGGCCTCGCGAAGTTCGCGGGCCAGGGCCTGTGGAACATCAAGGTGTCCGGCCAGGGCTGGGTGGCGCTGACGTCGCGCGGCACGCCCGTCGTCGTCGACTGCGGCCGTGGCGAGGACGAGACGCATGTGGACCCGGACGCCCTGATCGCCTGGTCGCCGAACCTGAAGGTGAAGGGCAAGCGCAGCTTCAAGGCCGGCTCGCTGATCGGGCGCGGCAGTGGCGAGGCCTACCAGATGGGCTTCTCCGGAGAGGGCATCGTCGTCGTACAGCCCAGTGAGGACAGCACCGACCGCCTCCGGATCCGGAGCTGAGGGGGAGCAACACCATGCAGAGCTCGCTTTTCGCGCACTCCGAGCAGCAGTCCCAGGAGCGCTACACCGTCCAGAACCCGCAGCTGCTGCGCGTCGCCCTGGAGGGCCACGACGACGTGCTGGCCCGCAAGGGGGCGATGGTCGCCTACCAGGGGCTCGTCGAGTTCGACGCCGAGTTCCAGAGCCGTGGCCAGCAGCGGGCCCGGGCGCACACGGGTGAGGGCCTCGACCTGATGCGCTGCCACGGACAGGGCACCGTCTACTTCGCGAACCTCGCCCAGTACATCCACGTGGTGGACGTGGAGCAGGACGGCCTGACCGTGGACAGCTCCTATGTCCTCGCCATGGACTCGTCGCTGTCGCACCAGGTCATCGCCGTGGACAGCCAGTACGGCATCTCCGGGTCCGGCAAGTACCAGCTGAACATCACCGGCTGCGGCAAGGTCGCCCTGATGACCTCGGGCCAGCCGCTGATGCTCCAGGTCACCCCGGACCGGTACGTCAACGCCGACGCCGACGCGATCGTCGCCTGGTCCAGCGGCCTTCGGGTGCAGATGCAGGCGCAGACGCATTCCTCGGGCGTCTGGCGCCGCCGCGGCAACACCGGCGAGGGCTGGGAGCTCAGCTTCATGGGGCAGGGCTACGCCCTCGTGCAGCCGAGTGAACTGCTGCCGCCGCAGCACGCCCAGGTCGGCCAGGGCGCACGCGCCCAGTTCGGCATGGGCCAGCAGGGCGCCCGGGGCCAGAACCAGAGCAACGTCTGGAACTAGGCCCAGAGCACCCCGATGGGCGCATGCGTGCATGTGTAAGGGGCGGGCGCAATGGCGCCCGCCCCTTACACATGCCGGTGTTCGTTCCGTTACGCCTGAAGGCGCGCCCTGGTGGCCTCCACCAGTCGGACGACGGACGTGTCGGCGACGTCCGCCACCTCGTCATAGGCGAACCAGCGCAGATCGAGGGACTCGTCGCTGATGGCCTCGACCGCGTCGGGCGGGGCGAGCGCGGCGTACTGCACGTCCAGGTGCTGGGTGCAGGGGCCCGGGATCGGGTGGCGGTCCAGGCGCACCGGGCCGCCCGGCAGCAGCGTCAGGCCCGGCACGCCGGACTCCTCGGTGGCCTCGCGCAGCGCGGCGGCCGTGAGCGTCGCGTCGCCCGGCTCGCAGTGGCCGCCCATCTGGAGCCACATCCGCAGCTTCTTGTGGAGCGTGAGCAGCACGCGCCCGCGCGGCGGGTCGACGACCAGGGCACTGGCGGTCAGGTGACCGTCCGTGCAGGCCTTCCACATGCCGTTCTCGGGGTGGGCGGCCAGGTGGTCCAGGTAGTACTGGCGCAGGTCCTGCTGGGGCTCGTAGGCCTTCAGGACGAGCACCGCGTCCTCGTGCAGGGTCACTTGCCGTCGGTGTCCTTGCCGTCCTTGCCGTCTTCGCCGCTGGCGGAGTCGCCCGGGCCGCCATCGGAGCCGTCGGCGGCATCCCGCTTCGTGAGGTCCGGCTTGCCGCTGGCCGCCTCGCCGAGCATCTTGTCCAGCTCGGAGAAGTCCAGCTGCTCGCGGTGCACGAAGCCGTCCGGGTCGTCCAGGTCGGAGGCCGTGGGGAGCATGTCCGGGTGTGCCCACAGGCCGTCGCGGCCGTCCACGCCGCGCGCGTCCGTGAGCGAGGCCCACAGGCGCGAGGCGTCACGCAGGCGGCGCGGGCGCAGCTGCAGGCCGATGAGCGTCGCGAACGTCTGCTCGGCGGGACCGCCGGTCGCGCGGCGGCGGCGCAGCGTCTCACGCAGCGCGTCGGCCGACGAGAGCCGGGGCTTGGCCGCCTCGTGCACCACCGCGTCCACCCAGCCCTCGACCAGCGCGAGCGCCGTCTCCAGACGGGCCAGGGCGGCCTTCTGCTCCGCGGTGTCCTCGGGCTGGAACATGCCCTGCTGGAGCGCTTCCTGTAGCTGCTCGGGGTTCTGCGGGTCGAACTGGCCGACCACGTCCTCCAGCTTGGTGGTGTCGACCGTGATGCCGCGGGCATAGCCCTCGACGGCGCCGAAGAGGTGCGAGCGCAGCCACGGCACGTGGGCGAAGAGCCGCTGGTGGGCGGCCTCGCGCAGGGCCAGATACAGCCGCACCTCCTCCATGGGGACGCTCAGGTCCTTGCCGAAGCCCGCCACGTTCACCGGCAGGAGGGCCGCGCGCCCGGCCGGGCCGAGCGGCAGGCCGATGTCCGTGGAGCCGACGACCTCGCCCGCGAGGACGCCGACGGCCTGGCCGATCTGCTGGCCGAACATCGCGCCGCCCATGGAGCGCATCATCCCGATCAGCGGGCCCGCCATGGCCTGCATCTCCTCGGGCAGCACGCCGCCCATGGCCGCGCCGACGCGCTCGGCGACCGGGTCGACAAGCTCCTTCCACGCCGGAAGGGTCGCCTCGACCCACTCGGCGCGGCTCCAGGCCACGGCCGTGCCGGAACCGGAGGGCAGCGAGGTGACGTCATCCAGCCAGAGATCAGCCAGGCGCACGGCCTCCTCGACGGCGGTGCGCTCGGCGGGGCCGACGCTCGCGTCCTTGCTGCCGTCCGCCGTCCCCTGGGCGACGGTCTGGCGGGCGATGTCCTTGGCCATGTCCCAGTTCACGGGCCCGCCCTCATAGGACAGCATCTGGCCGAGCTGCTGGAAGGCGGCGCCCAGGTCGGTGGGGTTCATCGACCCGAACATCGCGGCGAACGGGTTGTCCCCGCCGCCCGGCCCGCCCGCTCCGGGCAGGCCGAAACCGAACGGGTTCCCAGGGCCACCGGAACCCTGTCCCTCTCCGGGGGTGTCCTTCTTCTTGCCCTCGTCGCCGTTCTCCGGCTCCTCCGGCGGAAGGCCGAATCCGAATGGGGTGTCACTCACGGGATTCCTCGGCTCGTTAGGCCACCGGATCTGTCTCCGGCGGCGGCTGCCCGACAACACCACCCAGCGTAGACACCGCGACGGGATCGGGCCTCGGTGCTTCGCCGCCTCGGGGGCTGCGGCAGGATGGATGCCACCTGGTACGTACGCGTCATTCGCATACGTACTGAAGACAACCGCTGGAGACGCCCGGTGAGTTCCCCAGATCCACAGGTTCGCGCAGCGCGAAACCCATCAACCCCGGCCCCCGTGCGCGGGCCCGTCGTCGCCGTGACCGGCGCCGCGGCGGGCGTGGGTGCGCTGCTTACCGAGCGCCTGGCGGCGTCCGACGAGATCAAGCAGGTCGTGGCCATCGACGAGCGGCGCGGCGAGTGCGCGGCGGCCCAGTGGCACATCCTGGACGTCCGGGACCCGGCGATCGCCGAGAAGCTGCGCGGCGCGGACGTCGTCGTGCACCTGGCGCTCGACCTCGACCTGGAGACCGACGGGGCGGCCCGTACGGCGTACAACGTACGAGGTACGCAGACCGTGCTGACGGCGGCGGCCGCCGCCGGGGTGCACCGGGTCGTGCTGTGCACCTCGGCGATGGTCTACGGAGCGCTCGCCGACAACGAACTGCCCCTCTCCGAAGACGCCGAACTGCGGGCGACCGCGGAGGCCACCGGCGTCGGCGACCTGCTGGAGATCGAGCGCCTCGCCCGCCGCGCCCCCCGGGCGCACCCCGGCCTGAACGTCACCGTCGTGCGGCCCGCCGTGCTCGTGGGCGGCACCGACACCGCGCTGACCCGCTACTTCGAGTCGCCGCGCCTCCTCGTAGTGGCCGGGTCCCGGCCCACCTGGCAGTTCTGCCACGTGGACGACCTGTGCAGCGCCCTGGAGTACGCGGTCCTGGAGAAGGTCGACGGGGAGCTGGCCGTCGGGTGCGACGGCTGGCTGGAGCAGGAGGAGGTCGAGGAGCTCAGCGGGATCCGGCGCATGGAGCTGCCGTCCGCCGTCGCCCTCGGGGCGGCCGCGCGGCTGCACCGCATCGGGCTCACGCCGTCTCCGGCGGGTGACCTCGCGTACACGATGTACCCGTGGGTCGTGAGCGGCAGCAGGCTCCACGAGGCGGGGTGGCGGCCGCAGTGGACCAACGAGGAGGTCCTTGAGGAGCTCCTGGAGGAGGTCGCGGGGCGGCGTACGGTCGCGGGGCGGCGGCTGGGGCGCAAGGACGCGACGGCCGCGGGGGCGGCGGGGGCGACCGTGGCTCTGCTGGGCACGGCGGCGCTGGTGCGGCGGGCGCGGAAGGCACGGCGGCGGCTCTGAGGCCCGCCTGGCCTCGCCGGCGAGGCTATGCCCGGCCTCCCCGGTGGGCCTGTGGGGACTCCCGGCCTCCCGACGGGGCTTCTCTGGCCTCCTGGCGGGGCTCTGGGGCTCCGTGCCCCCCGGCGGGGGCTTCGGTGCCCCCAGCCCGTTGCTCGCCGTCGTGGGCTGTGCCCACCCTCCCCCAAGCTCTCGGCTTCGCTCGAGCAGGGGGTACCCCCCTCGCCCTCTGGGCGGACCAGCTGCCCACAGAGGGGAGCGGTGGCAGCCCCTGCGTCACGGGGCACGGCCTTGTAGGGAACTCCAGCCGTGACGCACGCGTGCCAGGAGAAAACGCTATTCCGTGTTGTCAGTGCCGTACGGCACCATGGCCGCATGGCACGTACTCCGATCGATCACCCCGGAGAGCGGGCGGCTGACGAGCCGATCCGGCTGCTCGCCGTCCGGGACACGCCGCTCTCGCTCGACGAGGTCTTCCAGGCCGTCACGGACGACTCCGCGGGCGGCACGGCGCTGTTCGTCGGGACGGTGCGCGACCACGACGGCGGCTCGGACGTGGACGCGCTCGCGTACTCCAGCCACCCCACCGCCCACGCGGAGCTGCGCCGCGTGGCGGAGAAAGTCGTCGCCGAGTTCCCCGTGCGGGCCCTGGCCGCCGTGCACCGCGTCGGTGACCTCGCCATCGGTGACCTCGCGGTCGTCGTGGCCGTCTCCTGCCCGCACCGGGCCGAGGCCTTCGCGGCCTGCCGCAAGCTGATCGACGACCTCAAGCACGAGGTGCCCATCTGGAAGCACCAGACGTTCTCCGACGGCCAGCAGGAGTGGGTCGGCGCCTAGGGCCCTAGAGCGGGGCTGGCGCCTCCCGGGGCGGGAGAGGCCCCCTGGGGCTCCGGTTGCGTAACCGCACCCCTGCCGTGAGCGTTGTCGAAGCGGATGGTTAATCTGCTGATCAGTCAGTTGTGGTTGCTCACGGGGTCGGGAGGTCGGCATGGCGTCACTCGCCTGGTTGCTGATTCCACTTCTGGCGGCGGTCGGTGCCGGTCTGTGGGCCGTCTTGGCCAACCGGAACCGCAAGAGCGGGAAGACCGGCGACAACAGCGAACTGCATGGTTACGCCGCGTTCCGCGAGGCGATGGAGAAGACCCACTCGGGCACGGACGCCGTCTGATCCGCGGTCCCCACGACACCGTGGGGACCGCCGAGCGGCCCGCCGCGGCCCCTGGCCGCCGTCCCATACGGACCGGCCCCACAGGTGGCCTCACAGGACCGTCCCGTACTGTCGTTCCATGCCACGCCGCACTGCGACGATGCTCGCCTCCACTCTGATGCTGATCGTGCTGCTCTGCGCGGGACTGCTCATCAAAGTGCCGTACTCGGAGATGTCTCCGGGGCCGACGGTGAACACGCTGGGCGACCACGACGGCGAGCCGGTGCTGCAGATCTCGGGCCGCAAGACGTACCCGACGAGCGGCCACCTCAACATGACGACCGTCCGGGTCACCAGCGCCGACTACAAGATGAACCTCGTCGAGGCGGTCTACGGCTGGCTCGCGCACGACAACATCGTCGTGCCGCACGAGACCCTGTACCCGGACGGCAAGACCGAGCAGGAGTCCACCCAGGAGAACGCCGAGGAATTCAGCCAGTCCCAGGAGAGCGCGAAGGTCGCCGCCCTGAAGGAACTGGACATCCCGGTGAAGACCCAGGTCGTCGTGGGCAGCGTCTTCAAGGACAGCCCGGCCGAGGGCAAGCTGCACGCCGGAGACGTGATCAAGAGCGTGGACGGCACGGCGGTGAAGCGGACCACCGACGTGGCGAAGCTCGTCACCAAGCACAAGCCCGGCGAGGCCGTCACCTTCGCCATCGTGCCGGTCAAGGAAGCGGCGGCCGCCGAGAAGGCGGGCAAGGCGCCCACCCGGACCGAGAACATCAAGATCACCACGGAGAAGGCGGACGACGACGGTCCTGCCCGCGCGATCGTCGGCATCCAGGCCGGGACCGACCACACCTTCCCGTTCACCATCGACATCAAGCTCGCCGACGTCGGCGGCCCGAGCGCGGGCCTGATGTTCGCCCTCGGCATCGTCGACAAACTCACCCCGGGCGACCTCACCGGCGGCAAGTTCGTCGCGGGCACCGGCACCATCGACGAGGACGGCAAGGTCGGGCCGATCGGCGGCATCGAGATGAAGACCGTCGGCGCGCGCGACAAGGGCGCCCAGTACTTCATGACCCCCAAGGACAACTGCGCGGCCGCCGCGAGCGACGTGCCGGACGGGCTCACGCTGGTCAAGGTGGACACCATCGACGACGCGGTGGCCTCCCTCAACAAGATCCGCAAGGGCGACACGGCGGACCTGCCGCGGTGCGGCGCCAAGGGCTGAGCCCGCGGACACGGCCGTGGCCGGGGCGGTCGACACCGCACCCGGCCACGGCCCGGACAAGTCGGGGAAGCGGTTACTCCGCGAAGGTCGCCGTCAGCGCGTCGGCGAGCCCCGGCACCAGGTCGGAGCCGGTCAGGACCTCCGTGGGGGAGTCCTTCTCGCGCAGGCGCACGGCCGAGTCGCGCGCGCCGTCGCGCAGCACCGCGACCGTCATGCGCACCTCCTGGCGCTTGGGGTGCTTGGCCACCCACGCGGCGAGCTGCTTCTCGCTCAGGTCCTGCGGAACGGACGCCTCCGCGGAGGGCGGCAGCATCAGGCGCTCCACCGTGAGGGCGCAGCCCGCGACGGAGTCGGGCCAGGCGATGGTGCCGAGGAACTCGTCGAGCGCGGCACCGGCGGGCAGTTCGTCCTGCTCGATGGGGGTGAGCGGCGCGGCGGAGCCGTCGTCGGGAAGGCCGAGGCGGTCGGCGAGGCCGGGCTCCTGGGAGCGCAGCCGTGCGGTGTCCACGAGGGCGAAGAGGCGGGCGGGCTGATCCCAGCCGAGGCTCGCGGCATACTCGTCGATCTCGAGCACGGCGCGGGTGAGGGGGCTCGCGGCCATCGGTGGGCCGGAGGGGGAAACATTGGGCATGCCCAATATCCTGCCTGGTTCAGACCCGGGAACGGGAACTGAGTAAAGCGTCGGTAAGTTGCATGAGTGGGCTCTACGATCGCGGGGCCTGTTTCAGCCAGCTACAGCTACAGCGAACTTCGAGGTGCGCACCTTGGCTTTCCAGATGCCGGACCGCGGCGGAGGCCCGACGGGGCCACGGATCAGAGTGGGCCGACCGTCCCGTCGCGTCCGGACCCTGCTCATGACGCTGGGCGTCCTGGCCGTGCTGGCCATGGCGTTCGTCATGTTCGCGGGGTTCTGGACGGACTGGCTCTGGTTCCGCTCGGTCGGCTACTCCTCCGTCTTCACGACGACCCTGTGGACCAAGATCGGCCTGTTCTTCGTCTTCGGCCTGCTCATGTCGGCCGCGGTCGGCGTGAACATCTGGCTGGCGCACCGGCTGCGCCCGCCGCTGAGTGCCATGTCGATGGAGCAGCAGAGCCTCGACCGGTACCGCATGGCGATCGCGCCGTACAAGAAGTGGATCCTCATCGGCATCACGGCCCTGGTCGGCCTGATCGCGGGAGCGTCCGCCGCGGGTCAGTGGCGCACCTGGCTGATGTGGGTCAACGGCGTCCCCTTCCACCAGAAGGACCCCCAGTTCCACCTGGACGTCTCCTTCTTCGCCTTCGACCTGCCGTGGTACCGCTTCCTGCTCGGCTTCGGCTTCGCGGCCACGGTGCTCGCGGTGATCGCCGCCGCCCTGACGCACTACCTGTACGGCGGGCTGCGGATCACCAGCCCCGGCGGCCGGGCGACGGCCGCGGCGACCGGGCACCTCTCGGTGCTCATCGGCATCTTCGTCGCCCTCAAGGCGGTCGCGTACTGGCTCGACCGGTACGGCCTCGCGGTGAAGTCCAGTGACTTCAAGGCCACCGACAGCTGGACGGGCCTCAGGTACGTCGACGCCAACGCCTATCTGCCGGCGAAGACGATCCTGTTCTGCATCGCCGTCATCTGCGCGCTGCTGTTCTTCGCCACCCTGTGGCGGCGCACCTGGCAGCTGCCGGTCATCGGCTTCGGCCTGATGGTGCTCTCGGCGATCCTGATCGGCGGCCTCTACCCGGCCATCGTCCAGAAGTTCCAGGTCCAGCCGAACGAGCAGGCGAAGGAAGCCCCGTACGTCGAGAAGAACCTGGAAGCCACGCGCAAGGCGTACGACATCGGCGGCACCGATGTGAAGAAGTACCCGGGCGTGAGCAGCACCAAGGACACCTCGAAGCTGCGGGGTGCCGCGACCGACGCCGCCAGCTTCCGCCTGCTCGACCCGAACATCGTCTCGCCGACGTTCCAGCAGCTCCAGCAGATGAAGGCCTACTACGGCTTCCCGTCGAACCTGGACGTCGACCGCTACAAGGACAAGGACGGCAAGGAGCAGGACACCGTCATCGGCCTGCGCGAGCTCGACCTCAAGGGCGTCCAGAAGAACAACTGGATCAACGACCACTTCCGCTACACCCACGGCTACGGCGTCGTCGCGGCCAAGGGCACGGAGGCCAAGGGGTCCGGCGAGCCGGTCTTCACCGAGTCCGACCTGCCGTCGAAGGGCAGCCTGCCGCCGTACGAGCAGCGCATCTACTACGGCGAGAAGACCACCCAGTACTCCATCGTCGGCGGTCCGCAGAAGGAGATCGACTACTCGGACGACAGCGGCGAGAAGACCACCAGCTACAAGGGCAAGAGCGGCGTCAACCTCTCCAACCCGATCAACAGGGCCGCGTACGCCGTGTCGTTCGGCGAGCCGCAGATGCTGTACTCAGGAGCGATCGGCGAGGGCTCGCGGATCCTGTACAACCGCACGCCCAAGGAGCGCGTCGAGGCGGTGGCCCCCTGGCTGACGATCGACGGCGACGCCTACCCGGCGGTGGTCGACGGCAAGATCCAGTGGATCGTGGACGCGTACACGACGACCAACGGCTATCCGTACGCCTCGCGCACCACGCTCGGCGACACCACGGCCGACTCCCTGACGGCGCGCAACAACCAGCGCCAGGTCGTCGCCCAGCAGAACCAGGTCAACTACATCCGCAACTCGGTGAAGGCGACCGTCGACGCGTACACCGGTGACGTCAAGTTGTACGAGTGGGACACCAAGGACCCCATTCTGAAGACGTGGCGCAAGGCCTTCCCGGGCACGGTCAAGGACAAGAGCGAGATCTCCTCCGCCCTGATGGACCACCTGCGCTACCCGCAGGACCTGTTCAAGGTGCAGCGCGAGCTCCTCACCCGCTACCACGTGAAGGACGCCGACACCTTCCTCAGCGGCAGTGAGGTGTGGGAGGTCCCGAGCGACCCGACGAACCAGACGTCCAGCGCGGTCCCGCCGTACTACCTGAGCATGAAGATGCCGGGTGCCAAACGGCAGGACTTCTCGCTGACGACGACGTTCGTGCCCAACCAGCGCAACAACCTCAGCGCCTTCATGGCGGTCAACGCGGACGCGCGATCGCCTGACTACGGCAAGATGCAGATCCTGAAGATGCCGACGGACAGAACGGTCGACGGACCGAAGCTGGTGCAGAGCCAGTTCAACTCCGACAAGGACATCGCGGAACAGATCAGGCTCCTCAAGGGCGGCGACTCGGAAGTCGACTACGGCAATCTGCTGACCGTGCCCCTGGACGGCGGGCTGCTGTACGTGGAACCGGTCTACGTCAAGGGCGGCGGGCTCAAATACCCGCTCCTGAAGCGGGTCCTGGTCACCTACGGAGACAAGATCGCCTTCGAGAGCACCCTGGAGAAGGCCCTCAACGTGGTCTTCGGTACCGAAGGGGCGACGCCGGTCGAGCCACCAGACAAACCGGATAGCGGCGAGAAGGACAAGCCCGACAAGCAGAAACCGCCGACGTCGGACAACCCCGCCCTCCAGAAGGCCATCGACGACGCCCAGAAGGCGATCGACGACGGCAAGGAAGCTCTCAAGAACGACGACTGGGAGGAGTACGGCAAGGCGCAGGAGAGGCTCCAGGAGGCACTCGAGCGCGCCGAGGACGCCCAGCCGAAGAAGAGCGACAAGGGCGGCGACGGGGGCGGTTAGAGGCCCCTCAGCAGGCCCGTAGCGCGCGACAGCGCGCGGAGGCCACCTCGCGCCGTGGTACTGTTGCACACACAACGGCGCGGGGTGGAGCAGCTCGGTAGCTCGCTGGGCTCATAACCCAGAGGTCGCAGGTTCAAATCCTGTCCCCGCTACTCTCGGTCGAAGGCCCGGATCCTCTAGCAGGATCCGGGCCTTCGTCGTGCCCGGCGCGCCCCTTTCCGCGCGGTGCCCTTGCCGGTGTCCCATGCCAGTGCTGTGGGGTTCGTGCGAAGAGTGGTCCGGGCGGGGGGAGTTGAGGGAAGCTGTGTTTCACTTATCTCTCTGTGGGCATGTCGACAAAACGCTGAAGTGACCTCACTGGCTGCGGTATACCAGGTGTACCCAGGTTGCGGGTGGTGCGACGATGGACGTTATGGGGGACAAGGCAACTCTGTTGGAGAATGGGCGTTTCGCGCCGTCGGCCGACCGGGATGACCCGGGGGCCGCCGCGGAGGAGATGCGGCACCGGCAGGCTGCCGAGGCCGGCGACGTGGACGCGATGAGCGTCCTGGGCAGCCTGCTGCTGCGACGCGGCGATCTCGACGGTGCCGAATCCTTGCTGCGCGCGGCCACCGCCGCCGGTGACCGCGCCGCGGCCAACAACCTGGGCGTCCTCCTGCACCAGCGCGGCTACGTGGACGAGGCCGCGGGCTGGTGGCGGATCGCCGCCGTCGCGGGCTCGGCCGCCGCCGCGCACGCGCTGGGCCGCCACCACCGCGAGCGCGGCGACGAGCCGGCCGCCGAGTACTGGTTGCGCCAGTCCGCCGAGCAGGGCCACACCCTCGGGGCGTACGCCCTCGCCGACCTCCTGGAGCACCGCGGCGACGTCGGCGCCGAGCGCTGGATGCGCGCCGCGGCCGAGCGCGGCCACCGCGAGGCCGCCTACCGCCTGGCGCGCGCCGTCGACCGGCGCGCCGAGCAGGACGGCACGGCCGAGACGGGCGCGCGCTCCCTGCGCGACGCGCGCGCCGATCGCGGGGCACGCGCGAACGGCGCACGCGCCGGTGACGCCCGTGCCGGTGACGCACGCGCCGACGACGGGCGCGCGCTCCTCGCCGAGGCCGAGCAGTGGTACCGCCAGGCGGCCGCGCGCGGACACCGGCGAGCGGCGCTGCACCTCGGCGCCATCCTGGAGAAGCGCGGCGACCTCAAGGAGGCCGGGCGCTGGTATCTGACCTCGGCCAAGGACGGCGAGGCCAAGGCCGCGTGCGCCCTCGCCTTCCTGCTGCGCGACGCCGGGGACACCGAGAGCGCCGCCGTGTGGTGGCTCAGGGCCGCCCAGGACGGCGACGGCAACGCCGCCAACGCCCTGGGCGCGTTGCACGCCGAGCGGGGCGAGACCCAGACCGCCGAGCGCTGGTACCGCGCGGCCCTGGACGCGGGCGACGTGAACGGCGCGTACAACCTCGGCCTGCTGTGCGCCGAGCAGAAGCGCACCGCGCAGGCCGACCAGTGGTACCGCCGCGCCGCCTACGCGGGCCACCGCGAGGCGGCCAACGCGCTCGCCGTGCTGCTGCTCCAGGGCGACGACGCGGCGGGCGCCGAGCCCTGGTTCTCCAAGGCCGCGGAGGCCGGAAGCGTGGACGCGGCGTTCAACCTCGGGATCCTGTACGCGAGCAGGGGCGACGAGGCGGCGGCGCTGCGCTGGTACGAGCGCGCCGCGGCGGCGGGCCACACCGACGCCGCGCTCCAGGTCGGCACGGCGCGCCTGCGCGAGGGCGACGAGCGGGAGGCCGAGCGGCACCTGCGGTGCGCGGCGGGCGGCGGCAGCGCCGAGGCGGCGTACCGGCTCGGCACCGTGCTCGACGCGCGCCGCCCGAACGCGGACGCGCCCGCGCTCGGCGAGCCCGTGGCCCGCAAGTCGGAGTGCGAGGAGTGGTACGAGCGCGCGGCCCAGCAGGGGCACCGCCGCGCCCAGGTGCGGGTCGGAATGCTCGCCGCCGGGCGGGGCGACGTGGTCGAGGCGGCGCGCTGGTACCGCCGCGCGGCGGAGGCCGGGAGCCGCAACGGCGCGTTCAACCTGGGCCTTCTGCTGGCCCGCGAGGGCAGCGAGCCGGAAGCGGCGCTGTGGTGGACGCGGGCCGCCGACGCCGGGCACGGGCGCGCGGCGCTGCGGCTCGCCCTGCTCTACGCCCGCCGGGGGCAGCTCGTGGAGGGCAAGCGGTGGGCCTCGCGGGCGGTGGAGCTCGGCCCGGCGGAGGTCGCCGAGCGGGCGGCCCGCCTTGGCGAGGCGCTGCGGCAGGAGCTCTCCGCATAGGGACGCGGCGGGGCCCGCGCGGGCCCCGAGCGGGCCCCGCGTGCGGGCCCTGGGCGCCTGTCTTTCCGTACGCGGAAGCGATTTGCGCTGGTCGTAGGCTTGGCGTACTGTTGGGTTCACCGACGCGGGGTGGAGCAGCTCGGTAGCTCGCTGGGCTCATAACCCAGAGGTCGCAGGTTCAAATCCTGTCCCCGCTACTGAAGGCCGAGGGCCCGGAACCAGTCACTGGTTCCGGGCCCTCGGTGTTTTCGCGTACGCCCGGAAAGCGTTCTCGCGCGCCTGCCAGCAGGCGGCGATGCACACACATGTAAGGCCCAGCACCCTATGGATGCTGGGCCTTACACATGACCGTCTAAGCGGCCGCCGCACACGAGGGGCAGACGCCTCGGTACGTGACCTCCACGTCCGAGATCGTGAAGCCGAAGCGCTCGGAGTCCGGGAGGCTCGCGAGCGGATTGCCCGTCGGATGGACGTCGCGGATGGCGCCGCAGCGGGCGCAGACCAGGTGCTGGTGCGGCCGGTGCGCGTTCGGGTCGTACCGCTTGGCCCTGCGGTCCGTGGTGACCTCGAGGATCTCGCCGAGGGAGACCAGCTCGCCCAGGGTGTTGTAGACGGTCGCCCGGGAGATCTCGGGAAGCTTCACGACGGCGCGGGCGTGCACCTCGTCAGCCGTCAGATGGACGTGGTCCCCGTCGAGGACCTCGGCCACGACGCGCCGCTGGGAGGTCATGCGCCAGCCGCGTCCGCGCAGGCGTTCCAACAGGTCACTCATACAGCCAGCCTAACAGCAGGGGGACCAGATCCCGAACGGGTGTGACTTTGGAAGCTCACTTGACTTAGACAATGTCTATCGTAGGATCGAGTACGGCGAACACCAAGGGACAGGACTTGCACGGAATGACGCAGGAGGCGCACGTGACGCAGGGACCCCTCACCACCGAGGCCGGCGCGCCGGTCGCCGACAACCAGAACAGCGAGACGGCGGGCGTCGGCGGTCCGGTGCTCCTCCAGGACCAGCACCTCCTGGAGAAGCTGGCGCACTTCAACCGCGAGCGCATCCCGGAGCGCGTCGTGCACGCGCGCGGCGCGGGCGCGTACGGCACGTTCACGGTGACGGCGGACGTCACGCCGTACACGCGAGCCGCGTTCCTCTCCGGGATCGGCAAGGAGACCGAGGTCTTCCTGCGCTTCTCCACGGTCGCGGGCAACCTGGGCGCGGCCGACGCGGTGCGCGACCCGCGCGGCTTCTCGCTGAAGTTCTACACCGAGGAGGGCAACTACGACCTCGTCGGCAACAACACCCCGATCTTCTTCATCAGGGACGCCATCAAGTTCCCCGACTTCATCCACACCCAGAAGCGCGATCCGTACACCGGCTCCCAGGAGGCGGACAACGTCTGGGACTTCTGGGGCCTGAGCCCGGAGACCACGCACCAGGTGACGTGGCTGTTCGGCGACCGCGGCATCCCGGCGTCGTACCGCCACATGGACGGCTTCGGCTCGCACACCTTCCAGTGGCAGAACGAGGCGGGCGAGGTCTTCTGGGTCAAGTACCACTTCAAGACCGACCAGGGCATCGAGAACCTCACCCAGGCCGAGGCCGACCGGCTCGCCGGTGCCGACCCCGACAGCCACCAGCGGGACCTGCGGCAGGCCATCGAGCGCGGCGAGTTCCCGACCTGGACGGTGCAGGTCCAGATCATGCCCGCGGCCGACGCGGCCGGGTACCGCTTCAACCCCTTCGACCTCACCAAGGTGTGGCCGCACGCGGACTACCCGCCGATCGAGATCGGCAAGCTGGAGCTCAACCGCAACCCGGAGAACGTCTTCGCCGAGGTCGAGCAGGCGATCTTCTCGCCCGCGCACTTCGTCCCCGGCATCGGCCCGTCCCCGGACAAGATGCTCCAGGGCCGCCTGTTCGCCTACGCCGACGCGCACCGCTACCGGGTCGGCATCAACGCCGACCACCTCCCGGTGAACCGTCCGCACGCCACCGAGGCCCGCACCTACGGCCGTGACGGCTTCATGTACGACGGCCGCCACAAGGGCGCCAAGAACTACGAGCCCAATTCCTTCGGGGGCCCGGCCCAGACGGACCGGCCGCTGTGGGGCGCGACGGCCGGGTTCGCCGGCGGCACCGGCACCCACGCGACGCCCTCGCACACCGAGGACGACGACTTCGTGCAGGCGGGCAACCTCTACCGGCTGATGTCGGAGGACGAGAAGGGCCGTCTCATCGAGAACCTCGCGGGAAACATCGCGGGCGTCTCGCGCGACGACATCGCCGAGCGGGCGATCGACAACTTCCGTCGTGCCGACGAAGACTTCGGCAAGCGCCTGGAGGCCGCTGTCCAGGCCCTGCGCGGCTAACACCCAGGCCCTTGCCGTAGGTGACGGGCCGGACCCCCTCGGGGGCCCGGCCCGTCCGCCGTGTTGACGCGGCCACGTACCGCCGTGTTCAGGCCACCGTCGTCGGGCGGCGGCTCGGTGCCCAGCAGCGGATGATGTCGCGCACGGAGACGATGCCCACCGGCTCGTCCCCGTCGAGGACGACCAGATGCCGGAACCCGCCGTGCGACATGGCGTCCGCGGCGTCCTCCAGGGTCCAGGACGGCGTCGCGAAGACGATGTCCGTCGTCGTGTGCGCGCCCGCGGTCTCGCGGTCGGGGTCCTGGCCGAGGCCGAGGGAGTTGAGGACGTCGCGCTCGGTCAGGATGCCGAGTCCGTAGGTGTCGGGGTCGAGGACGACGGCCGCGCCGACGCGGCGCGCCGACATCAGCCTGGCGGCCTGGCGCAGGGTGTGGGCGGGGCCGATGGTGAGGACCAACGTGCTCATGGCGTCGCGGACGAGCATGGGCGTGAGCCACCTCCTTGGCGATCCCTTTGTCCTTGGCATGCCTCCAGTAGGGAGCGGCATTGCCAAGAGAAAGGATTCACAAGTTCACAAGTGGGGGAACTCTCAGAGTCGCAGCGAAGCGGAACGCCAACAAGGGGGTGCGTGCGGTCAGTTCGGCGGGCGCGCGGCGAGCGGGCGCGCCCCGTTCGCGCGCCCGAAGGCGCGCTAGCGCTGGTTCAGATAGGCGAGCAGGTCGTCGTGGAGCAGGCCGTTCGACGCCGCCGCGTTGCCGCTGTGCGGGCCCGGCCTGCCGTCGAGGCCGGTGAAGCGGCCGCCCGCCTCCGTCACCACGATCGCCGTCGCCGCCATGTCCCACAGGGACAGCTCGGGCTCCGCGCACAGGTCGACCGAGCCCTCGGCGACCATCATGTACGGCCAGAAATCGCCGTAGCCACGGGTGCGCCAGACGGCGCGCGTGAGGTCGAGGAAGCCGTTCAGGCGCCCCTGCTCCTCCCAGCCGCTGAGCGAGGAGTACGCGAACGACGCGTCCTGGAGCCTGGACACCTTCGACGCCCGCAGCCGCGTCGCCGACGACAGGCTGCGGCCGGTGAACGCGCCGCTGCCCTTCGCCGCCCACCAGCGGCGGCCGATCGCGGGCGCGGAGACCACGCCGACCACCGGCTGATAGCCCCCCTCGCCCGCCTCCATGAGGGAGATGAGCGTGGCCCAGACCGGCACGCCCCGCACGTAGTTCTTGGTGCCGTCGATGGGGTCGATGACCCAGCGGCGCGGGCCCGTGCCCTCGATGCCGTACTCCTCGCCGAGGATGGCGTCGCGCGGGCGGGCGCGCTGGAGCTGGCCGCGGATCAGTTCCTCGGCGGCCTTGTCGGCCTCGCTGACCGGCGTCATGTCCGGCTTGGTCTCGACCTTCAGGTCGAGGGCCTTGAACCGGGCCATGGTCGCGGCGTCGGCGGCGTCCGCGAGGACATGGGCGAGACGCAGATCATCGTGGTAGTCGGGCATGGATGAACAGTATCGATCCCGTTTCGCGCGAGCCACAGCGCGTATCGGGCGCCGCCCGCCGGAACCCTTGACAGTGCTGTCGGGCACGTCAACTCTGACGAGCAGAACCGCAAGGGCCGCTCGGCCCGGGGCAGCGGGAGGCGACCATGCCTGCAGCGCGGGAATCTCTGCTCGACGCGGCGTACACCGCACTGGCCCGCAGGCCGTGGGCGGGCGTGCGGATGGTCGACGTGGCGGCGGTCGCCGGGGTCTCCCGGCAGACCCTGTACAACGAGTTCGGCAGCAAGGACGGTCTGGCGCGGGCCCTGCTGCGGCGTGAGACGGACGCCTATCTGCGGGGCGTGGAGCGGGCGCTGGCCCAGGCCCGCGACCCCGTGGACCGGCTCGCCGCGGTGAGCGCCTGGACCATCGGCGCCGCGCGGGAGAACGTCCTGGTGCGGGCGGTGCTCACCGGCTTCTGGAGCGAGCGCCTGCCCGCGCCGAGCCGGGCGGCGGTGTCCAGTTCGCCGGTGCCCGCGCAGCGCCGCGCGGACGCCGGCGTTCCGGCCCCGGCCGAACTGCTCGCCCAGGTCCGCGACCGGGCCATGGCCGCCCTGGTCGAGCGGGGCCGCCCCTCGCAGACGGAGGACCTGGCGCGGGCCTGCGAGAGCGCGGTGCGGGTGGCACTGTCGTTCGTCGTGGCGCCCGCGGCGCGTGACGAGGACTCGGTCCAGCTGGTACGGCGGGTGGTCGCGGGCGCGGTCGGCCGGTGACGGGGCGGGGCTCCGGGTTCCGGGTGCTCAGCGGGCCGCCGGGCAGAGGGCCGCGTGCCTTAGCGTGCCTCAGTGACCTCAGTGACCTCAGTGGGCCTCAGTGCGCCGAGCCCGACAGCTGGAGGCCGATGACGCCGACGATCACCAGCGAGATCGAGACGATCTTGAGCGTGGAGACCAGGTCACCGAGGAAGATCATGCCGTAGATGGCCGTGCCCGCGGCGCCGATGCCCGTCCACACCGCGTACGCCGGACCCACGTCCAGCTTCTTCAGGGCCAGCGTGAGCAGGCCGAAGCTGCCGAGGGCGAAGCAGGCGAAGGCGATGGTGGGCCAGACCCGGGTGAAGCCGTGCGACAGCTTCAGGCAGACCGCGAAGCCCGTCTCGAGGATTCCGGCGACGATGACCAGCAGCCACGCCATGGTTGTGCCTCCCGCGTCCGTACGACCCGTACGTTCCGTGACTGCTTCGCCAAAGCTTGGAACAATCTTGGTGCGATTATGCACTTACCTGCGGGCCCCAGGCGTAAACAACGCGAAGATCGGGTCACCCTCGCGGGAGACGGCACGCGATCGGAGGCCAGGGCCCGCGGGCACGGGTGCCAGGCCGCGCGGGGACGGACCCGCGCCGCGGGAACCGGAGGCGGCTCAGTCGCCGTCGCGGCGCTCCCGCGTGGCCAGGAGCCTGCGCAGTGAGTAGAGGCGGGCGGGGTCGGCGTGCCCCTCGGCGACCCAGGCGTCCAGGGCGCAGTCCGGCTCGTCGTGGCTGCACGCGCGCGGGCAGTTCTCCGTGCCGGGCTCCAGGTCGGGGAAGGCGTGGATGACGCGCGAGGGGTCGACGTGGTGCAGGCCGAAGGAGCGCACGCCCGGGGTGTCGACCACCCAGCCGTCGCCGCCGCCCAGCGGCAGCGCGAGGGCGGAGGTGGTGGTGTGGCGGCCGCGCCCGGTCACCGCGTTCACATGTCCCGTCGTGCGCCGCAGGTCGTCGGGGACGAGCGCGTTCACGAGGGTGGTCTTGCCGACGCCGGAGTGGCCGACGAACGCCGTGACCTTGCCGTCGAGTTCGGCGCGCACGCGCTGCACGGCGGTGCCGCTCTCCAGCTCCTCGCGGCTGGTGACGACGTAGGGGATGTCCAGGTCGCCGTACAGCTCCAGGAGCTTGTCCGGCGGGGCCAGGTCGGACTTGGTGAGGACGAGCAGCGGGGAGAGCCCGCCGTCGTACGCCGCGACCAGGCACCGGTCGATCATGCGGGGGCGCGGCTCGGGGTCGGCGAGGGCGGTGACGATCGCGAGCTGGTCGGCGTTGGCGACGACCACGCGCTCGTAGGGATCGTCGTCGTCGGCGGTGCGGCGGAGCACCGAGGTGCGCTCCTCGATGCGGACGATCCGGGCGAGGGTGTCCTTCTTGCCGGACAGATCGCCGACGATGCCGACGTGGTCACCGACCACGGCGGCCTTGCGGCCCAGTTCGCGGGCCTTCATCGCGATGACGGCGCGGCCGTCGACGAGGCAGGTGAGGCGGCCCCGGTCGACGGTGAGGACCATGCCGTCGGCGGCGTCCTCGTGCTTGGGGCGGATGCGGGTGCGCGGGCGGTTGCCCTTGCGGTTGGGGCGGACGCGGATGTCGTCCTCGTCCGGGTTCTTGCCGTAGCGGCGCATGATCGTGATCGCCCGTCAGTTCCCGAGCATCCCGGACCACAGCTCGGGGAAGTCGGGCAGCGTCTTCGCCGTCGTCGCCACGTTCTCGATCTGTACGCCCGGCACGGCGAGGCCGATGATCGCGCCCGCGGTGGCCATGCGGTGGTCGTCGTAGGTGTGGAAGACGCCGCCGTGCAGCTTGCGCGGGCGGATGTGCAGGCCGTCGGCGGTCTCGGTGACGTCACCGCCCAGCTCGTTGATCTCCTTGGTGAGCGCGGCCAGGCGGTCCGTCTCGTGCAGGCGCAAGTGGGCGACGCCGCGCAGGGTGGAGGGGGAGTCGGCGAGGGCGGCGACGGCCGCGATGCCCGGGGTCAGCTCGCCGACCTCGCTGAGGTCGGCGTCGATGCCGCGGACCGAGCCTGAGCCGGTGAAGGTGAGGCCCGCTTCGGTCAGTTCGCAGGAGCCGCCCATCTCGGTGAACAGCTGGCGCAGCGCGTCGCCGGGCTGGGTGGTGCGCGTGGGCCAGTCCGGGATCGTCACGCGGCCCCCGGTGACCAGGGCCGCGGCCAGGAACGGCTGGGCGTTGGACAGGTCGGGCTCGACCGTCAGGTCGCGGCCGAGCAGCGCGCCGGGGGTGACCCGCCACACGTTCGGCTCGCCGCCCGCCTCCGGGGTGTCCACCTGCGCGCCCGCCGAGCGCAGCATGTCGACCGTCATGCGGATGTGCGGCATGGAGGGCAGGGCGCCGCCCACGTGCCGCACCTCCACGCCCTGGTTGAAGCGGGGGCCCGAGAGCAGCAGGGCGCTCACGAACTGGGACGAGGACGAGGCGTCGATCGAGACCTGGCCGCCGTCCAGGGCGCCGCCGCCGTGCACGGTCAGGGGCAGCGCGCCGCGCCCGTCATCGTCGATGCGGGCGCCCAGGGAGCGCAGCGCGTCGATCACGCCGTGCAGGGGGCGCTCGTAGGAACGGGCGTCGCCGTCGAAGCGGATGGCGCCGTCGGCGAGCGTGGCGACCGGCGGCAGGAAGCGCATCACGGTGCCCGCGTTGCCCACGTCGACCGTGGCCGGGCCGTGCAGGCCCGAGGGGATGACGCGCCAGGCCTCGCCGGAGCCGTCGGGGCCGCCCGCCCCGGCGGAGCTGGAGGACGAGGACACCGTCTCCTCGATGCCGACGCCCATGGCGCGCAGGGCCGCGGCCATCAGGAGCGTGTCCCGCGAACGCAGGGGGCGGCGCAGCCAGCCGGGCTCGGCGGCGAGGGCGGCCAGGACGAGGGCGCGGTTGGTGACCGACTTGGAGCCCGGCACGTGGACCGTCGCGGCGACGGCTCCGCTCGCGTGCGGGGCGGGCCAGAGGGCGGTGTGCGTCGGGTTCACGGTCATGTCCTTCACTTTAGTGGTTGGCGACGACCGCAGATCTTGATCAAAAGTGGTGAAATCCAGGCGAACCAGAGAAGTGGTAGGGAGCACGGCGCTACGGACGGGTGTCGGCGGGGTGGCCCGAAGATGTCGGGCGGGCCCCGCCCGCCCCCTCACGTGGTGAGCAGCCAGCGGCCTCCGCCTATCAGCGAGCACAGCGACACGGCGTGGAAGAGGAACAGCCACATTCCGGCCGGAACGTGGGTCAGGCGCGACAGCTGGTCAGCGTCCGAGTCCCCGGCGCCGCCGTGCCGCCGCTTCGCCTGGAGTTCGAAGGCGGGCCGCACGCCGCCGAGGAGCAGGAACCACACCACGGCGTACGCGAAGGCCGCCTGTACGTCGGTGCTGGCCAGCCAGGAGACGACCAGGAACGCGCCGCCCGCCACGACCATGGTGAGCGCCCCGTAGGCGTTGCGGATCATCACCAGCATCGCCGCGAGCAGGGCCGTGGCGAGCCACAGGAAGGCCGTGATGTGCCCCTGGGAGAGCAGCGCCGCGCCGCCGAGGCCGAGCAGTGGGGGCGCGGTGTAGCCCGCGGCGGCGGTCAGGATCATGCCGAGCCCGGTGGGCTTGCCGCGGCTGACGGTGAGGCCGCTGGTGTCGGAGTGCAGCCGGATGCCGTCGAGGCGGCGGCCGGTCAGCAGGGCCACCAGGCCGTGGCCGCCCTCGTGGGCGATGGTGATGGCGTTGCGGGCCAGGCGCCACACCCCGTGCGGGACGACGGCGGCCAGGGCCACGACACCGGCGGCGATCACCAGCCACCGGTCGGGCGCGGACTGCGTGCCGACGACGCGGTCCCACAGGTCGCTCAGGCTGGCGGAAGCGATGGTGTGCATTGCTCGGTTGGCTCCCTGTCGTCGGCCACGGCGTGGCAGTGTGGCACGTATGTGCGGACGGTATGCATCGAGTCGTAGGCCCGAGGATCTCGCAGGAGTCTTTGAGATCGAGAAGTGGGAGCCGGAAGAGGCGCTGGAGGCGGACTACAACGTCGCTCCCACGAAAGAGGTCTACGCCGTCCTCGACCGCCCCCTTAAGGACGCCGAGGACAAACGTCCGGTTCGTCAGCTGCGCAAGCTGAAGTGGGGACTCGTGCCGTCCTGGGCGAAGACGCCGGAGGGCGGCGCGCGGATGATCAACGCGCGCGCCGAGACGGTGCACGAGAAGCCCTCCTACCGCCGCGCCTTCGCCGCCCGCCGCTGTGTCCTGCCCGCCGACGGCTATTACGAGTGGGTGACCGCCGCCGCCGAGCGCGACCTGGAGGTCGAGGGCAAGAAGAAGCGGCCCCGCAAGCAGCCCTACTTCGTGCTGCCCGCCGACGGCTCGGTGTTCGCGATGGCGGGCCTGTACGAGTTCTGGCGGGACCGCACGCTGCCCGACGAGCACCCGCTGGCCTGGTGGGTGACGTGCTCGGTGATCACCACGGAGGCGGAGACCACGCCGCTGGCCGCCGCCCCAGAGGAAGGCCCCCAGTCGCTCGCGGACATCCACCCGCGGATGCCGCTGATGCTCACCCCCGACCGCTGGGACGCCTGGCTGGACCCGGCGCGCACCGACGTGGAGGACCTGCGCACGCTCCTGGAGCCGCCGCCCGCCGGGCTCCTTCGCGCGTACCCGGTGTCGACGGCCGTCAGCAACGTCCGCAACAACGGCCCGGAGCTCCTGAAGGAGCTGGAGGGCCCCGAAGAGGGCACACTCTTCTGACGTGACGCACAGTGAGACGCACAGCGAGAGCCGCGGCGAGACCCACAGCGAGCTCGTCGAGACCGACGCCGGCGCCGCCCGGATCACCTGGCACCCGGCGAAGAAGGCGCGCTTCGTGCTCGCCGTCAGCCACGGGGCGGGCGGCGGCATCGAGGCCAGGGACCTCGCGGCCATCGCCGCCGCCCTGCCCGCGCACGGCGTGACCGTCGCCCTGGTGGAGCAGCCCTGGCGGGTCGCGGGGAAGAAGGTGGCGCCCGCGCCGAAGACGCTCGACACCGGCTGGCGCGGCGTGTGGCCCGCCCTCGCGAAGCCAGGACCGCCCGTGATCGCGGGCGGCCGCAGCGCCGGGGCCCGCGTCGCCTGCCGCACGGCCACCGAGCTCGGCGCGGCCGCCGTGCTCGCGCTGAGCTTCCCGCTGCACCCGCCGGGCAGGCCGGAGAAGTCCCGCGCTGACGAACTGCTCGGCGCCGGGGTGCCCACCCTCGTCGTCCAGGGCGGCAACGACCCCTTCGGCAAGCCCGCCGAGTTCCCCGAGGGCGGCTCGTACGACCTCGTCGAGATCCCCTTCGGCGACCACTCCTTCGCCGTGCCCAAGCGGGCAGGCATCGGCCAGGAGGAGGCAGTGAGCCGGATCACGGACGCCGTCGCCGCGTGGGCGGGCCCGTCGGGAATGTTGAGGGTGTGACGACTGTTCTCGCGTACGGAACGCAAACAGGGTTCGTACGAGAGGGAGACCGCCGCATGGGAACGACCATCTGCCCGGACCGCTCCAACGCCTCTGACCTGGAGTGGAGCGTGCTGAGCGCACCCAAGGCGGCCTCTATTCGAGCGGCGCGCAAAGCGGGTCGTCGTCTATCCTCCGAAACCAGTGGGACCGCTTACGGCCCCGCCACGTCGTTGGAGGAGGTGGGTCCGGTCACTGGGACCGACGCAGGGACTGAGCACGGTCACTCCGAGCAGCCGGAGCGTCCCGAGGAGACGGCCGCGGAGCGCACGGCCCGCTTCGAGCGGGACGCGCTGATGTTCCTCGACCAGATGTACTCGGCGGCGCTGCGCATGACGCGCAATCCCGCGGACGCGGAGGACCTGGTGCAGGAGACCTACGCGAAGGCGTACGCGTCGTTCCACCAGTTCCGCGAGGGCACCAACCTCAAGGCCTGGCTGTACCGCATCCTCACGAACACGTTCATCAACTCGTACCGCAAGAAGCAGCGCGAGCCCCAGCGCAGCGCCGCCGAGGAGATCGAGGACTGGCAGCTGGCGCGCGCCGAGTCGCACATGTCCACCGGACTGCGCTCGGCCGAGTCCCAGGCCCTCGACCACCTGCCGGACTCCGACGTGAAGAACGCGCTGCAGGCGATTCCCGAGGAATTCCGCATCGCCGTCTATCTCGCGGACGTAGAGGGCTTTGCGTACAAGGAGATCGCGGACATCATGGGTACACCCATCGGTACGGTGATGTCCCGTCTTCACCGCGGCCGCCGCCAACTCCGCGGCATGCTCGAGGACTACGCGCGCGACCGCGGCCTGGTCCCGGCCGGTGCCGGAGAGTCGAACGAAGCGAAAGGCTCGGGCTCATGAGCTGCGGAGAGCCGCACGAGACTGACTGCAGTGAGGTCCTGGACCATCTCTATGAGTTCCTCGACCACGAGATGCCGGACAGCGACTGCACCAAGTTCGAGACGCACTTCGAGGAGTGCTCTCCCTGCCTGGAGAAGTACGGCCTCGAGCAGGCGGTGAAGAAGCTGGTCAAGCGCTGCTGCGGGCAGGACGACGTGCCCGCGGACCTGCGCGCGAAGGTGATGGGGCGGATCGACCTGATCCGCTCGGGCCAGGCCGTGCCGGACCAGGACGTGGACCTGGCCCCTGGTTCCTGAGCGGTGCGGTGCCGGGTCTCGCGCCCGGCCGCCCCGGGGCCGCGTCGGCCGCCCCGACCGCCGGGCACGTGCCGCTGGAGAAGGCCGTTCACACATTAGTTGAACGTTTCTCTTTCTTTCTTCCCCCCTTTCTCACTCGAAGGTGCTAATTAGCGGCCGCGAGCGCTGGGGTCCCGCGCCCCCGTTCTAATCTCCCGACCTGGATCGGGAGGAGATGGCTTATGCGGTCGGTGCCGGTGTGGGCCCGCGGCTACGTCCTGTGCGCCGCGCTCGGTGGCGCCGTCTGCGCCCTGCCCGCGGCCGGACCCCGCACCCCCTGGACGGTCCTCGCGCCGCTCGCGCTCCTGTACGCGTGCGGGGAGCGCGTCGTCGACCGGTTCGGGCCCGCCGCGCCCGCCTTCTACCCCGTGCTGCTCGCCGGGGTGTTCCTGCTGCCGCCCGCCGCGGCGGCGCTCGTCGCCGTCCCCGGCGCCCTCCTCGCCCGAGTCGAACGGCGCCCCCGGTGGCTGCGCCGGACCTGGCGCGCGTCCCAACTCGCCCTCGCCGCCTGGGCGTCGGGGCAGGCGTACGCCGCGCTCGGCGGGCCCGCGGCGGCGTCGGCGCCGCCCGACTTTCCCTACGTGCTGCTGCCTGCCGGGGCCGCCGTGCTCTGCTTCGCCCTGGCGCTCGCCGCCCTCGACGGCGGCATCCTGGCGACGGCGGAGCGGGTGCCGCCGCGGCGGGCCTGGCGCGCGGCGCCGCCGCTCGCGCCCGTCGCCGTGCACGGGCTCGCCGGGCTGATGATGGCCGTCCTGTGGAACAGCAGGTACGGCCCGCTGGCCGCGCTCCTGGTGCTCCTTCCGATGGGCGTCTCCTGCTGGGTGTTCGCCCAGTACCACCGCGAGCGCTCCGCCCACCAGGCCACGATCCGCGCGCTGGTGCAGGCCGTCGACATCAAGGACCGCTACACCCGCGGCCACAGCGAGCGGGTCGGCCGCGCGTCGGTCCTGATCGGGCGCGAACTCGGCATGGACGACGAGCGCGTGGAGGTGCTCCGCTTCGCCGGAATCCTGCACGACGTGGGCAAACTCGGCGTCCCCACCCGGCTGTTGCGCAAGGAGGGACCGCTGACCCCGCAGGAGCGGCGCGTGATCGAGCTGCACCCCGAGTACGGGCACGAGATGGTGCGGGGCATCGGCTTCCTCGGGGAGGCGCGGGCGGCCATCCTGCACCACCACGAACGGATCGACGGAAGCGGTTACCCCTACGGTCTCGCGGGTTCCCAGATCCCGGAGTGCGCGCGGGTGGTGGCCGTCGCCGACGCCTTCGACGCCATGACGTCCACCCGCTCCTACCGGCAGGGCCGCCCCGTCGAGGCCGCGGTGGCCGAGCTGGAGCGCTGTGCCGGGGCGCAGTTCGACCCCGCCATGGTCGCCGCCCTGGCCCGCGCGCTCGACCGCTGCGGCTGGGCCACCGAGAGCATGGCCACGACCGCGGCCGAGGGCGGGGGAGCCGGGGGAAACGTCACGGCTGAGGACATGGGGTGCGGGTGGGACGGCTGGGGCGGCCGGGACGTGGCCGGGGCCCCGGGCGGTGGCGCGGGCGGTGGCGCAGGCGGTGGTGCGGGTGCGCGGGCCGCCGGGGCGTCCGTGGCGCGCGGGCCGGCCGGGTGGTGACCGCGCCCGGCGGCGGCCGGCGCGCGGCCGCCGCGGCCGCGGGCATCCGGTGCGCCGCCCTGCTGATCGCCGCCGTCGCCCTCGCCGCGACCCTGTGGCACGGCGTGCGCGAGCCCTCGCTGGCCCTCGCCTTCGGGGTGCTCATAGCCGTCGGGGAGCTGGCCAGGTGGGGCGGCGGGGGTGAGCGGGAACCGGCTCCGCTGGGGGCCGCGGGCGCCCTCGCGTACGCCCTGCTCGGCGAGAGCGGCGGCCGGGCGACGCACCACGGCGTCCTCCAGGTGGTCGCCGTCGTGGTCGCGGCGGGGCTCGTCGCCGCCGTGCCCTACGTCGCGGTCGGCCGGGGGCCCGCGCCCGACCGCATGGCCCGCCGGGTCCTCACGGTCACGTTCGCCGCGGTGTGCTTCCAGCCGCTGTACCACTCCGGGGCGCCGTCGGGGCGTACGGGACACGGGGCCCGGTACGCGGCGGCCGTGGTGGCGCTGCTCGCGCTCACCGCGCTGTGCGACGCCGTCCTCGCCGCCGCCCTCGCGCACGCCCGCACCGGGTGGCCGTTCGGGCCGCTGCTGCGGGACGAGCTGCGGCGGGTGCCCGGCATCGGCTCCGCCGTGTGCGCGACCGGCGCCGTGATGGCGCTCGCCGTGGCCGTGGCGGGGCTGTGGGCGCTGCCCGTGTTCAGCTGCCCGCTGCTGCTCACCCAGCTGGCCGTGCGGCGCTACGCCGCCGTGCGCGCCACCTACCGGCAGACCATCGCGTCGCTCGCCCGCGCCACCGAGATCGCCGGGTACACCCCCGCGGGCCACGCCCGCCGCGTCGCCGACCTCAGCCGCGCCATGGGCCGCGAGCTCGGGCTCGGCGGGGCCGACCTCACGGTCCTGGAGTACGCGGCGCTGATGCACGACATCGGGCAGCTCTCCCTCGTCGACCCCGTGCCCGCGGGCGCCACGGCGGCGCTGCCCGAGGCCGAGCAGCGCCGCATCGCCCTGCTCGGCGGCGCGGTCGTCCGCCAGACCGGGGTGGCCGCCGCGGTCGCCGTCGTCGTGGAACGCCAGGCCGATCCGTACCGCGAGCAGCCGCTCACCGCCCGTATCGTCCGCACCGCGAACGCGTACGACGAGATGGCGCGGGAACACGGACCCCAGGGGCCACTGGCCGCCCTGGCACGACTGCGGCTGGCGACCGGCCGCGAGTACCAGCCGGAGGTGGTGGAGGCCCTGGCCCGAGCCTTGACGGGTACAAGCCCGTCCGGCGTTTGAGGACGAGCCGCGAAGCGGCAATAAGGCGGGGTAGGGGGCCGCGGCCCCCTACACGATCGGGGGGCTGGGGGGCGGCGCCCCCCAGTTCGGGAAGGGGCGGGTCTGGGGCGCCCCGCGAGGGCCCCGGGGAGGGTCGTCTGACCCCGGGCCCCGTTGGGTAACCCATGGGTAATGAGCGGCCGTCCGACCGTACGTGGTTGGATGCGAAGGGACCCCGGAGAAGCCGGGCCGCGCGGCGGCGCGGCGGTGGGGTCACACCCGACAAGAGCTGGCAGGCGGGAATCGTGAGGATCTTCGGCAAGGGACGGCACCGGCCCTCCGCCTCTTGGCGGCAGGCCACCGACAGGGCGTTCACGCTCATCGGCGACGGCCGCTACGAGGACGCGGGCGCGCTCCTGACGCGCGCCGCCGATCTCGAACCCTGGCTCTCGGAGTCCTGGTTCAATCTCGCGCTGCTCCACAAGTTCCGCCACGACTGGGAGCAGGCCCGGGCCGCGGGCCTGCGGGCCGTGGCGCTCCTTGACCGCTCGGCGGGCGCCCCTGACTGGTGGAACGTGGGCATCGCGGCCACCGCCCTGCAGGACTGGCCGCTGGCGCGCAGGGCCTGGCAGGCGTACGGCCTCAAGGTGCCCGGCGGGATCGCCGCGACGGGCGAGCCCACGGGCATGGACCTGGGCAGCGCGGCCGTGCGGCTCTCGCCGGAGGGCGAGGCGGAGGTCGTGTGGGGCCGCAGGCTCGACCCGGCCCGCATCGAGGTCCTGTCCATCCCGCTGCCGTCCTCCGGGCGCCGCTGGGGCGAGGTCGTGCTGCACGACGGGGTCCCGCACGGGGAGCGCACCACGTCCGCCGGGCACGCCTACCCCGTCTTCGACGAGATCGAGCTGTGGGCGCCCTCTCCCGTGCCCACCTGGGTCGTCCTCCTGGAGGCCGCGACCGAGGACGACCGGGACGCCCTGGAGAAGCTCGCCTCCGACGCGGGCTTCGCCGCGGAGGACTGGTCGTCGTCGGTGCGGCTGCTGTGCCGCATGTGCTCGGAGTCGCGCATGCCGAGCGACGAGGGCGACGGGGAGCACCTGGACCCGCACGACCACAGCGAGCCGGGGCATCCAGGACCCCTCGGCCACCGCAGCCCAGGGCCCCTGTGGGTGCCCGAGCGCGAGTGCGGCATCGCGGCGCCCCCCGGGCTGGTGCGCGGGCTCCTCGACGGCTGGGTGACCGACAGCCCGGACTCCCGGGACTGGCGGGACCTCGAAGAGGTCTGCTGACGCCGCGGACCCCTCCGGCCCCTCCGCCTCCTCTGACCTCTCCGACACCTGACCGGCCCCTGACCGACTCCTGACCCCGACCGGGCGCGGGCCGCGGGCGATGCCGGGCCCGAGGGCGCCCCGTACCCTGTACGGGCACCACATGCTTCGGGTTCCCAGGAAGAAGGCATACGGCGGACATGGCGCAGGACACTGAGCAGCAGCGGCCGGGCGGAGTGCTCCCGGTCGACGACGAGGGCTTCGTCATCGACACGGAGGACGCCGAGGAGCGCGAGACGGCCTACCGCGAGCGCGGCACATCGCGGCCGATCACGGTCGTCGGCAATCCGGTCCTGCACAAGGAGTGCAAGGACGTCACCGCCTTCGACGACGACCTCGCGAAGCTGGTCGACGACATGTTCGCGAGCCAGCGGACCGCGCAGGGCGTGGGCCTGGCCGCCAACCAGATCGGCGTCGACCTGAAGGTCTTCGTCTACGACTGCATGGACGACGAGGGCGTGCGGCACGTGGGCGTCGTCTGCAACCCCGTCCTGCAGGAGCTGCCCGCCGACCGGCGCCGCCTGGACGACTCCGGCGAGGGCTGCCTCTCGGTGCCCACCGCCTACGCGGACCTGGCCCGCCCGGACTACGCGGTCGTGACCGGGCAGGACGAGAAGGGCAACGCCATCACGGTGCGCGGCACGGGCTACTTCGCCCGCTGCCTCCAGCACGAGACGGACCACCTGTACGGCTATCTGTACATCGACCGCCTCTCCAAGCGGGAGCGCAAGGACGCGCTGCGGCAGATGGCGGAAGGCACGCCGCGCTACCCCGTGGTGCCGAATGACTGAACCGCGCCACGGTTGAGGCGCGCGGGAAGCGCGTGACGACAGCGGCCCCTGGTCGGGGAACACCCCACTGACCAGGGGCCGTTGGCGTACCCGCTCAGAACCGGACAGGACTAGCCCACGATCAGCCGCCGGTGATCCATATTCGGTCACGTAAGGGGATGTTCTCGGCACGGTGGGGTAGTGAATGGCGCAAATCTGTTCCCTGAACGGTCAGTTGTGGTGCTGAATAGAAAGCGCGGGGATACGCAACGGCGCGCGCCCGGCACGGCGGGAGGGGCGTGGGTCCTCAGGTGGTTGAGAGGGGTTTGTTCGTGCCTGCTTCCTCACACAGCACTTCACAGTCGGACCGGGCGGCACCTGTCCCGGTACGGGTTCCGGCATATGCGATGGAACGCGTACCGAGGCAACGCCGGAAGCCGGTCGAGTCCGTACAGTCACCAGTTCGAGCGGCGGTATCCGTGCCGCCCGCACTGGCTCTTCCCGTGGTGGAGTCGGAGTTTCCCCGACATCTGCATCCGTATTGGCCAAAGCTTCAGGAGAAGTCACGCGCATGGCTCCTGGAAAAGCGGCTCATGCCCCCCGACAAGGTCGCGGTATATGCCGACGGACTTTGCTACACCGACCTGGTGGCGGGCTACTACATCGGTGCGCCAAACGAACTGTTGTCCGCCATCGCGGACTTGAGCTCCTGGTTCTTCGGCTGGGACGACCGGCACGACCGGGACGCGGTGCACGGCAGGACGGCCGGGTGGCGGCGTCTGTGCCATGGGTTGCACGAGACACTCGGTGACCCGCGCCGCCAGCTGCACCACGAGGACCCTCTGGTCGCCGGCTTCGCGGACTGCGTCCTGAGGCTGTACGCGCACCTCGGGCCGGGGTGGAACGCGCGCTTCGCCCGCCACTTCCACCCGGTGATCGACGCCTACGACCACGAGTTCGGCAACCGCCGCACCGGGACGGTGCCGAGCGTCGAGGCGTACGTCGAGCTGCGCCGGCTCACCTTCGCGCACTGGATCTGGATCGATCTGCTCGAACCGACCGCGCGCCAGGAGCTTCCGGACGCGGTGCGGAAACATCCCGCGTATCGCGCGGCGGCACGCGCGACCCAGGATTTCTCCGCCTGGTACAACGACCTCTGCTCGCTTCCGAAAGAGCTCGCAGGGGACGAGGTGCACAATCTCGGGATCTCCCTCATCCACCACGAGGGAATGTCCCTTGAGCAGGCCGTCGCGGAGGTGCACCAGCGGGTCAGCGAATGCGTGAGTGACTTTCTCGCGGTGGAACCCGAAGTCCTCGCCCTCGCCGATGAATTGATCGACGGCAGCGCGGCGGGCCGCAAAGTGAGCGCGGCGCTTCAGTCCTGCCTCTTCAATATGCGGAACTGGTTCAGTTCCGTGTACTGGTTCCACCACGAATCCGGCAGGTATCGCGTCGAGAGCTGGCTCGACCGGTCATTGCCGCCGTATGTCTCCGACACTCCGGGACCCGATGTCCCGGAGTGCGAATGGGCAGGTTCCGAACTGGCAGGAGGACAGGAATGACCGTCGAATCCACGGCGTCCGCGATAACCGCCCAGGCCGCGCGCGCACGGCTGAATACACCGCCACTGGTCCCCGGCGGAGCGCCGCTTCTCGGCCACGCCTGGAACCTCGTGCGCGACCCGCTCGGCTTCCTCGCCGCCCTGCGTGACCACGGAGATCTCGTCCGGATCAGGCTGGGGCCCAGGACCGCGTACGCGGTGTGCGATCCGCAGCTCGTCGGAGCCCTGTTGAAGAGCCCGGAGTATGTCGTCGGCGGGCCGCTCTGGGACACCCTGGAGGTGCTCCTCGGCAAGGGCGTGGCGACCAGCAACGGATCGCTGCACCGGCGCCAGCGGCGCATGATGCAGCCCGCGTTCCGCCCCGAGCGCGTCGTCGGCTACGCGCGCGTGATGGAGGAGGAGGCCCAGGCGACGGCCGCCCGCTGGAGTGACGGCGACGCGGTGGACGTGAGCGCGGAGATGTTCCGCACCGCCGTGCGCATCGTGTCCCGCTCCCTCCTGGAGGTCGACTCCATCGCGGAGAAGGCCGACCGCATCAGCGACGCGCTGCACACCGTGTTCGAGGGCCTGTACCGCCGCATGGTGCTCTCCGTGGGGCCGCTCTACCGGGTGCCGACGCCCGCGAACCGGCGCTTTGAGCGCGCGCTCGCCGATCTGCACGCGGTCGTCGACGAGATCGTCGCCGAACGCCGCGCCGGTGAAAACGGCACGGAAGAGGACTTGCTGGCCGTATTGCTCCAAGCGCGCGACGAATCGGGGCAGCCGCTGACGGATCAGGAGATCCACGACCATGTGGTCTCTCTCGTCGTGGCGGGCGCCGAGAATGTCGCGTCGACACTGGCGTGGACCTTCCAACTGCTCACCGAACACCCGGAGCACGAAAGGCGGTTGGTTGAAGAGGTAAATTCCGTGACGGCAGGTCGGCCTGTCGCCTTCGCCGACCTCAAGGAGCTGCCGCACACGCGCAATGTCGTCACGGAGGCCATGCGTATACGACCGGCCGCCTGGATTTTCACGCGGCGGTCCGTTGCCGAGACCGCCCTCGGCGGCTATCGCATTCCGGCCGACGCGGACATCGTGTACAGCGTGTACGCGATGCAGCGCGATCCGCGTTCCTTCGAGCGGCATCTGGAGTTCGACCCGGACCGCTGGAATCCGGAACGCGCGGCGAGCGTACCGGAGTTCGCCATGATGCCCTTCAGCGTCGGCAACCGTAAGTGCCCCGGGGATCACTTCAGCCTGGCGGAACTCGCCATCATCCTGGCGACGGTCGCCCCGAAGTGGCACCTCGCCCCCGTGGCCCGGACCGATTCCCGCACCAAGGTCGGCATCACGCTGCACCCGAGGAGGCTGGTCCTGAGGGCGCGGCGGCGGTGACGCCCGGGGGCCCGGCGTCAGGCGGCGGTGCCGATGCCGGGCCCCCGGAACGTCCGCCGGTAGGCGTTCGGGGTGGTTCCGAGGGCGCGGACGAACTGGTGGCGCAGCGCGGCGGCGGTGCCGAAGCCGGAGCGCGCCGCGACGGTGTCCACCGTCTCGTCCGTCGCCTCCAGGAGCTCCTGGGCGCGCAGCAGCCGCTGGCGCAGCAGCCAGCGGTAGGGCGTGGTGCCCGTCTCCTCCTTGAAGCGGCGCGCGAAGGTGCGCGGCGACATATGGGCGCGGGCGGCCAACTGGTCGACGGTCAGCTCCCGGTCCAGATGGCGCTCCATCCAGGCGAGGGCGCCGCCGACGGTGTCGCACCGGGTGCGCGGCAGCGGCCGCGCGACGTACTGGGCCTGGCCGCCGTCGCGGTGCGGCGGCACGATCATCCGGCGCGCGATGGCGTTGGCCACCTCCGGGCCGTCCTCCGCGCGCACCAGGTGCAGCGCGGCGTCGATGCCCGCCGCGGTGCCCGCGGAGGTGATCACCGGATCCTCGTCGACGTACAGCACGTCCGGTTCGACGGCCGCGCGCGGGAAGCGGCGCCTCAGCTCGTCGGCGTGCCGCCAGTGCACCGCGCACCGCCGCCCGTCAAGGAGCCCGGCCGCGCCGAGCACGAAGACGCCGGTGCACACGCTCAGGACCCGGGCGCCGCGCTCGGTGGCGCGGCGCAGGGCGTCGAGCAGGGCGGGCGGGAAGTCCCGCGTCACGTAGGAGTTCCCGGCCGGGACGGTGATCAGGTCGGCCTCTTCGAGCCGGTCGAGGCCGTACGGCGTGGAGATGGTGAAGCCCGCGTGGGTGGAGAGCGTGGGGCCCTCGGCCGAGACGAGCGCGAAGTCGTACACCGGAAGCCCCTCGTCGCCGCGGTCGAGGCCGAACACCTCGCACACGACGCCGAGTTCGAAGGGATGCACGCCGTCGAGCGCGACGGCGGCCACATTGCGCAGCATGGACCCAGTGTGCCGCGCCCTTGGCAGGAAATCGAGGGGTCGCGTCAGTTCTGCCACTCACGCCGGAGGACGGCCGACGCGAGAGTGGACGTCATGAACACACACGACGCACTCAACACGCTGGCCGTCCTCGTAGTCTTCCTGCTCATGGCCCTGCCGTCACTGATCGGCCACGCCCACGACCGCCGGATCGACCGGCAGCTGCGGGACGCCGAGCACGGACCCGGGCCGCGGGATCAGAACTCGTCGTCGAAGGAGACCGAGCCCTCCACGGCGACCTGGTACGCCGACGGGCGCCGCTCGAAGAAGTTGGTCAGCTCCTGAACGCCCTGCAGCTCCATGAACGAGAAGGGGTTCTCGGAGCCGTACACCGGCGCGAAGCCGAGACGCTGAAGGCGCTGGTCGGCGACGCACTGGAGGTACTCGCGCATCGACTCGGTGTTCATGCCGGGCAGGCCGTCGCCGCACAGGTCGCGGGCGAACTGCAGCTCGGCCTCGACCGCTCCCTTGAGCATGTCCGTGACCTGCTCCTGGAGCGCCTCGTCGAACAGCTCCGGCTCCTCCTTGCGGACGGTGTCCACGACCTCGAAGGCGAAGGACATGTGCATCGTCTCGTCGCGGAACACCCAGTTGGTGCCGGTCGCCAGGCCGTGCAGCAGACCGCGGGACCGGAACCAGTAGACGTACGCGAAGGCCCCGTAGAAGAACAGGCCCTCGATGCAGGCCGCGAAGCAGATCAGGTTCAGCAGGAAGCGGCGGCGGTCCGCCTTGGACTCCAGGCGGTCCAGCTTCTCGACCGAGTCCATCCACTTGAAGCAGAACTCGGCCTTCTCCCGGATGGAGGGGATGTTCTCCACGGCCGCGAAGGCGGCGGCGCGGTCCTCCGGGTCGGGCAGGTAGGTGTCGAGCAGCGTCAGGTAGAACTGGACGTGCACGGCCTCCTCGAACAGCTGACGGCTCAGATAGAGCCGCGCCTCGGGGGAGTTGATGTGCTTGTACAGCGTAAGGACGAGGTTGTTCGCCACGATCGAGTCGCCGGTCGCGAAGAACGCGACCAGGCGGCCGATCAGGTGCTGCTCCTCGGCCGTCATCTTGGCGAGGTCGGCCACGTCCGAGTGGAGGTCGACCTCCTCCACGGTCCAGGTGTTCTTGATCGCGTCCCGGTAGCGCTCGTAGAAGTCCGGGTAGCGCATGGGGCGCAGCGTCAGCTCGAAGCCGGGGTCGAGCAGGTTCTTCTCACCGGCCGTCGTGACGGTGTGCTTGTCGGACTGGGACATTACTGGCAGGCCTCGCAGGACTCGGGGTTTTCCAGGGAGCAGGCGATCGCCTCGGGGTCGGTCACCTGCTGGGGTACGGGGGCGGCCGCGGCGGCGGTGCCACCGGCGGCGCGGGCGATGCGCGTCGCGGGGCGCGAGCGCAGGTAGTACGTGGTCTTGATGCCCTGCTGCCAGGCGTAGGCGTACATCGAGGAGAGTTTGCCGATGGTCGGCGTCTCCAGGAACAGGTTCAGGGACTGCGACTGGTCCAGGTACGGGGTGCGCGCGGCGGCCATGTCGATCAGGCCGCGCTGCGGGATCTCCCACGCCGTGCGGTACAGGTTCCGCACCTCCGCGGGCACCCAGCTGAAGCCCTGCACCGAGCCGTTGGACTCGCGAAGGGCCTCACGGGTCTGCGCGTCCCACACGCCGAGCTTCTTGAGGTCCTGCACCAGGTAGGAGTTGACCTGGAGGAACTCGCCGGACAGCGTCTCGCGCTTGAAGAGGTTGGAGACCTGCGGCTCGATGCACTCGTAGACGCCCGCGATGGAGGCGATGGTGGCGGTCGGGGCGATGGCGAGGAGCAGCGAGTTGCGCATGCCGACCTTGCCGATGCGCGTCCGCAGCGCCTCCCAGCGCTCGGGCCAGGCGCGCTCCGCCGCGGTGTGCTCGTAGTGGTCGGGATGCAGGACGCCGCGGGCGGTGCGGGTCTTCTCCCAGGCGGGCAGCGGGCCGTGGCGCTCGGCCAGGTCCGCGGACGCCTCGTACGCGGCGAGCATGATCCGCTCGGCGATCTTCGTGGAAAGCGCCTTCGCCTCGGGGGAGTCGAAGGGCAGCCGCAGCTGGAAGAAGACGTCCTGCAGACCCATGGCGCCCAGGCCCACGGGGCGCCACTTGGCGTTGGAGCGCCCGGCCTGCTCGGTCGGGTAGAAGTTGATGTCGACGACGCGGTCGAGGAACGTCACGGCGGTGCGGACGGTGGCGTCCAGGCGCTCCCAGTCGATGTCCCCCTCGGCCACGAAGGCGCCGAGGTTCACCGAGCCGAGGTTGCAGACGGCCGTCTCGCCGTCGTCGGTGACCTCGAGGATCTCCGTGCACAGGTTGGAGGAGTGCACGGTGTGGCCGGGCTCGGCGGTCTGGTTGGCGGTGCGGTTGGAGGTGTCCTTGAAGGTCATCCAGCCGTTGCCGGTCTGCGCGAGGGTGCGCATCATCCGGCCGTACAGATCACGGGCGGGCATGGTCTTCTGGGCGAGACCGGCCGCCTCCGCCTTCTGGTACGCCGCTTCGAACTCCTCGCCCCACAGGTCGACGAGCTCGGGCACGTCGGCGGGCGAGAACAGCGACCAGTCCTGGTCGGCGGCGACGCGGCGCATGAACTCGTCCGGGATCCAGTGCGCCAGGTTCAGGTTGTGGGTGCGCCGGGCGTCCTCGCCGGTGTTGTCCCGCAGCTCCAGGAACTCCTCGATGTCGGAGTGCCAGGTCTCCAGGTAGACCGCGGCGGCGCCCTTGCGGCGGCCGCCCTGGTTCACGGCGGCGACGGAGGCGTCCAGGGTCTTCAGGAACGGCACGATGCCGTTGGAGTGCCCGTTCGTGCCGCGGATCAGCGAACCGCGGGAGCGGATGCGGGAGTACGAGAGGCCGATGCCGCCGGCGTGCTTCGACAGGCGCGCCACCTGGTGGTACCGGTCGTAGATGGAGTCCAGCTCGTCCAGCGGCGAGTCGAGCAGGTAGCAGCTCGACATCTGCGGGTGGCGGGTGCCGGAGTTGAACAGCGTCGGCGACGACGGCAGGTAGTCCAGGCGGCTCATCAGGCCGTACAGCGCGGCGACCTCGTCCAGGGCGCGCGCCGAGTCGTCCTCGGCGAGGCCGACGGCCACGCGCAGCATGAAGTGCTGCGGGGTCTCGATGACCTTGCGGGTGATCGGGTGGCGCAGCAGATAGCGGCTGTGCAGGGTGCGCAGGCCGAAGTAGCCGAAGCGACGGTCGGCGCCGTCGGCGAGCGCGGCCTCCACGAGCGCGTCGAGACGGGCGCCGTGCAGGGTCGTGAACGCGGCGGTGCGGTCGGCGATCAGGCCCTCGCGGTGGCCGACCGCGACGGACTCGGAGAACGACGTGACGCCCTGCGACGCGGCCTCCTCGCGGATGCCGATGCTCAGGAGCCGGGCGCCGAGCCGGGAGTACGCGGGGTCCTCGGAGATGAGGCCGGCGGCCGCCTCGGTGGCGAGCTCCCGCAACTCGGCCTCGTCGGCCTTCGCCGAGCGGCCGCGCAGCGCGGCCGCGGCGACGCGTCCGGGGTCGGCGTCGGGGAGGTCGACGGTGAGGTCGGTCAGGGTGCGCAGCAGGGCGGTTCCGGGGCCGTCGGCGGACGGCGCGGACTGCTCGGTGGGCTGCTGACCGGCTTCGGCCTGCGCTGATGCGGGCTCGGCGGGCGCGATGGTCACGTGGTGCTCTCCCTCGCTCGGCTCTGGGCTCGCGGGGGAGGCGACGCGCGGGCGCACCCGGGCAGGGGCGGGCCGCGTCCGCCGGCCCACTCCGCGAGGCCCGGACGTCTTCGCACCCGGGCCGGATGGACCGGGCGCGCCGTCGGCAGGTCCTCGGACTCACGGGTACGCAAAAGCACACCAGTACACCGTTGCGGGACAGTTCCGGACTTGCACCGGATTCCCCTGCGGCGACAGCGAGGACGAGCATACATCTTGTGCTGGCTTTCGGTGGCACCCCTAGATGTTGTGTCGGAGGGTGACGCAGGCCTCACAAAAGAACGCCGCTGGAAGGTCAACTCATGGACGGGGAGTGGCATTCCACGGCCCGTCCGGGGCTCAGCCGCCCGTCCTCGGCGGGTCCTGCGGCGCCCCGTCCCCGTGCCGCGGCAGGTCGCCGCGCTCGACGGGCTGGGTGGGCTGGACGGGCTTGACGGGCTTGACGGGCTTGGTGGGATCGGTGGGTTCGACGGGCTTGCTGGGCTCGGTGGGCTCGCCCCGCGTGTCGCGCCCCGTGGACGCGGGCAGGATCGCGTCCAGCTCGCGGGCGTCGGCGCGGTGGACGTGCGCGGCGGCGGCGCGCAGCGTCGCGCGGTCCACGGCCGCGCGGTCGGCGGAGACCTGGACGCGCAGCCCGCGCTCGGTGAGGGCGTACTCGTGCCGGGAGCCGCTCACGCGGTACCAGCCCCTGCCGTCCTTCGCGCACGCGCTCGCGGCGGGCTGGACGGTGCGGCAGTTCCCGTCGCCGACGGTGCCCCGCTCGACGCGCAGGGCGATCTGGGCGGTGCCCTTCACATAGGTGACCTGGAAGCCGTCGTCGCCGAGGACGCCCGCGGACTGCTTCGCGGCCCGGTAGCCGGGGACCTTCGTCAGGTACACGTGCTCCACCCGGGTCTGCGCGGCGAGGGCGCGGGCGACGAGTTCGGAGCGCTTGGGGGGCGCGGCGGCCGGGGAGCGCCGCGGGGAAGCGGCGGCTTCGGAGCGCTGCGGGGAGGCGGACGCCCGGATGCCGTCCCCCTTCTTCTGTTGGGTCTTCTCCGTGGAGTTCTCTGCGGACTTCTCAGCGGACTTCTCTGCGGACTTCTCATCGGCTCCGCAGCCGGTGAGCGCGAGCGGTATGAGCAGCAGGGCCGGGAGCAGGAGGCGGCGGGGTCTCATGCGCTCATCCTCGCGCATGGGACCCCGCCGCCCGCTGTGCGGCTACGACCGCTCTGGCCGCACCGGCCGCCGCGTCCGCTTCGTCCGCGCCGTTCTCAGTGCCCCGCCCCCACCTTCGGCAGCTCCACGGCCACGCCCTTGTCACCGGCGTCCGCCGTGTAGTCCTCCGGCGAGGTCTCGTCGACGCCCTCGGGGGCCTTGAGCGCCTTCAGGACGAAGGTGAGGACCACCGTCACGACCACGTTCAGGACGAACGCCGTCAGGCCGATGTAGCCGATCTCGCCGATGCCGGGGATCTCCTTGGAGGACCCGCCGAAGTGCTTCTGCGTCGGCGAGGCGACGCCGTACGCGGCGACCGTCCCGTACACCATGCCGACCGCCCACCCGGCGAGCAGCGCCCAGCGGTGGAACCAGCGCGTGAACAGGCCGCCGACGAGGGCGGGCATGGTCTGCAGGATCCAGATGCCGCCGAGGAGCTGGAAGTTGATGGCGACCGTCTTGTCCATGGTGAGCACGAACGCGAGCGCGCCCACCTTCACCAGGAGCGACACCAGCTTGGAGACCTTGGTCTCCTGCGCGGGTGTCGCGTCGGGCCGGATGAAGTCCTTGTAGATGTTGCGGGTGAAGAGATTCGCGGCCGCGATGGACATGATGGCCGCCGGGACGAGCGCGCCGATGCCGATCGCCGCGAACGCGACGCCCGTGAACCAGTCCGGGAACATGTCCTCGAACAGCTGCGGGATCGCCAGCTGCCCGTTCTCGACCTTCACCCCGGCCGCGATCGCCATGAAGCCGAGCAGCGCGAGCAGGCCCAGCATCAGCGAGTACAGGGGCAGGATCGTGGTGTTGCGGCGGATCACGTCACGGCTGCGCGAGGACAGCGTCGCGGTGATCGAGTGCGGGTACATGAACAGGGCGAGCGCCGAGCCGAGGGCCAGGGTCGCGTACGTCCAGGTGCCGGCGTCGCCGGGCACGAGCGCGCCCACGGGCTTGCCCGTCGCCTCGTTCGTCGCCGAGAACTTCTCGTTCGCCGCCTGGAAGATCTCGTCGAAACCGCCCAGCTTGATGGGGATGTAGATGATGGCCACCGCGATCACGATGTAGATCAGGGTGTCCTTGACGAACGCGATCAGGGCGGGGGCCCGCAGTCCGGACGAGTACGTGTACGCGGCGAGCACGCCGAAGGCGATGAGCAGCGGCAGGTCCTTGATGAACCAGTTGGTGTCCTCGCCGCCGCCGACGCCCATCACGTCCAGGACGGCCTGGATGCCGACGAGTTGGAGCGCGATGTAGGGCATCGTGGCGAGGATGCCGGTGACGGCCACGGCGAGGGAGAGCCCCTTGGAGCCGAAGCGCCCCCGGACGAAGTCCGACGTCGTCACGTACCCGTGCTTGTGCGACACCGACCACAGGCGCGGCAGGAAGGTGAAGATCAGCGGGTAGACGAGGATGGTGTAGGGCACCGCGAAGAACCCGGCGGCCCCGGCGGCGTAGATCGCCGCGGGCACGGCCACGAAGGTGTAAGCGGTGTAGAGGTCGCCGCCGAGCAGGAACCAGGTCACCCAGGTGCCGAACGACCGGCCGCCGAGGCCCCATTCGTCGAGGCTCTGCTCGTTCTCGGCCCGGCGCCAGCGGGAGGCCAGGAAGCCCATGACCGTCACCGCGAGGAAGAAGAAGATGAAGACGGCGAGCGCGACGCCGTTCACGCCGTCGTTCATGCGCGCGCACCTTTCTGGGCCGAGGCGGCCTTGCGGGCGCGCTGGTCACGCTGCCACAGCTGGTAGGCGATCATCGTGAGCGCGGTGGAGATCAGCACCCACAGCATCTGGTACCAGTAGAAGAAGGGGATGCCGATGAACGCGGGGTCGACCTTCGCGTAGGAGCTGACCCAGAGCATCGATACGAACGGGGCCACGAGACAGAGGGCGATGACCACGCGGACCGGCGTGACCACCGGCCGCGTCGTCCCCTCGGGCGCAACCGGCACTTCAGGCGCATCAGGCATACCGCGGCTCCGTTCGCTCTCTTATCCCCTGCTTAACGTGCGGGAAATCTAAGCGACGGTCTCGATCATTGGAACCCCTGTCCGCATAACGGACGGGCCAAGAAACGTAACGAACAGGTGGAGAAAGGGGTTGCGCCGAGCAGGCTCAGCAGCAGCGGAAACCCTGTCGCGGGTCCGACTCCTGGCGGTCCGTCCGCATCCGCTCGAACGCCCTGCGGGAGGGCACGGCCGCCGCCGGATACTCCTTGCGCACGTGCGCCACATGCCGCTCGTACGCCGACTCGTCCGTCAACTCCCGTACGTACCACCGCACTCCGCGCCAGGCCCGGCGCAGCGCCCCGGTCATGGCGCGCCCGCCTTCGCGCGCTCGTGGGCGGCGAGTTCCGCCTTCTCCTCCGGCGTGGCGAACAGGCCCGCGGGCGCGACCGTCGTGGACTCCACGAACGGCGTCTCGCGCAGGCGCGAGGACAGCGGATCGCGGATGTGCCGCAGGCAGACGCGGCCCGCGTCCGCGATCACCACGACGACCAGGATGGCGAGGGCCGCCGAAAGGACGCCGTCCACGGTGGAGTTGGTGACGACGGTGTGCATGTCGTCCATCGACTTGGCGGGCGGCAGGACCCTTCCGTCGTCGATGGCGTCCTGGTAGACCGAGCGCTGCTTGAAGAAGCCCACGCGCGGGTCGCTGGAGAACACCTTCTGCCAGCTCGCGGTCAGCGTCACCGCCGCGTCCCAGGCGAGCGGAACGGCCGTGACCCAGGCCCACTTCAGGCGCCCCGACTTCACCAGGAGGGTGGTGCAGACGGCGAGGGCGACGGCGGCCAGGAGCTGGTTGGCGATGCCGAAGATCGGGAAGAGCTGGTTGATGCCGCCGAGCGGCTCGTGGACGCCGACCCACAGGAAGTAGCCCCACATGCCGGTCACCACGGCGCTGGTCACCACCAGGCCGGGCTTCCAGCTGACGTTCTTGAAGGGCTTGTAGACGTTGCCCAGCATGTCCTGGAGCATGAACCGGCCCACCCGCGTGCCCGCGTCCAGGGCGGTGAGGATGAACAGCGCCTCGAACATGATCGCGAAGTGATACCAGAACGCCCGCAGCGAGTCCCCGGTGACCTTGGAGAAGATCTCGGAGACGCCGACCGCGAGCGTGGGCGCGCCGCCCGTGCGCGAGAGCAGCGAGCTCTCCTCCACGTTCTTGGCGGCCTGCGCCAGGTCCTCGGGGGAGATGGAGTAGCCGAAGCCCGCGACCGCGCGCGAGGCCTCCTGGACGGTGTCGCCGACGACGCCCGCGGGCGCGTTCATCGCGAAGTACAGTCCGGGGTCGATGATGCTCGCCGCGACCAGGGCCATGATCGCCACGGATGACTCCATCAGCATGGAGCCGTAGCCGATCATCCGGATCTGCGTCTCCTTCTGGATCATCTTCGGCGTCGTACCGGAGGAGATCAGGGAGTGGAAGCCGGAGAGCGCCCCGCACGCGATGGTGATGAACACGAACGGGAACAGCGAGCCCGCGAAGACCGGCCCGTCGCCGCGCGAGGCGAAGTCGGTCACCGGGTCCATCTTGAGCGTCGGCAGGGAGACGATGACGCCGAGCGCGAGCAGCGCGATCGTGCCGATCTTCATGAACGTGGACAGGTAGTCGCGCGGGGCGAGCAGCATCCACACCGGCAGGATCGAGGCGATGAAGCCGTACGCCACCAGCCAGACGACGAGCGTGGAGGGCGCGAGCGTGAACGCCTCCGCCCAGGAGGACTCCGCGACCCAGCGCCCGGCGACGAGTGCGAGCAGCAGCAGCGCGATGCCGATCAGCGAGACCTCGCTGACCCGGCCGGGGCGCAGGACGCGCAGGTAGAAGCCCATGAGCAGGGCGATCGGGATCGTCATCGCGATGGAGAAGGTGCCCCAGGGCGACTCGGCGAGGGCGTTCACGATGACGAGCGCGAGCACGCCAAGGAGAATGATCATGATGGCGAAGGTGGCGAGCAGCGCGGCGGCCCCGCCGAAGGGCCCGATCTCGTCCCGCGCCATCTGCCCGAGCGACCTGCCGTCGCGGCGCGTGGAGAAGAACAGGACCACCATGTCCTGCACGGCGCCCGCGAAGATCACCCCCGCGATGATCCAGATCGTGCCCGGCAGATAGCCCATCTGGGCGGCGAGCACCGGTCCTACCAGGGGCCCGGCGCCCGCGATCGCCGCGAAGTGGTGGCCGAGCAGCACCCGCCGGTCGGTCGGGTGGTAGTCCACGCCGTTGTCGAGCCGCTCGGCGGGCGTGGCCCTGCGCTTGTCGACGCGCAGGACCTTGTGCGCGATGAACTTCGCGTAGAAGCGGTAGGCGATGGCGTACGAGCCGAGGGCGGCGGCCACCATCCAGGCGGCCGACACCTCCTCGTCCCGGGAGAGCGCGAGCACGGTCCAGCCCGCGGCGCCCACCAGCGCGACGAGCGTCCAGAGGGCGAGGGTCTTGGGGGTCGCTGTGCGCACGGGCCGTCCTCCCGTTCACGTTCTGCGGTGACGGGAGGACGGTAGGGCAGTTACGTGATCCGCGCTACGGTGCGAACGCCGGTATCCGCGCGGGGCGGGGGAGTTTCGCGGCGGCGCGGGGGCCCGGGCGGCGCTGGGGGTTCCCGGCGCGCCGTCAGTCCTGCGGCCGCTTCAGGCGCGCCACGAACTTGTAGCGGTCGCCCCGGTAGACCGAGCGCACCCACTCCACCGGCTGGCCCCCGCCGTCCAGGGAGTGCCGCGACAGCATCAGCATCGGCAGGCCCACGTCGGTGCCGAGCAGGCCCGCCTCGCGCGGGGTCGCGAGGGACGTCTCGATGGTCTCCTCGGCCTCGGCGAGGTGGACGTCGTAGACCTCGGCGAGCGCCGTGTACAGGGACGTGTACTTCACCAGGGAGCGTCGGAGCGCGGGGAAGCGCTTGGCCGACAGGTGCGTGGTCTCGATGGCCATCGGCTCGCCGCTGGCCAGGCGCAGGCGCTCGATGCGCAGCACGCGCCCCCCGGCGACGATGTCGAGCAGCCCGGCCAGGGTGTCGTCGGCGGTGATGTACCCGATGTCCAGGAGCTGGGACGTCGGCTCCAGGCCCTGGGCCTTCATGTCCTCGGTGTACGAGGTGAGTTGGAGCGCCTGGGACACCTTCGGCTTGGCCACGAAGGTGCCCTTGCCCTGGATCCGCTCCAGGCGGCCCTCGACGACCAGTTCCTGCAGGGCCTGGCGCACCGTCGTGCGCGAGGTGTCGAACTCGGCGGCCAGCGTGCGCTCGGGCGGGACCGGGGTGCCGGGCGGCAGGGTCTCGGTCATGTCGAGCAAGTGCCGCTTCAGGCGGTAGTACTTGGGCACGCGGGCGGGGCGGACGGACTTGCCGGGGCCGGTGCCGGCCACGGTACCGTCGGCTGTCGTGAGGGCGGGGGCGGTCGTACTCGCGGATGCCGTCGCCGGGGTGCCCACCCCGGCCTTGGTGCTGTCCGCCTCTGTGCCCATGCTCCGCCTTCCCGGCTCCTGTGCTGCTGTCACCGGCTCCTGTGCTGCTGCCGTCACCGGCTCCTCCGTCTGTCGCGGCTCACATCGTGGCACGGCCCGGTCCGAGGTAGCTGTGCTCGCTCAGGTGTCGGTCCGGTAACGGACGCGACTGCCCTTCTTATACACCCTTGACACCCCAAAAGGTCTAGGCCAAGCTCCCCCGTACTGGTCTACACCATTAAAGACCAGGTCCAGTCCCACGGGCAGTACTTTCGGTCCTCTTGGTCGCTGCGGGTGGGGGGTTGGCTGGCTGGCATCCAAAGGAGGATGACGTGAAGCGCAGGCTCATAGCGGCTATCGGTGTCGCGGGCATGTTGGTCTCGGTCGCGGCGTGTGGCAGCGACGACAAGGACGACAAGAAGTCCGGGGCGGACGGCTTCAAGGGCGAGACGCTGACGCTCTGGGCGATGGACGGCTCGACGCCGGACCAGTGGACCAAGGACGTCACGGCCGCCTTCGAGAAGAAGACCGGCGCGAAGCTGAAGCTCGAGGTCCAGGACTGGAACGGCATCCAGCAGAAGCTGACGGCCGCCCTCTCGGAGGAGAACCCGCCGGACGTCTTCGAGATCGGCAACACCCAGACGGCGGCCTACGCCAAGTCCGGCGGCCTCGCCGACCTGAGCGACCTCAAGGAGTCGATCGGCTCCGACTGGACCGAGTCGGTCAACAAGTCCACGATCGTCGACGGCAAGCAGTACGCCGCCCCGTGGTTCGTCCTGAACCGCGTCGTTCTCTACAACAAGAAGATCTGGGCCGACGCGGGCATCAAGAAGACGCCCAAGACCCGTGACGAGTTCTACGCCGATCTGAAGAAGATCGGCGAGAAGACCGACGCGGAGCCGATCTACATGCCGGGCCAGAACTGGTACCACTTCGTGGGCCTCGTCATCGGCGAGGGCGGCGAGCTGGTCAAGAAGGACGGCGACAAGTACGTCTCCAACCTCGACGACCCGAAGGTCGTCAAGGCCGTGGAGACGTACAAGAAGTTCCAGGCCCTGTCGAAGGCGCCGAAGAACAAGGACGAGGCCACCCCGCAGCAGGCCGAGGTCTTCGCCAAGGGCAAGACCGGCGCGTTCATCGGCATGAGCTGGGAGGCCGCCACGGCCATCAAGGCGAGCAAGGGTGGCAAGATCGAGAAGGACATCGGCTACTTCACGATCCCGGGCGCCACGGCCGACAAGCCCGAGGGCGTCTTCCTCGGCGGCTCCAACCTCGCCGTCGCGGCCACCAGCAAGAAGCAGGAGCTCGCCAAGGAGTTCCTGAAGATCGCGATGTCCGACAAGTTCGAGGGCCAGCTCGCCAAGGAAGGCGGCGTGATCCCGAACAAGAAGGCCCTGGAGTCCAACCTCAAGGGCAACGTGGCCGCCGAGGCCATGGCCCCGGCCACCGCCGGCGGCGGCATCACCCCGCTGATCCCGGAGTGGGGCGCCGTCGAGAACGAGCCCAACCCGATCAAGAGCTATCTGACCGCGGTCATGAACGGCGATTCGCCCGCCGACGCCGCCAAGAAGGTCGAGGGCGAGTTCAACAAGCGCCTGTCGCAGAAGCAGTAAGGAAGCGCCCCGCCGGGGGCGGTGACAACAGGGTCGTGCCCGCGACCCCCGCCTCGCCGTCCCCGGCGCATTCCTGTGTGACGTGCCGATGAGAGAGATGGCGAGCATGACCGTACAGACCGAACGGCCGCCCTCCGGCCCGCCGGAGGTAGTGAAGTCGGGCGGCGGGCGCACCGGGGCCCCGCGCACGCCCCGCGTCAGGATCGGGGCCCTGGGGCCCTATCTGCTGCTGCTTCCCGCGCTCGTGGCCACCCTGGTGTTCCTGGGCTGGCCGCTGGTGAACAACGGGATCCTGTCGTTCCAGAACCTCAACATGAGACAGGTCATCCTGCATCTCACCGAGTGGAACGGCGGCGACAACTACAAGGAGGTCCTCCAGAGCGAGGACTTCTGGCGCGTCACCGGGCGGTCGATCGCCTTCACCGCGATCAACGTCGTCCTCATCATGGTGCTCGGCACCCTGATCGGCCTGCTGCTCGCCAAGCTCGGCACCAAGATGCGGCGGCTGCTGCTCTTCGGCCTCGTCCTCGCCTGGGCCATGCCCGTCGTCGCGGGCACCACCGTCTACCAGTGGCTGTTCGCCCAGCGCTACGGCGTCGTCAACTGGGTGCTCGCCAAGATCGGCTTCAGCTCGATGGCCGACTACGACTGGTTCGGCGGCCAGTACTCCACCTTCTTCGTGATCATCACGCTGATCGTGTGGATGTCGATCCCCTTCGTGGCGATCAACCTGTACGCCGCCACCACGACCATCCCCAAGGAGCTCTACGAGGCGGCCTCGCTCGACGGCGCCGGCGCCTTGAAGCAGTTCACCTCGGTGACCCTGCCGTTCCTGCGGCCCTTCCTCTACGCCACGACCTTCCTCGAGGTCATCTGGGTCTTCAAGGCCCTCGTCCAGGTCTACGCCATCAACCAGGGCGGCCCCGACCGGCTCACGGAGATCCTGCCCGTGTACGCCTACATCGAGGGCTCGGGCAACCAGCACTACGGCATGGGCTCCGCCATCGCCATGCTGACCATCATCATCATGCTCTTCCTGACCGCGTACCACCTGCGCATCGTGCTCAAGCAAGAGGAGGACGCGTGAAGCGCTCCTGGTTCGGCCGCACCTGGCCCAACGTCGTGGCCGTCGTCCTCTTCATCGGCCTGGTCTTCCCCGTCTACTGGATGTTCGCCACGGCCTTCAAGCCCACCGGCGACATCATCAGCGAGAACCCCGTCTGGATACCCCTCGACGGCACCTTCGAGCACTTCAAGACGGCCGTCGACGCCGACCACTTCTGGCAGATGGTCCGGAACTCGGTGACCGTCACCGTCCTCGCGGTCGTCTTCTCCCTCATCATCGCCCTGCTGTCGGCCTTCGCGCTCGCCCGCATGCGGTTCAAGGGCCGCCGGGGCTTCATCATCGGCTTCATGCTGGCCCAGATGGCGCCCTGGGAAGTCATGGTCATCTCGATCTACATGATCGTGCGCGACGCCGAGATGCTGAACAGCCTGGTGCCGCTGACGCTCTTCTACATGGTGATGATCCTGCCCTTCACGATCCTCACGCTGCGCGGCTTCGTCGCCGCCGTGCCCAAGGAGCTGGAGGAGTCGGCGATGGTCGACGGCTGCACCCGCATGCAGGCCTTCCGCCGCGTCATCCTGCCGCTGCTCGCCCCCGGCCTGATGTCCACCTCGCTCTTCGGCTTCATCACCGCCTGGAACGAGTTCCCCATCGCCCTCCTGGTCAACAAGGACCCGGAGTCCAAGACGCTGCCGACGTGGCTGTCGAGCTTCCAGACCGTCTACGGCGACGACTGGGGCGCCACCATGGCCGCGTCCACGATCTTCGCCATCCCGATCCTGCTCCTCTTCGTCTTCCTCCAGCGGCGCGCCGTCGCCGGTCTCACCGACGGTGCCGTGAAGGGATAACGCACACCCATGAGCACTACCGCATCCGCGCCGGACGCCCTGACGCGTGACGCCCTCACCGTCCTGCAGCCCGGCTTCGACGGGACCACCGCCCCCGACTGGCTGCTGCGCCGCGTGGGCGAGGGCCTCGCCGCCGTCGGTCTGTTCGGCCGCAACGTCCAGACGCCCGAGCAGGTGGCCGCGCTCACCGCCCAACTGCGGGCCGAGCGCGAGGACGTCATCGTCGCCATCGACGAGGAGAGCGGCGACGTCACCCGCCTCGAGGTGCGCACCGGGTCGTCCTTCCCGGGCAACCACGCCCTCGGCGCGGTCGACGACACCGGCCTCACCCGGGGCGTCGCCGCCGAGCTGGGCCGCCGCCTCGCCGACTGCGGGGTCACCTTCAACTGGGCGCCGTCCGCCGACGTCAACTCCGACCCCGACAACCCGGTCATCGGCGTCCGCTCCTTCGGCGCCGACCCGGACCTGGTGGCCCGGCACACCGCCGCCTACATCGAGGGCATGCAGTCCGCCGGGGTCGCCGCCTGCGCCAAGCACTTCCCCGGCCACGGCGACACCGCCGTCGACTCGCACCACGCCGTGCCGCACATCGGCGTCGACCGCGATGTCCTCGGCGCCCGTGAGCTCATCCCGTTCCGGGCCGCGATCGCCGCCGGTACGCGCGCCGTGATGAGCGCCCACATCAGCGTCCCGGCCCTCGACCCGGACCACCCGGCGACCCTGTCCCGGCGCATCCTCACCGACCTGCTCCGCGGCGAGCTCGGCTTCGACGGCCTGATCGTCACCGACGGCATCGAGATGCAGGCCATCTCCTCGACGTACGGCATCGAGCGCGGCACCGTCCTCGCCATCGCCGCGGGCTGCGACGCGATCTGTGTGGGCGGCGGCCTCAACGACGACCTCACCGTGCGGCGCCTTCGCGACGCCCTGGTCGCGGCGGTCCGCGCGGGCGAGCTGCCCGAGGAGCGGCTCGCCGACGCGGCCGCCCGCGTGCGGGCCCTGGCGCGCTGGTCCTCGACGACCGGCGCCGCCGCGCGCGCGGGTGGCGCGGCGGACACCGACATCGGCCTGCGCGCGGCCCGCCGGGCCCTGACGGTCACCCACGGCGAGACCTTCACGGGCCCCCTCACGGACGCCCCTTACGTCGCCGCCTTCACCCCGGTGGCCAACATCGCCGTCGGCGACGAGACCCCGTGGGGCGTCGCCGCCGAACTCACCCGCCGCCTGCCCGGCACCGAGACGGCCTCCTTCACCGGCGAGGGGGCGGGCGAGCGGGCCCTCGCCGCCGCGGGCGGGCGCCGCGTCGTCGCCGTGGTCCGCGACCTGCACCGCCACCCCTGGATGGCGGCGGCCGTGGACCACCTCATCGCCGCCCGCCCCGACACGGCCGTCGTCGAGATGGGCGTCCCGCAGGCGAAGCCGACGGGCGCGCCGCACATCGCCACCCACGGCGCCGCCCGCGTCTGCGGCGTCGCCGCGGCGGAGGCCCTCACCGGAGCCTGACGGGTCCGCGGACACGACGAAGGGGCGCCCCAGATCCCTGGGGCGCCCCTTCGCGTACCGCCGACGCGGCCCTGCGGCTTACAGGCCCTGCCAGGACGGCTTGTTCGCGTACGTGTGCCGGAAGTAGTCCGCCAGCTTCAGCTTGGACGCGGCGGCCTCGTCCACCACGACCGTCGCGTGCGGGTGCAGCTGCAGCGCCGAGGCGGGGACGATCGACGCCACCGGGCCCTCGACCGTGGCCGCCACCGCGTCCGCCTTGCCCTCGCCGGTCGCGAGCAGCACCAGGTGCCGGGCCTCCAGGATCGTCCCGATGCCCTGGGTGATCACGTGGTGCGGCACCTGGTCGATGTCACCGTCGAAGAACCGCGCGTTGTCCACCCGGGTCTGCTCGGTGAGGGTCTTGATGCGCGTCCGCGAGGCCAGCGACGAGCACGGCTCGTTGAACCCGATGTGCCCGTCCGTGCCGATGCCCAGGAGCTGGAGGTCCACGCCGCCCGCCGCGGCCAGCGCCCGGTCGTACGCCTCACAGGCGCCCTGCACGTCCTCGGCGCTGCCGTCAGGCCCCATGAAGGAGTCCTCGCTCAGCCCGAGCGGCTCGACGACCTCGCGCAGCACCACCGAGCGATACGACTCCGGGTGGCCCACCGGCAGCCCGACGTACTCGTCGAGCTGGCAGATCCGCGCCCGCGACACCTCCACGTCACCGGCGCGGACCTTGGCGGCCAGCGCCTCGTAGATGGGCAGCGGGGTCGAACCGGTGGCGACACCGAGCAGGGCGTCGGCCTTGCGGCGCACCAGGGCGGCCATGGCCTCCGCGATGAGCTCGCCGCCTGCCTTGGCGTCCGGGACGATGACAACTTCCACGCTGGGCCTGCCGATCTGGAGAAGGAGATGAAGAGGGCTGGGGAAGGGCTGGGGGTGAGCCGGAGGCGGTGACCTCCAACGCGGTGTGGTATAGACCAATCTAGCAGAGCTGGCCCACCCTGACGCAGCCCTCTCGCCCTCCATGCTCCCGACTCCATCGCTGTCCCGCCCGCCGGGAACTCACCTCCTGGCCCCGTCCCCGAAACGGGCCCCGCACCCAAGCCGCCCCCACCCGGCCGTCCCACCCAAGCCCCGCTCGAGTCGCCCCACCGGAGCGCCCCCCTGGGCGCCCGGGGTCGTCATAGCCGTTTGTTGTAGAACGGGCGCTCTAGTCCGGGAGCCAGCACAGTGGTAACCATGACCGTGACCTCGTCCTCCCCGTTCAGCGAACAGCCCGGTCGCATCATGTCCCGGGAGATGGCCGAGCAGCCCGATGTGCTGCGGCGCCTCCTCGACGCCGGTGCGCCCCAGATCCGCCGGACCGCCGAACAGGTCGCCGCGGCCCGCCCCCGCTTCGTGCTGCTCACCGCGCGCGGCACCTCCGACCACGCCGCCCTCTACGCCAAGTACCTCCTCGAAGTCCGCCTCGGCCTGCCCTGCGGGCTGACCTCCATGTCCACGACGACGGCCTACGGCGCCAAGCCCGACCTGCGGGACGTCCTGGTCATCACGGTGAGCCAGTCCGGCGGCTCACCGGACCTCGTGGCCTCCACCCAGGCCGCCCGCGAGGCCGGCGCCCTGACCGTCGCGGTCACCAACAACCCGGATTCGCCCCTCGCCGCCGTCTCCGAGCACCACATCGACATCCTCGCGGGGCCCGAGAAGGCGCTCCCCGCCACGAAGACGTACACCGCCTCCCTCCTCGCCCTCTACCTCTTCGTCGAGGGCCTGCGCGGGGGCGACGCCGCCGAGGCGCGGCCGCTGCCCGAGCTGGCCGCCGGGCTCCTCGCCCGCCAGGAGGAGATCCGGACGCTCGCCGCCCGCTACCGCTTCGCCGAGCGCATGGTGATCACCTCCCGTGGCTACGGCTACCCCACCGCCAAGGAAGCCGCCCTGAAGCTGATGGAGACCAGCTACATCCCCGCCCTCGCCTACTCCGGCGCCGACCTGCTGCACGGCCCCCTCGCCATGGTCGACAACATTTCGCCGGTCATCGCCGTGGTGACGGACGGCAGGGGAGGGGAGGCGCTCCAGCCCGTGCTCGACCGGCTGCGCGGCCGGGGCGCCGACCTCGTCGTCATCGGACCCAAGGCGCAGGTCGAGCAGGCCTCCGCCGGTTTCGTCCTGCCGACGGAGGAGGTGACGGAGGAGCTCCAGCCGATCCTGGAGATCATCCCCCTTCAGCTCCTCGCCTATGAGGTCACCATCGCCCGGGGCCAGGACCCGGACGCGCCGAGGGCTCTGGCCAAGGTGACGGAGACGCGGTGACGCGTGGCGGTGGTGGCCCCAGCGCGGTGCCCTCAAGCGCGGCGCCCCCTAAGTGCGCCAGCCCCCAGCGCGGCACCCGCCCCAGCGCGGCAGCCCCGCCCCCTGGGGGGCTCGACCCTCCGGCGGTCGCGGCCCCTCAAGCCAGCGAACCCCCCGTCGCGTCGATCCACTGCCCCGTCACCCAGCGGCCGTCCGCCGAGGCGAGGAACGCGACCACGTCGGCTATGTCCTCCACCGTGCCGACCTTGCCGAGGGCCGACATCGCCGCCGCGCCCGCCCACGCCTCCTTGTTCTCCTCGCCGCGCAGCCAGGCGGCGTTGACGTCCGTGTCCACGATGCCCGGGGCGACCGCGTTGACCGTGATGCCGCGAGGGCCGAGGACCTTGGACAGATTGCGGGTGAAGACGTCCAGGGCGCCCTTCGTCATCGCGTACGTCAGAAGGTCGGGCAGGACCGCCGCGTGGGAGACCCCCGACGAGATGTTGATGACGCGGCCGCCGTCCCGCAGCCGCTCCGTGCCGAGCTGCGTGATGAAGTACGGCGCCTTGGCGTTCACGGCGAAGAGCCGGTCGAACTCCGCCTCGTCCGTGTCGGCGAACGGGCGCGACGTGCCGATCCCCGCGTTGTTCACCAGGATGTCGAGGCCGTCCGCGTGTGCGTCGAACGCCGTCCACAGCGCCTGCGCGTCCCCTGGCTTCCCGAGCTCCGCGCCGATCGCGAACGCCGAGCCGCCCGCCTGCTCGATCGCCGCCACCGTCTCCTTCGCGGCCGCCTCATTGCTGCCGTAGTGCACCGCGACCCGGGCGCCGTCCCTGCCGAGCCGTTCGGCGATGCCGCGCCCGATGCCCCTGCTGCCGCCCGTGACCAGCGCGGTCCTGCCCGCGAGCCGTCCCCCGGCCCCGGCTCCGGCCTCAGCAGCCCCCGTCGCGTCGGTCGCGTCCGTCGTGTCCACGGCATGTCCGTTCTGCGCACCCATGATCAGGCGCCCCCCATCTCTAGTGGTCGCTACAGAAAGACCGTACCCCGTCCGGCTCCCTCTTTTCTAGTGCCCGCTATAGAATTTTCGACATGGCGACGAAACAGCGAGGCAGACCCCGCTCCTTCGACCGCGAGACGGCGCTGGAAAAGGCGCTGCGCACGTTCTGGGAGCAGGGGTACGAGACGACGTCGGTGTCCGACCTCACGCGCGAACTGGGCATCGGCGCCCCGAGCCTGTACGCGGCCTTCGGCGACAAGCAGACGCTCTTCGGCGAGGTCCTGCAGCGCTACGCGGTCTCGTACGGAGCCTTCGGCGGCCGCGCCCTCGACGAGGAGCCGACGGCCCGCGCCGGGGTCGAGCGCATGCTGCGCGAGGCCGCCGTGCAGTACACGGACCCCTCGCACCCGCACGGCTGCCTCGTCATCCACGCGGCGGTCAACTGCGCGACGCCGGAGGTGGAGCAGTCCCTGCGCGACCGGCGCAACGCGAACATCGCCGGGCTCGAGCGCCGCATCCAGACGGACATCGACACCGGCGGCCTCCCGGCGGACACGGACGCCGGAGTGCTGGCGCGCTATGTGGGCGCCGTGCTGCAGGGCCTCTCCCAGCAGTCGCGGGACGGCGCCACCCGCGAGGAGCTGGAGGCGGTCGCCGCGATGTCGATGCGCGCCTGGCCCGAGGCCTGAGCCGACCGCGCGCCCCGCCGCGCGCGCCCCTTCCTGAGGCCCGGTCACAAACATGCCGCCAACGGATGGACAGGGGAGAATGGTCTAGTCCACAATGCGGGAGTAGAGCCCCGCTCTCCCCGCACAGGAGGGCGGACCGAGGAACCGGCGCTCTCTGCCCTGACCGCGTCGGCTTCTCCCGAATCGGCGGCCGCGTCCGCACAGTCCGGCCGCCGTGCACCAAAAGGGCTGCGGTGTTGGGGACGGGTTGAGGGTCCCGCCCTGGCGCCGCGGCCCGTCGGTGCCATCGGCGCCCCACGCGCGGGGGAGCGGCCCCTCGGGCCCGGCCCGGACCGCCAGGTACGCTCGCACACGTGCCCTCCATGAACGACCTCGTACGCCAGCACACGGCCCTCGGCGACTCCGACCTCGAGTGGCTGCACCTGCTGGTCTCGGAGTGGCAGCTGCTCTCCGACCTGTCCTTCGCCGACCTCGTGCTGTGGGTGCCCACGCGCGACGGCACCCGCTATGTCTCCGTGGCGCAGATGCGGCCCAACACCGGCCCCACCTCCTACCAGGACGACATGGTCGGCCACCTCGTCCCGCGCGGCCGCAGGCCCCTCCTGGACGCAGCGCTCGACGAGGGCCGCATCGTGCGCGAGGGCGACCCGGAGTGGCGCGAGGAGGTGCCGGTGCGCGTCGAGTCCATTCCCGTACGCAGGGAAGGGCGCGTCCTGGGAGTCATCGCCCGCAACACCAACCTCCTCACGGTGCGCACGCCCTCGCGCCTGGAGCTCACCTACCTCCAGTCGGCGTCCGACCTGGCGCAGATGATCGCCGCGGGCTCCTTCCCGTTCCCCGACCAGCAGGTCGACATGGACGCGTCCCCGCGCGTGGGGGACGGCCTGATCCGTCTCGACGCCGACGGCATCGTCCAGTACGCGTCGCCGAACGGCCTTTCCGCGTACCACCGCCTCGGTCTCGCCGCCGACCTCGTGGGCCACCACCTCGGCAAGGCGACCGCCGAACTCGCCCCGTCCCGGGGGCCGGTGGACGAGGCGCTGATCAAGCTCGCGAGCGGCTGGGCGCCGCGCGAGTTCGAGATCGAGGGCGGCGACGGGGTCATCCAGCTGCGCGCCATCCCGCTCAAGCCCAAGGGCCCGCGCATCGGTTCGCTCGTGCTCCTGCGCGACGTCACGGAACTGCGCCGCCGCGAGCGCGAGTTGATCACCAAGGACGCCACCATCCGGGAGATCCACCACCGGGTGAAGAACAACCTCCAGACGGTCGCCGCCCTGCTGCGCCTCCAGGCGCGCCGCATCGACTCGGTGTCGGGCCGCGAGGCGCTCGAAGAGGCCGTGCGCCGCGTCGGCTCCATCGCCATCGTCCACGAGACGCTCTCGCAGAACCTGGACGAGCGCGTGGAGTTCGACGACATCGCCGACCGGGTCCTCGCGATGGTCGCGGAGATCTCGCCGGGCAAGGTGACGGGCCGGCGCACGGGCCGCTTCGGCATTCTGGACGCCGAGGTCGCGACCCCGCTGTCGATGGTCCTCACGGAGATCCTGCAGAACGCCCTGGAGCACGGTTTCCGCGAGGGCGACACCGGCGTCGTCGAGGTGTCCGCCGTGCGGGGCGGCACCTCCAAGGAGGCCCGGCTGCTCATCACCGTCCAGGACGACGGCGTCGGTCTGCCCGAAGGGTTCGACCCGCACCGCGCGGGCAACCTGGGCCTGCAGATCGTGCGCACCCTCGTCGAGGGCGAGCTGGGCGGCACGTTCGACATGGTCCCGGCCCCGGAGCGGGGCACACGCGTCGTCCTCGACATCCCGGTGCGCGCCGACAAGTAGACAAGTCGCCGCGAGTGACGGTCAGGGGCGGTACGGGCCGACGCCCCCGCACCGCCGAGCCGCTACCGAGTCACTGCCACCGAGTCGCTCACGCAACGAAGTGCGACCCTTCACAGAGCGTGTACCCGGCGGGTCGTGGACACAGCAAGAAGCCCCGGACCGTGTCGGTCCGGGGCTTCTTGCTCACGTTGCGATGCGCACCGGGGGTACTGCGCGGCTGCGGCTCGGGGGCGGGGGTTGCGTACGCGCTGTACGCGCCGCCGGGCTCAGGCTCGTAAGGGGTATGGGCGTCAGGCGCTGGCCTGGCGCGCCCGGTTGCGGGCGGCGCGGCGCTTCATCGCGCGGCGCTCGTCCTCGCTGAGGCCACCCCAGACGCCGGAGTCCTGGCCGGACTCGAGCGCCCACTGCAGGCACTGCTCAATGACAGGGCAGCGACGGCAGACGGCCTTGGCTTCCTCGATCTGCAGCAGCGCAGGACCGGTGTTGCCGATGGGGAAGAACAGCTCGGGGTCTTCCTCGCGGCAAACGGCGTTGTGACGCCAGTCCATGGCTGCTACCTCTCCTTGGTCTTACATGAAGATTGCTTGTGAATGTGAACGCTTTCACGAATCCCTCCGCGCGGGAAGGGCCGACTCCCAGTTGCCTGGTGTGGACCTTGTGGTGAGAGGAGGGGTTCTGGCGATCTGTAGAGGCCGGTGTTGCGGGCCGTCCCGATCGCCATGTAGAGATTCGCAAACCTCGGCGGCGGATACAACCCCTTCTGGAAAGTTTTTTTTGATTCCTCGGTGTCGACTGAGTCACAGCCGTACTTCCATGGGGTGGATCCTGGCCTAAACGTTCGAGTGAAAGGACTTTAGGCCCTTCCACTCACACAATCACACGCAGTGCACGGCGTACGCCTGTGAACGTCACGCTCGTCCGCAGCCCCAGGTGGTCACCGTCCATCTGGAGGGGGAGGGGCACCTTCGAATGCAAGGTGAAGTCCGTCAGGTCGTGCAGCGCCACCGCGTTCTTTCCGTGGGGGCCCCGTTCGGGGGTCGAGCGCAGCAGCTGCGTGCCGTACCGGGCCACCGAAGCCGTCGAAAGGCGCTTGAGTCCAAGGACGTCGAGGCCGGTCTCGAAGGACGCCTTCGGAGACGCGTACAAGGGACGATTGCCCAGGTAGGACCAGGGGGAGGTGTTGCAGACTATCGACATCACCAGATCGGTGACCGGCTCCTCGCCCGCCCTCTCCAGGGTGATCGAACCGTGCCTGCGGTCGCTCTCGCCGAGGAACTGGCGTACCACCTGGCGCACGTAAAGGGCGTGCGTCGACTTCTTGCCACGTTCCCGGTGCTGCTCGACCCTGCCGACCACGCCCGCGTCGAATCCCAGCCCGGCGGCGAAGGTGAACCAGCGCGCCGGGACCGCCTCGTCCTCCGTGCCCGGCGTCCCCGAGACCCGGCCGAGGCTCACTGTCCGTTCACTGCCCTCACGCAGCGCGTCCAGGATGGCGCCGGTGGCCTCCACGGCGTCGTTCGGCAGCCCCAGGGCGCGCGCGAACACGTTGGTGGACCCCCCGGGGACGACGGCGAGGCGGGGCAGGTCCTCCGGAGAGGGGCCGTCGTGGAGCAGGCCGTTGACGACCTCGTTGACGGTGCCGTCGCCGCCGAGGGCCACGACCAGCTCGATGTCCGAGCTCTCCGCGGCCTGGCGGCCGAGGTCGCGGGCATGGCCGCGGTACTCCGTGGTGACGGCCTCGAGCTTCATCTCGCTCGCCAAGGCGTGGATCAGTACGTCACGCGTGCGCGCACTGGTGGTAGTAGCCGCCGGATTGACCACGAGGAGTGCACGCATGCGCAGCAGACTACCTAGGGGTAGCTAGCTGGCCCAGACCGAGGTCTCGCCCAGACGTCACGGACCGTGATCGCGCGTGCGGCTCCGGTGCCCGCGGCCGTCCCGGGGCCGGACCGGCGGCCCCCGTCGTGACGGGGCTCCCGCCGCCCGCCGCTACCCTCGAAGCGTGAGCACTGAGCCGAAGACCACCCCTGAAGCCCCGGACACCGGAGCGCGTCCCGGGCGCCTGACGGCCGCCGCGGCGCTCGCCGCGCTGGAGGGCCTCGCCCTCGTCGTCGGCGGTGCGTACATGCTCGTGATGGGTCTCGCGGGCGATCCCGACAACCCCCGCCAGGCCACGACCGGCGGCGTCACGCTGATCGTCCTCGCGCTGCTGCCGCTGCTCGCCGCGCGCGGGCTGCTGCGGCTGCGCCGCTGGGCGCGCGGGCCCGCGATCATCACGCAGATCATGGCGCTGCCGGTGGCCTGGCAGATGCTGCAGGCGGACAGCGCGATGATCCCGGGCGGCATCGCGCTCGCCGCCGTCGCGGTCGCCACGCTCGTCCTGCTCGTCAACCCCGCCTCGACCGAGGCCCTCGGCATCGGGGGCCCCGGCAACGTACAAGAAGGCGGCAAGTAGCACCTGGGTCGGCCACGCGGCATGTGAGCCGGCTCTGCGCGCGCCCGCGCGCGGGGACGTCGCTTTCCTCCGCTTCCTGTGCGGGCGCCCGCGGGGCGGTCACTCCTCGACCAGGAGCTTCTCCCGCAGCTGTGCCAGGGTGCGCGCGAGCAGCCGGGAGACGTGCATCTGCGAGATGCCGACCTCCTGGGCGATCTGCGACTGCGTCATGTTGCCGAAGAACCGCAGCAGCAGGATGCGCTTCTCGCGCGGCGGCAGGTCCTCCAGGAGCGGCTTGAGGGACTCGCGGTACTCGACGCCCTCCAGGGCCTCGTCCTCCGCGCCCAGGGTGTCCGCGACGGCGGGCGACTCGTCGTCGGTGTCCGGGACGTCCAGGGACAGCGTGGAGTACGCGTTGGCCGACTCCAGGCCCTCCAGGACCTCCTCCTCGGAGATCGCCAGCTTCTCGGCGAGCTCGTGCACCGTGGGGGAGCGGCCGTGCAGCTGGGAGAGCTCCGCGGTCGCCGTCGTCAGGGCCAGGCGCAGTTCCTGGAGGCGCCGCGGGACGCGCACCGCCCAGCCCTTGTCGCGGAAGTGGCGCTTGATCTCGCCGACGACCGTCGGTGTCGCGTACGTCGAGAACTCCACGCCGCGGTCCGGGTCGAAGCGGTCCACGGACTTGATCAGCCCGATCGTGGCGACCTGCGTGAGGTCGTCGAGGGGCTCACCGCGGTTGCGGAAGCGGCGGGCCAGGTGCTCCACGAGCGGCAGGTGCATGCGGACCAGCTGGTTGCGCAGCTCCGCGTACTCGGGGCTGCCGTCCTGCAGCGCGCGCAGCTCCACGAACTTCGCCCGCGCGCCGCTGCGGTCCTGTGGATCGTGCCGGCTGTGCTGCTCGTGCTCGCTCATCGTCCCGCCCGTCACCAGCCGCCGCCCTTCTGGGGCCCTGCCCCCAGTGCTGGACGCCCGGGGGGACCCCCTGCGTGCGGCGCCTACTCGGTCCTTTGGCCCACCGCCCAGGCCGGACAGCTCGTCGAACTCGTCCGCGGCGGTCGGCTCTGCCTCTTTCGGCATCGCGGCCTGCTCGGCCGCCGTCAGCGGACCCGACTGCTCCGGGTCCTGCGGGTGCGGCCTGGCCTGCTGCTCGGGGATGCCACCGGGGGCAGGCCCGGGCTCCACCGGACCGCGCCCCGTGGCCGGGCGCGTGCCGCCCCTGCCGCGGGCCGGCAGGCCGTGCGTGCCGTGCTTGCCAGGTGTGCCGCGCTCTTCGTCCCGCACCGGCCCGTCCCCGTTCCTCACGCTGGCCCGGGTCCCGCGCCGCGCTTCTTGTAGAGGCTGATCGAAACGGTTTTGTCGTCGCCCACTGAGGAGTCGACCATGCCCGCGAGGGCCGAAAGGACGGTCCAGGCGAAGGTGTCCCGCTCCGGAGCCCGGCCGTCGGTGGTGGGCGCCGAGACGGTGACCTCCAGCGAGTCGTCCACCAGCCGGAAGACGCAGCTGAGCACCGAACCGGGCACGGCTTGCTGGAGCAGGATCGCGCACGCCTCGTCCACCGCGATGCGGAGGTCCTCGATCTCGTCCAGGGTGAAGTCCAAGCGCGCCGCGAGGCCGGCCGTGGCCGTACGCAGCACCGACAGGTAGGCACCCGCAGCCGGAAGGCGGACCTCAACGAAGTCCTGATTCCCGGGCTCGCCTGCGATCTGGGACACCCTCACCTCCAAGGTGGTACAAGCACTTTCGGGGCTCCGGGGCCGCGCTCTGCCGGCCCGGACTGCGTCACTCGGGTAACGCACCTCGTCTTTCAGCGGTGACGCTACCGCGCTGCTCAGTTCCGTGTCCCGGGGACCCCGCCCCGTTGCTGTCACTCATAGTAAGCCTACGGGTACGGACAGTGGCTAGGGGTTTCGCGGGCCCAATTGCAAAGAACGAGCGTCGGGTTGACGTACCCAGGCCTCAGACGATCGAACCGTCGACAAAGCACCAACGCCAGTTCTCGCCCGGCTCGAAGGTCCGCATCACGGCGTGCCCGCTCTCCTTGAAGTGGGCCGTCGCGTGCTGGAAGGGGGAGGAGTCGCAGCACCCGACATGGCCGCACTCCAGGCACAGACGCAGTTGCACGGGGTGACTGCCGACGGCGAGGCACTCCAGGCACGTATCGCTCAGCGGCGCGGGCTCCGGGTGGGGCAGCGCGCTGACGTGCGGACACTCGTTCATGATGGCCAGGTTACGACGGGCGAGCGGACGGCGGAGGGCCTTGCCATGGACGTACTGCCACTGGTGGCACTGATCGCGGCGAGCGCCGCCGTGGCCGGTGCCGCGCGCCGCACCCCGGTGCCCGCGCCGCTGCTCCTGGTGGGCGTCGGACTGATCGCCTCGTACCTGCCCGGGGTGCCCGACTACCACCTCGACCCGCACATCGTGCTGCCGCTGCTGCTGCCGCCCCTGCTGCACACGGCCGCCCTGGAGAGCTCGTATCTCGACCTGCGGGCCAATGTGCGGCCCGTGGCGCTGCTGTCCGTCGGTTACGTTCTGTTCGCGACGGTCGTCGTCGGCTGGCTCGCCTACCTGCTGATCCCCGATCTTCCGCTGACCGCCGCGCTCGTCCTCGGGGCGGTGATCGCGCCCCCGGACGCCGTCGCCGCCACCGCCATCGCGCGCCGCGTGGGGCTGCCCTCGCGCCTGACCACGATCCTCCAGGGCGAGTCCCTCGTGAACGACGCGACCGCGATCACCGCCTACAAGGTCGCGCTCGCCGCGGCCGTCGGCGCGGGCGCGAGCTGGGCGGGCGGCATCCAGGAGTTCCTGGTGGCCGCGCTCGGCGGGGTCGGCGTCGGGCTCGTCCTGATGGTGCCGATCCACTGGCTGCGCACCCATCTGAAGGAGGCCCTCCTCCAGAACACGCTGTCGCTGCTCATCCCCTTCGTCGCGTACGCCGCCGCGGAGCAGGTCCACGCCTCCGGAGTGCTCGCCGTGGTCGTCGTCGCCCTCTACCTAGGGCACCGCTCCTGGCAGGTCGACTTCGAGACGCGCCTCCAGGAGGCCGCGGTGTGGCGCGTGGTCGGCTTCGTCCTGGAGTCCGCCGTCTTCGCGCTCATCGGGCTCCAGCTGCCCGTCGTCCTCGGGGACCTGGGCGAGTACAGCGTCGCCCAGGCCGTCTGGTACGCCCTGGGCGTGTTCGTCATCGTCGTGGTGGTGCGGTTCGTGTGGTCGTATCCGGCGACCTATCTGCCGCGTCTGCTGTCGAAGCGCATCAGGAAGCGCGAGAGCGACACCGACTGGCGGCGGCCGCTGGTCGTCAGCTGGGCCGGGATGCGGGGCGTCGTGTCGCTGGCGATCGCGTTCTCGATCCCGCTCGTCATGGACGACGGCGAGCCCTTCCCGGCCCGCAACCTGGTGCTCTTCCTGACCTTCACGACCGTCATCGGCACGCTGGTGGTGCAGGGGCTCTCGCTGCCGTGGCTGATCCGGGTCCTCCGCCTGCCCGGGCCCGACGCGCGCCAGCAGACGCTCGCCGAGGCGCAGGCGCAGAACGCCGCCTCACAGGCCGCCGAGGACCGGCTGGAGGAGCTGATGGAGGACGAGCGCAACCAGCTGCCAGGGCCCCTTCAGGACCGTCTGCGCACCGTTCTGGAGCGGCGCCGCAACTCCGTCTGGGAGCGGCTCGGCCAGCCCAACCCCGTGACCGGCGAATCCGCGGACGACACCTACCGCAGGCTCACGCGCGAGGCGATCGCCGCCGAGCGGGAGGTGTTCGTGCGGTTGCGAGACGAGCGGCGCATCGACGACGAACTGCTGCGGACGCTGCTGCGGAAGCTCGACCTGGAGGAGGCCGCCGCATACAGGGAGGTCGAGCAGTGAGACCGTCCCCTGCGGCGAGCGGGACAGCGCCCTAGAAGAGTGCCGCGGGCCCTAGGAGGGCGGTGTGCCGGTGACGACGGCCGTGACCGTGGTCCCGGGGGCGAAGGCGCCCTCTTCGGAGAGCGCGGTCAGCGCGAACAGGAGCTTGGCGACGTAGACGCGCTCTACAGGGAGGCCGTGCCGGTCCTCGAAGTCGTCCGCGAAGGTGGTGAGTTCCCCGGTGGTGCGGGCGTAGCCGCCGCAGTGGAAGCGCTCGTCCAGGCTCCAGTTGGGCGTGGGCGAGCCGAGCGCGGACTCCTGGAGGCGGCGTATGTCCTCGCCGAGGAAGCCGCCCTTGAGGACGGGGATGCCGAGCGCGCGCTGCTCCGGCCCGAGGCCCGCCGCCAGGCCCGCGAGCGTGCCGCCGGTGCCGCAGGCCACGGCCGCCACGTCGGTGCGGCCGCGCAGCTCCTCGCCCAGGGCCGCGCAGCCGCGCACGGCGAGGGCGTTGCTGCCGCCCTCGGGTATGACGTACGCCTCCTGCGTGCCGGTGTCGCGCTGGAGCGCGGCCAGGACGGCGGGGTCGTGCTTGCGGCGGTACGTCGGCCTGTCCACGAAGTGCAGCCGCATGCCGTCGGCGGCGCACCGGGACAGCGACGGGTTGAGCGGCCGCTCCGCGAGCTCGTCACCGCGGACGACGCCGACCGTGGCGAAGCCGAGGAGACGGCCCGCGGCGGCCGTGGCCCGCAGATGGTTGGAGTAGGCGCCGCCGAACGTCAGCAGGGTGTCGTGGCCCGCCGACCGCGCCCGCTCCAGGTTGAGGACGAGCTTGCGGTACTTGTTGCCCGGCAGCGCCGGGTGGATCCGGTCGTCGCGCTTGAGGAGGAGACGGACGCCGTGCGCGTCGAAGCGCGGGTCCGCGACCGGCTCGAGGGGGGTGGGGAGCCGGGGGACGAGGGCGGGCGGGGCGGCGTGCACCTCGCTATTGTCCCTCCGGAGGGCGCTGGGGCCCCGCTCAGGGCCTGCTGGGCCCGCTGTGGGCCCGCTGTGGGCTCACTGGGAGCCTCCGGGTCTCCGGGGGTCTCTCCGGCGCAGACGGGAGCGGGCCGTGGTGGCCCGCCGCCGCGTCCGCCGCTGCTTCAGCCGTTACTTCAGCCGCTCGTGGATGCGGTCACGCATCCCGTCCATCGTGAAGCCCTTGGGGTCGATCTTGCCGGGCCGCCACTCCAGGTGGCCGATGACCGAGCGGGCCGTCCACTCGTGGTGGCGGCAGATCGCCGCCGAGACGCGCTCGATGGCGTCCAGCTGGGCCTCGGTCCAGGGGTCCTCGCCGTCGCCGAGGTTCTCGCACTCGAAGCCGTAGAAGTGGCGGTTGCCGTCGGTGTTGGCCTCGTTGTCCGGCGGCAGGGCCTTCTCGGCGATGACGGCGCGCAGGACGTCGTCGTCGCCGAGGCCCGCGTGGTTGGCGCGGCCATAGCCGACGAGGTGGACACGGCCGTCCTTGGTGATGACGCCGTGGCACAGCGGGCCCGGCAGGCCCTCGAAGCCCTCGCGGCAGATCCGTACGGTCTTCTCGGCGCCCGACGTCACCGTGTGGTGGATCATCACGCCGTGCACCGGGCCCCACGGGCCCTTGTGGTTGCGGTTGTGGGTGGGCCAGTCGCCGACTTCGACGACCGTGACGCCTTCGTCCCGCAGTGCGTCGAGGAATCTGTTCGCGGACATGGGAATAGCCATGGCCGCCTCCTTCGAGAACGCGACGGCCGCCGGTCGCGGGCCGCCTCGTACGCTGGTTGATACCGGAACATCTGGACCCGAACCATGTGTTCGGAAACTGTTCGGGTCCCGTGCGAGTCGTTCCGGTCAGCTGGTGAGGCGGCCCTCGACGCGGTCGGTGCTCAGGCGTCGTCGCGGCCGGTGGTTCAGGCGCGCAGGAAGCCGTCCCCGTGCGTGGCGATGTGGGCCTCCAGGGCCGACAGCGCCTGCTGGGTGGCGTCGGGGGTGCCGCTGCCGCGGCGCTCCGCGTAGTACGCCGCGCCGAGCTGCTTCAGCAAGTCGTTGCCCGCGCGCTGCGCCTGGACCTCGTCCAGCTTCTGCTTGCCCTGGTTGAGCCCCTGCTGCACCTGTTCTCTCGCGCGGTCCAGGAAGCCTGCCATGTCGATCTCCTGACGATTGGTGCCGATGGTGCGCACGCTGCGTTCGTGCCTGTTCAACGCGTGCGCGGATCTTGTGGTTCCCCTCCTGTGTTCCCCCACGTCGGGGGCCGCACCGCCTACGCGGTGAGCTTGCGCATGAGGCGGACTCCTTCGGACGGCGACATGTGCGGCAGGTAGGCCTTGCCGATCGCGCGCGTGATGCTGGGCAGCGCCGCCGGATCGGGGTAGCACATGTACAGCGGGTGGTACTCGGGCTGGAACTTGGCCTTGAAGTGAAGCAGGGAGCGGAAGCCGTATACGGGTTCCAGGGCCTGGCCCGCGTAGTCCAGGAGGCGCTGCAGCGCGGCGGGCGGCTCCGCGGTGTCCGCGCGGGCCAGCGGGGCGCCCGACAGGCTCAGGAAACGCGCGCCCTCCTCCTTGAAGCCGAGCGCGGCGGACGCGATCAGGAACTCCATGGTGCCCCGGAATCCCCCCGACCGCCTCCGCATGAAGTCAAGGGTCCAGCCTACGGGTTGGCCGAAAACGTATGCCCCGTTTGCCGCCTTGCCGATCTCCGCCGGGGCCTTCCCGGCCGCCCCGTACACCGGCATCCAACTCGTGACGCCATGCACCGTGCGGTCCTCGCCGACCGCCAGGAGGCAGCGCACGTGCGGATCGTCGAGCTCGGCGAGGCCGCCGAGCGTGAAGCCCATCTCGGGCAGCCCCTTGTCGGCGACCCACTCCTCGGAGATCGAGCGGATCTGGTCCGTCAGGTCGAGCGGCGCCTCCGGGAAGACGTGCCACTGGGCGGTGATGCCCTCCTTCCCCGCCTTGTTCAGCGCCGTCCGCACGTCCTGCCACTTCTTGCCCGTGAACGCCAGGTCCGGCAGTGGCACCACGGTGTCCTCGGCGACCTGCACCGCGCTCCAGCCGACCGCGTCCGTGCGGGCCTTGGTCGCGGCGGTGACGCTGTAGAAGCAGGGCGTCCAGCCGCGTTCGTCGCAGTAGGCGGCGAACCCGTCGACCGCGTCCCCGCGCGCGGACGGTTCGCCGAACGGGTCGCCTGTTGTGAGCGCGACCGTGGAACGCACCCGGTAAGCGACCGCCGCCCGGCCGTCGGCGGCGAACCAGTAGTGGTTGCCGTCCCACGTCGTCAGGTACGACAGCGTGCCGCCGCCGTGCGCGGTCAGCAGGGCACGCGCGCGTGCCGCCGCGTCCGCGTCGGTGCGCAGGGAGGGCCGCCGGAACGCCACGAAGAGCGCGACCACGGCGACCAGCCAGAAGACGGTGCCGCAGTACTCGTACAAGGACAGGGCCGTGCCGCCGACCGGCACGGGGGAGCGGCCCCTGAAGAACAGCGGTTCGTAGCTCGGCGGCAGGAACTGCGCGGGCAGTGCCGCGACGAGACGGCCGAACGTCGCGTCCGGGGCGAACTGGTCGCGCACCGCGTAGCCGATGCCTACGTAGGTGACGCAAGCGAGCAGCAGCGTCCCGCCGACCACCCCGGAGAGCCACGCCACGGTCGCGCGCCCCAGCCGCTGGTCGAAGAGCCCGCGGCCGAGGAACACCAGCACCAGTACCAGCAGCGGCAGAAGCATCTGCCCGACGACGGCCTGGATCAGCGCCGCCTTCTGGTCGGCGGCGTCACCGCCTTCGAGGACGTACTGGCCGGGACGGGCGTTGATGTCGCCCAGGAGGTACGCCAGGAGACCGAGCCACACCAGGTGCGCGCCCACCGTGATCCGCCAGGCGGGCCGAAGGCCGCGCCGCAGCCCTTCGGAGAGGACGAGCAGGAGCGCCGGGATGGCGACGCCCATGAGCATGGCCGGTGAGCCGTAGAAGTGGTCCTGAGCGCGGATGCGGTCGCAGGCGGTGCCGGGCTCGGCGCAGGCCTCGGCGATCTCCTGGGGGCCGGGCCCTCCGGAGACGTACAGGTCGAGCACGTCGAAGGGCCCGAGCGCGTCCCTGTAGAGGGTGGCGATCAGCGGGCCGAGCGCGGAGGCCGCCACGACCAGGGCCACCAGGACGCGGCCCTCGGCGTGCGAGGCGTGCGGCACGCGCAGCCGGTGGCTGTGCCGGTGCGCGAGGGCGAGGCCGACGACCGTTCCCGCGAGCCGCAGCACGTCCTGGAGGTGCCCTACGTACAGGGCGAGCGTCAGCGGCAGCACGATCAGCGCGAGCTGGAGTCTGCGCCGCCACCGGGCACCGAGGCGGAAACTCAGGTGGGCGCCCACCGCACAGGCCGCGATGCCCGGTGTGACGGCGAGGTCGGCGGAGAGCGCGGTCAGCCAGTCCTCGCCCGCCAGCTCGCCGAGCTTGACGACGCCGGTGCCGAGCAGCGAGCCGAGCACCTGGCCGAGGACGAGGACGACCGCCGTGCGCGCGGAGCCGATCCGGACCTCGGCGGGCGGCCCGAGCAGCAGCAACAGCAGCGTGGAACCCACATAGGCGCCGATGCCGGAGCACCACAGGGCCGAGGTGAGCGGGGTCCACCAGCGGCCGTCGGCGAGAGCGGGCACGCCCACGCCGACGTCGGCGAGCAGCGCGTCGTCGGGGCCGCCGCCGAGGCTGCCGGTGAACAGGCCGACCGCCCACAGCGCGACGACGAGGAACACCGTCACCGGCGCGTGGCTCAGCGGCCCCAGGGCCAGGGCCACGGCGCGCAGCCGGCGCAGCGGCCCGCGCTCACCCGGTGGTACGAGCGGCGGCCGCGGCGCCGGTGCACCGGCGGCCGCGCCGGGCGGAGCCTCGGGGGTGCCCATCCACCGAGCGCATCAGGCGCCCGCCGCGGCCACATCCGGGGCCGGGCCGAACGGGTGGCGGCCCAGGCGCGTCGGCCTTGGACGAACGTACGAATAAACGTCCCTGGTAAGCGACACCCTGCCCCGCCCTCCCCTCATCCATTCCCGCTCGTTTGTGTAATGGCGGCCGCACTCACGGTGCTGGAAGGCTGACGACGCAGTTCGGCGATTGATCGGGAGGGCGTTGTCCATGTCGGTAGGCGAAGAGATCCGTACGGGCGAAGACAGGCCGCAGCAGAGTCTCGGTACCTCGGCCGCGCGGAATCTGGCCACGACCACGAAGTCCGCGCCGCAGATGCAGGAGATCAGCTCGCGCTGGCTGCTGCGGATGCTGCCCTGGGTCCAGGTGCAGGGTGGTACGTACCGCGTGAACCGCAGGACGAGCTACTCGGTCGGCGACGGCCGGGTCACGTTCATCAAGACCGGGGACCGCGTCGATGTGATTCCGGCCGAGCTCGGCGAGCTGCCGGTGCTGCGGGACTTCGAGGACCAGGACGTGCTCGCCGAGCTGGCCCAGCGGTGCCAGCAGCGGGAGTTCGAGGCGGGCGCGGTCCTGGCGTCCTTCGGCAGCCAGGCCGACGAGGTGTTCCTGCTCGCCCACGGCCGCGCCGAGCAGATCGGCACGGGCCCCTATGGCGACGATACGGTCCTCGGCACCCTCGCCGACGGCGCGTACTTCGGCGAACAGGCACTGGTCGACTCGGAGACCATCTGGGAGTACACGGTCCGCGCGGTGACCGCCTGCACGGTCCTCACGCTCCCGCGCCAGGACCTGGAGCAGGTGGCGGAGCGCTCCGACTCCCTGCGCGCGCACCTCCAAGAGCTGCGGTCCGTCCCCTCGCAGCGCACCAACAGCTATGGCGAAGCGGCCATCGACCTCTCCGCGGGCCACGTCGGCGAAGCCGTCCTGCCGGGGACGTACGTGGACTACGAGGCGCGGCCCCGCGAGTACGAACTGAGCGTCGCCCAGACGGTGCTGCGCATCCACACGCGCGTGGCCGACCTCTACAACCAGCCGATGAACCAGACCGAGCAGCAGTTGCGGCTCACGGTGGAAGCGCTGAAGGAGCGCCAGGAGCACGAGCTCATCAACAACCGAGAGTTCGGCCTGCTCAACAACTGCGAGTACGACCAGCGCATCCAGCCGCACGACGGCGTGCCCAGTCCGGACGACCTGGACGAACTGCTGGCCCGCAGGCGCGGCTCCAAGCTGTTCCTCGCCCACCCGCGCGCGATCGCCGCGTTCGGCCGCGAGTGCAATAAGCGCGGGCTCGTCCCGGAGACCATCGACATGGCCGGTCACCGCATCCCCACCTGGCGCGGCGTGCCGATCTTCCCGTGCAACAAGATCCCGGTGACCGACGCCCGTACCTCCTCGATCATCTGCATGCGTACGGGCGAGGAGGAGCAAGGCGTCATCGGGCTGCACCAGGCGGGCCTGCCGGACGAGATCGAGCCGAGCCTGTCCGTGCGCTTCATGGGCATCAGCGAGCAGGCGATCATCTCGTACCTGGTGTCGACGTACTACTCCGCGGCCGTCCTGGTGCCGGACGCGCTCGGCATCCTGGAGAACGTCGAGATCGGCCGCTGGAGGTGACAGGCCGCCCGCGCGCGTGGCGGGCGCGCCTCCGGTGCCGCCGCCCGTGTCCCGCGGGGCGGCGGGCGCACTCCCCGTGCGGGCGCCCAGGGGCCACGGTCCGGTCACCGTCCGCCGCCATGCCGGAGTGAGTCCATGACGGACACCACGGAGATGACGGAACGCCCACCGGCCATGCTGGGCCACGGCCCCGCGGAGGGGCACGAGGCGGCGGAGCTCCTGGCGTCGGCGCGTGGCCGTGTCGACCCGGAGCTGCGCCGGGCGGTCGATTCGCTGCCGGGCTCGATGCGCCGCGTCGCGCTCTACCACTTCGGGTGGGAGCGCGCGGACGGCATGCCCGCCGTGGGGAGTGCGGGCAAGGCCATCTGGCCCGCGCTCGTCCTGGCGGCGGTGCGGGCGCTCGGCGGCGATCCCCGCACCGCGGTGCGGGCGGCGACGGCCGTGGAGCTGATCCACAACTTCACGCTGCTCCACGACGACGTCATGGACCGCGACACCACCCGCAGACACCGGCCCACCGCGTGGACGGTGTTCGGTGACGCCGACGTGATCCTCGCGGGGGAGGCGCTCCAGGCGCTGGCCCAGCGGCTGCTCGCCGAGGACCCCCACCCGGGGGCTCCCGCGGCGGCGGCCCGCCTGGCCGCCTGTGTCGGGGAGCTGCGCGACGGGCAGTACGCCGATCTCGCCGGCCAGGTGCGCCCGCCCGGTGAGGTCTCCCTCGACGAGTGCCTCGCCCTGGCGGAGGCCAAGACCGGGGCGCTCCTCGGGTGCGCCTGCGCGATCGGCGCGCTGTACGCGGGCGCGGACGCGGAGGCGGCGGAGGCGCTGGACGGCTTCGGGCGGCAGGCCGGGCTCGCCTTCCAGCTCATCGACGACGTGATCGGGATCTGGGGGGACCCCGCACGGACGGGCAGGTCCGCGCACGGGGACCTCGCGGACCGTAAGAAGTCGCTGCCCGTGGTCGCCGCGCTCGCCTCCGGCACGACGGACGGCATGACGCTGTCCGCGCTGTACGGGCGGGATCTGGCGGACGGCGACCTGGACCGGATGGCTCTGGCGGTCGAGTGCGCCGGAGGCCGGGACTGGGCCCAGGCGCAGGCCGCCGAACGGATGTCCCTGGCCCTTGGGGAACTCGCCCGCGCGGTGCCCGATCCGGAGCGGGCGGGAGGTCTGCTGGCGCTGGCGGAGTTCGTCACGCGCCGGACCCATTGACGACCGGTCTCGCTGGGGGGACTGGTGGGCGGGAGCCGCCCGAGCCGTGGCCGCACGGCTGGGTGGCTTCCGCCCGCCAGGCATCCGGGGCACTGTCTCCGGACGGCGCACCACCGCCCCGGCACCGCCCAGGGGAGGCCCGTTTCAGCCGTCGCCACACCCGAAACGATCACCTAGGCTGCAACCGGCAGCGCGGGGGGAGGAGTTGACGGCGAAGGGTGGGGCCGTGGGCCTGGCGATCAGGAGAGCGACCGAGAGCGACCGGACGGACGTCGTCCGCCTCATGGACGAGACGTTCCGCCGCGATCCGGTCAGCAGTTGGGTGTTCCCGGAGGAGGAGCGGCGACGGCGCAGGCACGGTGCCCTGATGGAGGCCTTCCTCGACCTGGCGTTCGCCGAGGGCTATGTGGACATCGCCGAGGACGGCTCGGCCGTGGCGCTGTGGTGGTCGGTCCCGGCGGGCCATGAGGCGAACGAAGACGCCGAGGTCGCCGCGGCCGCCGCAGACGCCGCGGACGGGCCCGCGCGGCTGCGGGAGGCCGTCGATCCCGATAACGAACGCGTCGAGGTGATCGGCCAGTTGACCTCGGACATCCATCCGACCGACCGGGCGCACCAGTACCTCCACATGATCGCGGTGCGCCCCGACCGCCAGGGCCGGGGGATCGGCACGGCGCTCGTCACCTCGGTCCTGGAGCGGTGCGACCGCGAGGGGCGGCACGCCTATCTGGAGGCGAGCAGCGCGCGCAGCCGCGAGCTGTATCTGCGCCTCGGCTTCACCGACCTGGGCCAGGCGCTCGACCTGCCGGACGGGCCGACGATGTGGCCCATGTGGCGCGAGCCGAACCCTTCCTGACCGGACACGCCACCAAAGCTCTGACCGGGTGTCTCACCAAAGAGTGCGCCCTCGGGCCCGCTACCCTCTTGTAACCACTGTGGGTGAAGCACTATAAATGGAGTACTTCACTGGCCGATGGGCGGGAAGAACCATGAAAAAGGGGTCCAGTTTGCGCAAGCTCACCTACTTCGTCGCCGTGTCGATCGACGGGTTCATCGGGGACCCGACCGGCGACGCCAACGCCTATATGCGGTTCGTGGACGACGAGTTCCTCCAGTTCCTCAAGACGGAGTACCCGGAGACGATCTCCGTCGGCGGGCGCCGGATCCTCGGCTTCGACGGAGTGCCGAACCAACGGTTCGACACCGTCATCCAGGGCCGCAACAGCTACCAGCTCGCCCTCGACGAGGGCATTCCGAGCCCGTACGCACACCTGCGGGAGTACGTGGCCTCGCACAGCCTGAGCGAGGCCCCCGACCCGAACGTCCAGATCGTCGCCGACGACGTCGTCGGCAAGGTCCGCGAGCTCAAGGCCGAGGACAGCGAGTTGGACATCTGGCTGTGCGGAGGCGCGCGGCTCGCGGGACAGCTGCGCGACGAGATCGACGAACTCGTCCTCAAGACCTATCCGGTGCTGCTCGGCTCCGGCATGCCGATGTTCGCGGGAGTGGAGTCCGTCGTCAGCGAATTCGCGCTGACCTCGTCTCGGGTCTTCGGCAACGGCGTCGTCGTGCGGAACTATGCGAGGAACTCTGCGGGGGACTCCGCGGGGAACTCCGCAAACGGGTGACCGCCGGGCTGTGCGGCCCTCATAAATCGCCATATCCTGGGTGTATGGGCAGCGATGGACGCCGGTCCGTCTCCCGTCCGCAGAGCGAACCGATGTGTCCGAGCTGCGGACGGCCAGTCGGTACGGCCATCAAACGGCGCAAGATCCTCGGGGCGTACGTTCCCGTGTGGGGCCCGGCCCCGTGTCGTAACCCGGCGTGCGAGGCGTGCGCCACCGAAGAACCGGAGGGCAGGGGCCGACGCGGCCCCAAGGGCAAGCATCGGCGCTCCCGCCCGGGCGAGAGCCGACCCGCGACCCCCGCACCCGCCGAGGCCGACACCAAGTCGAACACGGAAGTGGAACCCGACCCTGGCGCCTGAGCCGACGGCCTGGGCGGCCGGCTAGGGGCTGGGGGCGCGGCGGGCGCTCGTCTGAGCGTCACTCCGGTCGGCGTGCCCGGTGCCGGGCCACCGCGTCATTGTTCGCGCACCGCACCGAGCAGTAGGCGCGCCGCCCCGCGCGCGAGGTGTCGACGAAGGCGCGCCCGCAGGACGTCCGGGCGCAGCGTCCCAGGCGGCTGCCGTCGGCGTGGCAGACGACGTACGCGAGTCCGGCCGCAGTCAGCGCCCGCACATGGGCGGCCGGGTCGGCGCCGGGCGCGCTGTAGTGGAAGTGCGGGGTCCCGTCGTGCAGGGCGATGTACGGGCGGCTGGACGACTCCTCCAGCAGACGGTTCACGGCGGCGCAGCGCACCGCGAGGTCCTGCGGGCCGAAGCAGTCGGCGAGGCGCGCGGCCCAGGCGCGGACATCGTGGCGCTGGGGTGCGGTGAGGTGGTGCGAGACGATGCCGCGCGCCGCGAGCAGGGCGGAGAGGTCGCCCTGCGGGACGCCGTCCGCCAGGGGTTCGCTGTCAGGCGTGCCCCCCTCCTGAGCACCCTCCGCGAAGGCGTTCACCAGGTCCGCCGCCAGTAGCGCGGCCTCGCCCCCGTAATGGTTGAAATGCATAAGGGCATGACATCACGCTGAGGCCATGGGGAACACTCGCGCCGCGCGCGGCGCCCTCGGCCTGGTGCTCGCGCAGGTCGTCAGCCTGCAGGTGGGCGCGGCCGTCGCCAAGGCCGCGTACGCGCACGTCAGCCCGACCGCCCTGGCCGGGATGCGCCTCGGGTTCGCCGCGCTCGTCCTGTGGTGCGTGGTGCGGCCGAGGCTTCGGAGACTCACCGCCGAGGGGTGGCGGGCCGCCGTCGGGCTCGGCCTGGTGCTTGCCGCCATGAACACCGCGTACTTCCAGGCCATCGGCCAGCTGTCGCTGGGGGTGGCCGCCACGATCGAGCTGCTCGGGCCGCTCGTACTGGCCCTCGCGCTGTCGCGCGGCGCGGCGCAGCTGTGCGCCGGACTCCTCGCCCTCGCCGGAGTGCTGCTGCTCGCCGCGCCGGGCGGGGCGCTGCGGGGCGCGGGCCTCGTGCTGGGGGCGCTCGCGGCGGTCAGCAGGGCCGCGTACGTGGTGCTGAACCGGCGGGTGGGGAGGCTCTTCCCGGACTGGTCCGGGCTCACCGTGGCGCTGGCCGTCGGCGCGCTGCTCCTGGTGCCGGTCGCGGCGGTGACCGACGGCGCCGCTGTCGCCGGGCACCCGGCGGTCCTGGGCACCGGGCTCCTGGTCGCGCTGCTCTCGTCCCTGATCCCGTACTCGCTCGACCTGCTCGCCCTGCGCCGCGTGGACGTCCGCGCCTTCGGCGTGCTGCTGGCGCTTGGGCCCGCCGTGGGGGCCGCCGTCGGGTTCCTCGTGCTCGGGGAGCGGCTGAGCGCACGGCAGGTGGCGGCGGTGGGGCTCGTGGTGGTGGCGTGCGCGTGGGCGGTGAGGGCCGGGTCGGGGAGCGGGGCCGCCGGAAGCGGCGGCGGGGAGAGCCGGGGGCTACGGGGAGGGCGAGGCGGTGCGCCCGACGCGGTGGCCCCGGGCAGGGACGCGTGACCTCGGCTCCGGGCGGGCCGCCCCCGAGCACCCGCACCCGGCCTGACCCCCGGCCCTCGCGGCCCCCGCGGGCATGATGGGCGCATGACCCGACTCGAAGACCCCGCACGGTGACCGGCGCCCAGCTGCCCCTCATAGGCCCTGGTGACCCCACAGCTCCCACAGCTCCCACAGCCCCCACGGAGACCGTAGCCCGCACCGCACCCAGGCCCTCCGCAGCCGCCATGGCACCCGGTCCCTCCGAAGTCCCTACGACACCGGGGCCTTCCGAAGCCGCCCTCACACCGGGGCCCTCCAAAGCCCCCACCACCCCCCGGCCGTTCGACGCCGTCCTCACCGACCTCGACGGAGTCATCCGCTTCTACGACATGTCCCGCCTCGCGGACCTGGAGCGTGCCGCCGGGCTGCCCGACGGGGCCACCGCCGAGATCGCCTTCGCGCCCGAGACCGACCTGCCGTTGATGCTCGGGCGGATCGGCAAGGACGAGTGGGTGGCGGCGATCGCCGCCGGACTCGTCGAGCGCAGGGGAATCGACCCCGCGCGCGGCCGCGAACTCGGGCTCGTGCTCGCCGAGTCCGCGTTCTGGGCGGACCAGACGGTCGTCGACCTGCTGCGCCGCGCCCGCGCCCACGTACCCGTGTCGATCGTCACCAACGCCACGCCCTGGCTGGACGACGACCTGGAACTGCTCGGCCTGACCGGCCTCGTGGACGACGTGGTCGGCAGCGCCGCGCTCGGCGTGGCCAAGCCCGACCGCCGCATCTACGAACTGGCCGCCGAACGCCTGGGAACAGCCGTCACCCGCTGCCTGTTCGTGGACGACCGCGAGGAGAACGTGGCCGCCGCGGCCGCCCTCGGGATGACGGGAGTGCTCTACCGGGAGCCGGACGACCTGCGCGCGGCCCTCGCGCCCCTGCTCGGCTGACGGGCGCGAGGGGGCGCGCGACGGGGCGCCGTGGCCCGCGCCCGCCCCACCCGGTGTCCCGCTCGGTTTCCCACCCGGTGTCCCGCTCGGTGTCCCACCCCGTGTCCCACCCGGGCCGCGTCCGGGCCGTCACCAAGTCAGGCCGCCGGGCTGCTTCGTGAGGGTGTCCAGGCGGTCGCAGGGGTTCGTGATGCCGATCCAGCCGCAGCCGTTGATCTGGCTGGCCCGCGGGTGGACGAGGTCCAGGATCTCCTGCGGGACGCCGCCCTCGTCCGCGGCTCGGTCCATCCCCCATGTCATCCCCCATGTCATCCGTCTGTCCTCCATGTCACAGTGGGATCGATATCGCGTACACATCGCTTCGTGATCTTCTGGTCTGCGCCGCAGCGCGGCCGGTGAGGCGCCGCCGTCTCGGTGCCTCACCGCTATGACGGACCGCGACGAAGGAATGTGACAGATGGACGGAAGACACCTTCTGGCGGAGCGTTTCGAGGAGCACCGGCCCCGGCTGAAGTCGGTCGCGTACCGGATGCTGGGCTCCCTGAGCGAGGCCGAGGACGCCGTCCAGGAGACCTGGCTCAAGCTCAGCCGCTCCGACAGCGACAGCGTGCGCAACCTGGGCGGCTGGCTGACGACCGTCGTGGGCCGCGTCTGCCTGGACCTGCTGCGCTCCCGCCAGCAGCGCGGCGAGCAGTCCCTCGACGTCCCCGAGACCTACGTACCGGACCCGCAGATCAGCCCGCTGTCCGGCTTCAGGGAGGCGGCCGACCCGGAGGAGGAGGCGCTGCTCACCGACTCGGTGGGCCTCGCGCTGCTCGTCGTCCTGGACACGCTCAGCCCCGCCGAGCGGCTCGCGTTCGTGCTGCACGACATGTTCGCTGTGCCGTTCGAGGACATCGCGCCGATCGTGGAGCGGGCCCCGGCCGCGACCCGGCAGCTGGCGAGCCGGGCCCGCCGCCGGGTGCGCGACGCCGCGCCCGCGCCGGACCCGGACCGCGCCAAGCAGCGCGAGGTCGTCGAGGCGTTCCTCGCCGCCGCGCGCGGCGGCGAGTTCGACGCCCTGCTCGAACTCCTCGACCCGGACGTGGTGCTGCGGGCCGACGGCGGCGAGGCCGCGGGCCTTTCCCGGCTCGTGCGCGGGGCCACGGCCGTGGTCCAGGGCGCGCGGTCCTTCTCGACGCTGGCGGCCTCGACGCACCTGGTGCTGGTCAACGGCCGGGTCGGACAGATCTCGGTGGTGGAGGGAAAGCCGTTCTCCGTCGGCGAGTTCACCGTGCGCGACGGCCGGATCGTCGAGATCAACATCCTGGCCGACGGCGACCGCCTCGCCGCCCTCCTGGACGCCTCGGCGATCACGGCCATCACGGAGGCGGCCACCACGCACGCGGACTGAGCGGGCGCGTCAGCCGACCCGGGTCCGCCGCGTGACCCGCTGCACGTACTCCTTCCGGTCGAGCGGATTGTGGTCCGTGCGCGGGCGCGTCGGCGGGGTCCCGGGCACCGGCTCGTAGTGGTCGAAGGCGGACTCCCACTCGCCCTCGCCGCGCGTGAGCCCGGGCAGCAGCTGTTCCAGCTCGTGCACGCGCGCGGCCGGGATCACGCCTTCCAGTACGTACGACGATCCGTGCGCCGTCGGCGCGTACGGCACCGCGCGCAGCCGCCCGAGCACGGGCAGCAGCGAGCCGAACACATCGGCGGGCACGGCGAGGCGGAAGCGGTGCATCGGCTCGTGCACCGCCGTGCCCGCCGCCCGCAGCGCGTCCATCAGGACGAGCGGGGTCAGCTGCCGGAAGTCACCCGCCGTGCTCGACATGCTCTTGTCGAAGACCGCGTGCGCGTGGCTCTGGCGCGGCCAGTACCCGGAGTGCGTCATCGTGACGACGCAGTCCGGGATCCGCCAGCCGTACACCCCTTGCCGCAGCGTCTCCTCGACGGTCTCCTCGACCGCCTTGAAGAACGCGTACGGCATCGCGCCCAGCTCGACCCCGAGCCGGAAGGCCACGCCGGAGCCCGGCGGCGCGGGCTCCACGCGCAGCCCCACCGTGGCCAGGAACGGATTGGGGTCGGTGTCGATGACCTCCAGGTGCGCGCCGGTGCCGACGACGCGCTCCACGCACAGCGTCGTGGTCTCGCGGAACGCGACGCCGACGCCGAACTCGTCGGCCAGCGTCGCCTCGATGACCTCCTTCTGCACCTCGCCGTACAGGGACACGGAGATCTCCTGCCGCTGCGGGTCCTGCCGCAGGCCGATCAGCGGGTCCTGCTCGGCGAGCTGTGTGAGCGCGGCGTGCAGCGCGCCCCTGTCACCGGGGCGGCGCGGCTCGACGACGGTCTCCAGGGTGGGCGGCGCGAAGTGCCGCCGCGCCGCGTGCTTCTCCGGTACGTCGCCGGGGTCGCCGATGACGTCCCCGATCCGTACGTCACCGAGCCCCCAAAGGCGGGCGATCTGCCCGGCGGCGACGGCGTCGCCGCGGACGGCCCCGCCCCGCTCGAAGACGCTGACCGCGGTGACCTTGCCGTCACCCCCGCGGCCCCCGAACGGCACCCGGTCGCGTACGCGCACCGTCCCGGAGAACATCCGCGCGTACGCCACCTTCTCGCCCGCGGGGCCGCGCTCGACCTTGAACACGGTGCCCGCGAGGGGCCCGTCCGGCGTGCCGGAGGCCGGGGGCAGCAGTTCCTTGACCGCGTCGGTCAGCGCGTCGAGGCCGGTGCCGGTGATGGCAGAGCCGAAGAACACCGGGTGGACCTCGGCCCGCCGGGTCTGCTCCGCGAGGGCCGCGCGCAGCCGGGGGCGGGCGAGGGCGGCGCGGTCGTCGCCGACGTACGCCGCGAGCAGCGCGTCGTCCCGCTCCGCGAGCAGCTCGGTGAGGCGGTCGGCGAAGGAGGTGTCGTCCGGCGCGTACGGGACGGCACGTGCCTGTCGGGTGCCGGGGTCCTCGACCGTGCCCATGGCGACGACGGCCGGAGTCAACTTCCGTACGATTTCGGCCAGTACGCGCTCGGTGTCGGCGCCCCGCCGGTCGACCTTGTTGACGAAGACGAGCGTGGGGATGGCGAGCCGCCGCAGCGTCCGCATCAGGACACGCGTCTGCGGCTGGACGCCCTCGACGGCCGACACCACGAGCACGGCGCCGTCGAGCACGCTCAGGACCCGCTCCACCTCGGCGATGAAGTCGGGGTGACCGGGGGTGTCGATGAGGTTGACCGTGACGTCGTCGAGAGCGAACGACACCACGGCGGACTTGATGGTGATCCCGCGCCGCCGCTCCAGGGCGAGCGAGTCGGTCTGGGTGGATCCGTCGTCGACGCTGCCGAGTTCGTCGATGACACCGGCGGCGAGCAGGAGCCGCTCGGTCAGGCTGGTCTTACCGGCGTCTACGTGCGCCAGGATTCCCAAGTTCAGCGTGTGCGATGGCACTAGGCGTCATGTCCTCGTATCGGGGGGCGATTCCTTCCTGGTGGGACATGGACGTCTGGCGCATCTGGGGTCTCCTGGTCCGGTGCGGGGCGGCGGTGCTGACGGAGTCAGTGCAGCAGGCGCCGGCGGCCGGGGGCAACCGAATTGTGGGGCGGCGGGCTCGTGGGGAACTGGAGCGCGGGGTACCGGAGCGCGGGGTACCGGCGACCGGACAGGGAACGCGGAAGGGGCCCGGCCGATGTGCCCGGCCGGGCCCCCTCCACGTGCGTAAGGCCGGAGATCAGGCCTTGGTCTCCCAGAAGATCCGGTCGATCTCGGCGATGAGTTCCAGCGCCTTCTCGCCCGTCTTCGGGTCCGTCGAGCCCTTGGCGGCCGACAGGGCCTTCAGGGTGTCGTTCACCAGCGTGTGCAGCTGCGGGTACTTCTCGAAGTGCGGCGGCTTGAAGTAGTCGCTCCACAGCACCGAGACGTGGTGCTTGGCGAGTTCGGCGCGCTGCTCCTTGATGACCGTGGCACGGGCCTGGAAGTGCGGGTCGTCGTTCGCGGCCATCTTCTCCTGTACGGCCTTGACCGACTCCGCCTCGATGCGGGCCTGGGCAGGGTCGTACACACCGCAAGGCAGGTCACAGTGGGCGCTGGCCTTGACCTTGGGGGCAAACAGGCGGGAGAGCATTGAGCTGTCCTTCCTCGTGATCGTCTTCTCAGGTGGGACATTACTCCGTGAGAGACCTGATTTCGCGAGTGCCCCCATGGGCTTAGGACAAAAGTCCGGGGTCACACTGGGACTGGTGGAGGATTGGACCGGGAGGTTGTCTGATGCCGGACACGACGGCAGACGGGCGGGAGACACGCGTGCCGTTCCAGGTGATCGAGGTCGACGGGCCGTCGATGGTGCCCACGCTGAATCCGGGGGACTGGATGCTGGTGCAGCACGGCGCGCGGGTGCGGCCCGGTGACGTGGTGATTCTGCGGCATCCGCTGCAGCAGGACCTGTTGGTGGTCAAGCGCGCGGTCGAGCGGCGGGACGGCGGCTGGTGGGTCCTCGGCGACAATCCGTACAACACGGGCGGCGACAGCAACGTCTACGGGGTGGTTCCGGAGGATCTCGTGCTCGCCCGGGTGCGGGTCCGCTTCCGGCCGCTCGGCGCGTTCCGCAGGGACCGGGAGGCGATGGGCAGGCGTCAGCTGTCCCCGGCCGCGCTGGTCTCCTGGACCTTGTCGGCGGTGCGGCCCGTGCTCGCCGAGCGCTCGCTCTCCAGGCGCTTGCGCGCGCGGTAGGCCGCCACGTTCGCGCGGGTCGCGCAGCGGTCGGAGCAGTAGCGGCGGGAGCGGTTGGTCGAGGTGTCGAGGTAGGCGTTGCGGCACGGTGCCGCCTCACACAGGCCGAGCCGGTCCACGCCGAACTCGGTGAGGTGGAAGGCGAGGCCCATGGAGGCGATCGCCGCGTAGCCCGCCGTCGCGTTGGAGGGGTGGTCGGCCAGGTGCATGTGCCACAGCGGGCGGCCGTCGTCGTCGCGGTAGTCGTGCCCTGAGATCTGCGGGCTCACCGGGAACTCCAGGAGCAGCGAGTTCAGCAGGTCGACGGCGAGGGTCTCGTCGCCGCCGTCGGCCGCCTCGAAGACCGCCCTGAGCCGCCCGCGCACCGAGCGGAAGCGCGTCACGTCCGAGTCGGTGGCGCGCCGGGCCGCCTGCTGATTGACCCCGAAGAGCTCGCGCACCGCGTCGACGGACGTCAGTGAGTCCCTGTTGCGAGCCGGCTCCTCGGTGTTGACCAGACGCACGGCATAGTCCGAGTAATAGGCCAGTTCCACTTGTAGTCCTTACGAGGGCGGGCTATCTTCGTCTACGGCTGAGGTAACAGTCGTTTTTCCATAGTGGGTGTTACCTGTCGAGGGTATTCGAGGGTAGTACGGGACGGAGGGCTTCCGGTGACGGGACCGACGGAATCGCTGCACACGCCGAACATGCCGAACGAGCTGGGCACAGCGGGCGGGACGGGCTTCGGGACCGACTGGCGTGCCTGGCAGGAGAGCTGGGACCGGCAGCAGGAGTGGTACATGCCGGACCGCGAGGAGCGGTTCCGCGTCATGCTCGACATGGTCGAGGCCCTGGCGGGACCCGAGCCGCGCGTCCTGGACCTCGCGTGCGGTACGGGAAGTATTACGGACCGCCTCCTCAAAAGGTTCCCGAAGGCCGTCAGCGTCGGCGTCGACCTCGACCCGGCCCTGCTCGCCATCGCCGAGGGCACCTTCGCGGACGACGAGAGGGCCACGTTCGTCACCGCGGACCTGAAGGACCCGGGGTGGACCGAACTGCTGCCGCACGACTCCTACGACGCCGTCCTGACGGCGACCGCCCTGCACTGGCTGTTCAGTGAGCCGCTGGCCGCGCTCTACCACCAGCTCGGCGGCCTCGTCCGTGACGGCGGCGTCTTCCTGAACGCCGACCACATGCCGGACCCCGCGACCCCGCGCATCAACGCCGCCGACCGCGAGCAGCGCCACGCCCGGCAGGCCGGCGCCAAGGCCGCGGGCGTCCTTGACTGGGCGGACTGGTGGGCGCTCGCCGCCAAGGACCCGGTGCTCGCCGAGCCCACGGCCAAGCGGTTCGCGATCTACGGAGAGCACGCCGACGGCGACACCCCGCCCGCCGAGTGGCACGCCCGCACCCTCCGGGAGGCGGGTTTCGCCGAGGCCCGCGCCGTGTGGGCATCGCCGTCGGACGCGATGGTCCTCGCGGTGAAGTAGGGCGTTCACGCGGCTACGTAGATTCACGCGCCTACGTAGAGGGGCGGTACGGATCGACGATCCGTACCGCCCCTCTACGTAGAGTGCCCTCACAGAGTCTTCGCTGCCGGGTCTGCGCTACCGGGCCTCTACAGGACCTTCGACAGGAACGACTTCGTCCGCTCGTGCTGCGGATCGGTCAGGACGTCGCGGGGGTTGCCCGACTCGACGACCACGCCGCCGTCCATGAAGACGAGGCTGTCGCCGACCTCGCGCGCGAAGCCCATCTCGTGCGTGACGACGACCATCGTCATGCCGGACTCGGCGAGGTCGCGCATGACGTCGAGGACGTCACCGACCAGCTCCGGGTCGAGCGCGGACGTCGGCTCGTCGAACAGCATCAGCTTCGGGTCCATCGCGAGCGCGCGGGCGATGGCCACGCGCTGCTGCTGGCCGCCGGACAGCTGCGAGGGGTAGTTCTTCGCCTTGTCGGCGAGCCCGACCCGCTCCAGGAGCTGTCCCGCGCGCTCCCGCGCCGCCGCCTTGGACTGGCCCTTGACCTGGACCGGCGCCTCCATGACGTTCTCCAGCGCCGTCATGTGCGGGAACAGGTTGAAGCGCTGGAAGACCATGCCGATGTCCCGGCGCTTCAGGGCGACCTCGCTGTCCTTCAGCTCGTACAGCTTGTCGCCCTTCTGGCGATAGCCGACCAGCTCTCCGTCGACGTAAAGGCGCCCGGCGTTGATCTTCTCCAGGTGGTTGATGCAGCGCAGGAACGTCGACTTGCCGGAGCCGGACGGGCCGATGAGGCAGAACACCTCGCCGGACTTGACCTCAAGGTCGATGCCCTTGAGGACTTCTACGTGGCCGAACGACTTGTGGACGTTCTCGGCCTTCACCATGGCGGTCATCGGACGCCTCCACTGCGGTTGCCGAGCGACAGCATGTTGGCCTTGATCTTCATCCAAGGCGTGTCAGGGAGCGCGCGCGAGGAGCCGCGCGCGTAGTAGCGCTCCAGGTAGAACTGGCCGACGCTGAGGATCGAGGTCATGATCAGGTACCAGGTGGCGGCGAGGAGCAGGGTCTCCACCGTGGCGCCCGACGAGGTGCCGATGTCCTGGGCGTACCTGAGGAGCTCGTAGTACTGCACGGCCGCGACCAGCGACGTCGTCTTCAGCATGTTGATGACTTCGTTGCCCGTCGGCGGCACGATCACGCGCATCGCCTGCGGGATGATGATGCGGCGCAGCGTCTTGTTGTGGCTCATGCCGAGCGCCTGCGAGGCCTCCGTCTGGCCCTCGTCGACCGAGAGCAGACCGGCGCGGCAGATCTCCGCCATGTACGCGGCCTCGTTCAGGCCGAGGCCGAGCAGCGCCGTCAGGAACGGGGTCATGAAGTCCGACCACTCGTCCTGGTAGATCGGGCCCAGGTTGATGTACTCGAACACGAAGCCCAGGTTGAACCAGACGAAGAGCTGGACCAGGACCGGCGTGCCGCGGAAGAACCAGATGTAGAACCACGCGATCGACGAGGTCACCGGGTTCTTCGAGAGACGCATCACCGACAGGACCACGCCGCCCACGACGCCGATGAGCATCGAGAGGACCGTGAGGATCAGGGTCTCGCGGACACCCTTGAGGATGCGCTCGTCGAAGAAATTGTCGGGGATGGCGTTCCAGTTGATGTCGCCCTGGGAGAAGGCGTAGACGATCGCGCCCAGCACGCCGATGGCGAGGACGGCCGCCACATAGCGGCCGTAGTGCCGCACGGGGATGGCTCTGATGGCTTCAGGAGCGGCGCGTGGCGGCTCGTCCTGGGGGCCGGGCGAACCCGACTTGGTGATGTCCGTTGTCACGGGTCTTGCCTTTCAGCGACGAGGGGTGCGACGGGATGCGGTCACGCGACGGTCACTTGCCGCCGTTGACCTTGGCTTCCTTGACCGCGCCGTCCTCGACGCCCCACTTCTTGATGATCTGCTCGTACTGGCCGTTCGCGATGATCGCGTTCAGCGCGGCCTTGATGGCGTCGCGCAGCTTGGGGTTGTCCTTGGAGATCGCGATGCCGTACGGGGCGGCCTCGACCTGCTCGCCCACCAGCTCGAAGTCCTTGCCGCCGCCGGACGTCTTCACCGCGTACGCCGCGACCGGGAAGTCCGAGGAGCCCGCGTCCGCGCCACCGGAGCGCAGTCGCGTCTGGGCCTGCTGGTCGTTGTCGAAGGACTCGATGGCGATCTTCTTGCCGCCCTTGCACTTCTTCGACTCGGCCTTGGCCATGTCGTGCGAGACCGTGCCGCGCTGCACCACGATCTTCTTGCCGCACAGGTCCGACCAGCTCTCGATGCCCTGGGTCTCGCCCTTCTTGGTGTAGATCGAGACACCGGCGGTGAAGTAGTCGACGAAGTCGACGCCCTTGCCGACCTTCTTGCCGGTCTCCTCGTCGATGCCCTCCTGACGGTTCTTGGTGTCCGTCATGGCCGACATCGCGAGGTGGTAGCGCTTGGAGCGCAGACCGCCGAGGAGGGTGTCGAAGGTGCCGTTGTCGAACTGGAACTCCACGCCGAGCTGCTTGCCCATGGCGTCGGCGATGTCCGGGTCGATGCCGACCGTCTTGCCGTCCTTGTCCTTGAACTCGACCGGCGGGTAGGCGATGTCCGAGCCGACCTTGATGACGCCCTTGTTGCGCACGTCCGCGGGGAGCATGTCGGACAGGGGAGCGCTGACGACCTTCTTGCCGCCGTCGTCCTTCTTGTTGTCCCGCTGGTCGCCGCAGCCGGTCAGGAGCAGCGTTCCGGCGACCGCGATCGCGCCGACAGCGACGATCCGGGACTTCGCGGACTTCGCAGCGGTCGTGCGACGAGTGGTGCCTGCGGTCATAGGGGTCCTCCGGCGGATGGGAGAGCAGCCAGGTGTCGTTTCAAGGGGTCGTGCACACACCTTCGGGTGTCGCGACCTCGTGTGATGGTGCATCTTGCCATTCGGACTGCCCGATTCTGGGGGCTGGAGATGTCAAAATCGGATAACGGGCGTTCGGCGAACCCCAACAGGCCGGTACCTCTGGGGCATTGGGGCCCGCGGGCGAAGGGGTGCCAACCACTGGATAACCACCCAATCTCGCTATGTGGACCCGCCGAACGGGCTTATGCCGTATAAGCGGACATATTCGCTGTGACCTTGAGCCTTTCTCACGCCCTTCCTGAGCCCGAAACCTGCCGTTCGTATGGGACTGCGACAGATATGGCTCGTCGGCGGCAGGAAGCATCCGGTAGAAAAGACGGTTACACCCCTCATCCGGGGCCAGGGCGCGTGTGCGGCGCGCCCGCGCGTCCGTTACGTGCCTCACGTACCGCTTCGCCGACAGGCGGAGGGCCAGGGCCGACAGGCCCGTGGTCGCGAGCCGGACGCGGTTCCCGCCCCACTTCTCCACCAGGAAGTGGTCCACCCTCAACCATGAATACTTAAGGGGTCAGACACAGTGGCAGCGGAGATCGTCAATCCTCGCAGCGACAGCGGTACGCATACCGGGAACGAAGGCGCCGACGAGCCCTTCGATCCGGCCTTCGCCCTGCATCGAGGCGGCAAGATGGCCGTCCAGGCAACCGTGCCGGTGCGCGACAAGGACGACCTGTCCCTCGCGTACACGCCCGGCGTGGCGAAGGTGTGCAGCGCCATCGCGGAGCAGCCGGAACTCGTCCATGACTACACCTGGAAGTCGAACGTCGTCGCCGTCGTCACCGACGGCACCGCCGTGCTCGGCCTCGGTGACATCGGGGCGGAGGCCTCCCTTCCGGTCATGGAGGGCAAGGCCATCCTCTTCAAGCAGTTCGGCGGCGTCGACGCGGTGCCGATCGCGCTCGGCACCACCGACACGGACGAGATCATCGACACCGTGGTGCGGCTCGCGCCCTCCTTCGGCGGGGTGAACCTGGAGGACATCTCCGCGCCGCGCTGCTTCGAGATCGAGCGGCGGCTCCAGGAGCGGCTCGACATCCCGGTCTTCCACGACGACCAGCACGGCACGGCGGTCGTCACTCTGGCCGCCCTGCGCAACGCGGCGCGGCTGACCGACCGGACCCTCGGCGACCTGCGCGCCGTGATCTCCGGCGCGGGCGCGGCGGGCGTGGCCATCGCGAAGTTCCTCCTGGAGGCCGGGCTCGGCGACGTGGCGGTCGCGGACCGCAAGGGCATCGTCAGCCGGGACCGGGACGACCTGACACCGGTCAAGCGGGAGCTCGCGGAGCTCACCAACGAGGCCGGGCTCAGCGGCTCCCTGGAGAGCGCCCTCGCCGGTGCGGACGTGTTCATCGGCGTTTCCGGCGGCACGGTCCCCGAGGCCGCCGTGGCCTCCATGGCCCCGAACTCCTTCGTGTTCGCCATGGCCAACCCGAACCCCGAGGTGCACCCGGACGTCGCCCACAAGTACGCCGCCGTGGTGGCGACGGGCCGCTCGGACTACCCGAACCAGATCAACAACGTCCTCGCCTTCCCGGGCATCTTCGCGGGCGCCCTCCAGGTGCGCGCCTCCCGGATCACCGAGGGCATGAAGATCGCCGCGGCCGACGCGCTGGCCGGGGTCGTCGGGGACGAGCTGTCCGCCGCGTACGTGATCCCGTCGCCGTTCGACGAGCGGGTGGCCCCGGCGGTGACCGCGGCGGTGGCCGCGGCGGCGCGGGCCGAGGGGGTCGCGCGGCGCTGAGCTGCGGGGCGCGCGGGGCGCGGGTGCGCGCGGGTTGCCGGTGCGCGCGGGCGTGGCGGTGCGGCTCTCCGCCGGGCGCCTGCGCGCCGATGTGCTGTTCGCCGGGTGCGGTGCGGTGGGAGATGTTCCGCCGCGCCGCACCCGGCGGTGCGTTGTGCCCTGGCTGGGGGAGGGGGGGTGGGCTTCACGGCGGGAGGGGGTGGTGGCGGCTGCTCGTGGTGGTGCCTGTCCCGTGGTGGTGTCTGCCTCGTGGTGGTGCCTGTCCAGTGGTGGTGCCTGTCCACGGTGGTGCCTGCCTCGTGGTGGTGCCTGCCCCGTGGTGGTGCCTGTCCACGGTGGTGCCTGCCTCGCGGTGGTGCCCGCCCAGCGGTCGTGCCTGTTCCGGCTCCTGGCGGGGCGGGAGGGCCTCGGCTCAGGGGGCGCGGACCCCGGGGGTGCGGACCCCGCGGGAGCGGCAGGTGGGCGGCGGCGCCCCGGCCCGGGGGGGCGCGAAACGCGGTACGGCTCACACCTGGACCCCGTTCCTAAGGCCTTGGGGCCCGGCTACGGTCAGCGCCATGTTCGCTGCCTACGCCGCCCGCATCGACCGCGACCGCCCGCTCGACGGCCTTGAGCTCGGAGAGCGCCCCGCCCCGGAGGCGCGCCCCGGCTGGTCGACCGTGAACGTCAGGGCCGCCTCCCTCAACCACCACGACCTGTGGTCCCTGCGCGGAGTCGGCCTCGACGACGACAAGCTGCCCATGATCCTGGGCTGTGACGCCGCGGGCGTCGACGAGGACGGCAACGAGGTCGTCCTGCACTCCGTCGTCGGCCAGTCCGGCCACGGCGTCGGGCCGCGCGAGCGGCGCACCATCCTCACCGAGAAGTACCAGGGCACCTTCGCCGAACAGGTCTCCGTGCCGACCTGGAACATCCTGCCCAAGCCCCGGGAACTCTCCTTCGCCGAGGCCGCCTGCCTGCCCACGGCCTGGCTCACCGCCTACCGCATGCTCTTCACCAACGCCGGGGTGCGCCCCGGCGACTCCGTCCTCGTCCAGGGCGCGGGCGGCGGCGTGGCGACGGCCGCGATCGTGCTCGGCAAGGCGGCGGGCCTGAAGGTCTTCGCCACCAGCCGCGACGAGGCCAAGCGCAAGCGCGCCCTTGAGCTCGGCGCGGTGGAGGCAGTGCCGTCCGGGGCGCGGCTGCCGCAGCGGGTCGACGCGGTCATCGAGACCGTCGGCGCCGCCACCTGGTCCCACTCGATCAAGTCGCTGCGGCCGGGCGGCACCCTGGTGATCTCGGGCGCCACGAGCGGCGACCGCCCCTCGCACGCCGAGCTGACCCGGATCTTCTTCCTGGAGCTGAAGGTCGTGGGTTCCACGATGGGCACCAAGGACGAGCTGGAGGACCTGCTCTCCTTCTGCGCCACCACCGGTGTGCGCCCCGTCATCGACGAGGTGCTGCCGCTGGACCGCGCCCGCGAGGGCTTCGCCCGCCTGGAGGCGGGTGAACAGTTCGGCAAGATCGTGCTGACGGTCTGACCCTTTCCGGGGCTGGCCTGCCCGGACTGCCTCGTCGGTGCTTGTCGGGCTTGTCGGGGTTGCCTCGCCGGGATTGCCTTCCTGGGGGGCTTCCCGGGGCGGGCTTCCCGCGCCGCTCCGCGAGGACTCCGTTCTCACGACTGCCCTGTGCGGCCTCCCGTGTCAATCATGGTTGACACGGGAGGGGCGTCAACCTACGTTGACATGCATGACCGAAGCAACGGATCTCGCCGAGCGCGCGGGCGACCGCGATCCACGGGTCGGGCTGCGAGCCGTCTCCGCGCTGCGGCGCCTGGTGGAACAGCTCGAGGCCGTGCAGGTGCGCAGCGCGCGCCAGCAGGGCTGGTCGTGGCAGGAGATCGCCGCCGAACTCGGAGTGAGCAGGCAGGCCGTGCACAAGAAATACGGGAGGCAGTGATGTTCGAGCGCTTCACCAGAAGTGCCCGGGACGTGGTGACCGGTGCGGTCGAGCACGCCGCGCGGGCCGGTGCCGACTCCATCGACGAGGGCCATCTCCTCCTGTCCCTTCTTGACCGCCGCGCCAGCCGCGCATCCTTCGCCCTGGCGGCGCTCGGCGCCGACCGCCGCCGCGGGGAGATCGCCCAGGCCCTGGCCGACGCCCGCCGCCGGGGCGGCCTCACCCAGGCCGATACCGAGGCGCTGGCCGGGCTCGGCATCGACGTCGAGCAGATCGTCGCCCGCGTCGAGCAGACCCATGGCGCGGGGGTCCTGGCGAGTGCCGAGGCCGGGCGGGGGCGCAAGGGCCTCGGGGCCCGGTTCGGCCACCGGGGCTTCACCCGGGATGCCAAGGGTGCCCTGGAGGCGGCTCTCCGGATCGCCACGGCTCGCCGTGAGCGCGTCATCGGCGATCAGCACATCCTGCTCGCCCTGACGAGCCGCCCCGGGATCGTGGCGGAGGTCCTGGCGGACCGGGGGGTGACACGGGAGGCGCTGGACCGAGTGCTGACCTAGCGCGTCGCGGGCCCTGAGTCGCGGGCCCTGACCGGCTCGCGCTAGTGCGTCCCCCAAGGGCCGTGCCGCGCGGGTTCCCCGGAGTGTGCCACGGGCCACCGGTTTCCCCGCGCTCGGCCGGGGCGGGCCGAGGCGCGGGGAGCACCGCACCGCTCCCGGGGCGGGGAGCGGCGGGAGCGCGTCGGTTACGCCTTCGGGGTGTGCAAGGCCGCCGTGATGTGGGCCGCCGCCTCCGAAAGGCGGCGGCGGGCCTCACGGAGCTGGTCCTCGGAGACCCCATGGTCACGGGCCGCGTCACGGACGTCGTCACGGAGGCGGTCCAGGAGCCGCTCCAGGTCGCGCGCGGGGTCATCGCCCACGGCGTCCTCGTGGGCCCAGTCCGGCAGATACTCCACCGGCACCTCGTCCCCCGTCTCCATGAAGACGGGGCCCGGCTCCGATGCCTTGCCGTGCGTCTTGTCGCGGTCTGCGCGGTCCGCGCGGTCCGTGTCGCGGGAGCCTCCGGACTTGGTGGAGCCCCCGGACTTCCTGGACGCTCCGGAGCCGCCGAAGCCGAAGTCGGCCACGAAGTCCTTCGCGAACTCCTTCCCGAAGTCCTTGCCGAGGTCCTTCCCGAACTCCCGCCCGAACTCGCCGACCTCCCTGGCCAGATCGGCGATGCCCTCACGCACCCCGGTCGGCCAGTCGCCGTGAGCGAGGTGGTCCTGCACCTGGTCCTGCACCCGCTTGGCCATGCGCTGCCACTCCTCCCGCGCTTCCTCGCGCGCCCGCTCCTGGGCGTCCCGCGCCTGGCGGCGGGCACGCTGTGCCTCCTCGCGGGCCCGGCGGCTCTCGTCCTTCGCGCGCCGCGCCTGCTCCTTCCACTCCTGCCGCGCCCGCCGGAACTCCTCCTTGGCCTGGCGCCAGCCGTCGCTGTCCGTCCAGGGGGCGCCGCCCTCGAAGACGTCCCCGGCGGCGGAGAACGCCCCGGACCTGCCCGCGCCGCGCACCTGCTGGGTGGCGGCCCGCAGCTCGCGGCGCAGCTCGCCCGCCGCGCCCTGGACGCCGTCGCGGATCTCGGCGGCCAGTTCGGCGACCGACTCGCGGATCTCCAGTTCCAGGTCGGCCAGCTCGCCGCTGCGGTTGGCCAGCTCGGCGCGGCCCGCGTCCGTGATGGCGTAGACCTTGCGGCCGCCCTCCGTGGTGTGGGTGACCAGGCCCTCCGCCTCCAACTTGGCGAGGCGTGGATACACGGTGCCCGCCGAAGGCGCGTACAGCCCCTGGAAGCGCTCTTCGAGGAGGCGGATCACCTCATAGCCGTGGCGCGGGGCCTCGTCCAGGAGCTTGAGCAGATACAGGCGCAGGCGGCCGTGAGCGAACACGGGGGGCATCTCAGAGCACCTTCTTGTCGGTCGGGGCGTCGGTGGCGTTATCCGCCTCCGGGTCGCTGATCGGGGCTGGGGGCGTGGCATCGGCCGGGGGCGTGGCGTCCGCCGGAGCGGCGTGCCGCTCGGGCTCGCCGGTCTCAGCGGATTCGCTGGTCCCGTCGGTCTCACCGGTCTCACCGGTCTCGTGCCGATCTTCCTCCACCGGCGGCCTGCGCAGGAGCGCGATGGAGCCGGATACGGTCTTCGCCTTCAGCTGCCCACCGCCGGAGCCCAGCGTGCCCGTGATCTTCTGTGCGCCCCAGTGGCCGCTGACCTCAAGGTCCTCGAAGTCGCTGGAGACCGACCCGCTGGCGCTGTCCGCCTCCACCTCCGCGTGCCCCGAGTGGGGCAGCCGGATGGCGATCTCGCCCGAGAAGCTGGTCAGCCCGATGTCGAGCGGGCTGCCGTCCGGGTCCAGGTCGACGATCATCGAGCCGCTCACCGATTCGGCCCGAACGGAGGACACCGCACCCTCGAAAATCGTCAGGTCACCCGTGACCGACTGGAACCGCAGGTCACCGGTGACGCCTTGCGCCTCGACGCTGCCGGAGACCGACTCGGTGCGGACGGCGCCCGAGAGGCCGACGAGCGTGGTGTCACCCCAGACGTTCCGCACCTCCGCGCTCTCCTCGATGCCCGAGACCACGGTGCCCGCGCCGATCGCGCCCACGTCGACACGGGTCCCGGACGGGACGGCGAGGGAGATGACCGCCTTGCGGCGCACGCTCTCGGGGTCGAGCCACTCGAGGAGGCCCTTCCATGACGTGTCGTCGTACGCGACGGACAGGGTGCCGCCGGTCTGCCGCACGTGGAGCGGAGGGCCCGAGATCTCGGACACCTCAAGGCGGGCCGCGTCCTCGGCTGTGCCCACGATGTTCACCGTCCCGGTCACGACGCGGACGCGCAGCGTCGTCACAGGCGCGTCGAACGTCAGCTTCCGGGGTTCGGTGACGGACCACTCTGGCATGGTGGCGGACCTCCTTGAGCGGGTCGGACACGACGCGCCATATCGCGTCTCCCGTCACACGATATATCGCGGATACGGAAAGTCAAGAGCTGTCTCCAGTCTGGATATCGAGATCTATCGCTTCTCCTGTCGCGCGAGCCAGGGGTCCGTGCGCTAAACATCCGCCTTTGTCCTAGCGTGGGTCCATGCCATCCGAGTCGAACCCCGCCCCCGGCGCCCCCGAATCCAACGGCTTTCCCGGTCGCGTTCCCGGCCGCGCCGACCTCACGGGCTCCGGTGACGCGGCAGCCTCCGCCGACCCCAGCGCCGCCGCGGCCGCTGCCCCCGCCGCGGCCGCGTCGGCCGGCGCGGTGCTGCTCTGCCGGGCGCGGCCGGACTCCGTCGAGAACGCCGCCCAACTGCTGCGCGAGCGGATGCTGCTCGCTCCCGCGGGCCCGGAGTGGAGCGTGCTCGTACCCGAGGGCAAGCCGTGGCTCGATGGCGGCGAGCCGGTCGACCGCGTGCTCACCGGCTGGGCCACGGCCCTCGCCGTCGGCTCTTCCTGGCCGGTCCTGGCGCTGTGGTGGGACGCCGACCGCTCCGGCTACACGCTCGCGGCGGGCTTCCGGCGGACGGTCGGCTATGTGTGGCTGGCGAACGGCACCCCGGTCGGCGAGGACGAGGCGATGCGCACGTTCGCCGCCCGCCTCGGCCTCGACCCGGTGCTCGACATGCAGTCCCTGGACGCCCTGGCCCGGCCCGACTCGGAGGCCGACGCGCGGGCCCGGATGCGAGGGCTGATCGCGGTCCTCACCCGCACCGGGGTCGACCTGCCGCCGGGCCTCGGCCCCGGCGAACCGGCCGACCGCCTGAGGGAGGTCGCCCGCGTCGTGGACGGCGTGCGCCAGGTCGAGTGGTCGGGCTGGCGCGACGCCGTGCGCGCGGAGCTCGACGCGGTGGAGAGCGGCCCGCTCGGCCCGTGGCTGCGAGGACCGCGGGCGCGGGTCCTCGCGGGCGCGCAACTCGCCGCCGGGGTCCCGCTCCTCGCGTGGTCGCTGCGGCGGCGCGGCGGGGGCGGCTGGGCGGTCGCCGGGCTCGTCCTCGTGGGACACGGCCTCCTGGGACTCGCCTATGACCGCGCGCGGGACCGGGACTGACACCAGCCTCCCAGGCGCGGGGGCACCCACACAGCGCCGACCCCGCGACGATCTCGAACCTCACCGGCCTCCCACGCGCGGGGCCACCCGACCTCTCCGAAGGGCCGCCCCACCGCCCAGCGCCAGCCACGACAGCAGGGCGACCCGTTCGACTCCCGCACCCCGGCCCAGGTGACCCGTTCCGCTCCGTCACACCCTCCGGCGGCCGTGCCCCGCACCCTCCGTCCCCAGGGCGAACAGCTCCGCCCACTGCCGTGCCGTCAGGTCCTTGGGGAGCCGCGCGGGACCCAGGCGGTGGTGCCGCAGCCACTCCCGCACCGCGCGCCGCGGCAGCCGCGGGCACGCCTGGTCGACGATCTGGGGCAGCCCGCGCCCCCGGCCCGTGAACACGCGGCGCACGAGGTCCTGGTACTCCTCCAGGGCCGCGTGCTCGACCAGGGGGCGGTCCCGGCGCGTGACGGTCAGCAGGCCGCCGTCCACGGCGGGGCGCGGCCGGAACGCCGCAGAGGGGACCCGCCGGTCGAGGCCGAACGCGTACCAAGGCCACCACTGCGCCGTCATCAGCGTGGCCCCGCCGACGCCCGCGCGGCGCCGCGCGACCTCCCACTGGACCAGCAGCACCGCGTCCGTCCACGCCCGTGAGCGCAGGATGCGGCGCAGCATCGGCGTGGTCGCGTGGAAGGGCAGGTTGCCGACCAGGACGTGCGGCGCCGACGGAGCGTCGTACCGCAGGAAGTCGGCGTGGACGATCCTCGTGGACGGGCGGGTGCGGCGGGCGAGGCGCTCGGCCCGGCGGCCGTCGATCTCGACGCCTGTCAGCGGCCTGCCGAGGCCCTCCAGGGGCAGGGTGAGCGCCCCGTCGCCGGTGCCGATCTCGACGATCGGCCCCTGGGTGCGGGCCACCAGGGCGACGACGGCGTCGATGGTCTCCTGGTCGGTGAGGAAGTTCTGGCCGAGCTCATGACGGCCGTAGCGGGGCGTGGAAGGGGTGGTGCGGTGCGTGCGCACAGGAACTCCGCGGCTTCGAGGGGAGCCGGGCAGCACGAAGGACCGCCCGGCGCTGACGCGCTGGAGCGGCGGAGCGTTCCGTTCCTAGAGGCCTCGGGCGTGCTGGCACGTCCCGGAGCGACGCAGGAGAGTCCGGCCGCCGCTAACGGCGGCGGCGCCTCATCGCTGCGATGCCCGCACAAGCTGCGATTCCACACATGCGGCGCAGCGTACGTCACCCCCAAGGGCCGGGGGCAACCGTTTTTTCGGCGGCGGACGGCGCCGGGCTACTCGTCCTCGTCCTCGTCGTCGAGACGCGCGAGCCACGTGGCAAGGCGCTCCACCGGAACCTCGAAGTCCGGGTTGAGGTCCACGAACGTACGGAGCTGCTCGGCCAGCCACTCGAAGGTGACCTCCTCCTCGCCGCGCCGCTTTTCCAGCTCCTCGATGCCACGGTCGGTGAAGTACAACTCTCGCTCCTGCTGCGCGTACGTCGGGACTCTTCGCCTCATCGTAGGCCGACACGCCGGTGGGCCCGGTCCCGCGTCCACCAGGGACGCGGGACCGGGCCCACCTTCGTACGACCGAGGAGGCCGCCGGGACCCTCGCGGGCCGCCGGGGCTACGCCTCGAACACCTCGCGCACGAGCTGCTCCTGCTCGGCCTGGTGCCGCTTGGCCGAGCCGACCGCCGGGGCCGAGCCGTGCGGCCGCGAGATGCGGCGCAGGCGCTCGCCGTGCGGGATGTCGGCACCGACCGCCAGGTCCAGGTGGTCGATCAGGTTGAGGGCGATGAAGGGCCACGCGCCCTGGTTCGCCGGCTCCTCCTGGGCCCACAGGTACTTCGCGGCGTTCGGGTACTTGGCGATCTCCGCCTGGAGCTCGGCACCCGGCAGCGGGTACAGGCGCTCGATGCGGATGATCGCCGTGTCCGTCAGGCCGCGCTTCTTCCGCTCGGCGTCCAGCTCGTAGTAGAACTTGCCGGCGCAGAAGACGACCTTGCGGACGGCGTTCGCGTCCACGGACGCGTCGCCGATGACGGGGCGGAAGCCGCCCGTCGTGAACTCCTCCGTCTTCGAGGCCGCGGCCTTCAGGCGCAGCATCGACTTCGGGGTGAAGACCACCAGCGGCTTGTGGTGCGGGTTGTGCACCTGCCACCGCAGGAGGTGGAAGTAGTTCGACGGGAGGGTCGGCATCGCGACCGTCATGTTGTTCTGCGCGCACAGCTGGAGGAAGCGCTCCACGCGCGCGGAGGAGTGGTCCGGGCCCTGGCCCTCGTAGCCGTGCGGCAGCAGCAGGGTGACGCCGGACGTCTGGCCCCACTTCTGCTCGGCCGACGAGATGAACTCGTCCACCACCGTCTGGGCGCCGTTGACGAAGTCGCCGAACTGCGCCTCCCACATCACCAGGGACTCCGGGCGCGCCAGCGAGTAGCCGTACTCGAAGCCCATCGCCGCGTACTCGGAGAGCAGCGAGTCATAGGCGTTGAAGCGCGCCTGGTCCTCGGCGAGGTACAGCAGCGGCGTGTAGTCGTCGCCCGTGTTGCGGTCGATCAGGACCGCGTGGCGCTGGCCGAAGGTACCGCGGCGCGAGTCCTGGCCCGCCAGGCGGACCGGGGTGCCCTCCAGGAGCAGCGAGCCGATGGCGAGGGTCTCGCCCATGCCCCAGTCGATCGTGCCGTCCTCGACCATGGTCGCGCGGCGCTGCAGCTGGGGCAGCAGCCGCGGGTGGACGGTGACGTGCTCGGGGATGTTCACCTGGGACTCGGCGATGCGCTTGACGACCTCCTGGGAGATCGCCGTGCTGACCGCCACCGGGAACTCGGCCTGGGCCGCGGGGACCTCCGCCGGGGCGGGCTGCGAGGTGGCCTCACGGACCTCCGTGAAGACCTTCTCCAGCTGTCCCTGGTAGTCCTGCAGGGCCTGCTCGGCCTCTTCCAGGGTGATGTCGCCCCGGCCGATCAGCGACTCGGTGTACAGCTTGCGCACCGAGCGCTTCTTGTCGATCAGGTCGTACATCAGCGGCTGCGTGAACGCCGGGTTGTCGGACTCGTTGTGTCCGCGGCGGCGGTAGCAGATCAGGTCGATGACGACGTCCTTGTTGAACGCCTGGCGGAACTCGAAGGCGAGCCGCGCGACGCGGACCACGGCCTCCGGGTCGTCGCCGTTCACGTGGAAGATCGGAGCCTCGATCATCCGCGCCACGTCCGTGGAGTACATCGACGAACGCGAGGACTCCGGAGCGGCCGTGAAGCCGACCTGGTTGTTGATGACGATGTGGACCGTGCCGCCCGTGCGGTAGCCGCGCAGCTGCGACATGTTGAGCGTCTCGGCGACCACGCCCTGGCCCGCGAAGGCCGCGTCTCCGTGGAGGGCGACCGGCAGGACGGTGAAGTCCGTGCCGCCCTTGTTGATGATGTCCTGCTTGGCGCGGGCGACGCCCTCGACGATCGGGTCGACCGCCTCCAGGTGCGAGGGGTTGGCGCACAGGGAGACCTTGATCTGCTCGCCGTCCAGGCCCGTGAAGGTGCCCTCGGCGCCCAGGTGGTACTTCACGTCGCCGGAGCCGTGCATCGACTTCGGGTCGAGGTTGCCCTCGAACTCGCGGAAGATCTGCGCGTACGACTTGCCGACGATGTTCGCGAGGACGTTCAGGCGGCCGCGGTGGGCCATGCCGATGACGACCTCGTCAAGGCGCGACTCGGCGGCCGAGTCGATGACCGCGTCGAGCAGCGGGATGACGGACTCGCCGCCCTCCAGGGAGAAGCGCTTCTGGCCGACGTACTTCGTCTGCAGGAACGTCTCGAAGGCTTCAGCGGCGTTCAGGCGGCGCAGGATGCGCAGCTGCTCCTCGCGCTCCGGCTTGGCGTGCGGGCGCTCGATGCGGTCCTGCAGCCACTTGCGCTGCTTCGGGTCCTGGATGTGCATGAACTCGATGCCGGTGGTGCGGCAGTACGAGTCGCGCAGGACGCCGAGGATGTCGCGCAGGCGCATCATCGACTTGCCGGCGAAGCCGCCGACGGCGAACTCGCGCTCCAGGTCCCAGAGCGTCAGGCCGTGCTCGGTGATGTCCAGGTCCGGGTGCTTGCGCTGCTTGTACTCCAGCGGGTCCGTGTCGGCCATGACGTGGCCGCGGACGCGGTAGGAGTGGATCAGCTCGAAGACGCGCGCGGCCTTCGTGACGTCGTCGTCGTGCGAGGCGTCGATGTCCTTGAGCCAGCGGACCGGCTCGTAGGGGATGCGCAGCGCCTCGAAGATCTCGTCGTAGAAGCCGTTCTGGCCCAGGAGGAGGTTCGCGACGATCCGCAGGAACTCGCCGGAGGCGGCGCCCTGGATGACCCGGTGGTCGTACGTCGAGGTCAGCGTCATGACCTTCGAGATGCCGAGCTTGTTCAGGGTGTCCTGGGACGTGCCCTGGAACTCCGCCGGGTAGTCCATGGAGCCGACGCCCATGATCACCGACTGGCCGGGCATCAGGCGCGGCACGGAGTGGACGGTGCCGAGGCCGCCGGGGTTGGTCAGGGAGACCGTGACGCCGGTGAAGTCGTCCATCGTGAGCTTGTTGTCACGAGCACGGCGGACGATGTCCTCGTAGGCCTGCCAGAACTCGAAGAAGTTCAGGGTCTCGGCCTTCTTGATGCCCGCTACAACCAGTTGCCGGTCGCCATTGGGCTTCACGAGGTCGATGGCCAGGCCGAAGTTGACATGCTCCGGCTTGACCAGCGTCGGCTTGCCGTCCTTCTCGGCGAACGAGTAGTTCATCGACGGCATGGCCTTGATGGCCTGCACCATCGCGTACCCGATGAGGTGCGTGAAGGAGATCTTCCCGCCGCGGGCTCGCTTCAGGTGGTTGTTGATGACGATGCGGTTGTCGAACAGCAGCTTCACCGGGACGGCGCGCACGGACGTGGCCGTGGGCAGCTCCAGGGAGGCGTTCATGTTCTTCGCCACGGCCGCGGAGGGGCCGCGCAGCGTCACGTACTCCGGACCCGCGGGGGCCTCGGCGGCCGGCGCGGCCTTCGCGGGCGCGGCCTTGGCGGCCGGGGCCTTCACGGGCGCGGCGGCGGGCTTGGCGGGGGCCTTCGCGGCGGGTGCCGCGGGCGCGGGTGCGGCCGCGGGCTTCGCCGCGGGGGCGGCCGGGGCGGCTGCTGCCGCCTGGGACGTGGTGGACGCGGCCCCCGCGGCCGTGTCACCCGCCGGCTTGGCCGGAGCTGCGGCGACGGTCGCGCCTACCCCCGGCTTGTAGTCGGCGAAGAAGTCCCACCAGGCACGGTCGACCGAATTCGGGTCCTGGAGGTACTGCTGATAGATCTCGTCGACGAGCCACTCATTGGGACCGAACGCGGCAGCAGGGTTCTTGCCCTGCGCTTCTTGGTCGGTCGTGGTGCTCGAGTTACTGGGGGACTGTGGCGACACGGCGGCAACCGCCCTCTTCCGCTTCACAAGGTGATGGACAGCGGAAATAAAGGCTACGCCTCCAACCTCGTCAGGTGCAGGCCGGGCCGGTCATCCGTCGCGTAAGTCACACTGGATTGCGGGTTTCGGCGCTGTAAATGGCGGGAAACTAGCGAGGTTTGCCTACGACGCGGCGCCGCGCGGAGACCTCTCGGGTACGTCGACGCGCGGCTGCGGCCCATGTGGCGCGCGACCTGCGCGCCTTTGATTCGCTTCCGCTTCGAACCTTACGTCAACTTCAGTCCTCGGGCAGGCCCGGAAGGCTGACCCTGATCAGGCAGCCGCGAGCCGATTCGGCCACTCCGATGTGCCCGCCGTGGAGATCGACCGCCCAGCGCGCGATGGCGAGCCCGAGCCCCGTGCCGCCGTCACCGCCGGGCTGCGCGCCGACATGGGCGCCCCGGTTGAAGCGCTCGAAGACGCGGTGCCACTCGGACTCGGGGATTCCGGGCCCCTCGTCGAGGACCTCCAGGTCCAGGGACTCGGGGTAGGGGCCGCGCCGGGCGCGGACCGTGACGCGGCCGTGCGGCGGGCTGTGCTTGACCGCGTTGTCGATCAGATTGGCGACGACCTGGTGCAGGCGCTCGGCGTCGGCGTGCGCCGTCAGCTCCGGGGGTGACACGTCCAGGCGCAGATGGACGTCCGTACGGGTGTGACTGCCCGAGCCGGAGGGCATCCCTTTGCGCGCGGAGGCGACCATATTGGCCTCCTTCAGGACCCCGGACAGATAGGGCCACACTTCGAAGCGGCGTGCTTTGAGGGGGACGACACCGTTGTCGAGCCGCGAGAGGTCCAGGAGGGTGTCCACCAGGCGCCCTAGGCGCTCCGTCTGCTTCAGGGCCGTGCGCATCGTCTCCGGGTCGGCCGCCGAGACGCCGTCGACGACGTTCTCCAGGACCGCGCGCAGGGCCGCGATGGGGGTGCGCAGCTCGTGCGAGACGTTGGCGACGAGCTCCTTGCGCTGCCGGTCCTGGGCTTCCAGGTCGTCGGCCATGCGGTTGATCGTCATCGCCACGTCGCCGAGCTCGTCACGGCGGTCGGCGCCGCGTACGCGCCGCGTGTAGTCGCCCAGCGAGACCGCGCGGGCCACCGAGTTCATCTCGTCCAGCGGCGCGGTGAGGCTGTGGGCCACGAACTGCGTGATCAGCAGCGTGGCGATCACGGAGAAGACCGTGATGAAGCGGAGCTCGGTCTCCGTCTTCATGGCCACCATCAGCAGCCCGGTGGTGATGAACACCGAGACGACGACCAGGGTGCCGAGCTTCGTCTTGATGGAAAACGGCCTGAGCCCGCCGAAAGGACCGCTCATGCTGCCGAAGGGACCACTCATCCCGCCGCCTCCGCCCCGGTCGTACCGCCGTCTTCGACCCATGCCCGGTGCGCCGCGTGCCGTACCCCCCAGCGCGCCGTGCGCCGGCGCCCCGCTCCGGGCGGTCGTCGTACCGCTCGGGGCGCCGGATGCCGTGCCGCCGGCGGCGCCGGGGTCCGCCGTCATGGCGTCGGGGTCTCCAGGGCGTACCCGACCCCGTGGACCGTGCGGATGCGTTCCGCGCCGATCTTGCGGCGCAGCGCCTTGATGTGGCTGTCGACCGTGCGGGTGCCGGAGGCGTCCGCCCAGTCCCACACCTCGGCGAGCAGTTGCTCGCGCGAGAGCACCGCGCGCGGGGTGTTGGCCAGGCACACCAGGAGGTCGAACTCCGTGGGCGTGAGGTGCACGTCGTCGCTGCGCACCCGCACCCGGCGCTGCGCGTGGTCGATCTCCAGCTCGCCGAGGCGCAGGATGCCGCTGCGCGGCGTCGTCGCGGCGAGCGCGGCCCGCTCCACGCGGCGCAGCAGCACGTGCACGCGTGCGGCCAGTTCGCGCATGGAGAACGGTTTGGTCATGTAGTCGTCCGCGCCGACGCCGAGCCCGACGAGCATGTCCGTCTCGTCGTCCCGCGCGGTCAGCATGAGTACCGGCACAGGGCGCTGGGCCTGCACGCGGCGGCAGACCTCCAGGCCGTCGAAGCCCGGCAGCATGATGTCGAGGATCAGCAGGTCGGGCTGCCAGGCCTGAGCGGTGTCCACCGCGGCCGGGCCGTCCGCCGCTGTTTGCACGACGAAACCCTCTGCGCGCAGACGGGCCGCGATGGCGTCCACGATCGTGGGGTCGTCCTCGACCACGAGCACCCGGCGCTGTGCTCCCGGCATCGCCGCCGTGGCGCTGTTGTGGGAGGTGTGTGTCTGCTCCATCGCCCCGCCCCTGACGTGATCGCTTGGTGTCCGGTCAGCAGAGTACGGGGCGCGAAGGCACCTCGGCTACGCAGCCCTTGTCGCGAGATGGACCACGTCCGGTACGCCCCGGGCAACGGTGATCTCTTCCGTACGTACCCGATGGAATCCGGCATTCCGCAAAGCGGAGTCGAAAGCGGGTGAGGGCTGCGCGGACCAGACGGCGAGGACTCCGCCGGGGTTCAGGAGGGCCCGGCAGGCGGCGAGGCCGAAGGGGGAGTAGAGGCTCCGGTTGTCCTCGGTGACGGTCCAGTCGGGGCCGTTGTCGATGTCCAGGCAGAGGGCGTCGTACGTGGCCGGAGCGGGGCCGGGGCCCGCCTCGGCGGCGCCGTTGACGCTTGCGAATGCGCCGCTGACATATGCGACGAGGTCGGCGTGCAGGATCTCCGTGCGCGGGTCGGCGATCGCCTCCCGGGAGAGCGCGGCGAGCGGCCCTTCCAGGTGCCAGTCGATGACGGCCCGCTCGCGCTCGACCACGGTGATGCGGCCCCAGCGCGGGTCGGCGGCCGCGTGCGCGAGGGAGAAGCCGACCCCCAGGCCGCCGATGAGAACGCTCGGCTCCGGGCGCCCGTCGAGGGCCGCGAGGGCCGCGTCGACCAGGAGCCGCTCGGAGCGGCCGTCCGAGGTGTCCATGAGGAACATGCCATTGGCAATGATCTGCAGCAGCTCTCCGTGGCGGCGCAGCACGACTTCGCCGAAGGGGCCTTCGCGCCGGTCGAGCACCACGGGGGGATCGGGTCGGTACGGGGTGTGCATGCCCGCCATCCTGCTGCGATCCGCCGCCCGACTCCAGGGAATTCCACGGATCCGGAGCGTGGCGTGCGGGGCGCGGAGAAATGAGGCGTGCGGGACGCCGAGGAATGAGATGAGGTTGCTGTGAGTTCCTGTGAATCACGCCGCACGTGGCGTCGGTCATAGACAGCACGGGAACGATCAGTGAAACGTAACCGTGATCGATTCGTGACGAAGTTTCCGTGACGGAGGGAGCGCCTCAGCGTGAACCGGACTGTTCCTGGCGGGCGTGCCCGCACGGCCGCTGGTGGAACCCCTCCCGTGGGCGAGGGCGAGGGTGAGGGGAGCCGCATCGAGGGCGGCCTGGACGGGGTGCCCCGGCAGGGGCGGTCGCTGGTGCTGCGGGCGGTCGCGGGGGGTGGTCCCGGTGGGGCGGCTTCCGGTTCCGTCGAGGACGGAACGCCGGCGGTGGCCCTCGCCGTGGCCGAGCCGCCCGTCTTCGGCGGGCCGGGCGCAGCGGGCCTGGGAGCCGGAAGCGGAGCCTCCGCCGCGGCCGGGCGGCCCGCGCTCGGTGAGCCGGGCGCCCGGCCCCACGGCCCTTGGTCCGCGCTGCCCGCGCTGCGCGGCCTGCGCGGCCTGCGCCCCTGGCGCCTGCTGCCGACTCCGGTTGGTACGCCCTTCACGTTCGGCTACGCCGTGGTCCTGCTCGTCACGTCGACGCTGGCCGAGTACGCCGACCCGTCGCTGATCTCCTCGATGCACCAAGGGTCGAGCACGGACGTCGCCCACCTCGCGGACCGGCCGGTGTTCGTCCTGGTCGCCAGCGCGCTCTGGGTCGCGGGCGGGATCACCTCGCCGTACGCCGTCGGGTTCCTGTTCGTCCTGACCGCACTCGAACGGCGTACGGGCCCGCTGCGGGCCGCGGGCGTCTTCCTGCTCGGGCACGTCGTCGCCACGCTGGCCACGGAGATCCCGGTGGGTCTCTCGGTCCTCGCCGGGCATCTGCCCGGCACGTCCCTGCAGCGCCTCGACTACGGCATCAGCTTCGGCGTCGCCGCGAGCGTCGGCGCGCTGGCGGGTCTGGTCGCGCCGTGGCTGCGCTGGACGATGCTGGCGGGCTTCGGCTGGCTGCTCGTCGAGGACCTCATCGCGTTCGCCGACCCGATGACGAACTGGGGCCATCTGCTCGCCCTCGCCGTCGGCGTGGCGACGTGGCCGCTGCTGCGAGGCGGGCAGGGCAGGGGCGCCGAGCCTCGGCGCCTTCGCTGACGGAAGCGCGTCACCGCTGGTCAAGGGCGGATGCCGGGCTCAGGCTCGGCATCCGCCCTTGACTTTTCCACAAGACTCTTGCGACGCAAGGCAATGCTCGACTATCTTGTACCGCATGACAAAGGAGCTGTCAGCGTCGCACGACCAGCGCCGCAGCCAGCTGCTGCGCGGAGTGCTCGACCTATGCCTGCTCGCGCTCATAGCGGAGCGCCCTCGGTATGGCTACGAATGCGTGGAAGCCCTCACCGAGAGCGGCCTCGACCTGGTGAGCGAGGGGAGCATCTATCCCTTGCTCACGCGGATGGAGCGCGCGGGCCTGGTCGATTCCTATCGCGCCCCATCCGCCGCGGGCGGGGCGCCGCGCAAGTACTACCGCCTCACCGAGGCGGGCGCGGCCGAGCTCTCCAGCGGCCGCACCACGTGGACCGCCTTCACGGGAGCGGTCTCCACGGCCTTGGGGACGACCTCGGGGGCGTGACGACGGCGCGCGGAGCTATGGGGGCGCGCAGGCGCTCGCATGGGCGTGACGGTGCGCGGGCGCGCAGGGAGATCCATGAGCCGCGCGGATCAAGCCGCGCGGATCAAGCCGTGTGGATCGAGCCGCACGGATCGAGCCGCACGGATCGAGCTGTGCGGATCGAGCTGTGCGGATAGGACCGCACGGATAGGGCCGTACCGATAGGACCGAGCGGTTCGAGTCGTGCGGGGGACGTACGGACGGAACAGCGACACAGGCGAACACGGGGGATGAGACATGACGTACGAGACGGCCGGTGACGTGGCGATCAGTGACGCTACGGGCGGCGGGGCGCCGCCATCGGGTGATCGGGGACCGGAACGCGAGGTCACGGGCAAGGCCAGGGGCGAGTCCACGGACGAGCTCAGGGGTACATCCACGGGCGAGCCCACGGGCAACGGCAGCTCCGAAGCGGAGCTGACCCGCGACCGCGTCCTGGCGATCTGCCGCAGCAACTGGGAGTACCGAGGCATCGACGACGCCTCCACCCGCGACATGCTCGACGAGCTCTCCGGCCACCTGGACGAGGCCGCTGCCGCGGGCCGCACGGCGCGAGACGTGGTCGGCCCGGACGTGAAGGAGTTCGCCGCCGCCTGGGCGCGGGCGCGCACGCCCCTGCCGCTGCGCGCCCTGCGCATGGCCGCCCTGATCCCCTTCGTCGTCGGCTCACTGCTGCTGCTCACGCACCTCATCGACCGAACACTGACCCTGTCCGTCGAAGCCCCCCGCGTCGCCTTCTACGTCGCACTCGCGTCGGGTGGTGTGGCCTGGGAGATGAGGCGGGGGAACCTCGGCTTCCGAGGCTGGGCGCTCGGCGGCCTCGCCGCCCTGCCCGTGGCCGCGCTCACCGGCTGGCTCATAGGCGACGACCCGCTGTTCCGCCTGCCGATCTGGGGCACGCTCCTCTTCTTCATTCCCGGACTGCCGTACGCGGTCCAAGACCTGCGGGCCAGACGCGCCGAGCGCGCCCAGGGCGAATCCAGCGAAGGCTGAGGCGGGGCTGTACCGGGGGCCCTGGCTCGCCCTAGCCCCCGCCGTCGCTCTCGCTCTCGCCCCCGCCCACCCGCCGCGCGCTCGTCAGGCGGGCCACCACGCTCCAGCCGAGCGCCTTATACAGCGCCCGCCCCTCCACGGTTCCCGCCAGCACGCCGACCTCGGAGCCGTGGTCGACCGCGGCCGTCTGCAGCGCGCGCATGACCAGGCTGCCCAGGCCCCGGCGGCGATGCTCGGCAGAGGTTTCGATCTGGTCGGCCACCGCCGTGCGGCCGGTCGGGGCGATCTGGCCGCGCGCCGCCCAAGAGCCGTCCTCCGTGGTCACCATGGCCCGGACGACACCGCCACGCTCCCAGGAGCGCAGTCGATAGCCGTCCGGCACCACCAGACCTCGCGGGGCCACCGGCGTCAGCGGCACCGTCATCAGATAGCCCTCCTCCGGATCGACCCACCACTCAGGGCCCAGCCAAGGCGCCACCCGGGAAGGAGCGTCGAAGACCTTCAGCCACACATCCCGGCCCGAGACGGACGAGGCGACCTTGCGGACGTCGGCCTCCTGGACGTCGGCGTTCGCCGCGCCGAAGACGTGCCGGGACGGGTGCTTGGCCTGGCCGACATCGATCGTGTAGCCCCAGGGCTCCACGACCGGAGGGGCGGCACCGCGCGAGACGACCCAGCCGTCGATCCAGGCCCGGACGGCCGTGCCGCCGTCCATCCCGCCCATCCAACCGAAGCGCTCCATCGAACCCCTCCTAGCGCCGAGCTGCCTCCCGGCGCCCTATGTAAGGGGCAAGGGGCGGCAATAGGCATCACGCGTAATGGATGAACGAGGCTAGTGAATATTACGGAGGCTTGATTGCGGAACGGGGGAGGCGATCGCTCAGAGCGAACATGGCCAGGGGAACATTCAGAGGCTCATAAGCATTGAGTCGGTACAGCTCAACTTGAATGCTGAAGGGGAGATCATGGCTGCTGAGTCCACGGCTAACACATCGCTCGCTCTGCCCGTGCTGCCGCTCGACGACGAGGTCGTGCTGCCCGGCATGGTGGTGCCGTTCGACCTGTCCGACGCTGACGTACGAGCGGCGGTGGAGGCCGCGCAGGCCGCCGCCAGGTCCAGTGGGAGTAGCAGCAAGCCGAGGGTGCTGCTTGTTCCGAGGATCGACGGGACGTACGCGGGCACGGGCGTGCTCGGCACCGTCGAGCAGGTCGGCCGCCTTGCGGACGGAGACCCGGGGGCGCTGATCCGTGCGCGCGGCCGGGTGCGGATCGGCGCGGGCACCACCGGGCCGGGCGCGGCCCTGTGGGTGGAGGGCACCCAGGTCGAGGAGACCGTGCCGGACCCGCTGCCCGGTGCCACCGTCGAGCTGGTCAAGGAGTACAAGGCGCTGGCGACGAGCTGGCTGAAGAAGCGCGGCGCCTGGCAGGTCGTCGACCGCGTGCAGCAGATCGAGGACGTCTCGGCGCTCGCGGACAACTCCGGGTACTCGCCGTTCCTCACCGCCGAGCAGAAGATCGAGCTCCTGGAGACCGAGGACCCGACGGCCCGCCTGAAGCTCGCCACCGAGCAGCTGCGGGAGCACCTGGCCGAGCAGGACGTCGCCGAGTCGATCGCCAAGGACGTCCAGGAGGGCGTGGACAAGCAGCAGCGGGAGTTCCTGCTCCGCCGCCAGCTGGAGGCCGTGCGCAAGGAGCTGCGCGAGCTCAACGGCAAGGACGGCGAGGACGAGTCCGACGACTACCGCACGCGGGTGGAGGCCGCCGACCTGCCCGAGCACGTACGGGAAGCGGCCCTGAAGGAAGTGGAGAAGCTGGAGCGCGCGAGCGACCAGTCGCCCGAGGGCTCCTGGATCCGCACCTGGCTGGACACGGTGCTCGAACTGCCGTGGAGCGAGCGGACCGAGGACGCGTACGACATCAAGGGCGCCCAGGACGTCCTCGACGCCGAGCACGCGGGCCTGCAGGACGTGAAGGAGCGGATCACCGAGTACCTGGCGGTGCGCAAGCGGCGCGCGGACCGGGGCATGGGTGTGGTCGGCGGCCGTCGCGGCGGCGCGGTGCTCGCGCTCGTCGGGCCGCCCGGCGTCGGCAAGACCTCGCTCGGCGAGTCGGTGGCGCACGCCATGGGGCGCAAGTTCGTGCGCGTCGCGCTCGGCGGCGTGCGGGACGAGGCGGAGATCCGCGGCCACCGGCGCACCTACGTGGGCGCGCTGCCGGGCCGGATCGTGCGGGCCATCAAGGAGGCCGGGTCCATGAACCCGGTGGTGCTCCTCGACGAGATCGACAAGGTGGGCTCGGACTTCCGGGGCGACCCGGCGGCCGCGCTGCTCGAAGTGCTCGACCCGGCGCAGAACCACACCTTCCGCGACCACTACCTGGAAGTGGAGCTGGACCTGAGCGACGTGGTCTTCCTGGCGACGGCCAACGTCCTCGAGGCCATCCCCGAGGCCCTGCTCGACCGCATGGAGCTGGTCAGGCTCGACGGCTACACCGAGGACGAGAAGGTCGTCATCGCCCGGGACCACCTGCTGCCGCGCCAGCTCGACCGGGCCGGGCTCGGCTCCGGCGAGGTGACGATCGACGAGGGCGCGCTGCGCAAGCTCGCCGGTGAGTACACACGCGAGGCGGGCGTGCGCACCCTGGAGCGCGCCATCGCCCGGCTGCTGCGCAAGGTGGCGGCTCAGCACGAACTGGGCGACAGGGAACTGCCGTTCACGGTGGGCGCGGACGAGCTGCGCGCGCTGATCGGGCGGCCGCACCACGTCCCGGAGTCGGCGCAGGACCCGGCCGAGCGGCGCACCGCGGTGCCCGGCGTGGCCACGGGCCTCGCGGTCACCGGGGCGGGCGGCGACGTGCTGTACGTCGAGGCCTCCCTCGCTGACCCGGAGACGGGCGCGGCGGGGCTGACGCTCACCGGTCAGCTGGGCGACGTGATGAAGGAGTCCGCGCAGATCGCGCTGTCCTTCCTGCGGTCGCACGGCGCCGAGCTGGAGCTGCCCGTGGGCGATCTGAAGGACCGGGGCGCGCACATCCACTTCCCGGCGGGCGCGGTCCCCAAGGACGGGCCGAGCGCGGGCATCACGATGACGACGGCACTCGCGTCGCTGCTCAGCGGCCGCCTCGTGCGCACGGACGTGGCGATGACGGGCGAGGTGTCGCTGACCGGCCGGGTGCTGCCGATCGGCGGCGTCAAGCAGAAGCTGCTCGCCGCCCACCGCGCCGGGATCACCACGGTGATCATCCCGAAGCGGAACGAGCCGGATCTGGACGACGTCCCCGCCGAGGTCCTGGAGAAGCTCGACGTGCACGCGGTGACGGACGTCCGTCAGGTCCTGGAGCTGGCCCTCACCCCCGCCGAGGTGATGGTCCCGGCCGCGGCCTGACCGGGGCGGCCCAAAGGAATCCCGCCGCGGAGTGACGGACGTGGCGGGTGCGCAGGAGGCCCGGGGCTCCGCGAGGAGCCCCGGGCCGTGCGCGACGCGTGGGAAGGGCACGCGACGACAGAGATGTCACCGATCGTCAGCCGTCAGCCGTCAGCCGTCAGCCGTTGGCCAGGGCCTGGACCCGGTCGTACGCGCCGTTGAACTTGTTGTGGTCGCCGACGATCGGACCGGAGGAGGTGTACTGCCACATGGTGTGGAAGCCCCAGCCGGCGGGGAGTTCGCCGGGGCTGGTGTTGTAGCGGGCGATCCACAGGGGGTTGGCGGACGCGAAGCCGCCGTAGTTGCCCGTGCACTGCTTCCACCAGGTGGTGGCCGTGTAGATCACGGGGTCGCGGCCGGTGCGCGCCTTGTAGGTGGTGAGGAAGTCCCGGATCCAGCTGACCATCGCGCTCTGGGACTTGCCGAAGCAGGCGGCGCCGTAAGGGTTCCACTCGATGTCGAGCGCGCCGGGCAGGGTCTTGCCGTCGCGGGACCAGCCGCCGCCGTTGTCGACGAAGTAGTTGGCCTGGGCGGCGCCGCTGGAGGTGTCCGGGGTGGCGAAGTGGTAGGCGCCGCGGATCATGCCGATGTTGTATGAGCCGTTGTACTGCTGGGCGAAGTAGGGATTGCGGTAGGAGGTGGACTCCGTCGCCTTCACATAGGCCCACCGCACGCCGCTGTTCCACAGGGCCGACCAGTTGACGTTGCCCTGGTGGCTGCTGACGTCGACGCCCTCGGTCTGCTCGGCGTCGCCGCCGCTCGGCTTGCCGCCCTGGCCGTCGTGTTCGATGACGCCCTGACCCATGCGGGCGCTGCCGCGCGGCGGGATGTCGGCGGTGTCGGCGGCCTGCGCGGCGCCGGGCAGGGCGACCAGGAGGGCCAGGGCGGACAGAACGGCGAGAAGGATGCCCGCGGCGCGGTGGCCGCGGGCGGTACCAGGTCTGTGCACGGGCATGTCGTGCCTCCGTAAGGCCTCATGGAGCCCGCACGGCGTGGGCGTGGCCGAAGGTGTGGCGCTTCGCCGGTACGGCGTGCGGACTCGGTGGGGGGACCTGTCGACATGCCACGGGGCACCGTGCGCCGCCGCGCCGGCCGCCGCGAGCGGTGCTGGTGTGAGCATGTCATCAATGACGCTACGCACGTAGACAGCGGGTGGGAAGGGGCTCTCGTGGCCGCCGTTGGTCTACGCCTGCGAAATACTGAGCGAGCTGCGGCGATGGTCGCGGCCGGAAGAAACTTTCAGAACCGGGAAAGTGCGGCAGGGGTGCTGACATGCGTGAGGACGCGCACCACGGCGGGAGCTCTGGGGCGGGCGAGGCGAGGGTGGGCAGTGGCGTGGACCATGAGTTCCTGGCTCTGGAACGGGAGCTGACGCTGCTGTTGCGCCGGGCCAGGGCCTCGTCCGGCGAGATGGCCCGCCAGGTCCATCCGGATCTGGAACCGGCCGCCTACGGCCTGCTCGCCTTTCTCGACGAGTCCGGCCCGCGCCGCGCCACGGACCTGGCGGCGTTCATCGGCGTCGGCAAGGCCACGATGAGCCGTCAGCTGCGGGCGCTCGAACAGCTGGGCCTGGTCACGCGCGAGCCGGACCCCGCCGACGGCAGGGCCTGGCTGGTGCGGCTCACGGAGGAGGGCCGCGAGCGGTTCCGTACGGTACGCAGCGCGCGGCGCGAGCGGTACGTGCGGCAGCTCGCCGGGTGGGACAGGACGGAGGTCGCCGAGCTGGCCCGGCTGCTCGGCCAGCTGAACACGCGGGCCGAGCTCTAGCCCCCAGGGCCGCGGTCCGCACGGCCGGAGCCGCGGTCCGCGCGACCGGGGCCTAGGTCCGCACGACCCCGGCCCCGGTCCGCTCGGCCATGACCCGGGCCCCGGCCCCGGCCCCGGCCCCTGCCCGGCCCGGCCGAGCCCTCAGGCCGTTCCGAAGACGACCGCCAGCGGCTGGGGCGTCTTGTACACGGTGGACGGCTCGGTCACGTGGTCCGAGCCCACGTACAGCCGCTTGCCCGCGTAGAGCACGCGGCGGTCCAGGGAGAACCGCGACTCCGTCTCATAGCTCGCCGAGGGGTTCCGCAGGACCCGCGTGGACTTCAGCGTGGCCGGGTCGACGCTCCAGACGGCGCCGCCCTCCTCGCGGACGATGTTGGCCTCCTGGTACGCGACGAGCTTGCCGTCCTCGTCGAGGCCGACCGGCACCAGCCTGCCCGCGTCCGTTCCCGGTGCCCGGCGCAGCCGCTCGCCGGTCTTGAGGTCGAAGGACACCAGGTCGTTCTTGGCCCCGGAGGAGGCGCTCGCCGGGTCCCGCGTGGCCAGGTAGAGCGCGTTGCGCTCCTTGCTGACGACGAGCTGGGAGCAGCCGGTGACCTCGGTGGCTGGGCAGTCGGCCGCGTACTTGCCGTGCTTGCCGCCGCTGACGGGGATCGTGCTGAGCGCCTTGCCGCGCGCGGCGCTGTCGTCGACCGTGACGAAGTGCGAGATGCCGCTGCCGCCCTGCGCGTGGCCGTCGTCGGTGGCGATGACCAGCGGATCGACGGACGCCACATGGGCGTACTCCGTGCCCCGCGCCAGCGCGTACGACGACTTCACGGCGCGGGTCTTCGGGGCGACCGTCTCGACCTTGAGCCGGGGGTGATCGGTGTCGCCGCAGTCGCGCACCACGACCAGCTTGGTCTCGTCGCCCGCGTAGCCCTCGGCGTCGCAGGTCTCGTCCGACGGCTTCCACAGCGGGGTCCCGTCGAGCTTCCAGCCCGCGTTCCCGCTGGTGCCCGCCGCCGCGACCGTGCCGCCGCCGACGGCGACCTCGTCGAACGTCTCGCCGCTGCCGTACGCGTTGACGGCCTGTTTCCGCCAGAGCAGTTCGCCCCGGCGGATGTCGACCACGCCGACCTCGGTGCAGAGCGCGGGATCGTCCTTGTCGTTCTTGAAGAGGACGGCGATTTTGCCGTCCTTGGTCGGTGTCTGCGACGACCAGCAGACCTCACCGGCGAGCGGTACCCGCCACCGGGCCTTTCCGCCGGACAGCGGATATCCGGATATCGCCTTGAGCCCGGTCTTGACGAAATTCCGGTCCGTCGTCCACATGCCCATGGCTCCGGCCATCTCGGGGACCTTCGGCTGGGCGACCTGGCCCAGCAGCCTCGCCTCGGCCCCGGCCGCATCCGAGCCGCCCTCGCCCTCTCCGCTCCCGCCGCCGTCACCGCCACAGCCGCTGAGCACCAGCGCGGCCGCGAGTACCGAACCCGCGATGACCGCCAAGCGCTGGGACATTCAATTCTCCTTCGCGCGTGGGCACATGACCGGATGTGGCCATGCGTTCCCCTCGCCGGAGATCCTTCCCGGTCGCCGCGCGGGATTTCAATACTTAATTCCTGATCCCTTGTTCAGTTCAAATGTTCCGCGGATGAATTCAACGGGCGGGATGGAAAAGGGAATTGACTGCCGGGGTATTTCTTGCCGCCGGGCGGCAGCGTGAAACCCGGGGCTCAGGGCCCGGGACCCGGGGCCTGGCGCCCGGCTACAGCTCCGCGTACACCACCGCGGCGTCGTCGTGCCGCTTCCCGCGCGGGAACGCCGCGCCGTCCGGGTCGGCCCGCTCCAACTCCCGTACGCGGTCGACGAGTCCCTGCGGTCCGCCCTTGCGGAGCAGCGCGAGGCAGTCGGCCCAGTCACCCTCCCGGAACGTCTCGACCCAGCGCCCGGCCCCGTCGGTGAGCGCCGCGAGCGCCGTGACGGCGGCGCGGGGGAGCGTGCCGGTGACCGCGAGGGCCGCCACCGAGGGGTCGGCGGCGGCCGTGTGGAAGCCGCCCTCCGCGTTGCGCAGCGCCTCGACGGCCGCCCCGTACTCACGGCCCAGCGCCTGCCGTTCGGCCGAGCCGCGCGGCAGCGCCCGTACGGCGTCGCGCAGCGCGCGCACGGCGGGCGGCAACTCGTCCAGGCGCCGGTCGAGGACCGCGTCCACCGTGCCGCCGGGGCCGGAGACGAGGAGCGCGGAATCGGACAGGACCAGGTACGCGACGCGCTCCGCGTCCCACCGGGCCAGGACGACGGTCGCCTGGGGAGTGCGCGGGTGAGAAAGGTCACAGGTGTCACGGTGGGTGTCCGCGGTCCGGGAGATGGCCGCCGCGAGGATCTCAGGCAGCGTCAGGTCCGGGCGGGAAGCGGACAGTTCGCCAAGCGCGCCGCCGAGCCGCGCGGTGAACCAGGGGACCGAATGCAGACATCCGACGTCGTCGGCGGGCGGTGTCACCCCGTCGAGTAGAACGAGCGTTCCACCCTGTCCGGACGCGGGCAGCGTCACGGACACATAGTCCTCGTTGGGGCGGTCCGGGTCGCCGGGCTCGGTGGCCAGTTCGATGCGCATCCGGTCAGTCTGCCCGAGGCCCCCTTCGGCCTCCCGGAGCGGCGGTGGGCGGTGCCGGACGGCCGGTCCAGGGCGGTCCGGGCGGCGGAACGCGGCCGGAACTGACGGCTCCGATGGGGTGTGGCGGCGCATCCTGCCAAAGCCGCCCACGGACGTCCAACTGGCTCGCCGTTCAGGCCACGGTCGACACACAGCGTGACTTGCTCGCCAACTCCCAGTCGATGTTCACTCCTTCAGGTGGCCAGGCAGACGATGCGAGAACTGCCGCGCACCGGCACTGGAATCGTCTGGCAAGGTCAGGGTCCGTGCCGGGAGCGCTCGCGTTGACGGATCGTCACCCGGGCCCTAGGGCAGACGAAAACAGGAATGCGAGCACCGGTGCAAGAGATGCGGCCTCGGCGCGAAGGCAGCCAGAAGGCCCCGGCAAGGGCCGAACCGGACGCGACCCCTCCCACCGACCGGGGTACCGCTGCCGCGCGGGGCGCGTCGGCGAGCCCGGCGGACCCCGCCGCCGCTGACCCGACGAGCGACCGGCCCGCCCCCGGCGAGCCCGCGGCACCCCAGCCCGCCCCTGGTCACCCCACGGCACCCCAGCCCGCCACAGGCCACTCCCCGGCACCCCAGCCACCCCTCGCCACCCCGGCACCCCCCAAGGCCCGCGTCCGCAACCGCCTGATCGTCGCCGTGGCGGTCGTGGCCGCCGCCGTCGCCGGGGCCGGAGCGCCCGCGATCGTCGGCGCCTCCGGGGAACTCAACGACTCCCAGAGCCTGGTGACGCTGTCCGAGCTCACCCAGCGCGCCATCACGCTCAGCCACTCACTGGCCGACGAGCGCGACGAGGTCGCCGCCTACATCGCCGCCGGACGCCCCGACGGCAAGGGCCTGTCGGAGAGCCACAGCGCCCGCGTCGACCGGCAGATCGAGGAGCTGCGCGAGGCCGCCGCCGACGCGAACACCAACACCTCCGTCACCGCCGCCCTCCGCGGTGACCTCGCCGCCCTCGCGGGCGTCCGCCGCGCCGCGCTCACCGGCAAGGGCACCGCACTGGACGCCCACAAGGCGTACGCGAAGGCCATCACCGAACTCCACGGCCTCACCCGCGATCTTGCCGAGCGGCTGCCCCCGCGCGCCGGCTCCGGCGGCCACGCGCTCGTCGACCTCGACCACGCCGTCGACCAGGCGGGCGCCGCCCGCGGCCTGCTCCTCGCCGCGCTCTCCGTGCCCCGCCCCGCCACCACCGGCGCCACCGTCGATCCGGTCACGGGCCTGCCCACCGCCGCCGACGACGAGGCGGACGCCGACGCCCACGGCCGCGACGACCTCAGCGCCGCCGCCCAGCAGGCCCGCGTACGCGAGCTGGCCGCGCTCGCCGACTTCCAGGACGCCGCGCCCGCCAAGGACCGCGGCGCGTACGACGCGGCGGTCACCGGCTCCGACGTCACCACCGCCGAGCAGTACCTGGCCCGCCTCACCGACCTGCCCCGGCTCTCACCCTCCGACCGGCGCCTGGACCGCAACAAGGTCGACACCGCGCTCTCCGCCCGCGTGGAGGCGATGCGCGGCGCCGAGAACGCGCTGGCCGCCGCCCGCACGAAGAGCCTCACCGAGCTGCGTGACGACGATGTCACCGCCCTGGAGATCAGGATCGCGCTGGTCGGCGTGCTCCTGCTCGTCGCGGTCGGCGTCGGCATGGCGACCGCCCGCTCGCTGACCCGCCCGCTCGCCGCGCTGCGCATCGGCGCGGCCCGCGTCGCCGGGGCGCCCGCGGCCGAGGAGCCGGTGCGGTTCACAGGGCGCGACGACGAGTTCGCCGCCGTCGTACGGTCCGTCAACGCGCTGCACGGCCACGCCATCGCCTTGCAGGAACGGCTCAGCACCCTTGAGACCGACCGCAAGCACCTCATCGGGCAGCGCCAGACCATGGCCGACGCGCGCGAGGCGATGGCCGACGAGCGCGACGCGCTGCGCGCCGAACTCACCGAGGCCGCCGCCCATCTGGAGCGGGTGCGGCGCGGCATCCACGGCACGTTCGTGAACCTCACGCTGCGCACCCTCGGCCTCGTCGAGCGGCAGCTCGCCGTCATCGAGCACCTGGAGGAGCGCGAGCAGGACCCCGACCGGCTCGCCACGCTCTTCAAACTGGACCACCTCGCCACGGTCACGCGCCGCCACAGCGAGAACCTCCTCGTCCTCGCGGGCGCCGAGCACGGCCACCAGCACGCGGGCCCTGTGCCGCTCGTCGACGTCGTCCGCGCGGCCGTCAGCGAGATCGAGCGGTACGAGCGGGTCCGCATCGCCACGCTGCCGCCGGGCACCCACGTCGCCGGGTTCGCCGCGGACGACATCAGCCACCTGGTGGCCGAACTCCTGGAGAACGCCACGTCGTTCTCGCCGCCGGAGTCGTCCGTGGAGGTGTCCGGCTGGCTCCTGGAGAACGGCGAGGTCATGCTCTCCGTGCAGGACGAGGGCATCGGCGCCAGCGTGGAGCGGCTGCGGGAGCTCAACGCGCGTCTCGCCGACCTGTCGGGCGACGACCTCTACGACCAGGAGGACGGCGAAGGACTCGGGCTCGGCCTGTACGTGGTGGCGCGGCTCGCCCACCGGTACGGCGCGCGGGTGCGGCTGCGCGAGCAGAAGCGGGGCGGTGTCGCCGCCGTCGTCGTGCTGCCCGACGGCATCCTCGCCGACCCGCCCGCGCCGGTGCCCGCGGCACGGGACGGCGCGTCGGTGGCGTACCCGCCCGGCGCGGAGACGGAACTCCCGGCGCCCGCGGAGTCCTTGGCGCCCGCGGAAGCCCTGGCGATCCCGGCACCCCCGGCACCCCCACAGGCGCAGGACCCGCTGATCGCGGCCGCCGAGATCACCATGGAGCTCCTCGCCCCGTCCTTCGGAGCCGGTCGCTCCACGGACGCGGGCACCGACGACCTCAAGGACCTCGGGACCGACCACCCCGATGCCCCTGGGGCCGCCGAGGAGACCGGCCTCCCGGACGAGGCGGAGCCGCACACACGGCCCGACGACGCGCCGCCGGAGCCGCTGGCCCGCCCGAAGCCGGAGCTGCCGGAGACCGGAGCCCCCGCCACCGCGCCCACGGCAGCGACCCTGCCCGACGCGCACGCGCGAGAGGCGGCGGACCGCCAGGTCTTCACCGCCAAGGGCCTGCCCAAGCGCACGCCGAAGGCCAGCCCGATCGCCGGGGGACTCGAACCCCGGCCGCGCACCGGGCGCGTCGACGCCGAGGAACTGCGGCGGCGGCTCGGCGGGTTCCAGCAGGGGGCCAGGAGCGGACGGCGCGACGTGGAGGTGGAACTCGCCGAGGCCGCCGCCCGCGCGCGCGGCACCGCCGCGGACGCCGTACGCACCGCGGATACTGCACAGACCACGGATACCGCAGATGTTCCGGGGGACTCAGTCGAGGAGGCAAGCAGTTGACCGCGCCCATGCGCACGCCCGGTTCTTCCGCCAAGACCGCCGAGCCCGAAGGGTCCAGCGAGCCCCAGGAGCCCAGCAAGCCCCACAAGCCCCACATGTCCCACGAGCCCCACAAGTCCAACAAGTCCGAGGAACCCGAGGAGGCGTCCCGGACGACGGCGGCCGAGCCCGCCGTGCACGGACTCAGCAGCGAGGCACGCAACCTGCACTGGCTGCTGACCAACCTCGTGGAGGAGGTCCCCGGCATCCTCTCCGTGGCCGTTGTCTCCTCCGACGGGCTGCTGCTGCTGTCCTCCGACCCCGCCCGCAACGCCGAGCGCCGCCCCGCCCACCGCCCCACCGGGCCCCGGGGTTCGAGCGCCGACCTCGCGACCATCGTCTCCGGGCTCGGCAGCCTCACCCTCGGCGCGGCCCAGCTCATGGACGGCGGCGGGGTGAAACAGACCGTCGTCGCGATGGCCGAGGGCAGCCTCTTCGTGATGGCGATCAGCGACGGCTCCCTGCTCGGCGCGCATGCCACGCCCGACTGCGACATGACCGTCATCGCGTACCACATGGCGCTCTTCGTCGGCCGGGCCGGACACGTCCTGACGCCCGAACTCCGCGGCGAGCTGCGCCAGTCCCGTGAGCACGCCGGATGAGCGCGAGCGCGGCGGCACCCCGCCTGCCCGTGCGCGGCGCCGACCGCAAACCCGCGCGGGTGCGCCCCTACTCGCTCACCGGCGGCCGCACCCGCTTCGGCCACGTCCTGCTCGTCGAGACGTTCGTGGCCGCCGACCCGGAGCTCGAAGCCGCCGAGGAGCGGCGGCAGCTGGAGCGGGGCGAACCGCTGGGCTCCCGGGTGCTGCCCGAGCTGCGGGCCATCGTGGAGCTCTGCCGCAGGATGCGTACGGTCGCGGAGGTCTCCGCGCTGTTGAAGATGCCGCTCGGCGTGGTCCGCGTACTCCTCAGCGACCTCGCCGACCAGGGAAAGATCCGCGTGTACGGGACGGGCCACGGCCCCGGGCGGCCGGACCGCGCACTGCTGGAAAGGGTGCTGAATGGGCTCCGCGGTCTCTGAGACCCACGTCCGCGAACTGCTCGACGGCGAGGAGGGCGTGCAGGCCTGGCAGCGGGACCGCTCCCGGGCCCCGATCGCCACGAAGATCGTCGTCGCGGGCGGCTTCGGCGTCGGCAAGACGACCCTCGTCTCCGCCGTCTCCGAGATCACACCGCTGCGGACCGAGGCGCTGATGACCGGGGCCAGCGTCGGCACCGACGACCTGAGCGCGACGCCGGACAAGACGACCACCACGGTCGCGATGGACTTCGGCCGCGTCACGCTGGCCGAGGACCTCGTCCTGTACCTGTTCGGCACGCCGGGCCAGCAGCGCTACTGGTTCATGTGGGACGACCTCGCGCGCGGCGCGATCGGCGCGGTCGTCCTCGCCGACACCCGCCGCCTGACCGACTGCTTCCCCGCGCTCGACTACTTCGAGAGCTGCGGCCTGCCGTACGTCGTGGCCGTCAACCACTTCGACGGCACCGAGCGGTACGAGGCCGAGGACGTCCGCGAGGCGCTGACCGTGGCGCCCCGGATACCCGTACTGATCATGGACGCGCGGGAGCGGCCGTCCGTGATCGAGTCACTGCTCGCGCTCGTCGGCCACGTGCTGGACGAAACGCCCGAGTGACCCCGACGCAGCCCCAGTGACCCCCCTGGCAGTAGTGGAAGGACCCGCATGCGGAAGATACTCGTCGTCGGAGCCGGGCAGTCCGGTCTCCAGATCGCGCTCGGACTCCAGTCAGGGGGGTACGAGGTCACCCTGATGTCCAACCGCACGGCCGACGAGATCCGCGCCGGGCGGGTCATGTCCACGCAGTGCATGTTCCACACCGCGCTCCAGCACGAGCGCGACCTGGGGCTCAACTTCTGGGAGTCGCAGGCCCCGCGCATCGAGGGCGTCGGCGTCTCCGTCGCGGGCCCCGACTCCACCCGCGCCATCGACTGGGTCGGCCGCCTCGACGGCTACGCCCAGTCCGTCGACCAGCGCGTGAAGATGGCCGGATGGATGGAGACGTTCGCCCAGCGCGGCGGCCAGCTCGTCATCCACGGCGCGGCGGTCGGCGACCTGGACTACTTCGCCCGCACCTACGACCTGGTCCTGGTGGCGGCGGGCAAGGGCGAGCTGGTGTCGATGTTCGAGCGGGACGCCGCGCGCTCGCCGTACGACGCCCCGCAGCGTGCCCTCGCCGTCGCCTACGTCCACGGGCTCGGACCGCGCCCCGAGCACCCCGAGTTCGACGCCGTCCGCTGCAACCTCGTGCCGGGCGTCGGCGAACTGTTCGTGATGCCGACGCTCACCACGTCGGGCCGCGCCGACATCCTCTTCTGGGAGGGCGTCCCGGGCGGCCCGCTCGACGTCTTCCAGGGCGTCAAGGACCCAGGCGAGCACCTGGCGCTGACGCTGAACCTCCTGGAGAAGTTCCTGCCCTGGGAGTACGCGCGCGCCACGAAGGCCGAACTCACCGACGCGGGCGGCACGCTGGCCGGGCGCTACGCCCCCACCGTCCGCAACCCCATCGGACGGCTGCCCTCCGGGGGCGCGGTCCTCGGCGTCGCCGACGTGGTCGTCGCCAACGACCCGATCACCGGGCAGGGCTCCAACTCCGCCTCCAAGTGCGCCGCCTCGTATCTGGACGCCATCGTGTCCCACGGGGACCGGCCCTTCGACGAGGACTGGATGCGGGCGACGTTCGAGCGGTACTGGGAGACGGCGCGGCACGTCACGAAGTGGACCAACGCGATGCTGGGGCCGCCGCCGGGGCACGTTCTCGGCCTCCTCGGGGCGGCCGGTGACCACCAGGCCGTCGCCGACCGCTTCGCGAACGGGTTCGATGATCCGGCGGACTTCGAGGGGTACTTCTATGAGGCGGGGGCGGCGGAGGCGTACCTGACGCGGACTCGCCCGTAGCCCGCGTGGGACGCCCCAGACCCCGCTCCTCAAACGCCGGAGGGGCTGGAAAATCCAGCCCGTCCGGCGTTTGAGGACGAGGCGCGAAGCGCCAATGCTTTTCGGGGGTGACAGGGGGCGGAGCCCCATGGTTCGGGAAGGGGCGGGTCTGGGGCGCCCCGCGAGGGTTAGCCCACGCCCCGGTCCGAGCCCTCGCGCGCGCCCTCAGGCAACCGCGGCGGCCGGTACGCGGCCACCGGCGCCGCCCCGGCATCCGGCCGCACCGCCCCGAGCACCGGATTCGCCGCGAGGGGCGAGACCTTCACCCGCGCCCCGGGCCGCGGCGCGTGCACCACGAGCCCGTCGCCGAGGTACATCCCCACATGCGTGGCCTTGGGGAAGTACACGACGAGATCCCCGGGCCGCAGCGCACGCAACGGCACCCGAGGCAGCCGCGCCCACTGCTCCTGGCTGGTGCGGGGGATATCCCGGCCGGCCCGGGACCAGGACCGCTGGGTGAGCCCGGAGCAGTCGTACGACCCGGGCCCCTCCGCGCCCCACACGTACGGCTTCCCGATCTGCCCGACGGCGTACCGCAGGGCCCGCTCGCCCCGTGCGGACGGCGCCCGCCGGACGCCGGGCGCCCCGAGCGCCCCGGACGCGAGCAGCTTCCGCTGGGCCTCGTCCGTGCCGTCCCGCTCGGCCCGCTCCAGCGCGGCCAGATCCTCCGCGCTGAGGGAGGCGAGCAGCTCCTCGACCTCCCGCAGCCGGGCGCGCACCGCGTCGCGGGCCCCCTTCTGCCGCTTGGCGAGGGACTCCTGGGTGGCGAGGGCGCGCCGCGCCTCGCGGGCGAGCAGGTCGGCCCGGCGCGCGCCGTCGGCGAGCCGGGTGACGGTCGCGGCCCGCCCGGCGGCGGCCCGCCGCAGCACGTGGCGCTGGTCGAGGGCGCCCTGCGGGCTGCGGGCGAGCAGCAGCCGCACGTAGGAGGAGATCTCCACGCTGTTGTTCTGGTACTGCTGGCGGGCCAGGCGGCCCGCCGCGCTCCTGCCGTCGTGCGCCGACGCCCGCGCGGTCGCCAGGCGGCGGTTGAGGCCGCTGACGCGGCGGCGCTGCTCGCGGAGCTCGTCGTCGGCCTCGTTGTACGTCTCGGTGGATTCCTCGGCCTGCCGGTACAGGCGCTGAAGGTCCGTCAGGAGCTGGGTGACGGTCCGCTCGCCGGGGCCCGGGCCGGGTGCGGCGTGCGCGGGCGGGGCGGCGGTCGCAGTCATCAGCGCGGTGAGCGCGGTGAGCGCGGAGCCCGCGCAGGTCCAGCGCAACAGCCTTCCTGACACGTCATCACCTCCGGGGCGCGGCGGGACTTCCGGCGCGTACCGCGAGCATCCGGGGGTGGGTGGGGGTGCGCCTGTCGGGGGTGGGCGGGTGGAGCAAGGGGGTCACCCGAACCAGGGGTGCGCGGCGCGTCCCCTTGCACGCGGGGCGCCCCAGGCCCGCCCCTTCCCGAACCGGGGGCGGCTGCCCCCGTTCCCCCGCTCAAAGCCAATCGGCGCTGGCGCGCCTCGTCCTCAAACGCCGGACGGGCTGAATCACCGCGCTTCGCGCTTGTCCTCAAGCGCCGGACAGGCTTGAACTGTCCCACCCACCCGAGAGCCGCTAGGTCGGGGGGTGCGAGGGCCTCTGCCGGTGTAAGGGTGGGCGGGTGGGGGATAGCCCGTCCGGCGATTGAGGACACGGTGCGCAGCGCTATGGGGTCGGCTTGGACCAGGGCCACTTCAGGTTGCGGAGGCCGGGCTCGGGGGCACCCCCCTCGGGCGCGTACTCGTAGCGCCAGCCGGGGTGCAGCCCGAACCGCCGACCGGTACCCGCGGCCACCCGCCGGTAGACGTGCACCGTGGGCGCCCCGCCGCCGTCCGCCGGCACGGGCACGCGGTAGAACTTCGGCGGATGCCCCGTCGGCCCGAGGAGGACGGGGAGCACGCGGCCGTCCAGGGGGCCGCCCACGAAGGGGGTGTCTTCACTCTTCACGGTCCCAGTGTCGCCCGCTTCCCCCGGTCACAGCAGCCGCGCCGCCTCCGCCACCACCGGAAGCACCCGCCGGGCCAGCTCGCCCACGGGTCCTTCGGGGCTCTCCAGGGCGAGGGCGTGCCGCACCATCTCCGCGGTCTGCGGATCGCGGCCCGCGGTGGCCGCGATCTGGGCCACGAACAGGTCGACCAGGCAGTCCCGCAGCTCCGCCGCGGGCGGCTGCTTGTCCTCGTCGAGCCAGATGAGGGAGGCCGCCTCGACCGCGGTGAGCCACATCCGCACGGTGGTGCGAAGGCGCGGCCCGGCGGGCTCGGCGAGGTCCATGTGGGCGAGGATGTGCGCGGCGGCGGACCGGCGCACGCCGTCCACGATGGCGGTCGTGCGGGAGGTCTCCACGACGCTGCCGCCCTGGAGCAGCGCGCTGAACCCGGCGTCGTGCTCGTCGACGAACGCCAGATACCGGTCGACGGCCCGCGCCAGGCGCCGGGTGAGCGGGCCGTCCTGGGCCTCGGCGAAGCACTGCTCGAGCTCCTCGGCCGCCGACCGCAGCGCGGCCTCGTACAACTGCTGCTTGCCGCCGGGGAAGTAGCGGTAGACGAGGGGGCGCGACACCCCGGCGGCCTCCGCCACGTCGTCCAGCGAGACCTCTTCGGGCGCGCGGTGCGCGAACAGCGACAGGGCGGCTTCGAGCAGCTGGCGCCGCCGCTCCTCGACGCTCAGACGCCGGTACGCGGGGGTGGGGCTGACGGCAGCGGTCATGTCCCGCAGCGTAACCGGGTTGCCGTACGAGGAGTCCGGCCCGGAGCGGCCCGCGCGGCCGAAAGCCGCCGCCCCCGCCGCCCTCGTCCCTGCCGCCGCTAGGCCAGCAGGCCCGAGGACTTCCACAGCCTGCGGCCCACGCCGTGCAGCACCCCGATGTCGTCGAGGAAGTCGGTGAGGCGCTTGGCGCCGGACTGCATGACCTCGCGGCGGTGGCCGCTCGCCTTGACCTGGGCGAGCGCCTCGCGGCGGTCCAGGCCGACGTCCGTGTAGACCCGCGGGTTGACGAAGGCGATGGAGAAGACGCGGGCCGCCTCGCCGCTGCTGATCCGGGTCAGCTCGCGCTCCCAGCGCGGGGCGGTCACCATCTGGCGGCGCAGCTCCTCGCGCGCGTACCGGACGTGCCGGGCCTCCTCGACGACGTGGATGCGGGTCACGCCGCGCACGATCGTCTGCACGCGCTCGTCGGGGAACGTCAGGCGCTGCATCCAGTCGAGGATCTCCTCGCCGAGCAGGGTGCAGGCGAAGGAGCCGGGGGTGGTGGACACGGTCTTCAGGACGCGGGCGAGGTTGTGGTTGAGGCGCGTGACAGGGTACGTCGGCGCGCCGCCCTTCTGGATCATGCGGGCGAACATCATCGAGTGCCGGCACTCGTCGGCGATCTCCGTGAGCGCGTACCGCACGTGCGCGCTGGTCACGGACTTGTCGTAGATGTGCCGTACGAGCAGCTGCATCAGGATGATCTCGAACCAGATGCCGAGCGAGGCGAGGGACGCGGCCTCGTGCCGGGCCAGGTCGAAGCGCTGTTCCTCGGACATCCGCCGCCACATCGGGGTGTCGTAGAGCGAGACGAGCTCCGGCGGCCAGAACCACTTGCCGTCCTCGACGGGGGCGTCCCAGTCGAGCTCCTTGTCCGGGTCGAAGGAGTGCTTGGCGGACGACTCCAGGAGGCGCGCGGCCACCTGTTCGCGGTCCTTGAGCAGGCCGAGGGCGTCCCGCAGACCCGAGAGCCCGGTGTCTTCGGTCACGGTCGTCATGACGTCTCCTGCCTCGTGGTGTAGGGGGCGGGTGGAGGGATGGGTGGGAGGGCCCCGATGGGGGTTACCGGGGGTCACCTCTTATAAGACTCCTTGTCAGCAAGGCCGTCAATCCCTCGCGCGCGACTTGTTGACCCGGCATCTACTCGCGTGTGAGCCTGCCAACGGGCCACCCTTTCCAGGCGGTTGCGGGACATCAGGGGCCGCCGAGACTCGCGAGGAGCCGTCAGTGTCTACGCGCGATCTGTACACCACGGGCCAGCAGGACCTCACCTGGCAGGTGCCCGCCACCGGCGCCGCCCGCTTCACCTGGGAGTACGACGACGGCCGCGAGCGCCTGTTGAACCTGTACCAGAAGGGCAAGGACAAGCAGTGGGACGGCGCCACGCGCATCGACTGGGAGCTGGAAGTGGACCCACTCGATCCGCTCGGCACCCCCGATGAGGCCATGTCGCTGTACGGCACCCGCCACTGGGACCTCATGTCGGCGCGCGAGCGCGGCGAGCTGCGCAAGCACTACGCCTCCTGGCAGTTCAGCCAGTTCCTCCACGGCGAGCAGGGCGCGATGGTGTGCGCGGCCCGCATCGTGGAGTCGGTGCCCGACCTGGACGCCAAGTTCTACTCGGCGACCCAGACCATGGACGAGGCCCGGCACGCCGAGATCTACGGCCGCTTCCTGCACGAGAAGATCGGCATGCTCTACCCGGTCAACGACAACCTCCAGGCCCTGCTCGGCGACACCCTGCGCGACTCCCGCTGGGACATGCCCTACCTCGGCATGCAGGTCCTCATCGAGGGCCTCGCCCTGGCCGCGTTCGGCATGATCCGCGACACCACCGACAAGCCGCTGCCGAAGCAGATCCTCGCCTATGTGATGCAGGACGAGGCCCGGCACGTGGCCTTCGGGCGGATGGCCCTGCGTGACTACTACAAGCAGCTCACCGACGCGGAGCTGCGCGAGCGCGAGGAATTCGTCATCGAGGGCTGCTACTTGATGCGCGACCGGCTGCGCGGCGTCGAGGTCCTGGAGAACTTCGGCATCCCCAAGGCGGAGGCCGAGGAGTACAGCGAGCGCTCCGAGTACCTCCAGCTCTTCCGGCAGCTCCTGTTTAGCCGCATCGTCCCCTGCGTCAAGGACATCGGCCTGTGGGGCGAACGCCTCCAGCGGGCCTACGTCGACATGGGCGTGTTCGAGATGGGGGACTCCAACCTGGACCTGCTGATGGCCGAGGACGAGGAGATCGCGGAGAAACTCGACGCGGAACGGTTCGCGGCGGAGGAGCGCGACCGCGTCGCGGAGGTGGCCCGCACCATCGCCGCGGGCGACGATGTCAGCCCGTCCGGCGTTTGAGGACGAGCCGCGGAGCGGCGATTGTTTTTCAGGGGTCAGGGAAGCAGGGGGCCAAGGCCCTACGAGCCCAGCGCCGCCTCCATGACCGCGCGGGCCACAGGGGCCGCCGTGCCGCCGCCACTGATGTCCGCGCGGTCGGCGGCCGCGTCCTCCATCACCACGGCCACCGCCACCGCGGCCTCCGCGTCCCCCGGCTTCTGCGCCCACGAGATGAACCAGGCGTACGGCGTCCCGGCGTTGCCGAGGCCGTGCTGGGCGGTGCCGGTCTTGCCGCCGACGGTGGCCCCGGCGATCGCCGCGTTCCGCCCGGTGCCCCGCTCCACGACGTCCGTCATCAGCTCCCGCAGCCGCATGGCCGTGGCCGGGCTCATCGCCTGGCGCGGGGCCGGTGCGGACGTCGCGGCCACGGTGTCGCCGTCGTCGGTGGTCGTGCGGTCCACCAGGTGCGGCGCCCGGACGTAGCCGCCGTTCGCGACGGCCGCCGAGACCAGTGCCATCTGCAGCGGCGTGGCGCGCGTGTCGTACTGGCCGATGGCGGAGAGGGCGAGCTGGGCGCGGTCCATCGAGGTGTCGAAGGTGCTGGTGGCGACGGACGAGGGAACCTTCAGGCCGGGGTCGTTGAAGCCGAACTTCCCCGCCGTCTCCACCATGGCGTCCAGGCCGGTGTCGACGCCGAGCTTGGCGAACACGGTGTTGCACGACCACTGGAAGGCGTACCGCAGGCTCGCGTCCGTACACCCCTCGACCTCGTTGGACAGGCTTGTTGAGGTGCCCGGAAGCCGGTACGGCGCCGGTGACCTCGTCGGCTCCTCCAGGTCGGTGATCTCCCCGGAGTCGAGCGCGGCCGCCGCCGTCACCACCTTGAACGTGGAGCCCGGCGGATAGGTCTGCCGCAGCGCGCGGTTGAGCATCGGCTTGTCCGGGTCGCCGTTCAGCCGCGACCAGGCCGCCGCCACCGAACGGCCCGTCCCCGCGAGGGACTCGGGGTCGTAGCTCGGCGTCGACACCAGGGCGAGGATCTTCCCCGTGGCTGGTTCCACGGCGGCGACGGCGCCCTTCTTGCCGCCGAGCCCGGCGTACGCCGCGCGCTGCACGGCCGCCTTGACGGTGGTGACGACCTCGCCGCCGGGGCTTCGCGCGCGCGTGAAGTCGTTCCACAGGGGGAACGGCGCGAGCATCGGATCGGCCCCGGAGAGCACGGAGTCCTCGGCGTGCTCCAGGAACGTCGTGCCGTACACCTGCGAGGCGAAGCCCGTGACCGGCGCGTACAACGGGCCGTTCTTGTACGTCCGCTCAAAGCGCAGCTGCTCGCCGGTGTCCTTGGAGCCGGTGACCGGGCGGCCGTCCACGAGGATGTCGCCGCGGGGCTGGGAGTAGCGCGCGATGGCCTGGCGCCGGTTGGCCGGGTTGGCGTCGTAGGAGTCGGCGTCGAAGACCTGGACGCGGGTGGCGTTGATGAGCAGGGCCAGCAGCAGGAGCAGGCAGAAGGCGGCGGCGTGGCGGATGTACCGGGTCACGAGGACGCCTCCTTCGGCCGCTGGTCCCCGGTGTGCCCGGCGGCGGGCGGAGGCTGGGCGCGCGCCGAGTCGCTGAGCCGGATGAGCAGCGCCACGATGATCCAGTTGGTGACGACGGACGAGCCGCCCTGCGCGAGGAACGGCATCGCCATGCCGGTCAGCGGGATGAGCCCGGTCACGCCGCCCGCGATCACGAACACCTGGAGCGCCACGATCGAGGCGAGCCCGATCGCGAGCAGCCGCCCGAAGGGGTCGCGAAGCGCGAGCCCGGTCCGGTAGCCGCGCTCCACGAGCAGCGCGTAAAGGAGGAAGATCGCGGTGAGCCCGGTGAGGCCGAGCTCCTCGCCCGCCGTGGCCAGGATGAAGTCGGACTTCGCGGCGAAGCCGATGAGGATGGAGTGGCCGAGCCCGAGGCCGGTGCCGAGCAGCCCGCCCGCGGCGAACGCGAACAGGGACTGGGCGAGCTGGCCCGGCCCGCGGCCCGCTTCGATGGACGCGAAGGGGTGCAGCCAGTCCTCGACCCTGCTGTGCACATGCGGTTCGAGGGAGCCCACCGCGTACGCTCCGGCGGCCGCGAGCAGCAGCCCGATCGCGATCCAGCCGGTGCGGCCCGTGGCCACGTACAGCAGGACCACGAACAGGCCGAAGAACAGCAGCGAGGTCCCGAGGTCGCGCTCCAGGACAAGGACGCCGACGCTCAGCAGCCAGATCGCGACGACAGGGCCGAGCACCCGGCCCGTGGGCAGCTGCACGAACCGCCACAGGGTGCGTCCGGTGGCGGTCAGGGCCGTGCGGTTGGCCGCGAGGTAGCTGGCGAAGAACACCGCGAGCAGGATCTTCGCGAACTCGCCCGGCTGGAAGGAGAACCCGCCGACGCGGATCCAGATGCGGGCGCCGTTCACGGCCGGGTAGAAGATCGGCACGATCATCAGGACCAGCGCCGTGACGACGGAGAGGTACGCGTACCGCTGGAGCAGCCGGTGGTCGCGCAGCAGCACCACGACCGCCACGCACAGGCCGACGCCGATGGTCGACCAGACCAGCTGGGTGGGCGCGGCCCGGTCGCCGGGCGTCTCCAGGTCGAGCCGGTAGATCAGGACGAGGCCGAGGCCGTTGAGGAGCACGGCGATGGGGAGCAGGAGCGGGTCCGCGTACGGGGCCCGCAGCCGCACCGCCAGATGGGCGAGGAGCGCGAGCACCCCGAGCCCGGCGCCGTAGCCGGCGGCGCCGGGCGGGACGGAGCCGGTCCTGGCCAGGCCCACGTCGCAGTAGCCGTAGACCGAGAGCAGGACGGCGACGACGATCAGGGCGAGTTCGGTGCCCCGGCGCCTAGGGACGCGGACCTCCATGACCGGAACGTAGCAAGCCGCGGGCTTAATGTCCGGTTATGCCCCGCCCGTTCGGGGGGTCAGCACCAGCGGGGCGCGGCCCCGATGTTGGCGATGTAGTGCGCGGCGCCCCAGGCCCAGGTGCCGTCCGTGAGGAGGTACCAGCGGTCGTTGCCCCCCACGTGCTCGCCGCGCGTCTTGCAGAAGATGTGCACGATCTTGCCGTACGGCTCGTGCCGGATGACCTTGCTGCCGCGGGTGGGCCGGTCGCGCAGCAGCAGCCCGGACTTGGCGGTGACCTTGCCCTTGTAGACGTGGGGGTGCGCCGCGCCGTCGGCGGCGAGGGCGGGCGCGACGGATAGCGTGGTGACGGCGAGCGCGCCACCGGCGGCGGCTATGCCGAGGCGGACGGCGAGGGAGCGGGGACGAAGGGCCATGAGGTCTCCTCTGGGGAGTGGGGTGTGCGGCCGTTTCCTAGGCCGCGATTCACGCTAAAAGCGACACCGGGCGTCCGCAAAAGGTCACGTACCGTCAGGCGGCCTCGTCACGTGCCGCCAGACGTCCCCGTCACCTACGGCCAGACGTCCCCGTCACCTACGGCCAGGCGTCCGCATCACGTACGGTCAGGCGTCCCCGTCAGGCCCTGACTTCGTCCGGCTCGCCCCCGGTGGGCCGCTCATCGAACGGCAGCGTGAGCGTCGCGACCGCTCCCGGCCCTTGCTCCACATTGGTGAAGGTGAGGCTCGCCCCGACCACCCGCGCCTGCCCGAGGGCGATGGTCAGGCCGAGCCCGTGGCCCTTGGTGGTGCCCTCCGTGCGGAACCGCTGCGGCCCGTGCCGCACCAGGTAGTCCGGGAAGCCGGGGCCGTGGTCGCGCACGGTGATCACGGGCCCGTCCACGGTCAGGACGACCGGCGGCGCCCCGTGCTTGAGAGCGTTCGCCACGAGGTTCCCGAGCACCCGCTCCAGGCGCCGCGCGTCGCTCTCCACCAGCAGATCGCGGACGACGACCAGCTCCACCTCGGCGCCCGAGGCCCGCACCACGCGCTCCGCCAGGGGAGCGAGGAGCACCGCGTCCAGGTCCACGCGCTCGTTGCGCGTGTCGAGCCGGGAGATCTCCAGGAGGTCCTCGGTGAGCGTGCGAAGGGCGGCCACCCGGTCGCGCACCAGCTCCGTGGGGCGGCCCGGCGGCAGCAGCTCGGCCGCCGCGTGCAGCCCGGTCAGCGGGGTGCGCAGCTCGTGCGCCACGTCCGCGGTGAACCGCTGCTCGCTGAGGAGCTTGCCCTGCAGCGACGACGCCATCGTGTCCAGGGCGCCGGACACCGTCGCCACCTCGTCCTGGTGCCGGGCGGGGTCACGGGTGCGCGGGTCGTTCACGCGGGCGTCCAGATCACCCGCGCTGATCTTGCGCGCCACCCGCGCCGTCAGATGCAGCCGCCGCGTCACGCGCGTCACCGCGAACGCCCCGACCAGCAGCGTCGCCCCGATCGCGAGCACGGACGAGCCGACGATCGCCCGGTCGAGGCCGTCGATCGTACGGGCGCCCTGCGCGTAGTCGACCTGGACGGCGATCGCCCGGCCGCCGTCCGCGGGACCCGCCGCCCACACCGTGGGGCTCTTGTCGTGGTCGCCGACCATCGTGCCGCGCTCCCCGCCCGCCGCGAGCTCGCGCAGCGCGCGCGGCAGGTCCGGCGGGTCGATGCCCGCGCCCGGCGCGAGCCGCCCGCCCGCCTCGTACTGCTTGGTGGCCTCGTCGAGCCGGGAAAGCGCGCGGTCCCTGGCCTGCCCCACGGTCTGGTTGGTCACCGCGACGTGCACGAGCACGCCGAGCAGGGCCGCGAGCGCGCAGCACATCACGGCGATGAACACCGCGGCCTTCCACGTCAGCGTCGCCGTCCACGCGGGCAGGCGAAGGCGGCGGCGCGGGCGGTGGCCCGCCGTGCGCTCGCCCGCCGCGCGCTCGCCCGTCATGAGTCCTCGCCGTCGGGGCCAGGCCGCTCGCCCGCGCTCGGGCCCGGCGCGGGGCCCTCAAGGCCGGGGCCCTCGGTGACCTCGGGCGCCGGGCTGCGGCCGCCCTTGGGCCGGGGCGCGTCCGAGGAGCGCAGGAACTCGTCGCGCGTCGGCAGCATCGCGCGCTGGTGCCGGTCCCAGGACCAGGCCGTGCGGTACTCGTAGCCGGGGATGTCGGAGACCGCGCGAAGCACCAGGTCGCGCCCGGCGAGCTCGACGCCGAGGACCGCGTCGGAGGTGCCCATGATCTGGGTCAGATGCCCCTTGTCCATGGCGTAGACGCGGATCGCCAGCTGCTCCTCGGGCATGCGGATGCCGATGACCACGTCGTCCTTGCCGTCGCCGGTGAAGTCGCGGTAGTACGCCTTGAGTACCGGGCACTCCTTGGCCTTGGCCTTGTCCTTCAGGCCGCAGTCCTTCAGGGCGTCGGCGGTCTCCTTGTAGAGCGCGGAGGGGCCCGAGTAGTCGTCGGGGTGCGCGGCGGCCTGCGCCTTCACGATGTCGACCGGGTTCACCTTGTGCAGATCGCCGCCGGGCACCCGTACGCCCGTGACCTCCTCGGTGTCCGCCGTGCCGTAGTCGCCGAGCGGCGAGGAGGCGGGCGGCAGGTCCGGCCACAGCCGGGTGGGGCCGACGGCCGTGGGCGTCGAGCCCGCGCTGCGCAGGTCGCCCGGGTCGCCGCAGCCCGCGGCGAACGCGGCCGCGGACAGCGCGAAGAGGGCCGCGGCGAGCGCGCGGCGCCCGCCGGGGCCCGGCCCGCGCGGGGTGCGGCTGCGGCTGCGGTTCAACTGCACTCCTGCTGCCTTGAGCGGTGGCCGCGCGCGAGCCCGGCCCCGGTGAGCCGGGGGGCGCGTGCTCAGCGCACGAGGTCGGCGTAGAGAATGATGTTGTCGGTGCGGTGACCGTCCTTGATCGGGCCGCCGCACGTCAGCAGGCGCAGCTCGGGACGGTCGGTCGCCCCGTACACCTTATGGGTTGGAAAGTCTTTCTTGTCGACCTGCTGGATCGCGCGGACCCGGAAGGCCGCGGTGTCGCCGTCCGCGCGCGGCACCAGGATCTCGTCGCCCACCTTCACCTTCGCCACGTTCCGCATCAGCGCCGGACCGTTCACCGTGTCGTAGTGGGCGACCAGGACGGCCGCGCCCTTCTGGCCGGGCGTCACGCCGCCCGTCCACCAGCCGGGCACCTCCGCCTTCGCCACGGGCGGCACCTCGAGCGCGCCGTCCGCGCCGATGCCGAGGTCGAGCATCTCCTTGGCGTCCACCCCGGCGGCGGGGATGCGCAGGCCGGTCGGCTTCGACTCCTTCAGCGGTGCCGCTGCCTGCCGGGCCTGGGCGGTGGCCGCGTTCCGCACGGTGACGTCCGGCGCGGGGGACGCGGAGCGGCCGCCCTGGCCGCAGGCGATGAGGCCGACGCCGACGGCTCCGGTGAGCAGGGCGGCGGCCGCGAGCCTGCGGCGGACGCGGGGACGGGGCGCGGCGGGGGTCTCGTCGGCGGGCGGGACGGGGGCGGACGTGCTCACGGGGGCTCCTGGAGGCTCCTGGAGGGGCGGCGGCGGTGCGCGCGCGGGGGCTTGACGGGTCCTAGTCGTCGGTGCGGCCGCGGCGGAGCATCGCGAAGCCCAGGCCCGCGGCCCCGGCGGCGGCCATGGCACCGCCCGCCACGAGGAAGGCCGGGTCCCCGGCGTCCCGCAGCCCGTCGGTGCCCGCCCGGACGCCGCCCTTGGGGGTGACGGTCTCGTCGGGCGACGAGGTCTTCCCGGGGGAGACGGAGACCGGGGCCGATGGCGTGGGCGACGCCGCGCTGGCGAGGGCGCCCGTGGCCGGGACGAGCAGGGCCCCGCCCGCCAGCACGGACACGACGGCGGTACGGAGGACGGCGGTGCGGCGGCGGGGATGGCTCACGGTTCGTTCCTTCGCGCTCGTGCGCTCGTGCGTTCCGCTCGTGCGCTCGTGCGTTCGGCGGGTCGCCCCGGAGGGGGGCGGGCGATCGATGACAGTGACGACGCTAGAAGCCCGCCATTGCAGTGGTTCGGCGGATGTGTAACAGCGAGCCCAAGCTGTGCGGGCAGTGCCGTTACGGGACGACGGGGGGACCGCGGCCGCTCGCCCGGACCGGCCGGGTGAACCCCGGGCGGCCCCTCATCGACTTCCCGGCACCGCCGTCGGCTTCTTGCCGCGGGCGCGCCGGGCTGCTCCCATGGTCATGGGGTGATGGGGATGAGCGGACTGCGCGTCGTACCGGCGTACCAGCACGGTCAGGAGCGGCTCTACGTGTGCCGGGCGGACGGCAGGAACGTGGCCTGGTACGACCGCGAGACCGCGCGGGTGAACCTGCTCAGCGCGGATCGCGAGGAGGACGTCCTGCACGTCCTGGCCCCCTTCCTCAGCGGCAACGTCACGGTGGGCCCTCCGCCCGTGCCCACCCCCGCCGAACTCGCCCGGCTCGCCCTGCACCCGGACGACGACCTCGCGCCGAACCGGCCGGGGGAATGGCTGCGCGTCTGGCTCGAACGCGAGCCGCCCACCGCCCGCAGGCTGCGCTCCGACCCCCGTGACCGGGCCCTGGCCGCGGAGGCCGCCGTCGGCGCGGCCCTCGACGCCCTCGAGGGCCTTGGCTGGCACACCCTGCACTCCATCGGCCTGCCCGGCGGCGCCCGCGTCCACCACCTCCTCATCGGCCCCGGCGGCCTCTTCTGCGTCCGCGCGGTGGCCGCGCGCAAGCAGCGGGTGCGGGTGGCCGACCCGATGGTGGCGGTCGGCAGGGCGCAGCCGGTGCCGCTCCTGCGGGAGCTGCGGGCCGACGCGGCCCGGGCGTCCTTCGCGCTCACCGCCGAGGTCCGGCCCGTCCTCGTGCCCGCCGGGGCGCTGTCCGTGGACGCGGTGGCACCGCCGCGCGAGGTCCGCGTGCTCCGCGAGCCCGACCTGCCCGCACTCGCCCGCACGGGCGGCGTCCTCAAACCGGCGGACGTAGAGGCCCTCCACGCCCTTGCCCGGGACCGCCATACGTGGCTACGGGTGTGACGGGGCCACCGGGGCCACCGGGCTGGGCGCCTCGGCCGCGCCTACGGTGGACGGGGCGGTCTCCGCCCTGCCTGGCGGGGACCTGGCGGTCTTTGGCCGTACCTGTTGTGGGCTTGGTGGTCTCGGTTGTACCTGCTGGGGCCTGGCGGCCTCCGCTGTACCCGCTGTGGGCACGGCCGTCTCCGCCGCACCTCGCTGTGGGCAGCTGGTCCGCCCAGAGGGCGGAACGGGTGGGCACAGCCCCGAAGCCGCCGGGTGCCGGTTGAGCGGGGCCGAAGCCGCCGGGCACCGAGTGAGCACAGAGCCGCGAAGCCGCCGGGCACCGGATAGGCACAGCCCCGAAGCCACCGAGCCCCGGGCAGGCGGACCCGAAGCCGCCGCACGCCCGGCGCGCAAGCCGCAGCGCACCCGGCAGCAACACGCCCCCCTCAGGCGCCCCCGCCCGAGGGCAGCACCCCCGCCCCCGCAGGGTCCAGCACCGGCGCCAACAGATCCCCGTACCGCCGCAGCCGCACCCCCATGTCCGGCACCCGGAACACCAGCCGCTCAGCAGCCCGCAGGGCCCCGCACGCCTGCACCTCCTCCCACGTCACCGGAGCCGACACGGTCGGCTCCGCCCGCGCCCGCACCGTGTAAGCCGTCGCCGTCGTCTTCGCCGCCGCGTTCTGGCTGAAGTCGACGAACACCTTCCCCGGCCGCAGGCTCCGCGTCATCCGGTGCACCACGAGATCCGGCAGCGCCCGTTCCGCCGCCACCGCAAGCCCCTTCGCGTACGCCGTCACCCGCGCGGAAGCGACCGGCACCAGCGGCACAAGCAGGTGCAGCCCCTTGCTCCCGGAGGTCTTGGCGTACGCCCGCAGCCCGTCGGCGACCAGCCGCTCCCGCAGCCACAGCGCGGCCGCACACGCCTCCACCACGGTCGCGGGCGGCCCCGGGTCGAGGTCGAGCACGAGCCGGTCGGCGAGCCCGGGGGCGTCGGCCTGCCACTGCGGCGTGTGGAACTCGGTCACCAGGTTCGCCGCCCACACCAGCGTGGCCAGGTCCTGGACGAGGATCTGCCGCCCGGCCCCGTCCGACCGGGGCACCTCGGCCGTGGGCACCCAGTCGGGAGTGCCCGGCAGCACGTTCTTGGTGAAGAAGCGCTGCCCGTCGGGCCCGTCGGGGAAGCGGAGGAACGACACGGGGCGGTTGTGCAGATGGGGGAGCAGCGCGTCGGCGGCGGTGGCGTAGTAGTGCAGGACCTCGCCCTTGGTGAAGCCGCTCGCCGGATACAGCACCTTGTCGAGATTGCTGAGCGCGAGCCGCCGCCCCGCCACCTCAGTGATGGGGGTCATACGAGGAGAATCCCATAAAACACGGACAAAAATGAGCAATACCCCCACCTCGCCCCGGAGAAGGCACCACCACCGCATCGAAAATGATCGATGCATTCACCATCTTGGTGGCCTTGTGTGCACGTTCCGGATTCACCGAGTGACCCACGGTGCCCTCAGGCCGCGTCGGGCGTTGAGAATTTCATGGTCATCTCCGAGGCCCTGTGTGGTTGAGCGTAGGATCAGCTGACCCTCGTACCGCCCGCGACCAGCGAAGCCCGTCCGCGCGGCTTCGGCAGCGTGATCGAACTCACGGCGAGCGCCCCGGCGCCCGCCGTTCTCCGGCCCCCGGAGAACGTGCCAGCCGGCGCGAGAAGCGACGTGTTCCATGCGACTTGTTTAATCGGAATCCAACCAAACGGCCAGACAATTGATATCTAGAGCATCGCGGGTGTCTTCGCGAATAAAGAGCAGAATTGACGTCGCGGCGTGGCGTCAGCCACGGGTACTGCTGTGGGCCGCGGCGGGCTTGGTGGTCCTCGGATTCCAGATCGCCCTCGAGATCGCCACGCGCCACTACGGCACGCCCGGACCGCTCACCAACCAGGCGCGCGAGATCGTCCTCGGCCCGGCGTCGGGACCGCTCCTGTACGCGGGCATGGCGTTGATGATGGTCGTGCTCACCTGGCGCGAACGGTTCATCGCGGCCGGCGCCGCCATCGCCATCGACATCCCCTTCTTCCTCGTGCGCTGGGCCACCGGCGACAAGCTGACCTTCGGCAACGGCGCGCTCTGGGTGCTCCTGGGCTGCGCGGTCATCGCCGTCACACGCCGCACGGGGCAGCGGCGCACGCTGCTCCTGAAGGGCGTCGGCCTCGGCCTGCTCCTGGTCGCCGGGCGCAAGACCGGTGACGCCTGGCTGCTCATCACGTCGAAGACCCGCCCGAAGGTGCTCGACCCCTACCTCGCCACCGCCGACCACGCCCTGGGCAACCCGTCCTGGGTGGTGGGCCGCGTGGTCGAGGCCACCGGGCCCGTCGGCTCCCACTTCCTGGACTTCGTCTACGTCCAGCTCGCCGTGGCCGCCGTCGTCGTCGCGCTTTACCAGCTGCGCAACGTGGCGGCGCAGGGGCGCTTCCCGAGCCATCACATCGTGCGCACGTTCCTGGTCATCGGCCTGATCGGCCCGGCCTGCTACATGATCTTCCCGGTGGTCGGCCCGGTCTTCGCCTACGGCACCGGCGCGTTCGGCACCGGCGGCGCGGAGTGGGCCGTGGCCAACGTGTGGCCGCACACGCTGCCGTCGATCGACGCCCCGCCGCAGCCGGTCCTCTACGACGGGATCACCCCGCGCAACTGCATGCCCAGCCTGCACACGGCCTGGGCCACGGCGATCTTCATACACTCCCGCAAGGGCCCGCGCGTACTGCGTTTCGCGGGTACGTTCTGGCTGATCGCCACGCTCACCGCGACCCTGGGCTTCGGCTACCACTACGGCGTCGACCTCGTCGCGGGCGTCGTCTTCACCCTCACGGTCGAGGCGGGCATGCGCGCCCTGGACCGGGGCTGGGACCGGTCGGCGGTCCGCCTGGTCGCCCACGGCGCGGCCGTCTTCGCCGCGCTCCTGCTGTCCTACCGCTATCTGGCGGTGGAGATGTCCGAGTACCCCTGGCTGTTCGGCCCGCTCCTGCTGCTCGCGATGGCCTCGGTGATCTACGCCTACGCGCGGACCACCAAGCTGTGGGAACCGCAGGCTCCGCCCGCTCTGCGCGCGAAGCCGCAGCCCGAGCTCGTCTGAGCCACCGGGCCCCGTGGGCCTGTTCCCCGCCGACGCCCCGGCCGGGAACAGGCCCACGGCGCGTCGTCGGCCCCCGCGCCCGCGCCGGTGGCCGACGACCCGCACTGCGGGGAAACTGTTCACGGAGAGGACGGAGGTGCTCCCGAGGCACCGCAAGACGCTCCCGAAAGGTCTCGCCCATGCGGTCCATATGGAACGGCGCCATCTCCTTCGGCCTGGTCAGCATCCCGATCAAGCTCGTCAACGCCACCGAGAGCCACTCGGTCTCCTTCCGCCAGATCCACACCGAGGACGGCGGCCGCATCCGCTACCGCAAGGTCTGCGAGCTGGAGGACCGCGAGGTCCCCGCCGCCGAGATCGGTAAGGGGTACGAGGACGCGGACGGCTCCGTCATCCCGATCACGGAGGACGACCTGGCGTCGCTGCCGATCCCGACCGCGAAGACCATCGAGATCGTCGCGTTCGTCCCCGCGGACCGCATCGACCCGCTCCAGATGGACACCGCGTACTACCTGTCGGTCAACGGAGCACCCGCCGCCAAGCCCTACACCCTCCTGCGCGAGGCCCTGAAGCGCAGCCAGAAAGTGGCCATCGCCAAGTTCGCCCTGCGCGGCCGCGAACGCCTCGGCATGCTGCGCGTCGTCGACGACGTCATCGCCATGCACGGCCTGCTGTGGCCGGACGAGATCCGCGCCACCGACAGCGTCGCCCCCGACACCGGCGTCACTGTCCGCGAGGCCGAACTCGACCTGGCCGACGCCCTCATGGACACCCTCGGCGAGGTCGACATCGACTCCCTCCACGACGACTACCGCGAGGCCGTCGAGGAGATGATCGCCGCGAAGGTCGACGGCGGTACGACCGCGGCCCCGGCCCCCGCGGCCGACACGGGCGGCGGGAAGGTCATCGACCTCATGGCCGCCCTGGAGAACAGCGTCCGCGCCGCCCGCACGGCCCGTGGCGAGCACCCGGAGGAGGAGCGGGAGGCCGAGGTCACCGCACTCCCGCGCCACCGCTCCCGCACGGCCCCCAAGCAGGTGGGCGGCAAGAAGTCGACGACCGCGAAGAAGCCGACGGCGGCCGCCCCGAAGAAGAGCACGGCGACGGCGAAGAAGACCACCGCGACCACCGCGAAGCAGCCGCCGACGCCCAGGAAGTCCACGAGCACCGGGAAAACCGCGACGGCCAAGGAGACCACGCCCACGAAGAAGGCCACGGCCACGAAGAAGACCACGGCGGCCAAAAAGACCACGACCGCCAAAAAGACAACGGCGAAGCGCCGCGCGTCCTGAGCCAGCCGCCCCGGACTTCTCCCGACGTACCCACCCCCACCCCTCACCCGGCGTCCCCACACACCGTCACCGCGAACAACCCCACCTCCTCCTTGCGACTGCGCACGTTCCCGAACCCGGCCTCGCGCGCCCAGCCCTCCGTGAGCGCCGCGTTCCGGCACTTCATCACCCACGGCCGCCCCTCCCTGTTGGGCAGCACATGAGCGATGAAGTCCAGCTGGGGATGGCGGGTCTGCGTGGTGCAGACGAGGACGCCGCCCGGGGCGAGCAGCTGCCGCAGCCGCTTGAGCGAGGTCCGGATCGTGTCGTCCTCGAGCAGCAGCTCGTACAGGCCGGACACGACGACGACGTCCGGCGCCCCGCCCGCCGGCGGCCGAGGGTCGAACGCGTCCCCCGTCTCGTACGAGACGTTCGTCAGGCCCCGCGCCCGCGCGAGGTCCTCGCCCTGCCGCAGCCCGGCCTCGGCGAGGTCCCGGCACACCACCCGCACCCGCTCGGGTCCGTACGCGGCGGCCACGTCCTGGAGGTAGCGGCCGGGCCCCGCGGCCACGTCGAGGACGCGGACCTCGCGGCCCGGGCGGGCGTCGATCTGCTCGCGCAGCACCCGCTGGAGGAGGTTCCGCCGGGCACGGATGGCGCGCCAGCCGACGGCGTTCAGATAGACGCGGTCGACGAGGCGGCCCACGCCGAGCGCGCCGCGCGACCGGTTCACGTACACGTAGTCGAGCATCGTGCCGCTGTCGAAGCCGTGCCGGTAGCCGACGCGGATGCCCTCCGAGGTGCGCCCGACCGTGCGCAACAGCCCCCGGAGCATGGACCACTTGAGGTTCCGCAGAGGTTTCGTCATGCGCGCAAGCGTGGCCGCGGGTCCGCGGGCGAGATATCCGTACGACTACTCGGGACGACCTGAGTACACGATGGCGCGGCACCGACGGACGACGACTAGGAAGGTAACAACAGTGACACACGGCACAGTTGCTACTTTGATACACGATTGAATGATCGACTAGCGCCCGATTCGTGATCGACTCGACCTGACGCGACGCGACCAGCGCCCGACAGGCCACGTTCCGCAGGCCGCGTTCCACAGGCCACGCACCACAGGAGGTCCCCCCGTGACCGGCTCCGACCCCAGACTCGACTCGTCCGCGGAGATACGCGCCCGCATCGACACGAGTAAGCCGCACTCGGCCCGCTTCTGGAACTACTTCGTGGGCGGCAAGGACAACTACGAGAGGGACCGGGAGCTCGGCGACCAGATCAAGGAGATCTTCCCCGGCCTCGTCGACGTCGCCCGCACCAGCCGCCACTTCCTCGGCCGCGCGGTCCGGCACCTGGCGGGGGAGCAGGGCATCCGCCAGTTCCTGGACATCGGCACCGGCCTGCCGACCGCCGACAACACCCACGAGGTCGCCCAGCGCGTCGCCCCCGACGCCCGCATCGTCTACGTGGACAACGACCCCCTGGTCCTGGCCCACGCCCGCGCCCTGCTCACCAGCACCCCCGAGGGCGAGACGTCGTACATCGACGCGAACATGTACGACCCGGAGGCCATCCTCACGGAGGCCGCCAAGACCCTGGACCTCTCCCAGCCGGTCGCCCTGATGATCCTCAACACCCTGGGCCACGTGGCCTCCTACGACCAGGCCCGCGACCTGGTCAGCCGCCTGATGGCGGGCCTGCCCTCCGGCAGCTACCTGGTCATCAGCGACTCCACCGCCACCAGCCCCGGCATGATCGCCGCCTCCGACGCGTACAACAAGAGCGGCGCGATCCCGTACTACGTCCGCAGCGTCGACGAGATCACCGGCTTCTTCGACGGCCTCACCCTCACCGACCCCGGCGTCGCCCAGGTCACCCGCTGGCGCCCCGAGCCGACCACGGACACCACCATCGCCGTCGACGCCTACGCGGGCGTCGGCCGCAAGCCGTAACCCCAGGTGCGGCGCCCACCCGACCACTCCGGGCGCCGCACACAACCCGTTCCTGAGGACCCCCACGAAGCTGGTAGGGTTCTACCCGTCGCCGCGAACATCGCGACGGACACGCCCCCGTAGCTCAGGGGATAGAGCAACGGCCTCCGGAGCCGTGTGCGCAGGTTCGAATCCTGCCGGGGGCACTCGCCAGTCAGAGACTTGAAATCATGTCCTGACCAGCGCGGATGCCTTGAAGAAAGGGCCGGAGTCAGTCCCACTGACTCCGGCCCTTTCTCATTGTCATCCACAGGCTGTGCGTGAGGAGTGCGTGAGCCACGCACCACTCACTCCACACCCCGCGACGCCCACCCCATCGTCTTCTCGATCTTCTTGTTGTCCTCCTCCTCGCTGTTGTCGATGAGGCCCGCGTAGTGGCGGTCGATGACCTCCGGGGACGTACCCGCGCGGCGCGCCACCTCCGCCACCGGCAGGCCCGAGCGCAGCCAGTCCGTGATGCAGGTGGCACGGCCGTGGTACGGCTTCTTCGCCAGGACGTGCAGCTTCGGCGGCGGGAAGGCGTAAGGCCGGGCCTCCTGCCAGACGCGCCAGTAGCTGGAGGTGCCCACAAGGCCGCCTCGCTCGTTCTGGAACAGCCGACCGTCCTTCGCGGTGCCGAACTCCTTCACGTGCGCCCGCAGCATCGCCACCAGCACGGGCGGAATCGGCACCGGCCGGTCGGCCTCGGGATCTCGCATCTTCAGACCCCGCTTGTCGTGCCGCTCACCGGAATCCGTCCATTTCTTTCCCGCGACCGGACGCGTCTCCCGAAGCGTGAGCACACCCCACCCGGTTCCTGGAAGGTGGCAGTCGCTCAGCCGCAGCCCCACGACTTCCGCCGGGCGCATGGCCGCGTACAGAATGCAGCCGAAGAAGGCGACCAGACGACGCCCCCGATTCCGATGCACCGATCCCACGTACGAGACGGCGATCAGGAACTCCCGACCCTGGACTTCGTTCATGAGCACGCGCGGGTCTACGGTCCCCTTCGCGGCGGTGGCGGGCCGGTCCAATCCAACGATCGGATTCTCGTCCAGATACCTCTTCTGGACCGCGTAGGCCATGGCCACGTTGAAGCCGCGCCGACGGCGCTTATAGGTGTCCTTGGCGGCCAGCCCGCCGTCCATCTTGTACGCCAGCCGGTAATGGACGTCCTCGGTAACGCTGGCATCCTTCAGCGCGGACAGGGAGAAGGAGTGCTCCGCGAGCCACGTGCAGACCTTCGCCAGCTCCGGCGGGGGTTCCTCGTCGGCGTGGGCCGGGACGACGGCCCACCGCATGGCCCGTCGCACCGAGGCCAGCGTCGGGGCGTCGGGCCGGTCCGGCATCATCCCCAGGGCCGCCGCGGCGAGGCTGTCCGCGAAGCCCTCCCGGGTCTTCGCCGCGGCGGTGCGCCACCGCCGTTTCATGAACTCCCGCGAGAACTCCCACCACGTGGGATCTCGCTTCTCCTCGGCAGCAGCCTGCGCAGCTGCGGCTTCCGCCTTACGTATTTCCGATTCAGGCAGGCCGGATTCCACATCGAACGCCTCACCTCTGCGCATGGCCTGCCGCAGTTCCGAGCGGCGGTTGTCGGCGAGCGTGGACGTGGCGAACGAGGCGTAGCAGCGGTTTCCCGCGACAACCCAACGGAGCTGGTACGGGGCGCTTTTGCTCCTCACCCTGCTGACGCCCCACACGCGGACGTCATTGGAGAATTCGCGCTCCTTGGGCCCGTCGGGGCTCCCACTTCCGTGGGAGCCCCGTGCTGCACTGTTGGTGCTGTCGCTCACGCAGCGTCCTCGCGCTCCGCGAGCCAACGCTCGTACTCCGACCGCCGTATCCGTAAGTCGCCGTTCGGGAGCTTGATCGAGCGTGGGCCTTTACCGAGTTGGCGCCATCGGTGGAAGGTCGAAGGCGCCACTCTGAGGTCGGCCAGGACCTCCTTCACCGTCATCTTCTCGTCGACCGCGCGGGCACTCATGCCGCCGTCCTCTCTTCTGTTTTGATCGGCAACGCCGGAGGCGTAGGCCTCTGGAGATCCGCCGTGACCCACGTCGCCCGAGGGCCGTAGGCGGGGATGGTGATGGGGCGCCTGTCCGAGGTGCTGATTTCTGCGTCATCGCGTCATCTGCGTCATCCATGCGTCTGACCTGCGGGTTTTGGTGACGCAGAGGCTTGGGCGTGCGTCACCCGCGCGGGGCGGTCTGCGTCACCGGTGACGCAGGCGGGTGACGCAGATGACGCGGGGTGACGCAGCCGATGGCCCTCTGCGTCACCCCCATAACGGCAGGTCAGAGGCCGTTTTCTGTGCCTGGGTGACGCAGGTGACGCAGCATTCCTCTTCTTAGGAAAAGAGGAAGAAGATGTCCGTTATGAGTGGTGCGACTCAAGTCGCGAAGAAGGAGCCGCTTCGCGGCGCGACCCTTGGGCGGCGGCGCTGCCGCCGAACAGCAAGAGGAGCACGCCCGGCGGGCGGGTGGTGCTCTTCTTGCTCGCCCTGGCTGCCGGGCCCGAGTCAGAACACCTGCTCCTGCTCATGTGGGGACGGCTCCGGCGAGCGGGTCATCTCGATGTAGCGGCCCTCTTTGGTACGGCCCGATTCGATGAGGACGCCGCGGGCGGCGAGGGTGGGCTGGAGCCGTTTGAGGCGGTCGGAGAGGACCTTGCCCGTGGTGGGCCAGCCCTTGGGCAGGGGACGGAAGTCCTCGCCGGTGTAGAGGCGGGTGAGGCAGTGGAGCCACTCGGTCGACGTCCTCCGGTCCCCAACGCCCGCCTCCAGGCTGACGGCGTGCTGCAAGACGGTCTGCGCAAGGAGGTCACCTTCGATCACGTCGTCGTTGAGATCGTCCAGGCAGGCCCGGTAGGCGTTCAGCGCACCGAGCCCGGTGGCCGCGTCCAGTTGGGCGCACAGGTGGGCGAAGTCGGCCATGCGCAGGTCGGTGGGGATGTCGGCCTCGGCGGCGCGGACCTTGACGGTCAGGTCCAGGAGGGAGCCGAGGACGACGGGCAGGACGTCTTCGAACTCCGTCCACAGCTCGGCTTCGGTGCGCCGGACGCGGGGGCGCTCCAGGCGCAGCGGGAGGAGACGTTCGGCGAGGTCGGGGCGGATGACGCCGACGTCGATGCCGGTCAGGAGCAGGGGGCGGCGGTAGCGGGCGCGGACGACGTCGCCGTCGGTGTACAGGGCGCGCTTGATGGTCTCAGCCCCGGTGACGATGCAGCACATGAGGTCAGACAGGTCCGGCGCGAGGTAGGAGAGGTTGTCCAGCGCGGTGACCCATCCGGCGGCCACGGCCGCGATCAGGTGCTCTTCGTCCTTGGGAGCGCGGCGCAGATCGCCGCTCATACCTTCGATGATCCGCACGAGCATCCGGCCGCCGGTGGACTTTCCCGCGCCCTGGGGGCCGGTGAGGAAGGGGGCGGGGACGGGCACCGACGGCCCGAGGCAGCCGATCAGCCAGGCGATGGCCAGGCATTCCGTCTCAGCGGTGGCGAAGTTGCACAGCCGCAGCAGGAGGTCGATGCCCTTGCCGTCGGTGTCCTTGGCGGGCAGGGGGAGCTCCCCGGTGAGCTGGGTGCGCCGCCAGCACACCTCCTCCGGCCGAGGGGTGAGGATGTCCCAGCCGGTGGGGTGGATACGGACGGACTGCCCGTCGGTACGGCCCAAGTCCAGCCAGGTCGCGCCGTCGACGCCCGGCGCGACGCGGATGTGCACGGGCTGCACGTCCTGGCTCATCGCCAGCGCTTCGATCAAGTCCAACGCCTCCTTGAGCGCGGTCCCGTTGAACACGCCAAGCCCGTCGCGAAACAGCCCGACCATCAGTTCTTGCCGGTGGCTGCCCGCGGTTCCCTGGGAACGGATCGGACGGGCCACGGGGTGACCGTTCTTCTGCGCGAACACGGTCCCGTCAGCCGTGCGGAAATACCTGAAGCGCTGCTGCGCATAGTCCGTGATGACCTCACGGGCCGGGGTCTTCTCGTCGTCGGACACGGCTACAGACCCAACCTGGTGCGGGCGTTGGCCCACGCGTCGGTGCAGTGCCGGACAGTTTCGCCTTTGGCCTGCGCGGCGGTGAACAGCCGTGCGATGTGGGCATCGGTGAGGCAGCCGCACCGGCCGTGCCTGGACAGCACGGCGAGGAACGTGCGGTAGACCGTGGCGTGCACCGCGCTGCGGGCGTCGGTGATGTTCTGCTCGGCCATGGCGATGCCTCGCTCCAGGAAGGCGGGCGTGCGGTGGCGGCACGGCCCGCCCCCGGCCGGTGCGGGCACGGCGGCGTGCGGCGTGGGCCGGGCCACGGGGGGCTGCTTCACGGCCAGCGCGCGCACGACGTCCGGCAGGGTGGTGAGGGTGCCGGTGCCGTGCCCGAGATAGCGGGCGTAGGCCATGGCGGACTTGATGTCGACGCCGGGACGCACCGCGTTGGCGGAGTGCATGGCCCCTTGGTAGATCCAGTGCTCGCCCCGGGTGGTGGGCACGGTCTGCGTGCCGGGCAGGGCCTGGCGGGCCCACGCGATGGCGTCGGCGTTGTCCAGGTCCACGACCGTCAACTCCGCCCCGCCGGGGTGGTAGGCGACCGCAGCCGCTTGCGCCCAGGCGCGGCGCCAGACGCCGGACTGGATGACGTCCAGATCGGTGGTCGCGGCGGCCCAGGCGTGGCAGGGCGCAGGGCAGGCGCAGGGCCCGGCGCTCTTCATTGTGGGGCGGCCACCGCAGGCGTTCCGCGTGCAGGTGCGGCAGTTGCCGAACGGCACTTTCCCGGCCCGCAAGGGCAGCACTGGCACGCCGGAGGCTGCCAGGCCCAGAGCGGTATGGAGATGCTCGTTCATGCTGCGCTCTCCTCGATGAGCATCTTCTGGTGGCGGGTGGGAATGGCGGCGAGGACACGGGTGCGCCAGTTCAGTGCGTAGTCGATGCAGTTGGCGCAGTTTTTGTGCGGGTGGCCAGGCAGGGGCGGGCGTCGGCGGGCGTGGGAGCTCCAGGCGGCAGAGTCGGCGGAGGCCAGCAGGTGCCCGACGCGTTCCAGGCCCAGGGTCTTGAAGCCGAAGCCGTGCAGCTTGAAGCCGCGGGCGGCCATTGCGGAGACGATCGCGGCGCCCTGGCGGGTGGACTGCAACCGGCACACCGACCCCAGCCCCACCACCGGCTCCGCCCGCAGATCCACGCCAGCCTTCTCGTACAGCTCCACGCACCGCTCGTAGGCGGGGATGGTGTCGCCCTGGATGACCGGGGCGATACGCAGGCCGGGGGCCAGTGAGCGCAGTTCGAGGAAGTTGTTCACGGTGCGGCGCTGATGCTCTTCCACGCTGAGGTGGGTGCCGACGAAGTACTGACCACCAAACCAGCCGCCGTGGATGATGGCGTTCTCGCACATCCAGTCCTGAGGGGCTGCCCAGTCGTAGGGGCCCACGTGCTCCCAGATACGGCGCAGGCTGTCGACGTACTGGCGCGGCGTGCGGGTCCAGGTCCCCTTGTCCTTCAGCTCCATGAACCCGCCGGAGTCGATCGCGTAGGACCCTTGGGCAACGTCCCACTTCACGGCGCGGTCGAAGTGCTCGGACTTGAGGAACAGCGGCACGTCGGTCAGGCGCAGCCAGTGCCGTTTGTGCGTGGTCAGGTAGAACCGCATACCGCCCGCGGCAGGAGCTCCCGCCGGTAAGGCTCGCGGGAGGGACGTGGGTTGCGTCATGCTGGAGACCTCCACTGTTGAGTTGATGGTGGACAAGGGCGGCCCCGGTTCTTGGCGGAATGGAGGGCCGCCCTTGGCGTTGCTAGGTGTTCGGCTGATCGTTCTCGGGCCGCGTCAGGTCGGCGGTGAGGTAGAGGCGGGTGCGCATGCCGTCGCGGGTGGGGTAGGTGCGTGCGGTGCCGGTGCGGAAGGCGGCGGCCAGCGTGTGGGTGATGGCGTCCGCGTCGCGGTCGTCGCAGATGATCCGGATGTCGAACGTCACGGAGTCTCCTCGGCGGCGGCGGGGTGCAGGGGCCAGTCCGGGGTGACGGTGGCGGTGGGGTCGGTGCGGCGCAGGTGTGCTTGCAGGCCCGCGGCCTGCTCCGCCGCCCATGCCCGCTGCCGGTCGTGCAGGTCGGCCAGCGCGATGGCCGCGAGCTGGGGGTGGGCGCGGGGCAGGCGCCAGGCCAGGCGGGCCGCGGCCAAGGCGTCCTGCACGGGGTCGTTGGGGCCGTCGTGGCGCACGCGGTAGTGCTCGCACAGGGCGGGCAGGGTGCGCCGCCCGCGCCGGTAGCGGTCCGCGTGCTTGTCGAGCACGGCCGGGTCGATGACCGGCGCCACGTCCCCGTCCAGGAACGGCACGCCCGTGCGGGCGCACTCGCGGGCGAGGACGGTCAGCGCGTACGGGGCGCGGAAGACCACCAGCGGGAACCCGGCCCCCAGCGGCTCGGCGAGCGCCGCGACGATCTCCGGCAGCGCGTCGGCCGGTGCGCGCCCCTCGGCGCGCGCCCGTTCGGTGGTGATGCCGTGGATCGCGGCGGCTTCGGCCGGTACCTCGATACCGGGGTCCACCAGCCACACCGTGGTGTCGGGGGTGCTGGTGCCGCCGACCGCGGCGACGGCGGCGGTCACGATCCGGGCGGTTTCCGGGTCGACGCCGGTGGTCTCCACGTCCAGCGCCAGCATCGGCCCGTCCATCCAGGCGCTCACGCGGCCCTCCCCACGGCGGTGAAGGTGGAGTGCCAGGTGGCGAGCTCGTACATCTCCAGTACCTCGATGAGGAGTTCGTCGACCTCACCCGTGGGGTCGTCGGGGTCGCTCACCAGCACGCAGGGCGGATAGCTGTGCCGGGCGTGGATGGCCAGGCGGTGGGAGGGCGCGTCATCAGGGTTCGTGTCCGCGCGCAGCGTCCACACCTGCCCGGGTTCGGCGAGTACGAGCGGGTCGCCGTGCAGGACGCGGCGGACCGTCAGTTGCAGGGCGATGGGTGTGGGGAGCAGGTCCCGGTGGGTGAGTTCTTGGGCGCGGGCGTGGATGAAGGCGTGGGCCTGGTCGGGGCCCAGGACTAAGTCCAGGGGCGTGGCGGGGATGGTCATGAGCTGAGCTCCTTGGGGTGGTTGAGGGGATCGGTGCGCAGGACGACGAAGGCGTCGCTGCGCAGGTCGTAGTGGACGTGCACGGGCAGTGAGGTGCGGGTGCGCTCCTGGGCGGCGGCGTGCGCGGCCTTCAGCGAGGCGCGCACGTCCCCGGCCGGGAAGCGCTGCAGGGGTACGGAGTGGTGCCCGGTGCAGGTGGTGCAGGCCATGGCCCCTCCCAGGGCAGCTATTTGGGGGTGCGGGCCAGGCGCAGGGTGATGCCGCCGACGCCGAGCGGCCCGGCCGCGCCGCCGATCGCGACGGCGGTGTGCGCGGCGACGTCCAGCAGGGCGAGGAACGCGGCCACCAGGCCGAGCAGGCCGAGGGCGCCCGCCCCGGCTAGCGCGAGCGGCACCAGGTAGACGTGGGCCGGGCGGCGGGCCGGGGCGGGGCTGGTGGTGTGGATGATGATGGGCTGGCCGGTGGCCTGCGCGCGCCGGTAGTCGTCGGCGGGGATGTGCGGGGCCAGATGTCCGGGCGGGCCTGTGTGCTGCATGGGGTGTGCTCCCTTCCGTGTGCCGGAACGGGGGGCGGGCCCGTGCGCGGGCATGCGCGGCGGGCCCGCGGCGGGGGTGTCAGGGACAGGTGTCAGGGCGTGTCAGCGGCCTACTGTCAGGGCGCGTGACACCGCGTGTGCCTAGGGGTTTGGGTGTCAGGCAGCCTTGACAGTGTCAGGTGTCAGGCGGCCGTCACGGCGGCGGGCGAGCCGTCGTCGGGGCACGGGACGATGCGCCAGCGGCCGGTCTTCCCGGTCTCCGCCAGGCGCCCCTCGCGGTAGGCCTCGGTAAGCCGCGCAGACACCCACGGGCGCGACAGGCCGTGTGCCGCGCACCAGTCGTGGAAGTCGCGCGGGCCCACGACCATCCGCCCCGCGGCTTCGAACTCGCCGAGCGCCTGAGCGAACAGGCGCCGCGCCTCAGCAGGGCCCGGCTTGCGGCCCGCCTCCTGCCCGAACAACGGGACATCGTCGCCCTCCTGCGGCTCGGGAAGCTCCGCGGCAGGGTCGATGTCGACGTCCTCCGCGTCGACCAACGGGCCCGTGCCCTCCACGTCGTCCACGTCGTCTGCGTCCTGGTCTTCCTGCCCGCGGGTCTGCGGTGCCGTCGACGGCACATCGGCGTCGGCGCCGGCACCAGGGCCGGGGCGGCCGGTGTAGGCCCGTCCGGCGACCCGCCGCACGGCGTCAGCGGTGACCGGATCGACGCGCGCACCATGCTGCTGCGCCCACAGCGCGAGCCGCTCCATCTCCGGCACCGCCCGGCGGGTGAAGTGCCAGGTACGGCCGGGGGTGGCGTAGCGGTCCTCAGGGATGCCCGGCGAGACGACGTAGCAGTAGCCGGGCTTGCGGTTGCCCCACGCACCCGGCGAGGCGCCCTGGTCCAGCACCGCGTCCGGGAGGCTGAACCCCTCGTCGCGCGGATCACAGCCCAACGCGATCACGGAGGGCAGCGAGGCCCGCGTGGACGTCGACATCTGGTCGTACGACGGACGCTGAAGAGAAACGATCAGCGAGACACCCGCTGAACGGGCCTCCTGCGCGATGCCGGTGAACGCATCGTCACCCAAGTCCCGCAGGGTGTTGGCGGCCTCTTCGAACCAGGCAACCAGGAACGGCATACCAGGGCAGCCACAGGCGCGGCCGGTGGCGCGGCAGGAGTGCTCCGGGTCCCTCTGCGGCCCGGCCGCCTCAGGGGCCCACTGGCGATAGTTGTGAGCGCCGAGCCAGCGGGTGCGGGCGGGGATAGCCGCCGCGAGGGCTTGCACCATCACCTCCGTGCCGGACCCGCCTTCCACGGCCCAGTCGTAGCCGGGCAGCAACGGGCGGAAGTCCTGGAACGACTTGGGGTCCGAGCACCACAGCAGCACGTCACGGCGCGAAAGGATCTCGGTCTGGACGTCCAGGGCTGTGTCGCCCTTGCCAGACCCGGTTCCCCCGGCGATCAGCCCGTGCGTGCCGTTGCGGCCCTTCTCCGGGTCGCCCGGCAGCCACAGCAGTATCGGCGAGCCGTCGTCGTAGCGGCCGATGACCAGCGGCTCGGCGATCGAGCCACCGAGAGCCGACGGCCCCTCCCACTCCACGGGCTGCGCCAGCATGTCCTCGGGCACGATGACCAGGTCGCCCTCACGGGCAGAGTCCGCAGACGGCTGGTAGCGCACCGCCGACGTTGGCAGGTTCAGCGCCGACGCGATCCGCGGCAAGGTCCTGGGGACGTCATCGTTGGTCTGCTCGCCCGGCACCAGGCCGACCCGGGCCGTGACCCGGTTCGGCTCCGCCTTCGCGCCACGGATCTGCGCGCGAGCCAGCCCCACCTTCTCCATCAGCCCGCCGTCGGCACCGCCCGATCCGTCGCCAGTGTCGGACGTGCGCATGAAGATCCGCACGTTCCACGACAGCGCCAGCGCCGGGCCACCCATCAGGAACACGTCGTCAACCGGCCCGGCCGCCGGACCCGCCAGGCAGGCCGCCGTCACCCACGCCGACCCCAACGCCGTGGTGATGGCGGAGTGGAGGCGGCGCTGCCTGCTCGCCGCCTTGCCGATCACGTACGCGCCGCCGGACACCGCAACCGAGGTGAGGGTCAGGCCGACGGCGGCGGCCGGGGACGCCGCCCACCGCTCATTGCCAAGAACTCCGGCCAAACCGACCCCGGCCAGCCCGAGCCACGGCGGCAGATGCGGCTTGGCCCGGTGCAACAGATAGTTGCCGACCCCGCTCGCGTCCGCCCCGCCCTCGCGGGTGCTCACCAGCTGCATGGTCTGATCCGTGCTCATCGCGCGCCGCCTCACTGCTGGTCCCAGTTCATGCGCGGCGCCGTGGGCTTACGTGCCCGGTGCCGGACGCGGTTGATCTCTTCCTGGTACTCCTGCTGGAACACGGAGTAGCAAGCGGCAGCGTTCTTCGCCGCGTCCTTCAGCGCCTCAGCGGACTTGCGCAGCTTCCGGGCCACCTTCGCCGCGCGCAGCCGGGAGCCGAACGGACGGCCCTCGGGGTCGGGCACCGCCGCGAGCGTGCTCTGCATGATCTCGGCCGCCATGGCGACCTCCATCGCCATCATCACGCCCGCCGCACGCAACGTGTTGCAGTACGAACGCACCTGCGCAGGCGACCCGAAGTCCGGCGGCGGCAACAGCGACTGCCCACCGCCCCCGCCACGGCGCGAGGGCCGGTTCACGTTGACGGTGACCGACGGCATGAAGGAGCCGCCCATCGCGCCGACGAAACCCCCGGCGGCGGCCCCGGCGTTGGCGAACTTGTTGCCCTTGTTGACGCCCGCGGCGCCGTTGCGGGTCGGAGTGGCCATCAGTCCCTCTCCTCAGCGATCGAACGGCGCAGGACCTGCCACGACACCTGGGCAGCGATCAGGGCCAGCAGCCAGACGATCTCCAGCGGTCCGGCCAGCGGCCCGAACACCACCGCCAGCCCCGACCACACGCCCGCGAGCACGGCGAGTACGACCAGAGCGATACGCCAGACCAGCTCCGAACCATGGACCGGACGGCGCCGCTGCACGAACGCCAGCCACGCCAGCGGCACCAGGGCCGTGATCGCCAGGATGAGCCCGGACCACCAGGCGACGACGTGCAAGATCGCGGTCACCACCAGGGCCAGCAGCGCAAGACCGGTCGGCAGGCACGCGAGACGGTGGCGCCACAGCAGACGCCCCACAGAGTGCAGCACCTGGTGGACCAGGGACGGGCGTTCGGGCACCACGACCACGAACGCCTGCTGACGGCGCCCGCGCTGGCGCGGGATACGAACAGTGGTCGCCCCCGGCGGCACCTTCACGGTGCGGGCCCGGGGTCGGGTACGACTGGACACAGCAGAACTCCTCTCACAGGCAGGGACGGACAGTGCGCTGGTCCTCGGCGGCGATGCACACCCCGCACATCCCGTACGAGCGCGGGATGCAGTAGCCGACGTCGCGTCGGCAGCGCGGGCAGGTACGGCGGGCGAGCATCGCTAACGCGAGCGCACGCCACTTGCCGGGCGTCATCGGCCGCACCGGCTTCGCCAGCTCGATGCGGTACAGGTAGGCCACCTGAGGGCCGCCCGCGCGGCGGTTGACACGCATCACCTGCGCGGCGATCGGCTGACCACCCGGCCGCAGACCGCGGGCCCGCAGCTGACGCCGGGTGGCCAGACCAGCCGGGGCGAGACGGTAGGGATAGGTCGGAAGCCCGTAGCGGGCACCGGTCGGATCGAAGCACTTGCCGTACGCGTACGACACCGAAGCCGCCCCCTACCCAGCGATCGCGGCGGGGAAGTCGGCCAGGTACGGCTCACGCGCCTTGACCCGCCCGCGCGCCGTGCGGGCCGTCGACTCCGACGCCCCCAACCCCACCGCGCCCATGGCCTGCGTCATGCGGGCCGTGCTCGGCTGCGTGAAATCCATGCCGTACAGGGACCGCACCAGCTGATCCACCCGGTTCGGATAGATCACCGGCCAGCACAGGTCGACGGCCGTCGACGGCGCCTCGTCGGGCGTCGCTTCCACAGCGACGGGCACTGACGCGGGCTCAATGCACGAGGCGGAAGCGGACAGTTCCGGTGCTGAGCCGACCGCGAGGACTGGCGCCACAGGCGCGGCGGTGGGCGGCGGGCCGACGGGCACCACGAGTGGCGTCGACGGGATGCTGACGCCCGGCGGCGGTGAGGTGACGGGTGTCGACGCGCGGCGGGCGAGGTAGGCGTGGACCTGGCGCATCAACGCGCCGAAGGCCAGCAGCGCGGCCACCGGCGGCACCGCCGCCACCACGTAGTTCAGGACGCTGGCGTCCTGGCCGACCCCGGCCACATTCAGCGCGATCGAGGCGCCGTCACCGGCGGTGACCAGGCCGATCGCCCACCAGTCGACCTTGTGCGCGAGTGAGGCCCGCAAGATCAGCAGCTCACCGATCACGATGAACAGATCCACCGTCGCGGGCCACGCCCACGAGCGCGCCACCGCCTGCGCCATCCCATGACGGGCGGCGACTTCCTGCAAATGCTCGTAGGACAGCCAGAACGCCACCACGGTCAGCACAACGGTGAGCACCGCCGCGACCGCAGTAATGGCACCCTCAGCGACGACGGGCGTCGACACCGGCGCGACGCCCGTCGACGGGGCTTCGACGCGGGCCGCCGAGGTGCTCATGCCGCACCCCCGACCACAGCCGGAACGCAGATCTCGGCGAAGCCGAGCAACTCCACCTCGGCGCCCGCATAGGTGCCGTGCGCCTTCAGCACGCGCGTCCGGCCGCCACCCTGCTCGCCGTAGACCACGTCATGCGTGGCGATCTTCAGCGCCTCGCGCCAGGCTTCAAAGCCCGGCAGGTCATCGTGGAAGACCAGCCGCACTCGCTCCGGGTAGATCGGCGACACCTGCACATCCGGCGCCGCCAGATGCCCGAAGTCCGCCGCCAGCAACCGCACCGCGCCCAGCGGCACGGCCAGATCATCCAGCGCAAGATTCTGGCTCACGCCGCCACCGCCGAACGCCCCGCGCCACCCTGCACGGCCCGCTGGACCGGCGCCCGGCGCGGCCGACGACCAACCGCTCGTACGTTCTCCAGCGGGCTGGGACGCAGCAGCAACTCCGCGTACGCGGCCGCCTCCGGGGCCACCTCCCGCAGCTCCGCCAGCACCTCCCGCGCCACATCCAGGCGCGCCCTGCGCTCCTTCACGGACTCAACCGGCGGGCCGGTGAACAGTTCCGGGTCGAGACCGAACGCTAACTCCGCGAACTCCCTCGCGGTAACGGCCGCATGGCCAGCAACGATGCACCTCATGGGTCGAAGCTCCTTGATGGGTGGAACGGCCCGAAGCGCCTCCGGAGTAGCCGCTCCGGGGGCGCACGCCGTGGAAGAAGGCCGCACCGGATGCGGTGCGGGTGGGACCTTGGAAAGTCCTCATCAAGCGGGCAGGGAGTCGGCCCGGTAGGCGCCGTACGCTCGGTGACCCGAGGCGGAATGATCCGGACTGAGCGCCCGTACGGCTGGAGCTCCCTCCCTGCCCGCATGACGAGTGACGGGAAAGCCCGCCACTGTCGTCTCACGGCTTCCAACGCGTCTGGCTTCGCCTCCCGACGACGCGCGGTCACCGCGCCACTCAGTCGCTACTCGCTGAGTGGATACGCCCTGGATGTCATGGACCGGGTGCAGCCCAATCACCGGGTTCCCCGTGGTCCGTTCCCTGGGTCTCCGCCCGAGGGTCAGACCAGCGGCTTAGCCGATGACACCGAATTGATCCGGAAGGCGACGGACTTCTACGTCTCCCGTACCGCTCGAACCGCGTGCAAGCGGGCTCGGCGGGGCCCTGCTGTGTGCATGGAGAGGCGCGCATCCGAGCGTGACGCGCACGGATCAAGCACCAGGAACATGGAGTACATGTATTACGTGTTCCTCATCGTGCAGAGGGAAGCTTGCCCCGTCAAGCCCTTCGGTTCAGTGAGTTCGGCGAGCCCCTCTCGCTCGATGCGTCCAAGGCTCGCGCCAGTGCGGACGACGTGCGACTGCCTGCCTGTACGACTCGGGTCGTTCCTGGCTAGCGTGAAGTCGTACCAAGTCGTCCTGGTGAGGCGGAGGTTGGAGTGGCGAACGAGCGACTGCGCGGCGCGATCGTGAAGTCCGGCCTGACGTTCGATGAGGTCGCGGCGCGGCTCGGGGTAGCGCCCAAAACGGTGGAGCGCTGGATCAACGAGGCTGAGCGCAAGCCTTATCGGCGGTTTCAGTATGCGACGGCATCCCTGCTGAAGTGCGAGGTGTCGTATCTGTGGCCCGACGAGCGAACCTCCGCCGAAGTCACGGCCTCCGGCAACGCGGAGTTAGTCAGACTCTATCCCCACCGGTCTGTCGTGAAGCACACGCTTTGGACTGACCTCTACTCCAAGGTGAAGCGACAATTCGATGTGCTTGTCTACTCCGGCTTCTGGCTCACTGAGGACGCGTCCTTCCATCGCATCGTGAAGGAGAAGTCGGCCGACGGGATACCAATCCGATTCATGCTCGGAGAGCCGACGTCACAGGCCGTGGCTGTCCGTGGCGACGACGAGGGGATCGGTACGGCGATGGCAAGTAAGATTCGCAATGCTCTCGTAAATTACGGCCCGCTCTTCGGGCTTCCTGGAGTCGAATTTCGCCTTCACGGCACCACGCTCTACAACTCGATCTATCGAGCTGACGACGAGATTTTGGCGAATGGACACCTCTACGGTGTCGGCGCCTATATGGCCCCCGTGCTACACCTGCATCGCGTACCGGGCGGCGAGCTGTTCGACGCCTACGCTGACAGCCTGGAGAAGACCTGGGCGTCTGCCCGGCCGATCGCTTCACCTGCCGATTGGGAAGGCACGAGCCGTTGAGCCGCACCGACTACTTCCGAGACCCGAACGCGCCTGAGGCCAATTCGGTAGTGCCCTCGGTCACTGCCGTCGTCCGGGATGACGTGGGACACCTACTACTCATCCACAAGACAGACAACGACTTGTGGGCGCTACCTGGAGGTGGCCACGACATCGGTGAGCGCATCGGTGACACCGTCGTCCGCGAGGTGCTGGAGGAAACAGGCATTGAAGTGCAAGTGGATGGCGTCATCGGCCTCTACACCGATCCTGCGCATGTGATGGCGTACTCCGACGGAGAGGTCCGACAGCAGTTCTCCATCTGCTTCCAGGCCCGCGCCGTCGGTGGGTCACTTCGGACAAGCAGCGAGTCGAAAGCGGTCCGTTGGGTCGACCCAGCGGACCTTGCAGAGTTGGAAATCCATCCGTCGATGATGCTGCGCATCCGACATGGTCTCGACGAAGCCCGGGGGGAGCCTTACATCGGCTGATCGCCAGCGGAGACCTGCGCCAACCGAATCTGAACCCGCCGCGTGGCTGCGTGGATCTCTGGCGCCGCACGTTGGATGAACCGCCAGACGACCGTATCCGGGCCGTACCTGTGCTCAATCTCGTCGAGCCGTTCGGCCGGCGTAGTCTGCGTGCCGTCAGGCGTCGTCGTCATGTCGCAGTAGATCAGTGCGTCGACGAGTTCTCGCCGCTCCAACTCGAACTCGCTCTCAAGCTCCTGCCTCAGACCGCGTTCCTCGGCCTCCAGGAGCGCGCATGAATGGTGCGCCACGAGCGACACGACCCGGCGGTCAGCCTTCTCCATGTCCCGAAGGAAACGTGCACCGTCCAGGGGGTGGAAGCCAGTGACCGCAATGGTCGGGGCGTACCCGATGTCATGGAGGATTGCGGCGGCTTCCAGAAGCTCCGCGTCGGCGCCTAGAACCGGGCTTAGAGCGCGGGCGCGCTCTGCCACGCCCAGAGAGTGTGCCCATCGCCGGGGCAGAGGATTGGAGAGTACCGTTTCGGAGAGCGAGTACGCCCACTCAGTAAGTCCCATGGCCGCCAAGGCTACGACTGGACCCTCACTGGCGGGAGAACGCGCACCGTACGCCCCTTGCCGTGAGCAGTGTTGAGCAAGCCGTTCCCTTCCATCTGAGCCAGGACGCGACGCACCGCCGTGCGGGAGACGCCGAAGCGCTCACACAGCCTCGCTTCAGACGGGTAGCTATCGCCGACCGCCAACGAGTCTTCCGCGATCAGGTCAGACATACGCTCTGTAAGGGAGCGGCGATCACCGCCCTGGACGATGTGCCAGCCCACACCCGGAGCCGACTCCACAATGCCGTCGGCCTCTAGCACCTTGAGAGCGCGCCGAACCGTGTTGCGAGAGACCCCGTGCTCACGCATCAAGGCGGCCTCAGAGGGGAGCGCTTCGCCGGTTCCCTCCGCGCCGATCCGCTTCCGAAGAGCATCCGAAATGACCAGATAGGTTCCACGCGGACTAGCCTCCGGCACTTCGGTCTCCCTTCGGTCGCATCGTCGCGCCTTGGGCCTAACCGTCGCGCAGCAAGCGAGAAGAATCCCTTAGGGGACCACCCCCGCACGCGCGGGGACCACGTGTTGGCTGCGTCGTACCAGCGGACCTTGACGGGACGGTCCCCACGCGCGCGGGGGCCACTGACTCCCCATTCAACCCTAGGGTTGAATGGGGAGACCACCCCCGCATGCGCGGGGACCACAGAGAGCTGGAGGGGTGCAGAACCCGCCACAGGGGACCACCCCCGCGCGTGCGGGGACCACACCTCCCAGAACAACGGCCCGACACTCAGCCTGGGGTCACCCCCGCGTACGGGGACCACAGCTTATGTATCTGACGACGCTGACCGTCCTGGGGACCACCCCGAGCGTGCAGGGACCACACGGCCGCGCTCTTGCAAGCGGAGCTCGACGAGGGACCACCCCCGCGCATGCGGGGACCACCGGCCGGTCTCCTCATCCCGGCGGTAGAGCGAGGGACCACCCCCGCGTGCGCGGGGACCACGCCGCGTAGCGATCCGAAATCGGGCGTCGCCCGGGACCACCCCCGCGCGTGCGGGGACCACTTTGACCTGGACATCGGTAAGACGATGGTCCAGGGACCACCCCCGCGTGTGCGGGGACCACCCGGATGGTGGTTTACCGGCGAGTGCGGTGATGGGACCACCCCCGCGTGTGCGGGGACCACCTGGCTGGCTCCACGCGGGACGGCGGGGCCGCGGGACCACCCCCGCGTGTGCGGGGACCACGCCGATGGCGAACACCTCATCGGCCTGCTCCAGGGACCACCCCCGCGTGTGCGGGGACCACTCCCGCGGTGTCGATCACGGTGTACCGGTCGGGGGACCACCCCCGCGTGTGCGGGGACCACAGGAGCTGACCAGGCACGATAGCCGAGCCGTCCCCGGATTTTACTCACCTTCAGGGAATCGGACATTTCCCCCTTGTGTGGTCGCTGGCTCGCTACGAGGGATCCTATGGGTCCACCTCGCTGCAGGCCCCCAGGCCCGCTCGCAGGCCTCAAAGTGCGTGAGCAGTGCGTGAATCCCCCGGGCGCCGAAGCGGTGGCTGGTTCGGCCGCAGGTCAGGGCCCCGTCGCCCCGGCTTATTCGTACGGCCTCCGGAGCCGTGTGCGCAGGTTCGAATCCTGCCGGGGGCACCCTGTATGAGGTGCCCAAAGACCCCGTCATCAGCGGTAGCGCTGAGGTCGGGGTCTTCGTGTGTGTGGGGGGCGAGGGGGCTACGGGGCGGGCTGGGGATCGGTGGTGGAGTTCCTGGCCAGGAGGGCCGCGGTCAGTGCGCCGCACAGCAGGACGCCGCAGGCCACCCACAGTGCCACCGTGTAGCCGTGCACCGTCGCGGTGTTGAGGGCGTCCGGGCGCCCGCCGTGGTCCTTGAGGTACGACGTCGTCACGCTGGTCGCGATTGAGTTGAGCAGGGCCGTGCCGAACGCGGCGCCGACCTGCTGCACCGTGTTGTACGCCGCCGACGCCACCCCGGCCTCGGCCGGGGCCAGGCCCGCCGTCGCCATGTTCGTGGCCACCGCGAGCAGACAGCCGAGGCCGACGCCGGTCAGGACCATGGACGGGGTGAGGTACGCCAGGAAGACATGGGTGCTGTCCACCTCTAGCCGGGCCAGGATCGCCATCCCGGCGGCGGAGGCGAGGAGGCTGCCCGCCACCAGGAGGCGCGGAGTCGTCCGGCGCCGCAGCCACCCCGCCAGCAGCATCGCGCCGACCGTCGTGCTGACGGCGTTCACAAGCAGTGTCATCCCCGCCTTGACCGGCGAATAGCCGAGGATCGTCTGCGTGTAGTAGCTGACGAAGAGGTAGAAGCCGAACATCGCGACGAACATGACGCACACGGACACGAACGCGGTGCCCCGCTCGCCGTGCACCAGGACGCGCAGCGGCAGCAAAGGCCGCGGCGACCTGGCCTCCACCGCGACGAACAGGGCGAGGAGCAGCGCGCCGCCCGCGAGCAGGGCGAGCACCCTCGGGTCACCCCAGCCGTACGGCTCCGCCCGCGTGAAGCCGTAGACCAGGGCGACCAGACCGGTGGCGCTGAGCAGCACCCCGGGCACGTCGAGGCCGCGCAGGTCGCCGCTCGGGCGGTCGCGCGGGATCACGGGGGCGCCGACCAGGGCGAGCGCGGCCATCGGAACGTTGATGTAGAGGCACCAGCGCCAGTCGGCGTACTCGGTCAGCAGGCCGCCCGCCACCACTCCGAGGGCCGCGCCGCCCGCCCCGACCCCGGCGAACACCCCGAACGCCCGGCCCCGCTCGCGCGCCTCGGTGAACGTCAGGATCAGCAGGGACAGCGCCGCCGGTGCCAGCAGCGCGGCGCAGACGCCCTGCGCCGCGCGAGCCGCGAACAGCGTGCCCGCGCCGCCCGCCGCGCCCCCGAGCGCCGAGGCCAGCGCGAAGCCGGTGAGGCCCCAGACAAAGGCCCGCCGGTGGCCGAGCGCGCCGCACACCCGTCCGCCCAGCAGCAGCAGGCCGCCTAAGGCGAGCGCGTACGCCGTGATCACCCAGTGCCGGTCGGTGTCCGCCATCCCCAAGTCCCGCTGGGCGGAGGGGAGCGCGATGTTCACGATCGTCGCGTCCAGTACGACCATCAGCTGCGCCAAGCTCACCACGGGCAGCACCCACCAGCGCCGCCGCGCGTCCTTTGGCGACAGCGCTCGTGTCGGTTCCGGTGTGGGTTCGGGGGTGGGCTCAGGGGTGGGCTCGGGGGTGGGCTCCGGTGTCGGTTGCGTGTGCTTCGCGTTTGGTCCAGCCACTTCCGTCCGTCCCTTTCGGTCGTGTGTCGACGAGGCTCTAGAACGTTGGTCTAGAGCCTCGAACGTTGGTCTAGTGGGGCGGGACTCTACTACGCCCCGGGGCCCCGGTCCGTCGTCGGAGGCGAGGTTCGGCCGTGTCAGACTCGACCGCGACTACGTGACCTGGAGGTGGACGTCATCGCAGGCAAGGAACGCGCGACCGGCGGGCCCGGCGAGGCGGTCGGCAACGTCTGGCTGCGCCCCGCGCGGGAGAAGCGGGAGAAGGGCGAGCCGCCGCTCACGCGCGAGCGCATCGTCCAGGCGGCCGTCGACCTCCTGGACGAGGAGGGCATGGAGCGCCTGACGATGCGCCGCCTGGCCGAACGGCTCCAGGCCGGCGCCACCACGCTGTACTGGCACGTGAAGACGAAGGCCGACGTCGTCGACCTCGCCGTCGATGCGATCTTCGGCGAGACGCCCGTCCCCGAGCGGCACGGCGACGACGCCCGGCGGGACATCACCACCCTGGTCGACGGCTGGCGGCAGGCCATGCTGCGCCACCCCTGGGCGGCCACCGTGCCCGCGCGGCAGCGGCCCCTGATGGGGCCCAACTTCCTTGCCTGGATGGAGTTCCTGCAGTCCGCGCTGGTACGCGCCGGACTCACCGGGGCCCAGCTCAACGCCGCGACCTGGGCGCTCTACAACCACGTGATGGGCGCCACCGCCGCGCAGTCCAGCCTGCGGTTCACCGCCGAAGAGGCCCGGATGGGCAGGGAGTACCTCCAGGAGCGGCGCGAGCGGTACCCGACGGTCGCCGCGCACCAGTACATCTCCGACGACGACTGGGACACCACCTTCGCGGCCGGGCTCGCGTTCCTGCTGGACGGAATCGAGGCGCGGGCGGGACGCTGAGCGGGTCGCCTGGTGGCCCGCTGGGGCGCCCTTCGCCGATCCCCCCGGGACTCCCTCGCAAGTGGCGGAAGTAGGCAAAACCCGGACGCGACGGCGGGTGTCGACCTACTCTCGAGTTGTGCCAGGCGTGCCCGGCCGTGTGCTTGTTGTCGACGACAACAAGGTCATCCGGCAACTGATCAGGGTCAATCTCGAGCTGGAGGGCTTCGAGGTCGTGACCGCGGCCGACGGTGCCGAGTGCCTGGACGTCGTGCACCAGGTGTGCCCCGACGTCGTCACCCTGGACGTCGTGATGCCCCGCCTGGACGGCCTGCGCACCGCCGCCCGGCTCCGCTCCGACCCGCGCACGCGCGACCTCCCGCTCGTCGTCGTCAGCGCCTGCACGCAGTACGAGGTGGAGGCGGGCCTGGAGGTCGGCGTCGACGCGTTCCTGGCCAAGCCCTTCGAGCCCGCCGAACTGGTCAGCGTCGTACGGCAGTTGATGGAGCGGCGTGACGGACGCGAGGGCGGCCCGCTCGGAACGGGCTGCTCCGGCGGCGGGGCGGAGCACGCGGGACACCCGTGAACGGGGCGGAACACGCGGGGCACCCGTGAACGGGAGGGAGCACGCCGGGCACCCGTGAACGGGAGGGAGCACGCCGGGCACCCATGAACGGGAGGGAACACGCGGCACCCGTGACCAGCGAGGCCGCACGGCCCGCCCCCCCAGCCGCGCCACCAGCGGGTCCGCCCACCCGCCCCCGCCCCGCCCACAAGCCCCGCCACCAGCGGCCCCACCCACCCCTCACCGCCCCGCCCACAAGCCCCGCCACCAGCGGCCCCACCCACCCCTCACCGCCCCCTCACCCCCCGCCCCGCCCCCGCCTCCCCTACCCTTGTCCCGTGACCCCCGCAGAGCTCTCCCGTACCGTCCTGCGCGCCCTGGGCGCCGCCGTGGACGGTGGGGAGCTTGCCGTGGCCGTGCCCGAGCGGGCGCCGGTGGAGCGGCCCCGGCCCGGCGGACACGGGGACTACGCCAGCAACCTCGCCCTGCGGATCGCCGCCGAAGCGGGAAAGACCCCGCGCCGCGTCGCCGAGATCCTCGCCGCCCGGCTCGCCGCCGAGCCCGGCATCGCCCGCGCCGACGTCACCGGGCCCGGCTTCCTCGGCATCACCCTCGCCGGAGACCCGACCGCAGGCCTCGTCCGCGAGATCCTCGCCCGAGGCGAGCGGTACGGACACATCGAGCAGGACACCGGACAACGCGTCCAACTGCACGTACCGCACGAGATCCGCGCCGTCGTCATCGCCGACAGCACCCGCCGCATCCTGCGCTCCCAGGGCGCCCTCACCCGCGTCACCTGCGCAGACGCCCCCGATCCCGCGTGGGCGGAGGTGCTCGGCGTGCGGATCGACGGCCACGGAACGCCGCCCGTGGCCCTGACGGGACCCCGGCCCGTCCCCGCGCCCACCCACCCCGACCCCCTGCGCCTCGGCCGCGATGCCGCCCGCTGGGCCCTGCTGCACCCCGCCGCCCACGACCACGCCGACACCGGCGACACCCACCTCGCCCAGCGCGAGACCAACCCCCTCTTCCGCGTCCGCTACGCCCACGCCCGCACCCGGGCCCTCACCCGCAACGCCGCCGACCTGGGATTCACCTCCGCCCCCGGAGACACGGCCGACGCGCGCGACACCCCCTCAGCCCAAGCAGCCCAAGCAGTCAGAGCGGCTACAGCGGCCCAAGCAGTAAGAGCAGTCACAGCAGCCACAGCAGCCGAAGCGGCCGAAGCAGCCGAAGCGCACGGACACCCCCTGCTCGGCGCCCTCGGCGACTACCCCGCCGTCCTCGCCGCCGCCGCCCGCCACCGCGCGCCCGACCGGCTCGCCCGGCACCTCGTCCGTACCGCTGACGCCTTCCTCGCGCGGGCGCACACCGTGCTGCCGCTCGGTGACGAGAAACCCTCGGCCGCCCACCGCGCCCGGCTCGCGCTCGCCGAAGCCGCCGGAACGGTGCTCGCCGGCGGCCTGTCCCTGCTCGGCATCAGCGCGCCCGCGTACCTGTGAGACGAGAAGAGTCGAAGAAGCCATGAGCCGTTCCGCCCACCCCGCAGGACCCCGGCACGGAGACGTCCTGCCCGAGGGGCACTACTCCCCGCCGCCCGCCGACCTCAACGCCCTCGACCCCAAGGTCTGGTCGAAGACCGTCACCCGCGCCGCCGACGGCACCGTCAGCGTCGGCGGCGTCGAGGTCGCCAGGCTCGCCGAGGAGTTCGGCACGCCCGCCTACTTCCTCGACGAGGCCGACTTCCGCGCCCGCTGCCAGGCCTGGCGCGACGCCTTCGGCCCCGACGCCGACGTCTTCTACGCCGGAAAGGCCTTCCTGTCCCGGGCCGTCGTGCGCTGGCTGCACGAGGAGGGCCTCAACCTCGACGTCTGCTCCGGCGTCGAACTGGCCACCGCCCTCGCCGCGGGCATGCCCGCCGACCGCATCGCCTTCCACGGCAACAACAAGAGCGTCGACGAGATCGAGCGGGCCGTCCGCGCGGGCGTCGGCCGCATCGTCCTCGACTCCTTCCAGGAGATCGTCCGCGTCGCGCACATCGCCGACACCCTCGGCACGCGCCAGCGCGTCCAGATCCGGGTCACCGTCGGCGTCGAGGCCCACACCCACGAGTTCATCGCCACCGCCCACGAGGACCAGAAGTTCGGCATCCCCCTCGCGGGCGGCCAGGCCGCCGAAGCCGTACGACGGGCACTGAAGCTCGACGGGCTCGACGTCATCGGCATCCACAGCCACATCGGATCGCAGATCTTCGACATGGCCGGATTCGAGGTCGCCGCCCGCCGCGTCGTCTCGCTGCTCGCCCAGATCCGCGACGAGCACGGCACCGAACTGCCCGAGATCGACCTCGGCGGCGGCCTCGGCATCGCCTACACCTCCGACGACGACCCGCGCGAACCCCACGAGATCGCCACCGCGCTGCACGAGATCGTGACCAAGGAGTGCGCCGCCGCCGGGCTGCGCACCCCCCGCATCTCCGTCGAACCGGGCCGCGCCATCGTCGGCCCCACCGCCTTCACGCTGTACGAGGTCGGCACCATCAAGCCCCTCGACGGGCTGCGCACCTACGTCTCCGTGGACGGCGGCATGTCCGACAACATCCGCACCGCGCTCTACGACGCCGAGTACAGCGTGGCGCTCGTGTCGCGGTCCTCCACCGCCGAGCCGATGCTCGTCCGCGTCGTCGGCAAGCACTGCGAGAGCGGCGACATCGTCGTACGGGACGCGTTCCTGCCCGCCGACCTCGCGCCCGGCGACCTGATCGCCGTGCCCGCCACCGGCGCCTACTGCCGCTCCATGGCGAGCAACTACAACCACGCGCTGCGCCCGCCGGTCGTCGCCGTGAACGACGGGGCGGGACGTGTCATCGTGCGACGTGAGACGGAAGAGGATCTGCTCCGGCTCGACCTGGGGTGACCCCCGCGTCCGGCAGCGCGCCGGAACCACTGATTCGTGAAATTGATGTCTCACGATTCGGACTTTGGTCAGAAACACCGTTCCGGTGGGTGAGACTGGACCCACCGTAGTTGGAGAAGGAAACGAGGTCGGATGATGCGTACGCGTCCGCTGAAGGTGGCGCTGCTGGGCTGTGGGGTTGTCGGCTCAGAGGTGGCGCGCATCATGACGACGCACGCCGACGACCTCACAGCCAGGATCGGCGCCCCGGTCGAGCTCGCCGGGGTCGCCGTCCGGCGCCCCTCCAAGGTGCGCGAGGGCATCGACCCGGCGCTCGTCACGACGGACGCCACCGCGCTCGTCAAACGCGGGGACATCGACGTCGTCGTCGAGGTCATCGGCGGCATCGAGCCCGCCCGCACCCTCATCACCACCGCCTTCGAGCACGGGGCGTCCGTCGTCTCCGCCAACAAGGCGCTCATCGCCCAGGACGGCGAGGCGCTGCACGCCAGCGCCGTCCAGCACGGCCGTGATCTTTATTACGAGGCGGCCGTCGCGGGCGCGATCCCGCTGATCAGGCCGCTGCGTGAGTCGCTCGCCGGAGACAAGGTCAACCGCGTCCTCGGCATCGTGAACGGCACGACCAACTTCATCCTCGACAAGATGGACACCACGGGCGCGGGCTACCAGGAAGCCCTGGACGAGGCCACCGCGCTCGGCTACGCGGAGGCCGACCCCACCGCCGACGTCGAGGGCTTCGACGCCGCCGCCAAGGCCGCGATCCTCGCGGGCATCGCCTTCCACACCCGGGTGCGCCTCGACGACGTCTACCGCGAGGGCATGACCGAGGTCACCGCCGCCGACTTCGCGTCCGCGAAGCGCATGGGCTGCACCATCAAGCTGCTCGCGATCTGCGAGCGGGCCGCCGACGGCGGCTCCGTCACCGCTCGCGTGCACCCGGCGATGATTCCGCTCAGCCACCCCCTGGCCAGCGTCCGCGAGGCGTACAACGCCGTCTTCGTGGAGGCCGAGGCCGCCGGACAGCTGATGTTCTACGGCCCCGGCGCGGGCGGCGCGCCCACCGCGTCCGCCGTCCTCGGCGACCTGGTCGCCGTGTGCCGCAACAAGCTCGGCGAGGCCACCGGACCGGGCGACTCCGCCTACACCCAGCTGCCCGTGAGCTCCATGGGCGAGGTCGTCACGCGGTACCACATCAACCTCGACGTGGCGGACAAGCCCGGCGTGCTCGCCCAGGTCGCGACGGTCTTCGCCGAGCACGGCGTGTCCATCGACACCGTCCGCCAGACGGTCAAGGACGGCGAGGCCTCCCTCGTCGTCGTCACCCACCGCGCGCCCGACGCCGCCCTCAGCGGCACCGTCGAGGCGCTGCGCAATCTCGACACCGCGCGTGGTGTCGCCAGCATCATGCGGGTTGAAGGGGAGTAAGCAGCAATGACCCACCAGTGGCGCGGCATCATCGAGGAGTACCGGGACCGGCTGCCCGTCTCCGCCACCACGCCCGTCGTGACGCTCCGCGAGGGCGGCACGCCGCTCGTGCCCGCACAGGTGCTCTCCGAGCGCACCGGCTGCGAGGTCCACCTGAAGGTCGAGGGCGCCAACCCGACGGGGTCCTTCAAGGACCGCGGCATGACCATGGCGATCACCAAGGCCAAGGAGGACGGCGCCAAGGCCGTCATCTGCGCCTCCACCGGCAACACCTCCGCCTCGGCGGCCGCCTACGCCGTACGGGCCGGGATGGTCTGCGCGGTCCTGGTGCCCCAGGGCAAGATCGCGCTCGGCAAGATGGGCCAGGCGCTCGTCTACGGCTCGAAGATCCTCCAGGTGGACGGCAACTTCGACGACTGTCTGAATCTCGCCCGCGGCCTGTCCGAGAACTACCCGGTGGCCCTGGTCAACTCGGTCAACCCGTTCCGTATCGAGGGCCAGAAGACCGCCTCCTTCGAGATCGTGGACGCGCTCGGCGACGCCCCGGACATCCACGTCCTGCCGGTCGGCAACGCGGGCAACATCACGGCCTACTGGAAGGGCTACAAGGAGTACGCCGCCGACAAGGTGTCGACGCGTACGCCGCGCATGTGGGGCTTCCAGGCTTCCGGTTCCGCGCCCATCGTGCGCGGCGAGATCGTCAAGGACCCCTCGACGATCGCCACCGCGATTCGCATCGGCAACCCCGCCTCGTGGCAGCACGCGCTCGCCGCGCGGGACGAGTCGGGCGGCTTCATCGACGAGGTGACGGACCGTGAGATCCTGCGCGCCTACAAGCTGTTGGCGTCCCAGGAGGGCGTCTTCGTCGAGCCCGCCTCCGCCGCGTCCGTCGCCGGTCTGCTGAAGGCCGCCGAGCAGGGCAAGGTCGACCAGGGCCAGCGCATCGTCTGCACGGTCACCGGCAACGGCCTGAAGGACCCGGACTGGGCGGTCGCGGGCGCCCCGCAGCCGGTCACGGTCCCGGTCGACGCGGCCACGGCGGCCGAGCGGCTGGGCCTGGCGTAACGCCCGCGGCCCGGCCACGGCGGCCGGGCCAGGACCGCGGGCACGGTCCGGCGCACCCGCGTCGCGCCGGACAAACCGCCCCACTCCGTACAGGGGGTGCACAGGGGGCTCGCGACACGCATCGTGCGCCTCCTGTGCGCCCTATGTCGCCACAGAACCTTCCTTCGATAGGCTGTAGCGAACCCCCGCCGCATATGCCGCGGTGCCGTTCGCCGAAGCGGCCTTCGGGTGCTGCCGTCCGTCATCGGCCGAGGCCGGTCGGGGCGGCGAGTCCTCCACAATCAGAGCTCAAGGAGAGTCAACGAGCGATGGCCGGTCCCGCGTTCCGCGCCGCCGCCGTCAGGGTGCGCGTCCCCGCCACCAGCGCCAACCTCGGCCCGGGCTTCGACGCCCTCGGCCTGTCGCTGGGGCTCTACGACGACGTGGTCGTCCGCGTCGCCGACTCCGGCCTGCACGTCGACATCGCGGGGGAGGGCGGCGACACCCTCCCGCGCGACGAGTCGCATCTGCTCGTACGCTCCCTGCGCACCGCCTTCGACCTGCTCGGCGGACAGCCGCGCGGCCTGGAGGTCGTCTGCGCCAACCGCATCCCGCACGGCCGCGGCCTCGGCTCCTCGTCGGCCGCCATCTGCGCCGGCATCGTCGCCGCGCGTGCGGTGACCATAGGCGGCGAGACCAAGCTGGACGACGCCGCGCTGCTCGATCTCGCCACCGAGGTCGAGGGCCACCCCGACAACGTCGCGGCCTGCCTGCTCGGCGGCTTCACGGCGTCCTGGATGGACGGCTCCGTGGCCCGCGCCATCAGGATGGACCCCGTCGATTCCATCGTTCCGGTGGTTTTCGTCCCCGGAAAGCCCGTGCTCACCGAGACCGCCCGCGGACTGCTTCCGCGCACCGTCCCGCACGTGGACGCGGCCGCCAACGCGGGCCGGGCGGCCCTGCTCGTCGAGGCCCTGACCAGGCGCCCCGAGCTGCTGCTTCCCGCCACCGAGGACCGCCTGCACCAGGAGTACCGCGCCCCGGCCATGCCGGAGAGCGCCGCCCTGGTGGAGAGCCTGCGCGCCGACGGCGTGCCCGCGGTGATCTCCGGCGCCGGACCCACGGTCCTGGCGCTGGTCGACGACAGTGCGGCCGACAAGGTCGCACGCCTGGCGGGGGAGGGCTGGGCGGCGAACCGCCTGGAGCTCGACGCCGCGGGTGCGAGCGTGCTGCCGCTCGCGCCTTGACGCAGGGAGGGCAGCCACGGCGGCCCGCACGGTGTCCGGATTTGGAGAGGGGGAATGTTTGTTGGATCCGGTAGTGTTAACCTCAAGTCTGCACCCGACCTCACCATGGCGAGGTGCTTTGTGTCCCCGTCCGGGACATCCATCCTTCCGGGAGCCTCCCAACCTGCTCTGTGCCCCGCACTGAGCAGTGCCGAGCACGCTCCGGAACCGGCGTGACCGAGCCGAGTGACCACCGCACCTCAGTGGCCCGGCATCGGGAAACGCCACATCTGTGAACTCTTCCGCCGCGTTGGCGGACCACCGCCCCGGCATGGTCCACACACCAGGGACCGCCGGACAGCACAACCGGTCGCCGAGCCAGAAGGCCGACGTCCGCTCCAGGGAAGGACCCTTCGTGAGCGACACCACCGATCTGATGGGCGTGACTGCCGACACGCCCGCCACGGACGCCTCTGCGGCGCCTGCCACCGGTGCTTCGGCCGGGTCCCGGCGGCGCCGCGGCACCGGCCTCGAGGGCATGGTGCTGGCGGAACTGCAGCAGGTCGCATCGGGCCTCGGAATCAAGGGCACCGCGCGGATGCGCAAGAGCCAGCTGATCGAGGTCATCAAGGAGGCGCAGGCCGCCGGCGGCGCCCCCGCCAAGTCCGCCAACGGCGCCGACGCCGCGGAGGCGCCCGCCAAGCCCAAGCGCCGCGCCACCTCCAAGGCGCGCACCGGCGAGGCCGCCGAGAAGGCCGCCGCCAAGGCCGACGAGGCCTCGGCCGAGCAGCCGAAGGCCCCGGCCCAGCAGCAGATCGACATCCCCGGCCAGGGCGCGAGCGACGACAAGCCCAGCCGCGGCCGCCGCCGTGTCACCGCCGAGGCCGGCAGCCCCGAGACCGTGACCGCCGAGGCCAAGAGCCAGAGCGAGCAGCCGAAGGCCGAGGCCAAGGCCGAGCAGTCCGAGGCGAAGTCCGACCGTTCCGACCGGGGCGACAAGGGCGACTCCGGCGACGGCGTCGAGGGCCGCCAGGGCCGCCGCGACCGCCAGAGCCGTGGCCGCGACCGCGGGGACCGCGACCGTGACCGGGACCGCGACGGCGGCCGTGACCGCGACCGCCGCGGCAACAAGGGCGACGACCAGCAGGGCGGCGGCAACCGCAAGGAGCAGGGCGGCCGTCAGGACCGCCAGGACCGGCAGGACCGCCAGCAGCGCGACAACGGCCCGCAGGACGACTTCGACGACGACGGCAGCGGCCGCCGCGGCCGCCGCGGGCGCTACCGCGACCGCCGTGGCCGTCGTGGCCGCGACGACTTCGCGGGCGAGCCGCAGGTGTCCGACGACGACGTCCTGATCCCCGTCGCGGGCATCCTGGACATCCTCGACAACTACGCGTTCATCCGTACGTCGGGCTACCTCCCCGGTCCGAACGACGTGTACGTCTCGCTCGCCCAGGTCCGCAAGAACGGCCTGCGCAAGGGCGATCACGTCACGGGCGCGGTCCGCCAGCCCAAGGACGGCGAGCGCCGCGAGAAGTTCAACGCCCTGGTGCGCCTGGACTCCGTCAACGGCATGGCGCCCGAACACGGCCGCGGGCGGCCGGAGTTCAACAAGCTGACGCCCCTTTACCCGCAGGACCGGCTCCGCCTGGAGACCGACCCGGGCGTCCTGACGACCCGCATCATCGACCTCGTCTCGCCCATCGGCAAGGGCCAGCGCGGCCTGATCGTGGCCCCGCCGAAGACCGGCAAGACCATGATCATGCAGGCGATCGCCAACGCGATCACGCACAACAGCCCCGAGTGCCACCTGATGGTCGTCCTGGTCGACGAGCGTCCGGAAGAGGTCACCGACATGCAGCGGTCGGTCAAGGGCGAGGTCATCTCCTCGACCTTCGACCGCCCGGCCGAGGACCACACCACGGTCGCCGAGCTCGCCATCGAGCGTGCCAAGCGCCTGGTGGAGCTGGGCCACGACGTGGTCGTGCTGCTCGACTCCATCACGCGTCTGGGCCGTGCGTACAACCTCGCGGCCCCGGCCTCCGGGCGCATCCTGTCCGGTGGTGTCGACTCGACCGCGCTGTACCCGCCGAAGCGCTTCTTCGGCGCCGCCCGCAACATCGAGGACGGCGGCTCCCTGACCATCCTGGCCACCGCGCTCGTCGAGACCGGCTCGCGCATGGACGAGGTGATCTTCGAGGAGTTCAAGGGCACCGGCAACATGGAGCTCAAGCTCGACCGGAAGCTCTCCGACAAGCGCATCTTCCCGGCGGTGGACGTGGACGCGTCCAGCACCCGCAAGGAAGAGATCCTGCTCGGCAGCGACGAGCTCGCCATCGTCTGGAAGCTGCGCCGGGTGCTGCACGCGCTCGACCAGCAGCAGGCCATCGAGCTGCTCCTGGACAAGATGAAGCAGACGAAGTCGAACGCCGAATTCCTGCTCCAGATCCAGAAGACGACACCGGCGCCGGGCAACGGCAACGACTGACCGGCACCGGCGCCCCAGCCAGGCGCCGCACGCGCGAGGGCCGGCCCCGTCTCGGACGGGGCCGGCCCTCGCGCGTGGATTTCCGGCCAAGAGACCTTGGCCACACACATAAGAGATTCTCACGGTCACGGGCGGTAGCGCCGCCGTTAATGAAAGCCCAGGTGGGGGGCCAAAAGGACTAGATGCTACGAACGCTGCGTAAGCGCCGGACCTCGGGGCGCACACAGGGTGCTATGCAACCCTTCTTGCGGTTTCTACGTCTGACAAGTGACGAAAAGCCACGCCTGACCCTGAAAGCAGGGGGTAGCCAAACGGACGAGGACTGAGGAGCACATGACGGACGAGAGCACGCCGGGAGGCGCGAAGCCGAAGCACCGCGGCAAGCGCGGGCGGCGGCGCAAGCCCACCAGCACGCGCAAGAAAGCGTTCGTCATATCCGCGTGGACCGCGGCGGGCGTGATCGTCCTCGGCGGCACCGGCCTCGGTTACGTCTACTTCAAGCTCAACGGCAACATCAAGGGCGTCGACATCAACGCCGCGCTCGGCACGAACCGCCCCAAGGACATCGACAACGGCTCGCAGGACATCCTCGTCCTCGGCTCCGACTCGCGCTCCGGCAAGAACGCCAAGTACGGCAAGGACGAGGGCGCGGCCCGCTCCGACACCGCGATGATCGTCCACGTCTACAAGGGCCACAAGAAGGCCAGCGTGGTCTCCATCCCCCGCGACACGCTCATCACCCGGCCCGAGTGCGCCGTCAAGGACGGCGACGGCAAGGTCGACCCGGGCGGCCAGCGCCAGATGTTCAACACGGCGTACGAGGTCGGAGGACCCGCCTGCGCGGTGAAGACCGTCGAGCAGATGTCCGGCATCCGCATGGACCACTACGTCGAGGTCGACTTCACGGGCTTCAAGAAGCTCATCGACACCCTCGGCGGCGTGGAGATCACCACCAAGCAGCCGATCAAGGACAAGGACAGCCACCTCGACCTCCCGGCCGGTGACCACAAACTCAACGGCGAGCAGGCCCTGGGCCTCGTCCGCACCCGGCACGGCGTCGGCGACGGCAGCGACCTCGGCCGCATCCAGCTCCAGCAGGCCTTCATCAAGGCCCTGATGAACCAGGTCAAGGACATCAACCTCTTTGACAACTGGAAGAAGCTCTACGACCTCGCGGACTCCGCGACCAGCGCCATCACCACCGACTCCGACCTGGACACGGTCAAGGACCTGGCGGGCTTCGCCAACGGCCTCAAGGGCATCGGGTCCAAGGACATGAAGATGGTCACGCTGCCCATCCAGTACGACCCGGCCGACCGGAACCGCGTCCTGCCCCTGGAGGAGGCCGGCCGACAGGTCTGGGACGCCCTCCGCGAGGACCGGCCCATCCCGAAGTCGGCCACCGACAAGTCCGCGGGCGACAAGGGCGCTGCGGGCAAGGTCGTGACCAGCGAATAAGCCCCTGCGGGCGGCCCGGGGAATACTTCCGGGCCCACCCCGGTTTGGGCAGATGCGGCCGGTCCTGGCAAACTGGTACGTCGGCCCCGGTTCACGCACCCGCATCCCGCGATTGCGACCCGGCGCCCTCCCGAAACTAGGAGACACCTTGAAGCGCGACATCCACCCCGAGTACGTCGAGACGCAGGTCAGCTGCACCTGTGGCGCGTCGTTCACCACCCGCAGCACGATCTCCGCCGGTGCCATCCGCGCTGAGGTCTGCTCCGAGTGCCACCCGTTCTACACGGGCAAGCAGAAGATCCTCGACACCGGTGGCCGTGTGGCCCGCTTCGAGGCCCGCTTCGGCAAGGCTGCCGGCTCCGCCAAGAAGTAGCGAGCCACCTGCGCCGGTCTCCGGCCGCCCTCGTCCGCGGGGGTGGCCGGGACCGGCGTTTGCCGTCTGTCACAGAAGCAGCCACGTAGAGAAACCAGGAGCCCGAGATGTTCGAGGCGGTCGAGGAACTGATCGGCGAGCACGCCGGTCTTGAGCACAAGCTCGCTGACCCTTCGGTCCACGCCGACCAGGCGAACGCGCGCAAGCTCAACAAGCGCTACGCCGAGCTGACCCCGATCGTCGCCACGTACCGGACCTGGAAGCAGCTCGGTGACGACATCGACACCGCCCGTGAGCTCGCGGCCGACGACCCCGACTTCGCCGCCGAGGTCAAGGAGCTGACCGAGCAGCGCGAGGTGGTCACCGAGAAGCTGCGCCTGCTGCTCGTGCCGCGCGACCCCAGCGACGACAAGGACGTCATCCTCGAGGTCAAGGCGGGCGCGGGCGGCGACGAGTCGGCGCTGTTCGCCGGCGACCTGCTCCGCATGTACCTGCGGTACGCCGAGCGCGTCGGCTGGAAGACCGAGATCATCGACGCCACCGAGTCCGAGCTGGGCGGCTACAAGGACGTCCAGGTCGCCGTGAAGACCAAGGGCGGCCAGGGCGCCACCGAGCCCGGGCAGGGCGTGTGGGCACGCCTGAAGTACGAGGGCGGTGTGCACCGCGTGCAGCGCGTGCCGTCGACGGAGTCCCAGGGCCGCATCCACACCTCCGCGGCCGGTGTGCTCGTCACGCCCGAGGCCGAGGAGGTCGACGTCGAGATCCACGCGAACGACCTGCGCATCGACGTCTACCGCTCCTCGGGCCCCGGCGGCCAGTCCGTCAACACCACCGACTCCGCCGTGCGCATCACCCACCTGCCCACCGGAGTGGTCGCCTCCTGCCAGAACGAGAAGAGCCAGCTGCAGAACAAGGAGCAGGCGATGCGTATCCTGCGCTCCAGGCTGCTCGCGGCGGCGCAGGAGGAAGCGGAGAAGGAGGCCGCGGACGCCCGCCGCAGCCAGGTCCGCACCGTCGACCGCTCCGAGAAGATCCGCACGTACAACTTCCCGGAAAACCGCATCTCCGACCACCGCGTGGGCTTCAAGGCGTACAACTTGGACCAGGTGCTCGACGGTGACCTCGACGCGGTCATCCAGGCCTGTGTCGACGCGGACTCCGCCGCGAAGCTCGCCGCCGCCTGAGCCCGCCCCGTAACCACCGTTCAAGCCCCGGAGGACCAGCGTGAACCTGCTGCTCGCGGAAGTGGCCCAGGCCACTCAGCGGCTGGCCGACGCCGGCGTGCCCTCGCCGCGCAATGACGCCGAGGAGCTCGCCGCCTTCGTGCACGGCGTGAAACGGGGCGAGCTGCACTCCGTCAAGGACGCGGACTTCGACGCCCGCTACTGGGAGACGATCGCGCGCCGCGAGGCCCGCGAGCCGCTCCAGCACATCACCGGGCGCGCGTTCTTCCGCTACCTGGAGCTCCAGGTCGGCCCCGGCGTGTTCGTACCGCGCCCCGAGACCGAGTCCGTGGTCGGCTGGGCCATAGACGCGGTGCGCGCCATGGACGTGGTCGAGCCGCTCATCGTCGACCTGTGCACCGGCAGCGGCGCCATCGCCCTCGCCCTCGCCCAGGAGGTGCCGCGCTCGCGCGTGCACGCCGTGGAGCTGTCCGAGGACGCCCTGAAGTGGACGCGCAAGAACGTCGAGGGGTCCAGGGTCACCCTGCACGCGGGTGACGCGCGCACGGCCCTGCCGGAGCTCGAAGGCCAGGTCGACCTGGTCATCTCCAACCCCCCGTACATCCCGCTCACGGAGTGGGAGTACGTTGCGCCGGAGGCCCGGGACTACGATCCCGAACTCGCCCTGTTCTCCGGCGAGGACGGCCTCGACCTGATCCGCGGCATCGAGCGCACCGCGCACCGGCTGCTGCGGCCGGGCGGAGTCGTCGTCGTGGAGCACGCCGACACCCAGGGCGGTCAGGTGCCGTGGATCTTCACCGAGGAGCGGGGCTGGGCGGACGCCGCCGACCACCCCGACCTGAACAACCGGCCGCGGTTCGCGACCGCCCGCAAGGCGCTGCCGTGACCACGGCCGCGACGCAGAAGACGAAGTACGTGCAGCACGTGTACGAGGAGGCCCGCTAGATGGCACGGCGATACGACACCAACGACGCGACCGACCGTGCGACCGGTCTGCGCGAGGCCGCGTCCGCCGTCCGCCGTGGCGAGCTGGTCGTGCTGCCCACGGACACCGTGTACGGCGTGGGCGCGGACGCCTTCAGCCCGGAGGCCGTCGCCGACCTGCTCGACGCCAAGGGGCGCGGCCGCAGCATGCCGACGCCCGTCCTCATCGGCTCCCCGAACACCCTCCACGGCCTCGTCACGGACTTCTCCGAGTCCGCCTGGGAGCTCGTGGACGCCTTCTGGCCCGGCGCCCTCACCCTGGTCGCCCGGCAGCAGCCGTCGCTCCAGTGGGACCTCGGGGACACCCGGGGCACCGTCGCCATCCGCATGCCGCTGCACCCGGTCGCGATCGAGCTCCTGACCGACGTCGGCCCGATGGCGGTGTCCTCGGCGAACCTCACCGGGCACCCCGCGCCGGAGGACTGCGACGCGGCGCAGGACATGCTCGGCGACTCCATCTCCGTCTACCTGGACGGCGGCCCGACGCCCGGCATCGTGCCGTCCTCGATCGTGGACGTGACCGGCAAGGTCCCCGTGCTGCTTCGCGCGGGCGCCCTCGACGCGGACGAGCTGCGCAAGGTCGTACCCGACCTCGAGGTGGCCAATTGACAGCCCCCGAGACGGGGCGTGGCATAGCGGGCTTCCCGGACCCGGCCGGGTCCTTCGGGGGCGACACGGCCGCCGGTCGCCCCGCGTCCCCCGGCGTCTTCCGCATCCTCCACGTCAGCACCGGCAACGTGTGCCGCTCGCCGATCACCGAGCGGCTCACGCGGCACGCCCTGGCCGCGCGGCTCGGCGCCCCCGCCGCCGGCGGGCTCGTCGTGGAGAGCGCGGGCACCTGGGGCCATGAGGGCGCGCCCATGGAGACGCACGCCGAGACCGTCCTCGCCGACTTCGGCGCGGACGCCTCCGGCTTCGTGGGGCGCGAGCTCCTCGACGACCACGTCATCCGGGCCGACCTGGTCCTCACCGCGACGCGCGACCACCGGGCGCAGGTCATCTCGATGGGGCACTCGGCCGGGCTGCGGACCTTCACCCTGAAGGAGTTCACCCGCCTCGTGCGGGCCATAGACCCCGCGACGCTGCCCGACCCCGAAGGGGACGACGGGGTGGTCGAGCGGGCCCGCGCCCTGGTGCGGGCCGCCGCCGCCCTGCGCGGCTGGCTCCTCGCCCCCAGCGTGGAGGCCGACGAGGTCTACGACCCCTACGGCGCGCCCCTCCCCTTCTTCCGCTCGGTCGGCGGCGAGATCCAGCAGGCACTCGACCCGGTGGTGACGGCCCTCACGGGCGTCCGAACCTAGCCCTCGCGGTGCGCCCCAGACCCGCCCCTTCCCGAACTGGGGCTCCGCCCCAGACCCCGCTCCTCAAACGCCGGAGGGGCTGGAAATCCAGCCCGTCCGGCGTTTGAGGACGAGGCGCGAAGCGCCGAAAAGCGGGGGCCCGGGGGCGGCAGCCCCCGGATCGGGAAGGGGCGGGTCTGGGGCGCACCCGCGAGGGCATCGCCGCGCGCATCCGTACGGGCCCGCCTACATTGGAGAGATGACGACGGCCAGCGCGAGGCGCCCCGCCGCGCCGGCGGCGTACGGGGCGCTGCGCCGCCAGGACCCCGAGCTGGCCGACGTGCTGCTCGGCGAGACGGCCCGGCAGTCGACCTCGCTCCAGCTGATCGCCGCCGAGAACTTCACCTCCGAGGCCGTCCTGACGGCCCTGGGCTCCCCGCTGGCGAACAAGTACGCCGAGGGCTACCCGGGCGCCCGCCACCACGGCGGCTGCGAGCTCGTGGACGTGGCGGAGCGGCTCGCCGTGGACCGCGCGAAGGCGCTGTTCGGCGCGGCGCACGCCAACGTGCAGCCGCACTCGGGCTCGTCGGCCGTGCTCGCCGCGTACGCCGCGCTGCTGCGCCCGGGGGACAAGGTGCTCGCGATGGGGCTCCCGTACGGAGGACATCTCACGCACGGTTCGCCCGCGAACTTCTCGGGGCGCTGGTTCGAGTTCATCGGCTACGGGCTCGACCCGGAGAGCGGCCTCATCGACTACGAACAGGTCCGCGAGCTGGCCGAAACGCATCGTCCCAAGGCGATCGTGTGTGGCTCCATCGCCTACCCCCGCCACATCGACTACGCGGCCTTCCGCGCCGTCGCCGACGACGTGGGCGCCCATCTGATCGCCGACGCCGCCCACCCCATCGGGCTCGTCGCGGGCGGCGCCGCGCCCAGCCCGGTGCCGTACGCCGACGTGGTGTGCGCGACCACGCACAAGGTGCTGCGGGGCCCGCGCGGTGGCCTGATCATGTGCGGCGACGAGCTGGCCGAGCGCATCGACCGGGCGGTGTTCCCGTTCACCCAGGGCGGCGCCCAGATGCACACGATCGCGGCCAAGGCGGTGGCGTTCGGCGAGGCGGCGACGCCCGCGTTCACCGCGTACGCCCATCAAGTCGTCGCCAACGCGCGCGTGTTGGCGAGGGCCCTGGCCGACGAGGGGTTCGCCGTCAGCACCGGCGGCACGGACACGCACCTCGTGCTCGCCGACCCCGCCCCGCACGGCGTCGCGGCGCACGTCGCCCGCGGGCGGCTCGCCGCCGCCGGGCTCGTGCTCGACACCTGCGCCCTTCCGCACGCGGACGGCCGGGGGCTGCGCCTGGGCACGGCCGCCGTCACCTCGCAGGGCATGCGCGAGGGTGAGATGGCACGGGTCGCCGCGCTGTTCGCCGCCGCCGTCCGGGAGGAGGACCACGTCAGGGAGGCGGTGCGGGATCTCACGGGCCGGTTCCCGCCGTACCCGGGCCCGGGGAGCGGCGAGGCCACCCCGCTGTAGCGGAGTTGTGCAACGATCGTCGCTACCCGGAAGTGCTCAACCTTATGCGCGCGAAGCTAGGGTGTGGGCTCGAGATGGCCAGCGATACCTGTGGGGAAGCCCGTGCGTGAATATCTGCTGACGCTCTGCATCACGGCCGCGGTGACCTATCTGCTGACCGGCCCGGTGCGGAAGTTCGCGATCGTGGCCGGCGCGATGCCGGAGATCCGCGCGCGCGACGTGCACCGGGAGCCGACGCCCCGGCTCGGCGGTATCGCGATGTTCTTCGGCCTCTGCGCGGGCCTCCTCGTCGCCGACCACCTGCCCAACCTCAACGAGGTGTTCACCAAGTCCAACGAGCCGCGCGCGCTGCTCTCGGGCGCCGCCCTGATCTGGCTCATCGGCGTCCTCGACGACAAGTTCGAGATCGACGCGCTGATCAAGCTCGGCGGCCAGATGATCGCCGCGGGCGTCATGGTCGTCCAGGGCCTGACGATCCTGTGGCTGCCCATCCCGGGCTTCGGCACGGTCTCGCTGACCCAGTGGCAGGGCACCCTGCTCACCGTCGCGCTCGTCGTGATCACCATCAACGCCGTGAACTTCGTCGACGGCCTGGACGGCCTCGCCGCGGGCATGGTGTGCATCGCCGCCGCCGCGTTCTTCATGTACGCGTACCGCATCTGGTACGGGTACGGCATCGAGGCGGCCGCCCCGGCCACGCTGTTCGCGGCCATCCTCATGGGCATGTGCCTGGGCTTCCTGCCGCACAACATGCACCCGGCCAGGATCTTCATGGGCGACTCGGGCTCCATGCTGATCGGGCTCGTGCTCGCCGCCGGTGCCATCTCCATCACCGGCCAGGTCGACCCGGACGCGATGAAGCTGAACCTCGGCGGCAGCTCCCGCGACGCCACGCACGCGATGCTCCCGGTCTTCATCCCGCTGCTCATGCCGCTGACGATCATCGCGATCCCGTTCGCCGACCTGGTGCTCGCCATCGTCCGGCGCACCTGGAAGGGCCAGTCGCCGTTCGCCGCCGACCGCGGCCATCTGCACCACCGGCTCCTGGAAGTCGGCCACTCGCACAGCCGGGCCGTGCTGATCATGTACTTCTGGTCGGCGCTCATCGCCTTCGGCACGGTCGCGTACTCGGTGCACTCGACGAACATGTGGATCCTGCTGCTCATCGTCGCCCTCAGCGCCGTGGGCCTGGGGCTGCTCCTGCTGCCCCGCTTCACGCCGCACGCGCCCGCCTGGGCGGAGAACTTCGTGCCGCCGAGGTATCGGCGCGGCCGGGGCTCCGCGGTCGGTGCAGGGGCCACTGAGGGCGCTTCCGGGGGCCCTGGGGATGTGACGCGGGAGGCGCCTGAGGCCGTCGGGCACGGTGGGGACTCCGCGGCCCGGCCACCGGTGGGCGCGGGCGTCAACGGCGCGACCGCCCTGGGCACCCGACAGCGCTTCCTGGACCGGCGCAAGGCGGGTTCGTCGCGTTGACGCGGGCGGCAAAGGGGCCCTTTACCAGACAAAGCGAAGCTGTGCCTGCACAGACGGGCGGATTAGCTCTCATGTGTGACACCGAGCACACCGGACAGGTAAAGACCTCATCAAATAGTTTGTGATACCGTTCACGAGACCCGGCGATAGAGCCGAAGGACCGTAGTGCGACGGTCCATTGGGCCGAGGACCCCGCTCGGCCCGGGTCTACGCTCGTCCATGACGACACCCTGCCCCCATCAGTAAGCGGAGTTGCCGCCATGCCGTCTCAAGACACCCGGATTCTCCTGCAGTCCGCCGTCCCCACCGCTGCCGTCGGCGCGATCATCGCCGTGGTCAGTGGCGTGGTCTCCGGCGGCAAGGGAGCGCTCGGCGCGGTCGTCGGCACCCTGGTGGTCATCGCCTTCATGGGCCTTGGCATGGTGGTCCTGCAGCGGACGGCAAAATCGCTTCCGCAGCTTTTCCAGGCGATGGGCATGATGCTCTACGTCGCCCAATTGCTGCTGCTTCTCATCTTCATGGCGATGTTCAAGGACACCACCTTGTTCAACCCGAGGGTCTTCGCCCTCGCTCTCGCCGTGACGACCGTCGTCTGGATGGCGGCGCAGGCACGCTCGTACATGAAGGCCAAGATCCTCTACGTCGAACCCGAGCCCGAACCTTCCTCGGCCTCCGCTCAGCAGAGCGGCAAGCCCGAGAAGTCGGGGTCCACGACGTGAGAGGTAGGGCCGGGATAAATGCACGTTCGAGATCCTGCTATCGTCCGGTGCCAACTGCGGCACTGCGGGCGCGGGCATCTGAGCTGACGCCTGCACAAGCGCGAGGCTCGATGCCCGACCGCCGCCCCCACATCCGTAACACCAGTCCGGTGCCGATCCGCGGCTGCGTGCCGTGCCGACACGACAACGAGGTTGCCGTTCCTATGCTTCACGCCGAAGGAGCCCGCGGTGAGTGCTGAACAAACTGAGCTCGCCTTTGACTGGAGCTGTCGGATCATGTCCGACAACGGCTGTGGCTTCCCGGCTCCGGGCCTGCACTCGTTCCTCTTCAAGCCGATGTTCACGGTCGGCGGGTTCGAGTTCAACAAGGTCATGCTGCTGGCCCTGATCACGACGGCGATCGTGGTCACCTTCTTCTACGCGGCCTTCGGCAAGGCCAAGCTCGTGCCGGGCAAGCTGCAGCTGATCGGTGAGGCCGGCTACGACTTCGTCCGCCGCGGCATCGTCTACGAGACCATGGGCAAGAAGGACGGCGAGAAGTACGTCCCCTTGATGGTCTCGCTCTTCTTCTTCATCTGGATCATGAACATCTGGTCGGTGATCCCGCTGGCCCAGTTCCCGGTGTCGTCGGTCATCGCCTACCCGTTCGTCCTCGCGGGCATCGTGTACTTCGTCTGGGTCCCCCTGACGTTCAAGCGCCACGGCTTCGTCGGCGGCTGGAAGAACATCACCGGCTACGACAACTCCCTTGGTCCGATCAAGTGGCTCGTCGCGTTCATCGAGTTCTTCTCGAACCTCCTCGTGCGCCCCTTCACGCACGCGGTGCGACTCTTCGCCAACATGTTCGCCGGACACCTGATGCTGGTGATGTTCACCGTCGCCTCCTGGTACCTGCTGAACAGCTGGCTGATCCCGGCCGCCGGTGTCTCCTTCGTGATGACCATCGCCATGATCGGCTTCGAACTCTTCGTACAGGCCGTCCAGGCGTACGTCTTCGTGCTCCTCGCCTGCTCGTACATCCAGGGCGCTCTCGCCGAGCACCACTGAGCACCCCCGCAATCCCCTAAGCGCCCGGTGGCCAACCCCCACCGGTCCATGAAAGAGAAGGAAGTAACGGCATGTCCGCGACTCTCGAGCTCGCCGCCCTCCAGGGTGACATCAAGGCCCTCGGCTCCATCGGCTACGGCCTCGCGGCCATCGGCCCGGGCATCGGCGTCGGCATCGTGTTCGGCAAGGGCACCGAGGCGCTCGCCCGTCAGCCCGAAGCCGCCGGTCTGATCCGTGCCAACCAGATCCTCGGCTTCGCCTTCTGTGAGGCGCTCGCCCTCATCGGCATCGTGATGCCGTTCGTCTACGGCTCCTGATCGCCCGAGACGATTAGCCCCGTTCGACGAAAGGCACTGATGTGATCGCCAACCTGGTTCAGCTGGCGGCCGAGGAGGAGCAGAACCCGCTCATTCCTCCGGGCCCCGAGCTGCTCGTCGGCACCATCGCCTTCGCCATCGTTTTCTTCTTCTTCTGGAAGAAGCTCATCCCGAACATCAACAAGGTTCTGGAGGAGCGCCGGGAGGCGATCGAAGGCGGCATCGAGAAGGCCGAAGCCGCTCAGACCGAGGCGCAGAGCGTCCTTGAGCAGTACAAGGCCCAGCTCGCCGAGGCCCGGCACGAGGCCGCGCGGCTGCGCCAGGAGGCGCAGGAGCAGGGCGCCCAGCTCATCGCCGAGATGCGGGCCGAGGGCCAGCGTCAGCGCGAGGAGATCGTCGCCGCCGGTCACTCCCAGATCGAGGCCGACCGCAAGGCCGCCGCGCAGGCGCTGCGCCAGGACGTGGGCCAGCTGGCCACCGAACTGGCCGGCAAGCTCGTCGGTGAGTCCCTGGACGACCACGCCCGGCAGAGCCGCACCATCGACCGCTTCCTCGACGAGCTCGACGAGAAGGCGACGAAGGCCGAGGCGACTCGATGACAGCGCATGGAGCGAGCCGTGAGGCCCTGGGGGCCGCGCGCGAGCGCCTCGACGCGCTGACCGACAACACCGCGGTCGACGCGCGGCAGCTGGCGGACGAGCTGGCCGCCGTCACCGCGCTGCTCGACCGCGAGGTCTCCCTGCGTCGGGTCCTGACCGACCCGGCGCAAGCCGGCGAGGCCAAGGCCGAGCTGGCCGGGCGCCTGCTCGGCGGCAAGGTCGGCGGCGAGACCGCCGACCTGGTCGCGGGCATGGTCCGCGCCCGCTGGTCCGCCTCGCGCGACCTGGTGGACGCCCTGGAGGAGCTCGCCGACCTCGCCGAGCTGACCGGTGCGCAGAAGTCCGGCGCCCTGGACGCGGTCGAGGACGAGCTGTTCCGCTTCGGCCGGATCGTCTCGTCGAGCACGGAGCTGCGCGCCGCGCTCACGGACCGCGCCGCGACCGCTTCGGCCAAGAGCGCGCTCCTGCGCGAGCTGCTCGGCGGCAAGGCGGAGACGGCCACGGAGCGGCTCATCGAGCGCCTTGTGACCTCGCCCCGTGGACGTAGCCTGGAAGCGGGACTCGAGTCCCTCTCCAAGCTGGCCGCGGACCGCCGTGAGCGCATGGTCGCCGTCGTCACTTCGGCTGTTCCGCTGTCGGACCAGCAGAAGCAGCGGCTCGGCGCGGCGCTCGCCAAGATCTACGGGCGTCAGATGCACCTGAACCTCGACGTGGACCCCGACGTTCTCGGCGGGATCCGGGTGCAGGTGGGCGACGAAGTCATCAACGGCTCCATCGCGGACCGCATCGAGGACGCGCACCGCCGCATGGCGGGCCAGTAACTCAACAAGCAAGACCAAACGGCCCGAGTTGGGCCGTGCAGAGGATTCACCTCTTACAGGGGGGAGTCCCCATCCCCCCCAAGTGAAACTTCGGGCCCAACAAGGAGAGCAGGGAACCCAGATGGCGGAGCTCACGATCCGGCCGGAGGAGATCCGGGACGCGCTGGAGAACTTTGTCCAGGCGTACAAGCCGGACGCGGCCTCGCGCGAGGAGGTCGGTACGGTCACCCTGGCCGGCGATGGCATCGCGAAGGTCGAGGGCCTGCCCTCGGCCATGGCCAACGAACTGCTGAAGTTCGAGGACGGCACGCTCGGTCTCGCGCTGAACCTGGAAGAGCGCGAGATCGGTTCGATCGTCCTCGGTGAGTTCAGCGGCATCGAGGAGGGCCAGCCGGTGCAGCGCACCGGTGAGGTCCTGTCGGTCGCGGTGGGCGAGGGCTACCTCGGCCGCGTCGTCGACCCGCTCGGCAACCCGATCGACGGCCTCGGCGAGATCGAGACCAGCGGACGTCGTGCCCTTGAGCTTCAGGCCCCCACGGTCATGGAGCGCAAGTCGGTGCACGAGCCGATGGAGACGGGCTACAAGGCCGTCGACGCGATGACCCCGATCGGCCGTGGCCAGCGTCAGCTGATCATCGGTGACCGCCAGACCGGCAAGACCGCCCTGGCCGTCGACACGATCATCAACCAGCGCGACAACTGGCGCTCGGGCGACGTGAACAAGCAGGTCCGCTGCATCTACGTCGCCATCGGCCAGAAGGGCTCGACCATCGCCTCCGTGCGTGGCGCCCTGGAAGAGGCCGGCGCGCTGGAGTACACGACCATCGTCGCCGCCCCGGCGTCCGACCCGGCGGGCTTCAAGTACCTGGCGCCCTACACCGGCTCGGCCATCGGCCAGCAGTGGATGTACGAGGGCAAGCACGTCCTCATCATCTTCGACGACCTCTCGAAGCAGGCCGACGCCTACCGCGCCGTGTCCCTGCTGCTCCGCCGCCCGCCGGGGCGCGAGGCCTACCCCGGTGACGTCTTCTACCTGCACTCCCGCCTCCTGGAGCGCTGCGCCAAGCTCTCCGACGAGATGGGCAAGGGCTCGATGACCGGCCTGCCGATCGTCGAGACCAAGGCGAACGACGTGTCGGCGTTCATCCCGACCAACGTCATCTCCATCACCGACGGCCAGTGCTTCCTGGAGTCGGACCTGTTCAACGCCGGTCAGCGCCCCGCCCTGAACGTCGGTATCTCCGTGTCCCGCGTCGGTGGTTCCGCGCAGCACAAGGCGATCCGCCAGGTCTCGGGCCGACTCCGCGTGGACCTCGCCCAGTTCCGTGAGCTGGAGGCGTTCGCCGCCTTCGGTTCCGACCTGGACGCCGCGTCGAAGTCGCAGCTGGAGCGCGGTCAGCGCATGGTCGAGCTGCTCAAGCAGGCTCAGTACCAGCCGATGGCCACCGAGGACCAGGTCGTCTCCATCTGGGCCGGCACCACCGGCAAGATGGACGACGTGCCCGTCGCCGACATCCGCCGCTTCGAGCGTGAGCTGCTCGACTACCTGCACCGCAAGGAGCAGGGCCTGCTCACCTCCATCAAGGAGGGCGCCAAGATGTCGGACGACACGATCACGGCCATCGGTGACGCCGTCGCCGCGTTCAAGAAGCAGTTCGAGACCTCGGACGGCAAGCTTCTCGGCGAGGACGCTCCTGCCGCTGCCGGCAAGTGACGACGGAAGGGACCTGACTCATGGGAGCCCAGCTCCGGGTCTACAAGCGTCGCATCAAATCCGTCACGGCGACCAAGAAGATCACCAAGGCGATGGAGATGATCGCCGCCTCGCGCGTCGTCAAGGCGCAGCGCAAGGTGGCGGCCTCCACGCCGTACGCGACCGAGCTCACCCGCGCGGTCACGGCGGTCGGTACCGGCTCGAACACCAAGCACCCGCTGACGACGGAGGCCGAGACGGCGACACGTGCCGCCGTCCTGCTCCTGACCAGCGACCGCGGTCTGGCCGGCGCCTTCAACTCCAACTCCATCAAGGCCGCGGAGCAGCTGACCGCGCGCCTCGAGGCCGAGGGCAAGGAGGTCGACACGTACATCGTCGGCCGCCGTGGTGTGGCCCACTACAACTTCCGCGAGCGCGAGATCGCGAAGCAGTGGACCGGCTTCACCGACCAGCCCGAGTACGCGGACGCCAAGACGGTCGCGGGCCCGCTGATCGAGGCCATCGAGAAGGACACGGCCGAGGGCGGCGTGGATGAACTCCACATCGTCTACACCGAGTTCGTCTCGATGATGACGCAGACGGCCATCGATGGCCGGCTGCTGCCGCTCAGCCTCGAAGCGGTGGCGGAGGAGTCGAACGCGAAGAGCGAGATCCTTCCGCTGTACGACTTCGAGCCGTCGGCGGAGGACGTCCTCGACGCCCTCCTGCCGCGCTACGTCGAGAGCCGCATCTACAACGCGCTGCTGCAGTCGGCTGCCTCCAAGCACGCCGCCACGCGCCGCGCGATGAAGTCGGCCACCGACAACGCCGGGGATCTGATCAACAATCTGTCCCGGCTCGCCAACGCGGCCCGCCAGGCCGAAATCACCCAGGAAATCAGCGAGATCGTCGGTGGCGCGAGCGCCCTGGCCGACGCGACCGCGGGGAGTGACAAGTAATGACGACCACTGTTGAGACGGCCGCTGCCACGGGCCGCGTCGCCCGGGTCATCGGCCCGGTCGTCGACGTGGAGTTCCCCGTCGACGCGATGCCGGAGATCTACAACGCGCTTCACGTCGAGGTGGCCGACCCGGCCAACGACGGCGAGAAGAAGACCCTGACGCTCGAGGTCGCCCAGCACCTCGGTGACGGCCTGGTCCGCGCCATCTCCATGCAGCCCACCGACGGCCTGGTCCGCCAGGCCCCGGTCACCGACACCGGCGACGGCCTCACCGTCCCGGTCGGCGACTTCACCAAGGGCAAGGTGTTCAACACCCTCGGTGAGGTCCTTAACGTCGACGAGCAGTACACGGGTGACCGCTGGTCCATCCACCGCAAGGCCCCGAACTTCGACGAGCTCGAGTCGAAGACCGAGATGTTCGAGACCGGCGTCAAGGTCATCGACCTCCTCACCCCGTATGTCAAGGGTGGAAAGATCGGTCTGTTCGGCGGCGCCGGTGTCGGCAAGACGGTGCTCATCCAGGAGATGATCTACCGCGTCGCCAACAACCACGACGGTGTCTCCGTGTTCGCCGGTGTCGGCGAGCGCACCCGTGAGGGCAACGACCTCATCGAGGAGATGTCGGACTCGGGCGTCATCGACAAGACCGCCCTTGTCTTCGGCCAGATGGACGAGCCCCCGGGCACCCGTCTGCGCGTGGCCCTCGCCGGTCTGACCATGGCGGAGTACTTCCGCGATGTGCAGAAGCAGGACGTGCTGTTCTTCATCGACAACATCTTCCGCTTCACGCAGGCCGGCTCCGAGGTCTCGACCCTCCTGGGTCGCATGCCCTCGGCCGTGGGTTACCAGCCGAACCTGGCCGACGAGATGGGTCTCCTCCAGGAGCGCATCACCTCGACCCGTGGTCACTCGATCACCTCGATGCAGGCGATCTACGTCCCCGCGGACGACCTGACCGACCCGGCCCCGGCCACCACCTTCGCCCACCTCGACGCGACGACGGTGCTCTCCCGTCCGATCTCCGAGAAGGGCATCTACCCGGCCGTGGACCCGCTGGACTCCACGTCCCGCATCCTGGACCCGCGGTACATCGCGCAGGACCACTACGACACCGCCATGCGGGTCAAGAACATCCTGCAGAAGTACAAGGACCTCCAGGACATCATCGCCATCCTCGGCATCGACGAGCTCGGCGAAGAGGACAAGCTGGTCGTCTCCCGCGCCCGTCGCGTGGAGCGCTTCCTGTCGCAGAACACGCACGTCGCCAAGCAGTTCACCGGCGTCGACGGTTCGGACGTCCCGCTGGACGAGTCGATCACCGCGTTCAACGCGATCTGCGACGGCGAGTACGACCACTTCCCCGAGCAGGCGTTCTTCATGTGCGGTGGCCTCGAGGACCTCAAGGCCAACGCCAAGGAGCTCGGCGTCTCCTGAGTCCCGTGACTCGCGGAAGGAGGGGCGGGCGCACCCCCGGAAGGGGACCGCGTCCCGCCCCTCCCTCCACGCCGACTAGAATTTGACCCAACACCCGGCTGAACCGCCGGGTGGTGACCCGAGGAGCCACCCTTGGCTGCTGAGCTGCATGTCGAGCTGGTCGCCGCCGACCGTAGTGTCTGGTCCGGCGAGGCCACCCTGGTCGTCGCGCGCACCACGTCCGGCGACATCGGCGTCATGCCCGGTCACCAGCCGCTGCTCGGTGTGCTGGAGTCGGGCCCGGTGACGATCCGTACGAGCGACGGCGGCACCGTCGTCGCCGCGGTGCACGGCGGATTCATCTCGTTCGCTGACAACAAGCTGTCGCTGCTCGCGGAGATCGCCGAGCTCTCCGACGAGATCGACGTCCAGCGTGCGGAGCGGGCGTTCGAGCGTGCCAAGGCGGAGGCCGACGCCTCCGCCGAGCGGCGCGCCGACGTCCGACTGCGTGCGGTGGCGGCGCGCTGACCCCAGCGCGCGGCGTAACGTGACTCAGCCGCGGCCGGGTCCGGAGCTTTCCGGACCGGGTCGCGGCTGTGGCGATGCGGGTGCTTTTTCGGGTGCGGTTGTTCGGTCCGTTTCGGGAAGTCGTGTTGAGACTGTAGTGAGGCGAGGAGGTCGGTGCCGATGATCCTCGTTCTGCTCGTGTGCGGACTTGCGTTGATCGCGCTGGTGTTGCTGGGGCTCTTCGTCTTCGGCCTGCGCCGCAGACTGATCCAGCGCTCCGGCGGCACCTTCGACTGCAGCCTGCGCTGGCACGCGCCCGAACCGGCGCGGGCGGACACCTCAGGCAAGGGCTGGGGGTACGGCGTCGCCCGCTACAACGGTGACCGGATCGAGTGGTTCCGGGTGTTCTCGTACGCGCCTCGGCCGCGGCGGGTCCTGGAGCGGTCGGCGATCGAGGTCGTGGACCGGCGGGCGCCGGACGGCGAGGAGGAGCTGGCGCTGCTCTCCGACGCGGTGGTGCTCGGGTGTCTGCACCGGGGGGTGCGGCTTGAGCTCGCGATGAGCGAAGACGCGTTGACCGGGTTTCTGGCCTGGCTCGAGGCGGCGCCGCCTGGCCAGCGCGTCAACGTGGCGTAGGGCCCCGTTCCCCCCCCCCCCGCTCACAAGCATTGGCGCTTCGCGCCTCGTCCTCAAACGCCGGACGGGCTGGAACCACCGGCAGGTTCTAGCCCCTCCGGCGTTTGAGGAGCGGGGTCTGGGGCGGAGCCCCAGGTCGGGAAGGGGCGGGTCTGGGGCGCACCGCGAGGGTCAGGAGCCCGCGGTGATCAGGCCTGACTCGTAGGCGGCTATGACCGCCTGGGCGCGGTCGCGGGCGCCTAGTTTGGCGAAGATCGCCGTCACGTGGTTCTTGACCGTGGAGGGGCTGATCAGCAGCGTCTCGGCGATCTCCGCGTTGTCGTAGCCCCGGGCGATGAGCGTCCAGACGTCCGTCTCGCGGGCCGTGAGGTCGGGGCGGACGCGCTGGGCGGCCCGGGGCGCGGGCGCGGTGACGTACGCGGAGATGAGCCGGGTGAGCAGCCGCGGCGCCACCGCCGCCTCACCGCAGCTGACGGTGTGGACCGCGGCCACCAGCTCCTCCGGCGAGACGTCCTTGGGCAGGAACCCCGCGGCGCCCGCGCGCAGCGCGCCGACCACGTACTCGTCCATGTCGAAGGTGCTCAGGGCGAGCACCCGGCACGCGGGCAGCTCGGTGGCAAGGACGGCCGTGGCCTCGACGCCGTCGAGGTGCGGCATGCGGATGTCCATGAGGACCACGTCGGGCCGTAGGGTCCGGGCGAGTTCGACGGCCTCGCGGCCGTCCCCGGCCTCGCCGACGACCCGTACGCCGGGGTCGGCGTGGAAGATGAGCGCGAGGCCTCGCCGGACCAGGGGCTGGTCGTCGGCGATCAGGACCGTCAGGGTGCTTTCGGGTGAGGTCACCGGATCGCCGCTTTCTCGTGGTGGTGGGGCTCGTGCTCGATGCCGGGCAGCGGCAGCGTGGCCAGGACGCGGAAGCCGCGGCCGCCTTCGGGGCGGGGTCCCGTCTCCAGGGTGCCGCCGTGCAGGGCGGCGCGCTCCCGCATGCCGACGAGGCCGTGCCCGGAGCGGCCCCTGCGGACGGTGCCGCCGGGTCCTGAGCCGTCGTCGTACACCTCGACGGTGAGCAGGTCGGGGCCGTAGTGGAGGCGGACGGTGGCGGCGGCGCGGCCCGCGTGCTTGCGGACGTTGGTGAGGGCCTCCTGGACGATCCGGAACACGGTCAGGCCGAGGGTGGGGGCGAGCTCCCTGCGGTCGCCCTCGATGAGCAGCCGGGTGTCCACGCCCAGCTGGCAGGAGTCGGCGACCATCCGCGGCACGTCGTCGACGCCCGGCTGGGGCGCGGCGGGGCCGCCCTCGGTGTCGTCGTCGGCCCGCAGCACGTCCAGGAGCTGCCGCATCTCGCTGAGGGCGAGGCGGCCCGAGTCCTCCAGGGACTCCAGGGCGTCCTGGGCGAGGGCGACGTCGTGGTGGAGCACCTTGCGGGCGCCGCCCGCCATCAGCTGCATCGCGGTGATGTGGTGGGCGACGATGTCGTGCAGCTCGCGGGCGATGCGGCGGCGCTCGTCGGCGACCGCGCCCGCGGCGAGCAGCTCGCGGTGGGCGGCGAGCTGCCGCTGCCACTGGCGGGCCGCGCAGCCGGCGACGACGGCCATGCCGACGCCCACCACGTCCCCGATGACGGCGCGCACCAGCTCCTCGTCCTCGCTGACCCCGGGTATCTGGAGCCCGAGGAAGGTCACCACGCCCGCGGCCACCGCGACGCGCGTCGGCCGCTCCATCGCCACCGAGAACACGGCGACGACGAGGGAGACGGACAGGCCGTACGCGTCGGGGGTGGCGGTGGTGATGATGGTCAGGATGACGAGCACGGAGGCGAGGGCGGCGAGGGGATGGCGCCGGTGCCAGACGAGGCCGAAGGGGAACAGGAAGTGCAGCGCGAAGACGGCCCCGTGCCAGGTCTCGCCGTTGGTCCCCACGTTCAGGGTGTAGGCGGTGAGGTCGAGGACCAGGGCGCCGAGCGCCACCTGGACGTCCCTGCGGCCGGGCATCGGGGGGCCGGGTCGTGGCGGGTGGCTGCGCGCGAGCATGCCGTCGTGACTCCTTGCCGGGGGGAACGTGGTGTGTCCATTCCAGTCTGCGGGACCGGCGAGGGCGTCATCCCCCGGGGGGAGCGCCCGCTAGGAGCGGGGTCCTAGCCGGGCGGCGGGCCACGGCCCTGGTCCCGGGTCGGATTCGTCGTCGCGGGCGACGTGGGCGCCGGGGTGCCGGTGATCTTCTGGAAGGGCCCGGTGGGACCGGGCCCCACCCCACCTGCCGGAGGAACCGGAACCGTGATCAGATCCCTGACGGCGTGCACCACACGCCACGCCTGGAAGTTCATCCTGCTCTGGACGGTCGTCGGTCTCGGCCTGACCCTCGTCGGCCAGGCCAAGCTGAACAGCGTCACCGAGCCCGACATCGCGGGCTTCCTGCCGAAGTCGTACGACTCGGCGGCCGCCCTGCGCATCGCCGAGGACGAGTTCGGCGCCAAGCCCGACGACAACGCCGTGACCGTCCTCGTGGCCCGCGAGGACGGGCGCGCGCTCGCCGCGGCCGACAGCGCGCGCATCGACAGAATCGCGGCTGGGCTCGGCGAGCACCGCCTGACGATGAAGAAGCCCGAGGACACGCCGTCGTTCCTGGTGACGGACCACTCCCAGACACCGGTCGTGCGGCCGCTGTCCAACGCGCCCGACCGGTCGTTCCGCCTGGTGTCCGTCTCGCTCGACGGCAACAAGAACGACCCCGAGCTCCAGGAGCTCTTCCGCGACTTCCGCGACCGCGCGGAGAAGGAGTTCGCCCGGGCCGACCTGCGCAGCGGGTACACCGGCGGCCTCGCGGACCTCGCCGACACGGCGGAGGAGCAGGAGGACACCGAGAAGCTGGTCGGCATCCTGACCATGGGCCTCATCGTGCTCCTGAACGTGCTCGCCTTCCGCAGCGTGCTCGCCGCGCTGCTTCCGCTGCTCGCGGTCACCATCATCGGCGGTGCCGCGACCGGCGCGGTGGTCGGCACGGCCCTGCTGTTCGACTTCAAGCTCGACCCGTCGACGCCGTCCCTGATCACCGTGGTGCTCCTGGGCATCGGCATCGACTACTTCCTGTTCCTGCTCTTCCGCTTCCGCGAGCTGCTGCGGGCCGAGCCGGGGGCGCGTCCCCGGGACGTCGCGGCCGAGTGCGCGGGCCGGGTGGGGGCGGCCATCGCGTCGGCCGCGCTCACCATCGTGGCCGCGTTCGCCACCCTGGGCATCGCCAGCTTCGGGCAGTTCAAGGTGCTCGGCCCGGCCATCGCGGTGTGCGTCCTGGTGATGCTGGTCGCCAGCCTCACGTTCATGCCCGCGCTGCTCGCGGTGTCCGGGCGGAAGATGTTCTGGCCGTCGCGGTCGCTGCGCAAGGAGCCGCGTGCCGGGATGAGCGCGCGGCTCGGGGAGCGCGTCGCCCGGCGTCCGTTCCTGTTCGTGGCCGCCAGCATCGGGCTCCTGGCCGCGCTGAGCGCGGGCGCGCTCGGCATGAAGCTGGACTACGGCTCGGGCGCGGGCCCGGACGATACGCCCGCGGCGGTGACGGCCAAGGAGATCTCCAAGGCGCTGCCCGGCGGCGCGGACAGCCCGCACACCGTGTACGTCGCGGCCGACGGGTCGAAGAAGGCCACGATCGACCGGGCGGGACTCGAAGGCCTCACCAAGGACCTGAAGGCCGTCAAGGGCGTCGGCCGGGTGGCCGCGCCCGTGCTCAACAAGGCACACACGGCCGCCAAGGTGGACTTCTACCTGGACGTGGACGTGCAGTCGCAGCGGGCCCGCGACGTCGTCGCCGACGAGGTGCGGCCCGTGGTCTCCAAGGCGGCGCCGCCCGGCACCGAGGCCCATGTGTCCGGCGAGGCCGCGATCTTCTCGGACGTGTCCGAAGCGGTGTCGAAGGACCTCAAGGTGGTCTTCCCGGTGGCCGCCGCGCTGATCGCCCTGATCCTGGTGGCCCTGCTGCGCAGCCTGCTCGCGCCGCTGGTCCTCATGCTCGCCATCGGGCTCGGCTTCACGGCGACGCTGGGCTCCGGCGTCCTGGTGTTCCAGCACCTCCTGGACCGCCCTGGCGTGTCCTTCACGCTGCCGCTGGTGCTGTTCCTGTTCGTCGTCGCGCTCGGCACCGACTACAACATCCTGATCAGCGACCGCATCCGGGAGGAGATGGGACGGCCGGGCACGACCCAGCAGGCGGTGGCCGCCGCGGTGCGGCACACGGCCCCGGCCATCGTCACCGCCGGAGTCGTCCTCGCGGGCTCCTTCGCGAGCCTCGCGGTGAACCCGTCCCCGGCGACGCAGGAGATCGGCCTCGTCACGGCGCTCGGCATCGGCCTGTCCTCGCTTGTCCTCTCGATCGTCCTGGTGCCCGCGGTGGTGGCGCTGCTCGGCCGGGCGACGTGGTGGCCGTCGAAGTCGGGCCGCGGCCAGGGTCGCGGCCAGGGCCGCCACGGGGGCGGGCACGCCGAGCCGCGGCCCGCGGAGCATGTGCCGTACGCGCGGTACGCGCCGGAGCGGCCGTACGCGGGGGACCAGCCGCCGTACGCGGGGGACCAGGCCTCGTACGGGCCCTACGCCGGTGAGCAGCCGTACGCGCCGGGGCCGCCGCGCCACTGACCGGGTGAGGCGGGCCCGAGGCGGGCCCGGGTGGCGAAGAAGCCGGGGAGACGGGGGGCGTTCCCGTCTCCCCGGCTTCGTCCGGGAGGTGCGGCCGGGCCGGGCCCGGGGGGTGGTGGGCCGGACCGGCCGCCGGTGTTACTTCAGACCTTCGTGGATGGCGGTCACCAGCTCGCCGTTCGCGGTGTCGCCGGTGAACTCCCAGAAGAACGCGCCGCCCAGGGACTGCTCCTTGGCCCAGGCCATCTTGGCGCGGATCGTGGCGGGGGTGTCGTACGACCACCAGTTGGTGCCGCAGTGCGCGTACGCCGTGCCGCCGACGGTGCCGTTGGACGGGCAGGAGTTCTTCAGGACCTTGTAGTCCTCGAAGCCCGCCTCATAGGTGCCCGTGGCGGGTCCGGTCGCGGTGCCGCCCGGCTCCTTCTGCGTGACGCCGGTCCAGCCGCGGCCGTAGAAGCCGATGCCGAGGAGCAGCTTCTTCGCCGGGACGCCCTTGGCCTTCAGCTTGGCGATCGCCGCCGCCGAGTTGAAGCCCTGCTTGGGGATGCCCGGGTAGTCGGTCAGCGGGGAGTGCGGGTTCGTGGGGCCCTTGGCGTCCCAGGCGCCGAAGAAGTCGTACGTCATCACGTTGTACCAGTCGGTGTACTGCGCGGCGCCGCCGTAGTCCGCGGCGTCGATCTTGCCGCCGTCGGAGCCGTCGGCGGTGATGGCGGCGGTGACCAGGTTGTTCGGGCCGAACTTGGTCCGGAACGCCTGCATCATGTTCTTCATCACGGCCGGGCCCGAGGTGTCGCAGGTCAGGCCGCAGGCGTTGGGGTACTCCCAGTCCAGGTCGATGCCGTCGAAGACGTCGGCCCAGCGCGGGTCCTCGACCAGCTTGTAGCAGGAGTCCGCGAACGCCGCCGGGTTCTTCATGGCGTCGGTGAAGCCGCCGGACCAGGTCCAGCCGCCGAACGAGTACAGGATCTTGATGTGCGGGTACTTGGCCTTCAGCTTGCGCAGCTGGTTGAAGTTGCCGCGCAGCGGCTGGTCCCAGGTGTCGCCGACGCCGTCGACCGACAGGTTGGCGGGGACGGCCTTGTCGTAGTCCGCGTAGGCGTCGCCGATCGTGCACTTGCCGCCCTGGACGTTGCCGAAGGCGTAGTTGATGTGCGTGATCTTCTCGGCGGAGCCGGACGTCACGATGTTCTTGACGTTGTAGTTGCGCTGGTAGATGCCCCAGTTGGTGAAGTAGCCCATCTTCACCTTGTCACCGGGGCCGGGCCCGGGGTCGCCGCCACCGGTAGTGCGCACCTTCACCGCGGTGCTGACCGGTCCGGTCTGGTCGGCGGTGTCACGGGCCTGGACGCTGTAGGAGTAGTCGGTGCCCGCGGTCAGGCCGGAGTCGGCGTACGTGGTGGCGGTGACCGTCGCGACCTTGGCGCCGTCGCGCAGGACGTCGTAGTTCTTGACGCCCTTGTCGTCCGTGGCGGCCTTCCAGTCCAGCTTCACCGAGGTGTTGGTGACGTCGGAGGCGGTCGGGGCGCCGGGGGCGGAGGGCGGGTTGTCGCCCGGCTGGCCGCCGCCGTCGCAGCTCTCGCCGTTCAGGAGGCAGTTGGCGGGGGAGCCCGCGCCGGAGCCGTTGAAGCCGAAGGAGACGGAGGCGCCGGGGGCCAGGGAGCCGTTCCAGCCGAGGTTCTTGGCGGTCCAGCGGTTGCCCGAGTTGGTGACCGTGGCGTCCCAGGCGGAGGTGACCCGGGTGCCCGCGGGGAAGTCCCACTCGACGGTCCAGCCGCTGACGGCCGTCGTACCGCTGTTCTTGATGGTCCACTTGCCCTCGAAGCCGCCGCCCCAGTCCTGGGTCCGCGCGTAGGTGGCGGTGACCCCGGCCGCGGCCTTGGGCGCCGCCTGGGGGGTGGCCTTGGGCGCGGCGCCGGGGGCCGCGTCGGCGGGTCCGGAGAGGGCGACGAGCGTGGCGAAGGGGAGCAGCAGGGTGGTGAGTCCGGCTGTCAGACGGTGTCTTGACCGGTGTCGTGACCTGTCTCTGACGCGCAAGGTGTGCTCCTCGGTCGAGTTCCGGGGTGGGGGTGGAACCCTGCGACGCCCGTGAGCACCGTATGGATGACGTGTACATCTCCTGTGCTCACCGCAGTGCGGTGAGAATAGAAAGGTCTGGACCAACGGTCAAGTGGTTGAACCACTGGTCGGAATGCGGCAGTTGGGCCCCGCTCAGACCCCGAGCTCCTGCGCGAGCACCGCCGCCTGCACCCGGCTGCGCAGCTCCAGCTTCCCAAGCAGACGGCTCACATGGGTCTTCACCGTGGCCTCCGCCATGTCGAGCCGACGGGCGATCTCCGCGTTGGACATGCCCTCGCCGAGGCAGGAGAGGACCTCACGCTCCCTGCGGGTCAGCACGTCGAGGACCGAGAGGTCCACACCACCGGCGCCGCGCGAGGCGGGGCCCGGCGCCGCGAACTCCGCGATCAGCCTGCGGGTCACGGCGGGCGCGATCAGGCCCTCGCCGCGCGCGACCGTGCGCACCGCCTCCAGGAGCGCCTTCGCCTCCGTGTTCTTGAGCAGGAAGCCCGAGGCTCCGGCGCGCAGCGCCCCGAAGACGTACTCGTCCAGGTCGAACGTCGTCAGGACGAGCACGTCCGCCAGCTGTTCGGCGACGACCTGACGCGTGGCCGACACGCCGTCCAGGCGCGGCATCTGGACGTCCATCAGGACGAGGTCGGGCCGCAGTTCGCGGGCGAGCGCGACCGCCTGCTCGCCGTCCGCCGCCTCGCCGACGACGTCGATGTCGGGCGCGCTGCGCAGGATCAGGACGAGACCCGCCCGTACGGCGGACTGGTCCTCGGCGACGAGCACACGGATCATTCGGTCACCTCTTGGTCTGCGGGATCGACGGGAAGCCGGGCGGCCACCCGCCACACTTTGCGCTCCGCCCCGGGGCCCGCCTCGGGCCCCGCCTCGGGCCCCGCCGAGAACGTGCCGCCAAGCAGCGCCGCGCGCTCCTGCATGCCGACGAGGCCGGCACCGGACCCGGGAGCGCGCGGGCCCGGCGTGTCCCCGTACGGGCTCGTGACGCGCACGCACAGCGCGCCCGCCTCCCGGGCCAGGGCCACGGTGACCCGGCCGGGGGCGGCGTGCTTGAGGGCGTTGGTGAGGGACTCCTGCACGATGCGGTACGCGGCCATCTCCACCGGCGCGGGCAGGGCGTCGCCGTCCGGGGCGCGGCCGTCGTCCAGGGTCACGTCCAGGCCGTTCGCGCGGGCGCCCGCGACGAGCGCGCCGAGGCCGTCCAGGGTAGGCGCGGCCAGGGGCTCGGCGTCCTTGTCGTATCCGCTGGAGTCCCGCAGGATGCCGATCAGACGGCGCATCTCGGCCAGGCCCTCGACGCTGTTCTCGCGGATGACGGCCAGGGCGTCCCGGGTGGTCCTCTCGTCGTCGAGGGAGAGCGCCGCCGTGGAGTGGATGGCGATCGCCGAGAGGTGGTTGGCGACCACGTCGTGCAGCTCGCGGGCCATCCGGGCGCGCTCGGCGGTGACGGCCTGGGAGCGGTCCACCTCGGCGAGGAGCGCGGTCTGCCCGGCGCGCAGGCGGGCCATCTCCGCCGCGTCCCGGTGGTTGCGGACGAGGGCGCCCGTGGTCGCGGGCGCGAACGACACCAGGGCGGTGATGGCGCCGATGAGGAGCGCCTCCGGCTCCCGGAACCAGGCCAGGAACCCGATGGTCACCGCCACGGTGATCGCGCCGGTGGTGACGGGGATGCGCCGGGCGGCCGCGGGCGTGCCGTACAGGACGGCCGCGTACACGAGGTCGGTGAACATCACGACCGTGGCCAGGTTGCCCGGCGTGAACTGGTCGACGACCAGCGCCACGGTGCCGACGGCGAGCGCGAACCGCGGCGCGGTCCGGCGCAGCAGCTCCAGGCCCGCCATGACGAACAGCGGAAGCAGCGTCCAGGCGTCGCCGAGCGGCCGGTCGATCTGCATGTGCAGGCCGAGCGCCCAGAAGCCGAGGCCGCTGACGAGGCTGACGGAGGCGATGCGGACATCGACGACGTCGGGGCGGGCGAGCGGCAGCGGCATGACTCCATCCAACACGGAGTGCGCCGCTTGGGCCTCCCATCACCGGGTGAAGCACGCGTACATCGAAGTGTGCAGCCGCTACATCGAAGGATGCAGCCGCTACGTCGTCACTGGTGACGACGTGTCGCCGGGGCCGGGAGGCGAATCTGAAGGGGTGAGAACGAAGACCAGGGCGACCGGGAGGAACGAGCCGTGATCGTCACCTTGATCATCATCTGTGAAGTCGGCTTCTGGGTGCTGCTCGCGGCGGGCCTCGCCACGCGCTATCTGCTGCGGATGCCGAAGCTCGGCATCGCGATCCTGCTGTGCGAGCCGCTGCTCGAACTCGTCCTGCTCGTCGTCACCGCGCTCGACCTCAAGAACGGCGCCGACCCGAGCTGGAAGCACGGCCTGGCCGCGCTCTACATCGGCTACACCGTCGGCCACGGCCACCGCACCGTGAAGTGGCTCGACGGCCACGCGGCCCACCGCTTCAACGGCACGCCGGTGCCGCGCCCGCCGCGCTACGGCTGGGCCCGCGCCCGGCACGAGGGCAAGGTCTGGCTCGGCTCCGTGGTGGCCGCGGCCGTCGCCTCGGGGCTGCTCCTGCTCGCCATGGCTTACGTCGACGACCCGAGCCGCACGAGCTCGCTGGAGTCGTGGATGTACGTCGCCTGGCGGACGGCGGGCATCCACGGCCTGATCGCGCTCAGCTACACCGTGTTCCCGAAGCGGGCCCCGGCCCCCGCACCGGGGGAGCGGGACGAGCAGTCCCTGACGAAGGCGGGCAGTCCCTGACGAAGGTCTGAGGCCTAGCGCTCGCCGCCGGGCACCCACAGCACGTCACCGGTCTCCTTGTTCGCCGTCCGCGCCAGGATGAACAGCAGGTCGGACAGGCGGTTGAGGTAGGTGGCCGTGAGCGGGTTCATCGTCTCGCCGTGCGCTTCGAGGGCGGCCCACGTGGAGCGCTCGGCGCGCCGCACCACCGTGCACGCCTGGTGCAGCAGCGCCGCGCCGGGCGTGCCGCCCGGCAGGATGAAGCTCCGCAGCTTCTCCAGGCGCTCGTTGAAGCGGTCGCAGTCCGCCTCCAGCTTGTCGACGTAGAACTGCTCCACGCGCAGCGGCGGGTACTTCGGGTCCTCGACGACCGGCGTCGACAGATCGGCGCCCACGTCGAAGAGGTCGTTCTGGACCCGGGTGAGGACCGTCACGACCTCCGCGTCCAGGCCGCCGAGCGCGATGGCGGTGCCGATGACCGCGTTGGCCTCGTTCGCGTCGGCGTACGCGGCGATCCTGAGGTCGGTCTTGGCGGTCCTGCTCATGTCGCCGAGGGCGGTGCTGCCCTGGTCGCCGGTACGGGTGTAGATGCGCGTCAGATTGACCATGCGGGCCAGCGTAGCCAGCGCCCCGCCGCGCTAGGCACCGGCGGTGCGCACGACGCGGGTGCCGACCGCCACGGCGGCGACGGCGAAGCCGACGGCGACCAGGACGCCGTACAGCATGTGTGCGGTGGCGTACTGGCCGACGTAGGCGTCGCGGACCGCGTCCACCAGGTAGCGGAAGGGCGTCAGGTGCGAGAGCACGTCAAGCCACGCGGGTCCGAGCGCCATCGGCAGCATCAGGCCGGACAGCAGCATCGACGGCATCACCAGGGCGTTGACCGTCGGCCCGAACTCCTGCGGCGTGGGCGCCTTCAGCGCGAGCGCGTACGACAGCGAGGCCAGCGCGAAGCTGAGCAGCGCCACGAACGCGAACCCGATCAGGATGCCCGCGAGCGGCGCGCGCAACCCCATCACCAGGGCGGCGAGCACCAGCAGGACGCCCTGGAAGACGAACAGCGCGGCGTCGCGCAGCAGTCGGCCGAGCATCAGCGCGAGCCTGCTCACCGGCGTCACGCGCATCCGGTCGAGCACCCCCCAGTTCTTCTCCAGGATGATCGCGAAGCCGCTGAACGAGGCGCCGAACAGGCTCAGCTGGAGCAGCAGGCCCGGCACCAGGACCTGCCAGGAGTCGCCGCGCGAGGCCAGCGGCAGATCGGTGAGCAGGGGGCCGAAGAACAGCAGGTACAGCAGGGGCATCAGGGCGCCGAAGAAGATCTGGAACTTGGACCTCAGCGTCTGGCGGACATAGCGCCCGAAGAGCAGCGCGGTGTGGTGGAGGAGCATGGCGGGCGGTTCCTGTCTGGGGGCGAAGGGGGCGGGCTGCGGTGGCGAAGGAGGCGGGCGGCCACGGGTGCGGTGCCGACGGGGTCGCGGACGGCCCTGGGCGTGGAGCCGACGGGCTCAGACGGCCACGGGGGCGGTGTCGACGGGGGCGGGGCCGCGGCCGGTGATGGCGAGGAAGGTGTCCTGGAGCGTGGCGTCGGCCGATCCGGCGTAGCGCCGCTTGAGCGCGGCCGGGGTGCCCTCGGCGGCGACCACGCCGCGGTCGACGACGACGATCCGGTCCGCGAGCGCGTCGGCCTCGTCCAGGTAGTGCGTGGTGAGGAAGACCGTGGTGCCGTGCTCGTCGCGCAGCCGCCGCACCAGCCGCCAGAGGTCGGCGCGGCTCGCCGGGTCGAGGCCGGTGGTCGGCTCGTCGAGGAAGAGCACGGCGGGCCGGTGGGTGAGCCCGAGCGCGATGTCGAGCCTGCGCCGCTGGCCGCCGGAGAGCGCCGCGGTCCTGCGGCCGAGCAGCTCGGTGAGGCCGAGGTCGGCCGCGAGCTCCTCGGCGCGCTCCTCGGCGTGCGCCTTCGACAGGCCGTAGAGCCTTCCCTGGACCACGAGTTCGGCGCGCACGGTCTCCTGCGGGTCGAGGCCGCCGGACTGGGCCACGTAGCCGATCGCGCCGCGCACGCCCGCGGGGTCGCCCGCCAGGTCGTGGCCCGCCACGGTGGCGGCGCCTCCGGTGGGCGGCAGGAGCGTGGTGAGCATCCGCAGGGTCGTGGTCTTGCCCGCGCCGTTCGGCCCCAGGAAGCCGAGGATCTCGCCGGGCTCGACGGTCAGGTCGATGCCGCGCACGGCCTCCACGGGGCCGTTCTTGGTGGAGAAGGTCCGGGTGAGCCCCGCCGCACTGATGATTGCCATGGAGACCACAAAAACAGAGCCACTGAAATTTTGCAATGTCACCAATATTTCATGGACTCCCTGGATCGGCGCCTAGGATGAGGCCATGGCTGAGGGACTCAGGGAGCGTAAGAAGCGGCAGACCAAGCAGCGGATCTCGGACATCGCGACCGGGCTCTTCCTGGAGCACGGCTTCGTCACCGTCACCGTCGCCGAGGTCGCGGACGCCGCGGACGTGTCCGTCAACACCGTCTACAACTACTTCCCGGCCAAGGAGGACCTGTTCCTCGACCGGGGCGTGGAGATGATCGACCGGCTCTCCCGCTGGGTGCGCGGGCGCCGCGACGGCGAGAGCGCCGCCGACGCCGTGCTGCGCGAACTGCGCGCCCTCGTCGAGGCCGTGTCGCCCACGGTCGGACTCTTCACGGGCTACGCCGACTTCATGCGGGTCATCACGGACTCGCCCGCCCTGCGCTCCCGGCTCTGGGCCATCCAGCAGGAGAGCCTGAGCGACCTCGTCGCCACCCTGCGCGCCGAGGCGGACCCGGGCGCGGGCCGCCTGCCCGAACTCGTGGCCGGACAGCTCAACTGGACGCACGCCACCCTCATGGCCTGGATCGGCGCCGAGATGATGGCGCGCCGCGATCCGGCCGAGGTCTCCCGCGAGGCCCTCGTCCTCCTCGACGAGCTCGAGGAACTCCTGAGCGAACGGGTCCTCAACTACGCTGCCCGCGAGGCCTCCTGACCCCTCGTGGCCCCCCTCGCGGCCCGCCCCGGTGTGATGTCCGTCAAACGGGACGTGGCGTGCGTCTCTTCGCCGCCACCTGGCAGCTCACGACCGCTAGTGTCCGCTTCAGCGCGAAACGTAAACAGCGGGTAAGCGCTCTGTCATACGCCAGGCAAGGGGAGTCGTAACGTGGCACGAAAGCTCGCCGTCATCGGAGCCGGCCTCATGGGGTCCGGCATCGCCCAGGTCTCCGCCCAGGCGGGCTGGGACGTGGTCCTGCGCGACGTCACCGACGAGGCGCTGACCCGGGGCACGGACGGCATCAAGGCCTCGTACGAGAAGTTCGTGAGCAAGGGCAAGCTCGACGCCGCGGACGCCGAGGCCGCCCTCGGCCGCATCACGACCACCACCGACCTGGAGGCGGCCGCCGACGCGGACGTTGTCGTCGAAGCCGTCTTCGAGAAGCTCGAGGTCAAGCACGAGATCTTCCGGACGCTCGACAAGCTCGTGCGGGACGAGACCGTGCTCGCCTCCAACACCTCCGCCATCCCGATCACCAAGATCGCGGCCGTCACGGAGCGCCCGGAGCGCGTCGTCGGCGCCCACTTCTTCTCGCCGGTGCCCATGATGGGTCTGTGCGAGCTCGTCCGCGGCCACAAGACCAGCGACGAAACCCTCGCCACCACCCGCGCGTTCGCCGAGTCCGTCGGCAAGACCTGCATCGTCGTCAACCGCGACGTCGCGGGCTTCGTGACCACCCGCCTGATCTCCGCCCTCGTCGTCGAGGCCGCCAAGCTCTACGAGTCGGGCGTCGCGACCGCCGAGGACATCGACATCGCCTGCAAGCTCGGCTTCGGCCACGCCATGGGCCCGCTCGCCACCGCGGACCTCACCGGCGTCGACATCCTCCTGCACGCCACCGACAACATCTACACCGAGTCGCAGGACGAGAAGTTCGCCGCCCCCGAGCTGATGCGCCGGATGGTTGACGCCGGTGACATCGGACGCAAGAGCGGGCAGGGCTTCTACAAGCACTGAGCACGAACACCGAGCACGAACACGGACGCGCCGTCACTCCGAGGGTCACCCCTCGGAGTGATTTCGGTATCGGTTCGCTTACAGACGGCAACTTCCTCACCCACGTGACAGTCAGTTGCTGTGACATACGCAGACGCCTTACGGCACGGGCGTCACACCCGACACGGCACTCTTGGGGAGCGCATATGCACATCAGGGGCGACCAGGCCCAGCTGGTCGTCGGGGGACGCCTCGACGTACGCAGCGCGGCGGACGCCCGCACGGTCCTGCACTCGGCCGTCGACGACGGAGCCGGAGACCTGGTGCTCGACCTGTCCGAACTCGACTCGTGGGACGCCACGGGACTCGGCGTCATCATGGGCGCGCACCGCCGCGCCGGGCGCTGCGGGCGCAGGCTCGTCCTGCGCGGCGTGCCTCCGCAGATGCAGCGCCTGCTCGTCGCGACCCGACTGCACCGCATCCTCGCCATCGAGGGCGGCATCGGAGTCGAATCGCTGCCTCGCGTGTGACGCCGCGTGTGCCGCTTCCCCGCCCGTGACGTGCGGAACGCCGCCCCGGGCGCGCCGGTCCGCCGCACGCGACCCGGACGAGCCGCGCGAGCGGCGCGGCCCGGCGACGGGTGCGCAATCCTCACGAGACTGTGACGTCTCGGGCGGGTCGGTACCCCGCCCTCCGTGGACATACTGAAGACGGTTTAGGGTTCGGTCGCCCGACGATTGACGAACCCACACGGGGGCACCGGACCAGAAGCGACAGCGCGGTGTGCCCACGGCCAGAGGGGGCTTCGCACCGACGCATCTGGGGGGCTTGGACCATGGACCCGACGAACCGGGGACCGGAGGAGTACGGCCACGACGGCCGCACGCAGCCCGGCCACGACGCCCACGACGGCGCGGCGGGGGACACCCGCCCGCCCCGGCACGACGCCTCGACCGGACCGGCGAGCGCCGGCGGACCCGGCGCGCCCGGCCTCGGCGCGGCGATATCCACGCCCGCGCCCGTCCGCGCCGTGCGCCTGGTCTCCGGTGACTTCCTGCTCACCGTGAACCCCGTGGACGGCAGCGAGATCGAACCCTGCCCGCCCGGCGAACAGCCCGAGCGCCCCCGCGCCTACACCGCGGCCGAGCGCGCCGAACGCCGCCGGGCCGCCCTGCCGCCCGTGCCGCCGGGGCCCGCACTGCCCCGCCCCCCGCTCCTCGAACGCCAGGAGGAGCGCGAGCGCCTCGTGCGCCTCCTCGCCCGCGGCCGCTCCGTACGCCTCACCGGACCCGCGGGCTCCGGGCGCACCGCCCTCCTCGACGCCGTCGCCGAGGACTGCGCGGACCTCGCCCCCGACGGCGTCATCCGGCTCTCGGGCTACCACCGCACGCCGACGGACCTCCTGTACGAGCTGTGCGCCACCGTCCACGACACGCGGCAGTACCGCCCCGACCGCGCCCTGCTGCGCGAACTCGTCGGCGAGATCGGCGCCGTCGTCGTCCTGGACGACCTGGAGTTCGGCGGCACCGCCCTCGAAGAGCTCCTCGACGCCACCCCCGAGTGCGCCTTCCTCGTCGCCGCGACCCCCGACATCGCCGCGCCCGCGCCCGAGTCCCACCTCGAAGAGGTCTTCCTCGGCGGCCTCGGCCGCGGCGGCGCCCTCGAACTCCTGGAGCGCGTCGTCGGCCGCGTCCTCACCGACGAGGAGGCCGACTGGGCGGGCGACCTGTGGTTCGAGTCCGAGGGCCTGCCGCTGCGCTTCGTCCAGGCGGGCGCCCTGCTGCGCCAGCACGACCAGCTGCGCGCCGACCCCGACGCCTTCGCCGAGCACGACCCCTACGACGGCCCCGGCGCCCCGCCCGCGGACGCGCCCTTCGCCGCCCTGCCCGGCGACCCCACCGACCAGGTGCCGCCGCCCTCGCTCGCGGAGGGCGCGGCGCCCGCCGCGCTGCTCGCCTCCCGCCTGAGCCCGTCCGCGCGGGCCGCCCTTCGCTTCGCCGTCGCGCTCGGCGGTGACCTGCCGCACCCGGCCCACCTGCCCGCGCTCGTCGGCGACACCCACGCCGACGCGGCCCTCGCCGAGCTCGTCGACTGCGCCCTCGTCACCCCCGTCGGCGGACACCACCGGCTCGCCGCCGGGGTGCGGATCCAGCTGGAGAGCGCCGGATACGCCGACGACGCCGCCGCGCACGCGCAGTCCGCCGCCCAGCACTACGCCTGGTGGTCCGGGCATCCCTCGGTCAGCCCCGAGCGGGTGGCCGCCGAGGCCGACGCGATCCTCGCCGCCCTCGCCGCCCTCATGGCGGCCAGGGACGCGGCGGGCGGCGACGATCCCTCGGCCGCGGTGCTGCTCGCGCGCACCGTCGCGCCCGCCTTCGCCGCGGGGCTCAACTGGGGCGCCTGGGAGCGGGCGCTCAGGGCAGGACAGGAGGCGTCGCGCACCTGCGGCGAGGTCGCCGAAGAGGCGTACTTCCACCACGAGCTCGGCATCCTCGCGCTCTGCGGCGGGCGCCTCGACCGGGCCCGCGCCGAACTGGAGGCCTCCATCGGCCTGCGCGGCGCCCTCGCCGACAAGCGCGGCACCATCGCGGGCCGCCGCGCCCTGGCCCTGGTCGCCGACCGCTCCGGCGGCGCGCTGCCCGGCGGGCGCACGGCCGCGGGCGAGGAGGTGCCCGACGCGCGGTACGAGGAGTCGGCGTCGCCGCCCGGCGGGGTGCGCGCCACGTTCGTGCCGCCGATGCCCTCCACCTCGCCCGACGAGGTGGAGACGGTCGTGAGCCAGCAGGCCACCGTCCCGCCCGTGCCCGCGCCGCCGCGGCCGGGCCACCCGGGCCCCGGCGGCCCGGCACCCACCCGCCGCGCCATCCTGCGCGGCACGCGCCGCAACCTCGTCGCGGCCGGTGCGGGCGCCCTGCTCGTCGCGGTGCTCGGCACGGTGGTGACGCTCGGCGCGACCTCCGGTGACGACGAGGACCCCTCCGACAAGGTCCGCACCGACCAGTCGGCGAGCGCCGACGGCGACGGCGGCGGCCTCGGCGCCGACAAGCCCGGCAAGGGCGGCGCGTCGCAGGGCCCCGTCGACCCGGGGAAGGACGGCGTGCCCGGCACGTCGGACGACCCGACGCCGCCGAGCGGCAGCGGACGGCCCTCCGATCACGGCGGCAGCGGTGGCGGTGGCGGCTCGCAGAGCCCCTCGGGCAAGCCGAGCGGCAAGCCCTCGGGCCGCCCGTCGGGCCAGCCAAGCCACGGGCCGACGACGAGGCCGCCGACCTCCCACCCGCCGACCTCGCGCCCGCCCACGTCCCGGCCCCCGACTTCGCGTCCGCCGACCACCCAGCCGCCGACGACGCAGCCGCCCACGTCCCAGCCGCCGTCGACCCCGACCTCGCCGAACACCTCGAACTCGGCGAGCGGCCCGGTGTCGTCAAGCCCGGTGTCGACGGGCTCCGCGAGCGGCGGCCCGTCGACGGCCCCGTCATCAGGGACGCCGTCGGCCTGATCGCCTACACCGTCGGCCTGACGGCACGCATACGGAGAGGGGGCGGGCCCCGGTGGGCCCGCCCCCTCTGCGCGTGTCCTCGCTCCGGCGTCCTCAGAACAGCCGGGGCCTGTCGCGGCTCGCCGTCAGAACAGCCGCAGCTTGTCGTCCTCGATGCCGCGCAGCGCGTTGTAGTCCAGGACCGCGCAGCCGATGCCGCGGTCCGTGGCGAGGACGCGGGCCTGCGGCTTGATCTCCTGGGCGGCGAAGATGCCCTTGACCGGCGCCAGGTGCGGGTCGCGGTTCAACAGCTCCAGATAGCGGGTGAGTTGCTCCACGCCGTCGATCTCGCCGCGGCGCTTGATCTCCACGGCGACGGTCTGCCCGTCGGCGTCGCGGCACAGGATGTCGACGGGCCCGATCGCCGTCATGTACTCGCGGCGGATCAGCGAATACCCCTCACCGAGTGTCTCGATCCGATCGGCGAGCAGCTCCTGAAGGTGTGCTTCCACGCCGTCCTTGATGAGGCCCGGGTCCACGCCCAGTTCGTGCGAGGAGTCGTGCAGGACTTCCTCCATCGTGATGATGAGCTTCTCGTCCGCCTTGTTCGTGACGGTCCACACACCGGAGTCGTCGCCCGTGCCCTCCTTCAGGGTGCACGGCGGCGACATCCAGTTGAGGGGCTTGTAGGCCCGGTCGTCAGCGTGAATGGAGACGCTGCCGTCCGCCTTGACCAGGATCAGGCGGGGGGCTGACGGAAGGTGGGCGGTGAGCCTGCCCGCGTAGTCCACGGAGCAGCGGGCGATGACGAGACGCATGGTCGGCAACGCTACTCGACGGCGGGAGGGTCCTGCGAATTCACGCCCCCGAGCGCCCGGCGCGCGGGCGTGGGGCGCACCACTTGTCCGCCGATGAACCCGTTCGAACCTGGCCAGTTATGCGCCCAATCTCCTGGTGCCCGCCACAGGCGTTGCCTACCGTATAAGCAGGAGGTCGTCGCACGTGCACGCTGCGTATGCGAGCTCCTTCCCTGTCCGTAAACCCCTGCTCCCTGGGGGTGCGAGAGGAGAACCCATGTCGCTCGACGTCTCACCGGCACTGTTGGAACAGGCCGAGCGAGGCGAGGTCGACGAAGCTGCCTTCGTCGACTGCGTCCGGACCTCCCTGCCCTACGCATGGGAGATGATCAGCTCCCTGGTGGCCCAGCTGAAGGTTGACGGCGGCGAATTCGCCGACAACCAGACGCCGCCGCCGGACGAGCAGGCGCGCGGCCAGCTGCTGCGCGCGCTCGCGAGTGACGCGATTCGCGGGGCCCTTCAGCGCCACTTCGGGGTGCGCCTGGCGTTCCAGAACTGCCACCGCGTGGCGGTGTTCCCCCTGGACGCCTCGGCGGACGACAGGCTGGCCAAGTTCACTTCCATCCGTGGCCAGTTGCTGAACCAGTCACCCGAACTGCGGGACTGCTGATCCCTTCGCTGCCGCTCCGTACGCGGGAGGTGCATCAGTACCGGGGCGGCAGCGCCCCCTTGGCGCGGGCGCCCTGAGCCAGTTTCTGGCCGGGGCGGGCGCCGTCGCTAGGTCAGTTGACGCAGCACCTCGGTGCCCAGTCTGCGGACGTTCTCCTCCGTCGTCGTGAGCTCCCCTGAGCCCTCGACGAGCAGCGCGAAACGGGTGATGCCGGTGCGCTCCGCGGTGGCGGCGAGGCGGTCCGCGCACACCTGGGGGGTGCCGACCGGGTGGATGCCGCACAGCAGTTCCGTGTAGGCGACCGGGTCGCGCATGGCGCGGACGCGGCCGTCCACCGTCACATGCGCCTCAAGGCCCAGGCGCAGCCAGCCGGGCATCGCCTTCTTCAGCGTCTCCACCGCGTCCACGCGGCGGTCGGCGATCTGCGCCACCCCCGCCGAGACGTGCGCGGTGGCCGCGATCTCGTCCGGTGTGCGGCCCGCGGCACGTGCGTGCCTGTTCCACAAGGACACCATTTCGGCCTTCTCCTCGTCGCCCGCGTGCATGCCGAGCAGCATCGGCAGGCCCCGGGCCGCGGCGAGGCGGACGCTGGACGGCGAGGTGCAGGCCACCACCACCTCGGGGCGGCCTGGCGGCGCCGCGTCGTCCCGCTGCAGGCACGGGACCACCGCGACGTCCCGGAAGTCGAAGCGGCCACCGGGGCCCGCGACCCGCGGCTCGCCGCTCAGCCAGCGAAGCAGCAGATCGAGGGACTCCGGGAACCCCTTCTCGTACGCCTCTATCCCGGAGCCGAAGACCTCCAGGTCGACCCACGGGCCGCCGCGCCCCACGCCGAGTGTGAAGCGGCCGCCGGTGGTCAGGTGCAGCAGCGCGGTCTGCTCGCCGAGCGCCACCGGGTGGGCGCTGGGAAGGACGGTCACGGCCGTGCCGACGCGGATGCGCCGGGTGCGGCCGAGCAGCAGGGCCGCGAGTGTGATCGCGGACGGACACGTGCCGTACGGCACGAAGTGGTGTTCGGCGAGCCAGACGCTGTCGAGGCCCACCTCCTCGGCGACCTCGGCGGACCGCACCGCGCGGTGCAGCGCCTCCCCATGCCCCTGTCCCGGGAACTGGGCGGCCAGCACAAAGCTTCCTAAGCGCATCGGACTTCCTGCCTCCTCGACTCCGACGCGGGTACTCCCCTTACCGGCAACAACGCATGACACGTGCCAAAGGCACGGCTTGGCGGGCAGATTGGCAGATTTTCCGCTCCGTGCCGGACGCTGCGCCGGGGCGGGCACCGGACGCGTACCCCTCCGCCTGCCGCGTAGGCTGGACAGCCCCGCCCCCTGTTCCTTCCGTGAGGTGTGTTCCGTGTCGCCGCGTCGCAATCGCCCCAAGGGCGCCGGAGAGTCGAAGCCGGAGCCGCAGGCGGAGCAGTCCGGCCGCTACGGCGGCTTCCAGCGGTCCGAGGACTGGCAGGGCGAGCAGTGGCACCTGCGCCATGTCGCGGGCGCGAGCGCGGCGGGCAAGACCTACCGCTGCCCCGGCTGCGACCAGGAGATCCCCTCCGGCCTCGGGCACGTGGTGGCGTGGCCCGCGCACTCGGGCGTGGACGAGCGGCGGCACTGGCACACCGGCTGCTGGAGCGCGAAGGACCGGCGCACGCCGGGGGTGCGGCGCTCGCGCAACGCGCCGCGGTACTGAGCGGGTCCGTACGAAGACGAAGACGGCGGCGGGGGGGGGGGGGGGGGAGGGGGGGGGGGGGAAGGGGGGGGGGGGGGGGGGGGGGGGGGGGGGGGGCTGCTTTTTTGAAAGAGAAAAGAGAAAACACCCACCCACCCCATAA